>JBBQWY010000042.1:0-25196 GCA_038210215.1 Steroidobacterales bacterium
GGTCGCGCCGGCAATGAGAAACTCCAGCGCGTCCGTTGCAGTCAGGATTCCGCCCTGGCCGATGATCGGCACGCGGTGCACTTTGGCGACTTCAAAAACCTGATGCACCTTCAGCAATGCGATCGGCTTGATGGCAGGCCCTGACAGGCCGCCCTGCACATTGCCGATCAGGGGGCGACGTGACTTCACATCGATCGCCATGCCCATGATCGTATTGATCACCGCCAGCGCATCGCTGCCCGCTTCGATGCACAGCCGCGCGTTCTCGCGGATATCGGTCTGGTTCGGCGACAGTTTGGTGATGATCGGCTTGTTCGTGACCGCGCGGCAGGCCGCGACGACCCGCGCCGACATGTCCGGATAGTTGCCGAACTGCACACCGCCTTCCTTGACGTTGGGGCAGGAAATATTGATCTCGATCGCGTCGATCGGTGAGTCATCGAAGCGGCGCGTGACCTCGACGTACTCTTCGATCGTCGAACCGGAAACATTGGCAATGAATCGGGTTTCGGCGAAATCGAGCGTGGGCAGGATCTTGCGCACCACGTGCTCGGCGCCAGGATTCTGCAGCCCGATCGCGTTCAGCATGCCCATCGGCGTCTCATAGACGCGATGGGCGGGATTGCCGAGGCGCGCCTGGCCGGTCGTGCCCTTCAGTACGATGCCGCCTACGTCGGTGTTCGAGAAGCCTTCGACCCTGGTGTATTCCTCGCCGAAGCCGACGCAGCCTGACAGCAGCACGATTGGCGAGGCGAACTCGAGCCCGCAGAAGCGTAGGGCCAGAGGGTTGTCGGAGGTCTCGCGTACGGCAGCCATGCAGATATTATCGCCGAAGCGCCCGCCTGCCGCGACGCGCTAACATCCGGCGCCATGTTCCGGATCGTCCTGTTCGAGCCCGAGATTCCGCCCAACACCGGCAACATCATCCGGTTGTGCGCCAACACCGGCGCTGAACTGCATCTGGTCCAGCCGCTCGGTTTTGATCTCGAGCGCCGCTCGCTGCGCCGTGCCGGGCTCGACTACGCCTGGATGGCGAACGTTCATATCCACAGAGATCTCGCGGCCTGTCGCGCCGTGCTCGCAGGCGCGCGCTGGTTCGCGATCGAGACGGGCGGCGCACGCCGCTATGATCAGCTGCGCTATGTCCCCGGGGATTGCCTGCTGTTCGGGCCGGAGCGGCGGGGGCTGTCGGATGACATTCTCGACGCGGTGGGTCGCGAGCGGATTGCAACGGTGCCGATGCGGGCGGGCAACCGCAGCCTGAACCTGTCCAATTCTGTTGCCGTCGTGGTTTATGAAGCCTGGCGGCAGAACGGTTTTGCCGAGGTGGTTACCAACCCCTAGTCGGTTTCCGCCTTGATCGGCCGCTGCATCAGGCCGCGCACGACTTCGCGCGCGGCCACGCCCTCGTAGAGCGTCTGGTAGATGCCTTCGCAGATCGGCATCGGAACTTCGAGCCGCTGGGCGACCGTGCGCACCGCGCGGGCGGCGAGATAGCCTTCGACCACCTGTCCAATCTGCCGCATGGCCATCTCGGCATTTTGTCCTTCCGCGAGCAGCAAGCCGAAACGACGGTTGCGCGACTGATTGTCGGTGCAGGTCAGCACGACATCGCCGAGTGCGGCAAGGCCCATGAAGGTTTCGCGCTGCGCGCCGAGGGCGATCCCCAGCCGCGTCAACTCGGCCAGGCCGCGGGTGATCAGCGCAATGCGGGTGTTGGCACCGAAGCCGAGCCCGTCCGACAGCCCGGCGCCGACCGCCAGCACGTTCTTGACTGCGCCACCCACCTCGACGCCGATGACATCGGCCGAGGTGTAGGCGCGGAAGTTCGGCGTCGACAGGGATTCGGCCAGCTCGGTGGCGAAGACGACGTCAGTCGATGCGATGGTCAACGCGGTCGGCAGCCCCGCGCCGACCTCGCTGGCGAAGGTGGGTCCCGATAGCACGGCGGTCGGTTGCTCGACACCAAAGACCTGGGCCGCAACCTGGTGGGGCAGCAGGCCAGTGTCGAGCTCGAAGCCCTTGGTGGCCCAGGCAAGCCGTGCAGCGGATGAAAGCAGCGGTTTGACCTGCAGCAGTGTCGCGCGAAACGCATGGCTCGGCACCGAGATCACGACATCAGAGGCGCCGCTCAGAGCGTCCCCGAGGCTGGTTATCGCGACCAGCGTTTCCGGAAATGCAGCGCCTTGCAGATACTGGACATTGCGCCGCGCCTGCTGCATCTCGGCGATGCGCTTGGCATTACGCCCCCAGAGCCGGGTCGCGCGGCCGCTGCGCGCGAACTGGATCGCCAGTGCGGTGCCCCAGGAGCCGGCACCGATGACGGCGACCGGTTGCGCGAGCTTCACGGGCGCCGCGGTCGGCACTGCGCTCAGTTGCGTGCCGTGCTGGCCGCCTGCGATTCCGCCAGCGAGCGAGCGAACAGCGCGTCGAAGTTCACCGGCGGCAGCAGCAACTGCGGAAATCCGCCGAGGGATACGAGCTGAGTCACGACCGCGCGCGCATACGGGAACAGCACACTCGGCGCGACGCTGGCGACCGCGCGTCGATAATCTTCTGCGCCGAGATTGCGCACGCCGAACAGACCACCTTGCTTGACCTCGACGATGAACAGCGTGCGCTCGCCGGCCTTCGCGGTGACGCTGACGGTCAGCACAATCTCGCGGGTCTCGTCGCTGACGGTTTCGGCCTGGGTGTTCAGATCCAGCGAAATCTGCGGATTCCATTGTCCTTCGAAACGCGGACCGCTGGGCGCCTCGAAAGAGCTGTCCTTGAGATACACCGACTGCAACGAGAACTCCGGTTCAGCTGACGGGGTTGGCGCGGCTGCGCCATTGCCTGATTGTTCATCCGCCATGCGTCACCTTCTGGATGGGGGCGAGCAGTGGGTCGAGCCCACCGCGCGCATCGAGTTCGTGCAGGTCATCGCTGCCACCGACATGCGTGGCGCCGATGAAAATTTGCGGGACCGTACGTCGGCCGCTGCGGCTGATCATCTCGGTGCGCCGCTCGGGCGTACTGTCAATGTCGATTTCTTCGAACGAGACCTGCTTGGATTGCAGCAGCGAGCGGGCACGCGCGCAGTACGGGCACCAGCCGGTGGAGTACATCAGAATCCGCGTCTCGGTACCGGCAGTCATGATTTCGATGAGCGTGACAAAGGCAGGTTCTCGGCGCGCCACCCGGCCAGGCCGCCGCGCAGGTTCACGGCTTTCGTGAAACCTTGCGACGCAAGGATGCGTGCTGCCGAGGCACCGAGCGAGCCGCTCTCACAGTAGACGACGACCGGTTTCTCCTTGTACTTCTTCAGCGTTTCGCCCGCCTTGAGGATCTCGTTGGAATCCATGCGTCGTGCACCGGAGATGTGTCCGGCGGCAAACTCGTCGTTCTTGCGCAGATCGAGCAGCAGCGCGCCGGAGTTGCTGAGGCGGATCGCGTCCTGCGGTGCCACGGCGGCAAAATTCGTTTGCCGGAGCCGCAGTTCGAAGGCAATCACGAGCAGCAGAGACAGCACTGCCGCCGAGACCAGCCACGGATGATTGCCAGCGAATTCGATCAATCTGCTCATGCCGAAGGTCGGAGAACCCAAAGGGTCGCGATTATAATGCGTCCGTGCGACGCCCGTCCCGCAATTGCCCGCCCCTTGCTGGTTTCCGCGCCGGTCCGAACCCCACAGTGCGGGCCTGCGCACTGGTACTGGGAATGCTTGCCGCAGGCGCGCCGGGCGTTGCCGGCCTCGCGCTGGCGCAATCGGCCGGTTCCGGACGGGACGCGGCCCGCACCGAGAAAGACCTGGCTGGAATCCGCAAGGAGATCGAGCGGGTGCGCGCGCAGATCAGTCGGGATGCGGCGGAGCGCGATGATCTAGCGCGGCAGCTGCGACGTTCCGAAACCCAGGTTGCCGAGACCCGTCGCGAGCTCGAACGCCTGAAGGTCAAACGGGCCGAACGCAGTGCACGCCGACAGCAACTCGCGGCCGAGCGACTGGCACAACAGCGGGCCCTCGAACGCGAACGCAGCGCCCTGGCCGGACAACTCCGGGCGGCTTACCTGATCGGCCGCGAAGAACCACTGCGATTACTGCTGAATCAGCGCGACCCTGCGCGAGCCGGGCGGATGTTCGCCTACTACGGCTACTTCGGTCGCGCAAGGGCGCTGCAGATCACCCGCATCGAAGAGCATGTCGTGCGCATCGAGCAGCTGTCCGCGGAGCTTGCCGCCGAAGAAGAGGAACTGCTGGCGCTCGAGCGGGCGCAGACGGCGGAACTGGCAACGCTCGAAGCAGGCCGAGCCGAGCGCAGCAAGGTACTCGAGCGGCTCGCCGCACAATCGCGTTCGCGTACCGCGAGTCTGTCACGACTGCAGCAGCAGCAGCGCGTGCTGGAAAAGCTGGTCAGGGAACTGCGGCGCGCAGCCGAACGCTTTCCGGTCGACAGCAAGTCCGAATTTGCAAAGCTGCGCGGCCAACTCGGCTGGCCGGTCGCGGGACGCACGCTTGCGAGCTTCGGCCAGACGCGCGCCGGCGGCCTGAAATGGGATGGCGTGCTGGTTGCAACGGAGCGCGGCGCGCCGGTGCGTTCGATCTACCACGGCCGTGTCGCTTACGCCGACTGGCTGGCGGGGCTCGGCCTGCTGGTGATCGTCGATCATGGCGGCGGCTACCTGAGCCTGTACGGCCACAACGATTCGCTCTTCAAGGCGGTGGGCGAACGTGTCACGGCCGGCGATACGATCGCGGCTGCCGGTGACAGCGGCGGACGTCCGCAACCGCAGCTGTACTTCGAGATCCGTCGCGGCGGCAAGCCCGTTGACCCGCGGCCCTGGTTCCGCAACGCGAGTCCGGCGCGCTAGCCCGCGACGCCCGCGACGCCCGCGAGTCGTGACGGGCTTCACAAATAGTCCGCAGAAATGTGAATTCTCGTGTCGACGCTGGCGCTACAGCGCGCCAACCTGCACCTTCCGTTCAAGCTTCGCGCGGCGAGCATTGTCAAAACGCCAACTGCGTCAAGGCCGCCCGGCGGTGGTTGCCGGACAGTGGGACCGATGAAATGCCGGTCGAGCCAATGGGTGCCATAGAAGTGAAATCCGACACGAACGCCTGGGCTTCGCTCGAACCCTATGCGCAGCTCGTCAAGTCGCTGATGCCGCGCGCGAGTGCGGTGCGCGTGTTCGATGCCGAGGCGCAGCTGCGCTGGTCCAGCGAATCGACGACCGGACCCGATCTGCCGCATCTCGTGTCACTTGCGAACCGCAATGCCCTTGACGATCGCGAAGCGCTCGGGGATGTGATCTACCTCGAAGGCGAAGGCTGCCCGGTGTACCTGTGGTGGTTGCGCAATGAAAGCGGTGAGTTCATTGCGACGGTGGCCGTCTCTACGCGGCGTGATGTCGGCGGCGAACAGCAGAGCTTCAGTTTTGCCAATGCCGTGGTACGCCCTGCCATGGAGTGCCTGCGGCGTGAACTCGCCGCGCAGAGCAGCATCCTGGCGCTGAACCGCACCCTCAGTGTTCGCGACAAGGACGTCGAGTTGCTGCTCTCGGTCGCGGATGGCCATCCTGAGAATGGTGGGAACCAGGTCGATCAGCTGAAGGAACTGCTGCAGAGCTCTGCTGATCATCTGCGCTGCGCCCTGGTGGCGCTGATCGTGCCCGAGAAAAGCATCGCGCTGGTCCGCGTCGGCACCGGCTCCAGTGCCGATGCCTCGATCGTGGCGCGTACGCATCGTCAGCTGCTGCAGCTGACGCACAACCGGCGCGAGCCCTTGATCATCAATCGGGTCACGAGCGGAGCCAACAGCGAGCACGCGGTTCCGTACCGGATTCTTGCCGGCCCCGTCCGCCAGGGAAGCGGGCGCGTGACCGGCGCACTCGCTTTGTTTCGCGACCTCAGCGCGCCAGAGTTCGAGGCGCGCGATGCGCGCCTGGTCGAGCTGATCGCCCGCAAGGCCTCGGCGCATATCGAGGCCAGCTACGACGCGCTGACGGGCCTGTTGACGCGGCCCGCGCTGGAGCAGCGCGCTCGCGTGGCCATGGGCGAGAACAGCCGCGCGCCGCACTGGAGTGCGCTGTATATCGACTGCGACCAGCTGCACGCGATCAACGAGTCCTTCGGCATGCATATCGGTGACGGCGTGCTCGGCCAGCTCGGGGAGCTGATCCGGCGCCGACTGCCACCCGGAGCCCTGGCGGCCCGTATCTCCGGCGACCGCTTCGCCGTACTGCTGCCGGCGGAGGAAGATGTCGCCGAGGAATTCGCCGAATCCCTGCGCGTTGCAGCCGAGCAGCTCGGCACGGTGCACGCGACCGCGCGGCTGCAAATGTCCGTCACGATCGGCGTCGCGCCACTGGAACTCAAGGGTGACGCGTTGCCTCATTCACTCGCCGCAGCGGAGTCAGCGTGCAAGGCCGGCAAGGATCGCGGCCGCAATCGCGTCGAGCTCTACCAGGAGGCTGATGTCAGCATCATTCGTCGCTACACCGACATCACGGTTGCCGGCGATCTGCGCGATGCCATCGCCAACAACCGCCTGCGCCTCGATGCGCAGATCGTGCAACCGATGGCGAGCTCAGACCCGGGCGACGACGGCGTCCGGCCGGTGCACTTCGAGCTTTTGATCCGGATGCTGGGTCTGCGCGGCGAGATCATGGGACCCGACCGGTTCCTGTCGGCAGCACAGCGCTACCAGATGATGCCGGTCATCGACCGCTGGGTCGTCGAACAGGCCCTGTCGCAACTGAAGCCCTTTGCCGAACTGCTCGCCAATCGAGCGGTCGTCTTCAACCTGAACTTCTCGGGTCAGTCGCTCAACGATCACGGCTTCTGCGAGTTCCTGATCGAGGCTCTCGAGAACTCCGGTATTGATCCGGGCGTGTTCTGCTTCGAGCTGACCGAGAGCGATGCCGTTCAGAACATCGCCAAGGCCGAGGTGCTGATGCGCAAGCTGCGCAGGCTCGGCTGCGGCGTTGCCTTGGATGACTTCGGTACAGGTCTGTCGTCACTGTCGTACCTGCGTTCGCTGCCGGTCACGCTGCTCAAGATCGATGGCAGCTTCGTCCGCGACATTCTCAAGGATCCGCGCGCCGAGTCGATGGTGCAGGCGATTGCCCAACTCGCCCATACGATGGGGATCGCCACTGTGGCCGAGTACGTCGAAACCGATGAGATCCATCAACGCCTTCATTTCCTTGGCGTGGATTACGCCCAGGGCTTCGCGATCGGCAAGCCGCTGCCCTTCCAGACGCTGCTGGACGAGCTCCCGCTCTACTTGAGCGTCGGCCAGGCTCCGCCGCCGCCAGTACTCGATACGACGCAGACGGTTCGGCGCCTCGCGTTGGGATAGACTCCTCCGCCGGGGGGCCTTAAGGGCCCGTTTTGCTGCCGCGCATGAGTCTGTCGCGTACCCAAATTGTTGCACTCGTTTCGCTGGCCGCCGGGCTTGGGCTCGGTATTGCGCTGTCCCTGACACGGCTCGGTGCCTTGGCGGCAGGCCGCGAGGCGGACTCCTCGAAACCCGCGTCAACCGCAGTCTGGTCGCCCGAGGACCAGCGCCGGATCGCCGAGGTGCTCGCGCGCGTGCAGGCGGAGTATGTTGAGACGGTCGACAACGCTGATCTGGTCGACTCCGCGTTGCGCGGCATGCTCGCAGGACTCGATGACTATTCGATGTACCTCGACACGCCCGCCTATGACGACATCCTCGAGAATTCCAGTGGCAGCTATCCAGGGGTCGGAATCGAAGTTGCGGCCGAGCGCGACGGCATCCGGATTTTGCGACCGCTCGCGGACTCGCCGGCGGCTCGGGCGGGTGTGCAGCAGGGCGACCTGATCGTCCGCATCGACGGACAGCCGGTTGCCGGCGATGTGGAAGCTGCAATCGAGCAGATGCGCGGCGCGTCGGGGACGCAGATCCAGCTGACGCTGCGGCGGCGCGGCGCGCCGGCACCGGTGGAACTCGCGCTGGAGCGGTCGCGCGTCGAGCTGCAGAGTGTCCGCAGCGCGTTGCTGTCGGATCGCGTCGGCTATGTACGGATCACGGCTTTCGACGATACGACTGGTGACGACGTTGCCACGTCTGTTGAGTCGTTGCGCGCCGCGTCGGTCGATGGACTGCAGGCGATGATCCTGGACCTGCGAGACAATCCGGGTGGGGTACTCGAAGCTGCCGTCGATACCGCTGATCTTTTTCTCGAGCGCGGCGTCATCGTCAGCGCCTCGGGCCGCACCCCCGAAGCGCAGTTTCAGATGCAGGCAACCCCTGGCGATATCCTCGATGGCGCAAGGCTCCTGATCCTGGTCAACGGCAATTCAGCGTCGGCGGCGGAGATCGTCGCCGGTGCGCTGCGCGACCATCAACGGGCGACGCTGATTGGCCGCCGCACTTTCGGCAAGGGATCCGTGCAGACGATCATGCCGCTGCGCGACGGGCGCGCACTGAAGTTGACGACATCCGTCTATATGACGCCGTCCGGCACCCGCATTGATCACCGCGGGCTGGATCCGGATGTCAGTACCCCCGGCGGACAAGAGCTGCCGGCTGATTTCGAGCTGAGCCCGAATCTGCTGCTGAGCCGGGACGGAGATGTTCGCGCGGCCTTGAAGCTGCTGCAGAGCACGCGGGTCGCGCGCAACTGATTCAGGGGCAGCGCGACACGAGGCGAACGGCACGCTGCACTTCGAGATCGACGCGTTCGACGCGGCGTCGCTCGCGCGCCGGAAAGCTGATCAGGGCGACAAGGTTCTCGCCTTCCAGATCGCGGATGTTGGTCAGGCCCGTGTAACGCATCAGCACGCGATCGCTCTGGCGGTAGCTGACTTCGATATATGGCAGAAACCAACCGAGCACGCCGGACAGGTTCAAGCGGATCACCGAGCTCGCCGAATCTTCGATGTTCGTTTCTCCCTGCTTCTTGACCTTGAAGGTCAGGAAATCGAGCAGGCTCGGCACCAGGAACGGGAATCGCACGGTCTTGCCTGACTGCAGTTCGTCCCAGTGCCGGCGCACGAACTCATCGAAGCCGGCATCCGAGACAATCGCGACATCGTCCGGCACCGAAGCCGTGCGCAGTGCGGCGCTCGAGCTGGCTTGCTGGAACACCTCGAAGCCGCCCGTGCCGCGGCGCAAGCCCTCGGTATAGCCGCTGCGAGCGTCCACGAATGTGAAGGTTGGCTCCTCGCGAACGGTGCCGTATTGCAGTTCCTTGCGCGCGAAGGCGTCGGACCCGTTCGCACAGCGGTACAATACGACACGCCGCTCCGCCGCCGTGCCCGCCGCGCTGATGAAGTGCGATTCCACGTACAGCAGGGCGCCAGACTTGATGTCCCGCGCATACCCGGTGAAGACCCGGTCTTCAGCGCTGGCAGCTGCCACCAGCAGCAGCGCAAGAGCGGCCGCCGCGGCACATCGTGCGGTAGTGCGAAGACGTCTCGTCATGCTCAGTCGCGACGGCGCTGCAGGCGCTCGATGCCGCTCGAGCCGATGAACGAGGAGCCGACCCAGCTGACAACGCTGACCAGCAGCGCACCGAGAAAGGCGGCGCCGAAGCTGCCGATCGTGAAGCCGGGCAGGATGGCCGCGACTAGCGCGAGCATTCCGGCATTGACGATCAGCAGGAATATGCCGAGCGTGACGAGCGTGATCGGGAACGTCAGCACGATCGCAATCGGACGAATCACGGCATTGACAATGCCAAGCAGCAAGCCGGCGAGCAGCAGGGTTGTTGCTGAGTCAATCTGCAAACCACCGATCCAGCGTGAGGCCAGCCATAAGCCGAAGGCGGCGATCACGGCTCGAAGAACGAATCCGATCATGGGGTCTTGACCTCGTCGAGATGCTTTTCCAGATAGACCTTCATTCTGGCCAGTGCCAGCCGCCAGCCTGCCCGGTACTGGCGCAGCAGCGCGTCGTCATGCGGGTTGGCCAGGAATCCCGAGCCGAGCACGCGCACGATCGTCTCAGTGGTGCGTGCTTCGAACAATATGTCGTCCACGCGGGCGCTGTCGGACGATTCGGCGCCCGCGGCGGGCAGATGGATCAACCGGATCCGGCGCGGCGGTTCGAAAATATCGATATGGGCGAGCATTTCGCTATGGCGATCGAGGGCGGCGCGGAAGCTGCCTCCCGCGCGGGCGCTGGTCGCCGCGCCATCGGAACACCAGCGCGCCAGGTGCGGGCTCTCGTTGAAGCCGCGCCAGACACGCCTGCCGTCAGCCTGGATGTCGATGCGGACTGCGTATCCGCGGGGGCCGTCTGCCATGTGCCTATTCTGCCACCAAGGTATGCTCGCGCACCGGATTAACAGGGGATCGCTGCATGGCCTGGGTCTATGTCGTCATTGCGTTGTCGCTGATCGAGTACTTCGTATTCGTGATGGCCGTAGGGCGCGCCCGCGGTCGTTTCGGAGTCGCAGCGCCCGCCACCAGTGGCAACCCGGACTTCGAGCGCGTTTATCGCGTTCAGATGAACACGCTCGAGCAGTTGATCATCTTCATTCCGAGCATCTGGATTTTTGGCAGCTTCGTCAGCCCGGTCTGGGCCGCGGGCCTCGGCCTTGTGTTCGTAATCGGGCGCGCGCTGTATGCGATCGGCTATGCGAAGGCAGCCAGGAAGCGCTCGCTGGGTTTCGCCATTGCCGGCCTGCCACTGATGATTCTGATGGTCGGTTCGTTGATTGGTGCCGTGCTCGCGGCGCTGCGCTGAATCTCATGCGCTGCCGTCGGCGGCGGCAGCCGTCGGGCGCTGCGGCCAACTGACCAGCAGCACGCCTGCCAGCAGCACCACCATGCCGATGATCTGCGCGGCATTGAGCCGTTCGGACAGGAACAGCCAACCGAGCAGCGTTGCGATGGCCGGGTTCACAAAGCTGTAGGTGCCGACCTGGACCGGCGAGGCATTCTGTGACAGCCAGGCATAGGCCGTGTACGCCAGGCAGGAGCTGAACAGCGTCATGTAGCCGAGAGCGAGCAGCCCCGGTGTCGACCAGCGCCAACCGCCGAGCTGGCCGGTCGCGTAGGCGAGACCGAGCATCATGATGCCGCCGGCAAACATCTGCAGGCCGGTGAAGGTCAGCAGGTCGAGCTGCGGTTCCGCCTTGCGCATGTAGATCGTGCCGACCGCCCAGCCGAAGCAGCCGAGCAGGATGCCGAGTTGCGGTACCAGCGAACCGTAGGGGGAGACGATCATCGTGCTGCTCGCGGCGCTGCGATCTGGCCACATGACCAGCAGAACGCCGACGAAACCGATCAGCAGGCCGATAGCCACCAGGCCTGTCACCGGATGCGCGCGTTTGCCCGACGCACCCAGCAGCGCGATCCAGAATGCAGCCGAGACGTTCAGCAGTGCAGCCTGGTTCGAGGGCACCCATTGCAGCGCCCAGGCGTTGAACCCGTGCGAGATCAGCACCGTAAAGAAACCCACGACGAAGATGTGCCGCCACTCGACGCGGCTCAGCCTCGCTCCCCGCTGTGGCAGCAGTCTGGCAATGCCGAACAGCAGCAGCCCGCCGATCACGAAGCGCACGCCGCCGAACAGGAACGGCGGCAATTCCTGCACGCCGATCCGCGTGACCAGGTAGCTCGATCCCCAGACGAGATAGACGATCGCGAAGCACAGCAGCAGGACTGCGCGGCGGTTGTTGGCCATGAGTGCGTTGAACGGAAGGCTTAGCCCGATCGCCGCTGCGATGCCGTCCGGTACATCCCTGCGCCGAGCGAGGCCAGCACGACGAGACCGAGCCAGCCGCCGAACTGCAGTCCGCCGGGCAACGCCAGCACGTCGGCGCGACCAGCCACGACAATGGGCACGGCGATCAGGATCCCCATCAGTGCCTCCCCGGTGATCATGCCAGCGGCGAACAGCATGCCGGTGCGCCCGAGGCGTTCGGCATCGGCCGCGTTGCCGCGGCCGCGAAACGTACGCGAGGCCAGATGCGACAGCAGGCCGCCGGCGAAGATTGGTACAGACAACTCGAGCGGCAGATAGATGCCGACGGCGACCGCGAGCACGGGTGCGCGGAAGTTCGCGCCGCGTGCCTTGAGGATTTCATCGACGATGATGATCGCAACCCCGATGGCGGCGCCGATCGAGATCATGCCCCACGGCAGCGAGCCGCCGAACAGGCCTTTCGCGACGGATGCCATCAGGGTCGCCTGCGGTGCCAGCAGCGGCGACGGGTGTTCAGGCGTCGGCACGCCGATTCCGTAGGCGCTGGCCAGCAGGTTCAGCACCGGCGCCATCACCATTGCACTGGTGGCCGCGCCGATCGCGAGCATTAGCTGCTGTCGCCAGGGTGTTGCGCCGACGATGTAGCCGCATTTGAGATCCTGGAGATTGTCGCCACTGATGCAGGCGGCACAGCAGACCACTGCGCCGATCATGATCGCAGCGACCGGTCCGAGCGCGGCATCGCGACCCATCAGGCCGAGCAGCACGACGGCGGCGAACAGGATCGTCGCGATCGTGATGCCCGAGACGGGATTGTTCGATGAACCGACGAGACCCGCCATATAGGCCGAGACGGAGCAGAACAGAAAGCCGGTCACGATCATGATGATGGTCATCGGTATGCTGACTGCCAGAGTGCCGACGATTGTCTGGTAGAGCGCCCACAGCGGCAGCGTGAACAGCAGGATACCGATCAGCACGCCGCGCATCGGCAGGTCCTGCTCGGTGTGCGGCAGTTGACGGCGTGCCGCGCCGCTGCGTGCAGCGGCGAGTCCGCTGCGCACGCCGGAGAACAGCGAGCTGCGCAGGCTGACCAGCGCCCAGATGCCGCCGACCAGCATCGCGCCGACGCCGAGGTAGCGGATCTGCTCCGACCAGATCGTCCAGGCGGCATCTTCGGCGCCCATGTCGGCCAGCTGTGCCGCCTGTACCGGATCGTTGCCAAGCAGCCAGGCGCCGTAGATCGGAATGGCGATGTTCCACGAGATCATGCCGCCGACCAGCACGAGGATGCCGATGTTGAGCCCGACGATATAGCCGACGCCGAGCAGCGCCGGCGACAGATTGGTCCCGAAGTAGGCAATCGAACCGCCGGCGTAGCCCGCCGCTGCGGCGGTATCCGGGAACAGCCGCAGACCGCTCGCGGCCGAAAGTTTTGCGACACCCCCGCCGAGCGCTGACCAACCGAGCGTGCGCAATCCCGCCTCCGGGTTCTCACCGGTCTTGAGCACTTCGGCGGCTGCCTGTCCTTCCGGAAAAGTCAGCTTCTGTTCGACGATCAGCGAGCGGCGCAGTGGCACCGAGAACAGCACGCCGAGAATGCCACCGAGGCCGGCGATCGCGAGCACCCAGGTGTAGCGAAACTCGGTCCAGTAGCCGAGGATCACCAGCGCCGGGATCGTGAACACGACCCCCGCGGCAATCGATGAACCGGCCGATGCGCCGGTGGCGACGATGTTGTTTTCGAGGATAGACCCCTTGCCCGTGCCGCCATCGAGCAGCCGGAGGATGGCCATCGAGACGACGGCTGCCGGAATCGCCGAGGCGATTGTCATGCCGGCAAAAAGACCGAGATAGGTGTTGGCGGCCGCGAGGATCACCGCAAGGATGATCGCGAGGACGACTGCGCGGAACGTCAGTTGCGGCGTCATTTGACGCCCCCCATCCAGCGCCGCAGCAGCGGGCTGATCAGCAGCAGCGCGACGCCGACCAGCGCCCCGAACCAGAAGATGTTCATGAACTGTCCTGGAAACGCCGCGACGTTGTTGCTGTCAAACTCACCGGCCAGTTGGCCTGCGATCAGGTTGCCGAGCGAGATCGCCAGAAACCAGACGCCCATCATCTGGCCGACGAAGCGTTCCGGCGCGAGCTTGGTGACCGTCGAGAGTCCGACCGGCGACAGCGCCAGTTCACCGAAGGTGTGCAGCAGGTAGGTCAGGATCAGCCAGTACGGCAGCGGCTGATCGCCGGCGACGACGACTTCGGCTGCGCCGACCATGACCAGAAAGCCCACCCCCATCAGGATCAGCCCGAAGGCGAACTTGACCGGTGACGAGGGATCGAGATTGCGTCGCGCCAGCGCCACCCACAACCATGAGAACAGCGGCGCGAAGATGATGATGAAAATCGGATTCACCGACTGCAGGAATGCGGCCGGCATTTCCCAGCTGCCGATCATACGGTTGGTATAGCGCTCCGCGAACAGGTTGAACGAAGAGCCGGCCTGCTCGAAACCGGACCAGAACAGTGCAGAGGCGAAGAACAGCACGATGAACGCGAGTATCCGCTTGCGTTCCGCCGCGTCGAGCCCGGCGAAGAACAGCATGTAGGAGAAGAACGCTGCCGCCATCGTCAGGATCAGCACCGTTCCCCATGAGGACAGCGCGATCGGATCAACCTGCACCGTGCCACTCCAGGCGAGTGCAATCGCGACGACGAGTCCCGCGACCCCTGCGATTACGGGCAGCCAGGCGCGCAGACTGACCTCGCGGGTCGCGCCGGAGTATGCATGGGGGTGCAGGCCGGCGGTACCCAGATGCCGGCGGGTGAGCATGAACTGCAGTACGCCGAGCGCCATGCCGACCGCTGCCGACCCGAAGCCCCAGCGCCAGCCGTACTCGACGGCGAGCCAGCCGGTCACCAATGGGCCGATGAACGCACCGATGTTGATGCCCATGTAGAAGATGCTGAAGCCGGCGTCGCGGCGCGCACCGCCCTCCGGATACAGCGCGCCGACGATGGTGCTGATGTTGGGCTTCAGCAGGCCGACGCCGAGAATGATCACGATCAGGCCGGTATAGAAGAACGCGGGCGTCGCTGGCACGGTCAGCATCAGCGTGCCAATGGTCATCAACACGCCGCCCCAGATCACGGCACGCTGGCTGCCGATCAGTCGATCGGCGATCCAGCCGCCCGGCCAGGCGACCAGATAGACCGCGGAGGTATACAGGCCGTAGATGGCCGCTGCCGTGCGGTCGTCGATGCCGAAGCCGCCTTCACTGACCGCGGCGACCAGGAACAGCACGAACAGTGCGCGCATACCGTAGTAGTTGAACCGCTCCCACATCTCGGTAAAGAACAGCGTCGCAAGTCCACGCGGTTGGCCGAAAAAGCCGCCTTCGCCTGCGGGGGTGGTCATCAGGTGCTCTCCTCGCGCTGAGGCGGCGGCGCGAAGCGCGTCGCTCAGGCTTCGGCTTCTTCGTCTTTTTCAGTTTCTGGCGAGCGCCGCATCTTCATCATGAGGCGCGCCATCAGCAGGCCTCCCTCATACAGAAGGTACATCGGCACGGCCATGATCGTCTGCGAGATCGGATCGGGAGGCGTCAGGATTGCCGCGACCAGAAAAATGCCGATCAGCACGAAACCGCGCGCCGCGACCAGTTTTTCGATAGTCACCATGCCAGTCAGCACCAGCAGGATCACGATCACGGGCACTTCGAAGGCGAGCCCGAAGCAGAAGAAGATCGTCGTGACGAAATCCATGTAGCTCGCGATGTCAGTCATCATCGTGACGCCATCGGGCGTCGTCTGCGCGAAGAACTCGAACATGACCGGAAACACGGCGAAGTAAGCGAAGGCGACGCCGACGTAGAACAGCACGATCGACGACAGCAGCAGCGGTATCGCGAAGCGCTTCTCGTGCCGGTACAGGCCGGGCGCCACGAACGCCCACAGCTGGTAGAGGATGTAGGGCATCGCGATGAACACGCCGGCCCATAGCGCCAGCTTGAACGGCGTCATGAACGGCGAGATCACGCTGGTGGCGATCAGTGTTGCGCCTTTCGGCAGCTTTTCAATCAGCGGATGCGCGACGAACGTGAACAGTTCGTTCGCGAACATCGCGCACGGAACGAATGCGATCGCCACCACAATGACGGCGCGGATCAGCCGGTCGCGCAGCTCCAGCAGGTGCGAGATCAGCGTACCTTCGGCCAGCTTCTCAGGGGCGTCGCTGCTCATCCTTCGGCGCATCCGGCCCCGGCTCATCGGCGGAGGCGGTCTCAAGGTGATCGTTGACGTAGTCGCCCGCCGCTGCGGGTGTGCTGCTTGTCAGCTCAGCATTGGCGCCGGGCGTCAGGGGCGACGCCGAGTCCGGCGGTTCGTACTGGGCGCCGCTGTAATCGTTGTGCCGCAGATCGTCGTCGGGCGGGACAGCGCCCGCCGCCGAAGCGTCGCCAGCCGTGGCTGTTTCGGTGTTCGCAGCCGCACCGCTTGCCGCAGCCGCACCCGTTGCCGCTGCGCCCGCTGCGGCACGCGCGGCCGCTGAGGCGGGCGGCACACTGGGCTTGCGGCGCGTTGTGGTGACATCCACCGAGACTTCTTCCTCGAGCTGCTCGCGGAACTGCCGCGCCATCGAGCGCGCGCGTCCCATCCAGCGGCCGATCTGCGCCGCGACCTTGGGCAGTCGCTCCGGACCGAGCACGACCAAGCCGAGCACGGCAATCAGCAGAAGTTCGCTGAAGCCGATCTCAAACACGGCGGTCTACGGCGAGCAAGTGGATCAGGCGCCCGCGGTCATCGACCCGAGGCGGCTCAGGCGCTCCGGTCACCGGACTTTGGCGTGGTACTGCCCTGCTTTGCGGTGCCCGTTTCGGGGAACTCCGCATCGGCGGATTCCTGCCGGATCTGCTTGACGCTCTCGTCCGAATCGCCGTTGTCCATGGACTTCTTGAAGCCCTTGACGGCAGCACCCAGGTCAGCGCCGATCGTACGCAGCTTCTTGGCGCCGAACACCAGCAGCACAACGAGCAGAATGATAATGAGCTCTCGCATTCCGATGCCCATAACGACCTCGACTGAAGAACAGTGCGGATAGGACTGAAGATCATAGGCCAAAAGCCCCTGCGCGGCCGGAAAACTTGGACCCGCAGCGCCAATTGCGTCTCACTGCACGCAAAGATCAGCCGCTACGGCGCACATCCAGCAGAAATGTCACAGGACCGTCATTGGTCAGCGACACTTGCATGTGGGCACCAAACTGCCCCGCCTGAACCGCTGAATGGGCGGTTTGCGCGCGCTCGAGCAGATGGTGGAACAGCGCCTTCGCAGCCTCGGGCGGTGCGGCAGTGCTGAATCCAGGCCGCAGACCGCTGTGCGTGTCCGCCGCCAGCGTGAACTGGGGCACCAGCAGCAGGCCGCCTGCTACATCGGTCAGCGACAGATTCATGCGCCCGGCAGCGTCCGGAAACACGCGGTAGGCGAGCACGCGGGCCAGCAGGCGCTCCGCCACCGCGACATCGTCATCGAGATGGACGCCAATCAGCACCAGAAGCCCGCGGTCGATCTGACCGACCGTCTGCGCGCCGATGTCGACCCGGGCACTCGAGACGCGCTGAAGCAACGCGATCATGGAATACTTATACCCGCAGCCTGGAGACAACATGAAGCGACGCGAATTTCTGACCACCGCAGCCGTGGCCGCCGCGGCGACCACCACCGCCTGCTCCAGCCGCGACGGCGCCACTACTGGTGCGGGCGCGGCTGCGGGCGCCGCGGGTGCGCGGCAGACTGAGTTTCGCTGGAAGCTCGTGACCACCTGGCCACCGAACTTCCCGGGTCTTGGTACCGGCGCGAGCCTGTTTGCCGAGACCATCGAGAAGTGCAGCGCCGGGCGCATCAAGATCAAGGTCTATGGCGCCAACGAGCTGGTCCCGGCATTCGAGGTGTTCGATGCGGTGTCGCGCGGCACTGCCGAAATGGGCCACGGCGCCGCGTACTACTGGAAGGGTAAGGCCGAGGCCGCGTCGTTCTTCACGGCGGTGCCGTTCGGATTCACCGCCACCGAGATGAACGGCTGGCTGTACTTCGGCGGCGGACTCGAGCTGTGGCGCGAGGTCTACAAGCCATTCGGCATCCTGCCCGCGCCCTGCGGCAACTCGGGCGGGCAGACAGGCGGCTGGTTCAACAAGGAAATCAAGTCGGTCGCGGATCTGCGTGGCCTCAAAATGCGCATCCCGGGCCTCGGCGGCGAGGTGCTGGCGCGCGCCGGTGGGACGCCCGTTGCGCTGCCGGGCTCGGAGATCTTCACGACGCTCGCGAGTGGCGGCATCGACGCTGCTGAATGGATCGGACCCTACAACGACCTCGCCTTCGGCCTCTACAAGGCGGCCAGGTACTACTACTACCCGGGTTGGCAGGAGCCGGGCTCGACGCTCGAATGCATCATCAATCAGCAGGCCTTCGATTCGCTGCCCGAAGACCTGCAACAGATCGTGCTGACGTGCTGCAAGGCGCTCAATGACGTGCTGCTCGCCGAGATGACCGCCCGCAGCGGCGAAGCACTGGTGCAGCTCGTCGACGTGCACAAGGTGCAGTTGCGCGCGTTTCCGCCAGAAGTGCTGAAACTGCTGCGCGATCTGTCGAATCAGATCGTCGATGAGAAAGCCGCCGCCGACCCCGTGTTCCGCAAGGTGCTCGACTCTTTCCGCAGTTTTGAGCGCAGTGTCGCAGGCTGGACGAGGATTTCGGACGAGGCCTATCTGACGACGCGCACGCTGTAGCGTTTGGGGGTCAGGCCCCGTAAAATCCCGCGCCATTCCGATTCGAGGTTACGTGCACGTGTTGATGCGTTGTTTGCGGGCGGCAGGATTGACCGCCCTGGTTGCCCTGGCTCTGACTCATGGAGCCGCAGTCGCTCAGGAAACCGGCCCCGCCACCGGCGATGCGCAGCGTGGCGCCCGCCTCGGCTACACCTGCCTCGGTTGTCATGGCATTCCGAACTACAAGAACGTCGCGCCGGTCTATCGCGTGCCGAAGCTCTATGGCCAGCATGCCGACTACCTGGTCCTCGCGCTGCAAGCCTATCGCAGCAGCGAACGGGGTCACGCCACGATGCATGCGCACTCGATCTCGATGACCGACCAGGACATGGCGGACGTTGCCGCTTATCTGGCCGGGACACCGATCGGGTCGGATCCCAACCGCCCGGCTGTGGGCAAGGCGCCGGAAGCTGCCCAGGTCTGCGTCGCCTGCCACGGCAACGACGGGGTCGGTATCGTGCCGCAGTACCCGACGCTGACCGGTCAATATGCGGATTACCTCGCGAGGTCGCTGCATGATTACAAGCGCGGTGGCCGCAAGAACGCGGTGATGACCGGCTTTGCGAGCACGCTGTCCGACAGCGATATCGCGGCGCTTGCCGAGTACTACTCGAAACAGGCGCCAGCGCTGCAGGTCTCGCCTAAGCGCGTCACTCGTTTTTCGGAGCGCTGATTTAATCCGTCAAGGATTCAGGCTCTGCAGGAACGCGATCACGCTGCGCTGGTAGAAATCGCGATTGCTCTTCTTGCGAAAGCCATGCCCCTCGTCGGCGGCCGCGAGATAAGCAACCTGCCCGCCATTGGCGCGAATACGCCGGACCATCTGTTCGCTCTCCGAGGCCGGCACCCGCGGATCATTGAGCCCCTGCACGATCAGCAACGGCTTGTTGATGCGCTCGGCGTTGGTCAGCGGCGAGATGCGCGTCAGGAAGCCCCGCATGCGGACGTCGCGTTCGTCGCCGTATTCCTCGCGCCGCAGATCGCGCCGGTACGGCGAAGTGTTCTGCAGGAACGTCACGAAATTGCTGATGCCGACGACGTTGACGCCGCCCTGCAGCCGATCGCCATACTGAACCAGCGAGGCAAGCACCATGTAGCCGCCGTAGGAGCCGCCGGTCACGACGACGCGCGCCGGATCGAGGTCGGGCTGCGCCCCGATCCACACCAGCAGCGATCCGATGTCGCGCACGGCATCCTCGCGCAGCATGCCGTTGTCGAGTTTCAGGTAAGACTTGCCGTAACCGGATGAGCCGCGCACGTTCGGCGCCACGACCGCATAACCCAGTTCATTGACCAGGTACTGCGTCAGCGGATCGAATGTCGGCCGGTACTGGCTTTCGGGTCCGCCATGGATGCTGATCACGACGGGATGCTTGCCGGGGGTCGCCGGGCGATACACGAATGCGGGAATCTGGCGCGGACCGCCCGCGGTTCGATCCCAGGTCGGGTAACGGATTCTTGCCGCGTCCACGAATGCGTCGGGCGCGACGTTGCCGGTTTCACTCTGTGTCCAGCGTGTGACGGTGTTCGACTCGATCTCGAGCGTGTAGACGTCGCGCGGCGCGCGCGCCGAGTTGATCGTCAGGCCCAATCGTTCGCCAGTCGGGTCAAAACGCAGATCGCTGATGATTCCGGCAGGCAGCGGTGCCGCGAGCCTTTCAGAGGCGAGACCGAGATCAATGACCTGCAGGCGCGACAGCCCATCGACGTTCGCGACGTAGGCGAGATAGCGACCGTTGCGGCTCAGCTCGAAGTCCTCGATGTCCCAGGGCGTGGTCGACAGCACGCGCACCTCGCCGCTGCCGAGATCCACCTGCCGCAGCTGCAGGTACTCGCTGTCGCGATCGGAGGTCAGCAACACCGTACGGCCGTCGGCCGAGAAGCGCGCCGTTCCGATTCCGACCTTGACGCCAGGCTTTGCAGCGTCGACAGGCGACAGCGTGCCGGTCGCGATATCGGCGACGAACAGATAGCTCTCGTGAATCGAGACGTAGTTGCGCAGCAGCAGGCGCCGATCATCGGGCGACCAGTCGAGCGTTGACCAATGGCGCTGCTGTCCGGCAACGACCAGGCGAGGGGCTGTATCGGAGTCTGTTTCGGCCACGAAAATGTCGTAGCTGATGCCGTCGCGACCATTGCCATGAAAGGCCAGACGGCGACCGTCCCTGGACCAGACGATGCCACCGTGCAGCGATTTGCCGTCGGTCAGCAGGCGAACGCTCCGGTCGGCCAGCGAGAACAGCTGCACCTGTGCATTCTCGTTGCCGCCCTGGTCCTTCAGGAACGCGATCGTTGGCTGTGACCCACCGCGCGCCAGAGCGCTGCCGACCGGTTCATCGAAAAACGTCAGCTGTTCGCGTGCGCCGAGCGGCATCGCCAGCCTGTGCAGCTGCTCGGTTTCGCCAAAGCGGGTGCTGATCAGCAGCTGGCCATCGGGCAGGAAGTCCCTGAAGCTCGCGCCGCGCACAGCGAGGTAACGCGCAAGATTGGCAGCGGTCGCGGCATCGGGCTCCGGGACGCCCTCCAGGATCAGGTTGCCGCGCACTTCGCGCGGAACATCGATGGGTGCGCGCGGTGTCGCGGCCATGACCGTCAGACTCATCGCGGCGCACAGCAGCCCGGCGGTTGCGAAATTTATACTGAACATGTCTGCTATGTTGCTCCAGAGTTCCTTGAGTGGCGCATCGCCGAGTTGACCCATGGCTTGTGGAATATATGGCTGATTCAAGATTACGCGCGCGATTATCGCAAGGTGAATTCGTCGTGGCGCCCGGCGTGTTCGACATGATCTCCGCCATGCTCGTCGAGCGGGTCGGTTTTGATGCGGTGTATGCCAGTGGCTACTGGCTCACGGCCTCGCATCTGGGATTGCCCGACGCGGGCCTCGCGACCTATACGAACATGCTCGATCGGGTATCGAAGGTTGTCGAAAAGTCGACCGCTCCGGTAATCGCCGATGCCGACACCGGTTTTGGCGGCTTGCTCAATGTGCACCACACCGTGATCGGCTACGAGAAAGCGGGTGTCAGCGCGATCCAGATCGAGGACCAGGAGTTTCCGAAGAAGTGTGGGCACACGCCCTACCGCCGGGTCGTGCCGCTCGAAGACATGGTCGCCAAGGTGCGTGTCGCAGTCGAGGCGCGTAGCAATTCCGATTTCCTGATCATCGCGCGCACCGATGCGCGTTCCGGGCTCGGGTTCGATGAGGCGGTGCGGCGCGGCCAGGCCTATGCCGAGGCTGGCGCAGACATCGTGTTCGTCGAGTCGCTGCAGTCCGAGGATGAAATGCGCCGCGCCTGCGCGGCGATCCGGCGCCCGATGATGGCCAACATGTCTGACGGCGGGAAAACGCCGATCCGCTCGGCAACCGAGCTGCGTGCGCTCGGCTACAGCCTGGCGATCTGGCCAGCCATGGCGGCGCTTGCGGCGAGCGCGGCTATCGAGCAGGCGCTGCAGACGCTCAAGGGCACGGGCACGAGCATCGCCGACGACGTGCCGCTGTTCGAGTTCGATGAGTTCTGCCGCATGGTCGGCTTCGAGCAGGTCTGGGACTTCGAAGAGAAGTGGAAGGACGTGCTCGAGAAGAAGGCATGACCACGGGCCTGCCGGCCGAAACCGCGGTTGCCGCGCCGCTGTTGGACATCGGTCGCGCCTGTCCGCAGCTGACCCGCTTCGGGGACGGGATTACAGCCGTGGATTCGGAGTATGTGCGACCGCACTTCGATGCGGTGCACATCATTCGCGGCGCGTCGAGCGCAGCAATCATCGACACCGGAACGAATACGTCAGTGCCGTATGTACTCGCCGCCATCGACGCGCTGGACCTGTCCCGCGAGGCGGTCGAGTTCGTGTTCCTGACGCATGTGCATCTCGATCATGCCGGTGGCGCCGGTGCGCTCGCGCGCGCACTGCCGCGCGCCCGCATGCTGCTGCATCCGCGCGGTGCGCCGCACATGATCGATCCGGCCCGACTGATCGCTGCGTCGATCGACGTCTATGGCGAGGAACCGTACCGCAGGATGTACGGCGAGCTGCTGCCGATCGATGCCGCCCGCGTCGATGTCACGACCGACGGGCAGCAGCTGCAGTTCGATGGCCGAAACTTCGAGATTGCGCATACTCCGGGGCACGCGCTGCATCATCAGGTGCTCGTCGATCTCGACGGGCGGCATGTGTTCACTGGCGATACCTTTGGGCTGTCCTATCGGGAGTTCGACGTGGATGGGCGAGCCCTGGCGCTACCCACCACAACCCCGACGCAGTTCGACCCGCAGCAGCTGCAGGCGTCGATAAGGCGGATCCTCGGCTACGCGCCTGTCGATGCCTACCTGACGCATTACGCGCGCGTCACCGACCTGCCACGGCTCGGCGATTCGCTGCAGCGGCTGATTGGCGACTATGTCGACATTGCGCGGCGCTTTGCCACCGACGACGACCGGCGTGAGCGCATTCGGGAGGCGCTGGCGGCGCTGCTGCTGCAGGAAGCGCGGATGCATGGTTGCACGCATGGCGACGCTGTGACGCTCGAGCTGCTGCGTGCGGATATCGATCTGAATGCCGACGGCTTGATCGCCTGGCTCGAGCGGGCCCGTCGCTGATATGGGGATGCCGCAAATGAAACAGAGCTTTCGTGCCTTCCGGATCCACGAGATCGATCGCAAGATCGTTGCCCGCTTCGAGGACCTGACGCTCGAAGATCTCGCTGCAGGCGAGGTCGTGATCCGCGTTCAGTACTCGGACATCAACTACAAGGATGCGCTCGCGGCGACCGGCGCCGGCCGGATCCTGCGCCGCTATCCACTGGTGGGCGGCATCGACCTGGCAGGCACGGTCGAGTCGTCCAGCGACGAGCGCTATCATCGTGGCGATCCGGTGCTCGTCACCGGCTGCGGCCTGTCGGAGACGCACGATGGCGGCTACGCCGAATACGCACGCGTCAAGGGCGAGTGGGTGATTCCACTACCCGAAGGCCTCGACGCCTTCGCGGCCATGTCATTGGGCACGGCGGGCTTTACCGCGGCGCTGGCGATTCATCGAATGGAGCACAACGGACAGACGCCCGCCAAGGGGCCGATCGCCGTCACCGGCGCGTCCGGTGGCGTCGGCAGCCTCGCGATCGACATGCTCGCGACGCGCGGTTATGAGGTCGTCGCGGTCAGCGGCAAGGCTGATGCAGAAAGCTATCTGCGTGCGCTTGGCGCCCGGCAGGTACTGCTGCGGCAACAGCTCGACTACGGCAAGCGGCCGCTCGAGACGGCGCAGTTCGCCGGCGCCATCGACAATGTCGGCGGTGAGACGCTGACCTGGCTGACGCGCACTGTAGATACCTGGGGCAACATCGCCAGTATCGGCCTCGCCGGCAGCCCGGAGCTGCATACCACGGTGATGCCGTTCATCCTGCGGGGCGTCAACCTGCTCGGCATCAATTCCTCGGCAACGCCGCGTGAGCTGCGCCTGAAGGTGTGGGAGCGCATCGCTGGCGACCTCAAGCCGCGGCACCTCGCCGAGATCGTGACCCGGACGATTCCATTCGAGGCATTGCCCGGGGCTTTCGATGCGCTGCTGCAAGGCAAAGTGACGGGTCGAACCGTCGTGCAGATCGGTTAGATCCTTTGCTGACCCCTGCAGCGACGCTGCTGGCAGGCGCCGCACAGCTTGGACTCGACCTCGACGCGCCGCAGGGCGCAAAGCTGCTGCAGCTGCTGGGCGAATTGTCGCGCTGGAATCGCGCCTATAACCTCACCGCGATCACGGAGCCGGGGCAGATGCTGACCCATCATCTACTCGACAGCCTGTCGATCCATGCGTCGTTGCGCGGCTCGCGGATCGCTGACGTCGGGTGTGGCGCCGGCTTTCCAGGCTTGCCGCTCGCGGTGGCGTTTCCAGCGCAGCAGTTCACCCTGATCGACGGCAACAACAAGAAGATCCGTTTCGTCAGTCACGCTGTTCGCGAATTGAGTCTGCAGAATGTTGTAGCGATTCACGGTCGCGTCGAACAGCTGCGCGACCAGGCACCCTTCGACACCCTCGTGACGCGGGCCTTTGCCGCTCTGCCGGTCATGCTGCGGCAGATCGCCGGACTTGCTGGCCCTGCGACCCGTGTGCTGGCGATGAAAGGTCTGCGACCCGAGGCAGAGCTTGCGGCCGTGCCGGCGCCCTGGCTGGTCGAAAGCGTCGCTGCGCTGTCGGTGCCCGGTCTTTCAGAGCAGCGTCATCTCGTGATCCTGCGCCGCAGCCTGTAGACTTTTGCGATGCGCCGCATCATCGCTGTCGCCAACCAGAAAGGCGGCGTCGGCAAGACCACCACGGCAGTCAACCTCGCGGCGGCGCTGGCTGCGGCGAAGCGCAAGGTATTGCTGGTCGACCTGGACCCGCAGGGCAACGCCACCATGGCCTCGGGCGTCAACAAACGCGAGATCGCGCTGAGTGGCTGTGAAGTGTTGCTGGAGGAAGCGGAGATCGGCGCGGCGATCGTGCGGACGGCTGCGCACTACGACTTGCTGCCGGGCAACAGCGACCTCACCGCTGCCGAACTGAAGCTGATGGATGCGCTGGCGCGGGAACATCGCTTGAAGGACATTCTGGCCAAGGTCGCGGCGAACTACGACACAATCCTGATCGACTGTCCGCCTTCGTTGAACCTGCTGACCCTCAATGCCCTGACCGCCGCCGACGGCGTGCTGATTCCGGTGCAGTGCGAATACTTCGCGCTGGAGGG
>JBBQWY010000043.1:0-24305 GCA_038210215.1 Steroidobacterales bacterium
ATCTTGCCGCTGGTGGTTTTCGGAATTCGGTTGACCGGCACGACCTCGGCCACCTCCAGACCCGTGTGTTCATTGATCAGGCGCGCAATCTGCGTCGCTACGGGGACGAAGTCGGCCAGGTCTTTGCGGTGCAGCGCGAACACGACCAGCTCGTCGGTCTGCGCCCGGGGCCGGCGCACGCCCGAGACCACCAGCTTGCCCAGCTCCATGCCGTCGGCGCGGATGGCAATGCTCTCAAGGTCATGCGGGTAGTAGTTCTGGCCATTGACGAACAGGATCTCCTTCGCACGGCCCGTGATGTACAGGGCGCCGTGGTGCAACAGCGCCAGGTCGCCGGTGCGCAGCCAACCATCTTTCGTGACCAGACGTGCATTCGCCTCCGGCTCCTCGAAGTAACCATTGGCAACATTGCCGCCGCGAATCTGCAGATGACCAAACACACCGTCTGCGAGCGGCGTGTCGTCGTCAGCGGCGATACGCACTTCGCAGTTTGGAATCGCACGGCCGACGCTGACCAGCGACAGGGCATCGGGTGCGTCGGCCGGGATCGTCGCAGCTGGTTGACCGATACTCATCTGGTGGCGGTCGAGATGCAGGGTCAGCAGCTCGCTGCCCGGTTCCGGAAAGCTGACCGCGACCGAAGCTTCGGCGAGTCCGTAGACGGGAAACATTGCACGACGCGCCAGCCGGGCAGGTGCGAGACGCGCCAGGAATTCTTCGCAGAGCGTGGCACTGATCGGCTCCGCGCCGTTGAAAATGATCCGCACGGCCGACAGGTCCAGCCCCTCGATCGGCCTGTCTCCCAGCACCTTCAGGTAGTGCCGATAGCCGAAATTCGGCGAGCAGAGGATCGTCGCACGGCGGGAGCTTGCGAACTGCAGCCAGAGCAGCGGGCGCCGCACAAACAGCTCGGTCGGCATCTGGTGCAGCTGCATCTGCGATCCCAGCATGAAGATATGCATGCCGATCAGGCCCATGTCGTGCGTCAAGGGCATCCAAGACAGCGAGATGTCGTCACGGCTGAAGCGCGCGGCCGCGGCGGCACCCTGCCAGTTGGCGATCAGGTTGGCATGGGTCAGCACGATGCCCTTGGGGTCGCTGGTCGAGCCTGACGAAAACTGAATGAAGGCGGTGTCTTCAGGTTTGGCCGTGAAGATCTTGCCCGGAGTCGTGATGTCATCGAGTTGCTCGATGATGAAGGCACGATTGCGCAGCGCTTCGAACGTTGCGCCAGCCCCGACTTCGGTCGCGAAGCTGCTGATCCGATCAAAGGTCTTTCGTTCAGTAAAGATGAATGGATTGCCAAGCTTGGCGGCGATGCGCAGCAGCTTGTGGCGATGCTCATCGCTGATGCCGACTGCGACCGGCACCGGAATCAGCCCCCCCAGGATCGCGGCCCAGAAGCCGTCGATGAAGGCCTCATTGCGCTGCAGGAACAGGATGACCCGGTCGCCAGGCCGAGCGCCGAGCTGCTGCAGATGGTGCAGGATGCCGAGCGCGCGGCCATGCAGTTGATCAAAGGAAACTGTGCGCGAGTCCTGCTCCGAGTCGAGGTAGGTGATGCCGCGGTCGGTGTTGCGGCTGGCATCCAGTAGTTCGATCAGCGTGCGGGGTGTCATGAGCGGATTTCAGGCCTCATAAGCAAGGGGTCGAGGGTACGAAGATTGACTTGTGCTTCGATGCGCGGCGGCTGGCGGTTCGTCGGCACGAGGCGAAACCGTCGCGCAGCCTTGCACAGGTGCATCTGCATCTCAAACAGCGCGAAGGATTCGCCGATGCAGTGGCGCGGACCCGCTGCGAACGGCATGTAGGCAAAACGCGGTCGTTCCGCCTCGTGGGCAGCGTCGAAGCGCTCGGGGCGGAACGCATCGGGTTCAATCCAGTACCGCGGATGACGGTGTAGAACAAAGGGTGAAATCAGCACATCGGTGCCTGCGGGCAGCGTGTACCCGGCAAGCTGATCCGATTGCACGGAGCGGCGCGACAGCAGCCAGCCGGGCGGATACATGCGCAGCGCTTCGTCGCAGACCTGACGCGAGTAGGGCAGCGCCTCCAGCGATGCCAGCGATAAACCGGGCGCGCTCGGCGCGAGCGCCACCGCGGCATCGACTTCGGCGTTCAGCTGCGTTTCGACGGAGGGATTCTCGGACAGCAAGTACCACGCCCAGTTCAACGCGCTGGCGGTCGTCTCGTGGCCCGCGACGACCAGGGTCACGACTTCATCAAGGAGTTCGCGCTCGCTCATCGCTGCGCCGCTGTCCTTGTCGCGGGCCGCCATCAGCATCCCGAGGTAGTCGAAATGCTCCTCGGCGTTGGCGCGGCGGCGTTGCACCAGCGCCGTGATGAGCTTGCCCAGAGAGCGGAACTTGAATGCGAAACGCAGATCTCGCGCAGGCTCGCGGGTTACGACCTCAAAAGGATTTTCGCCATGCTCTTCGGCCAGCCGCGCCATGTCTCGCCCGAAGATCGAGTGCAGCACGATGTCGAGGGTCAGTTCGCTCATCTCCTCGGACACGTCCAGCGTGCCACCGTCGTTGGCGACTAGCTGCCAGCGGGCCAGCATCCGCTCGTTCGCGTCGTTGATCAGCGTGCCGAACTCGGCAATGACGCGTCTGTGAAAAGATGGCTGCATCATGTAGCGCTGGCGTCGCCAGAACTCGCCCTCGCTGGTCATGATGCCGTTGCCCAACAGGATCTTGACCCGGTCGAGGCCGAGGCCCTTGGTGTAGTTGCGGTGGTTCGAGACCAGCACCCGCTTGACGTCGTCCGGATGGTTGATGACCCAGACCCAGTTGCGGCGTGCGGGCGAATACACGCGATACACATCGCCGAGCTCACGAAACAGAGCAACCATGCGCTCGAGGGAGTCGTCTGTGGCGCCGATGTCGAACGAGGTCGATGACTCGGGCGGCGTCGTGGGAAGGGGCGTGCTCATGACATTGAAAACCGCTGCGGGCAGAAGTCTATCTGATCGCCTGTCGCGATGCGGCGCAGCTTGTGTCCGTGGGGTCGCATCGCGGAGAATCCGGACTCCTTCAGTTCTGACGCCGACCGCGAAGCATGACCGAATTCGGGCCGAAAGGCGGCGCGCACACTGCAGCAGAAGACCTGTTGTCGATTGTGGTGCCCGTCTGCAATGAGGCCGACAATATCGTGCCGCTGGCGCGCGAGGTGGCGACGGCGCTGCGCGAGCGCCGCTTCGAACTGCTGTTCGTCGATGATGGCAGCACAGATGGCACCGCCGAGCAGGTACGCCGCATTCGTGATGCTGAGATCCACCAGATCCGCCTGTTGCGGCATTCGTTTCGCAGTGGGCAAAGCGCCGCCGTCACCAGCGGCGTGCGGCACGCGCGCGGCGACTGGGTGGCGACGCTCGATGGCGACGGCCAGAACGATCCGGCAGACATCCCCAAGCTGCTCGCGGCACTGCGCGCTGCTGGCGAGGACGTCTGCCTGCCACCGATCCGGCTGGTCATGGGTCATCGTGCGCAGCGTCGGGACACCTGGCTGAAGCGGCTGCAGTCGCGGGTGGCCAACGCCGTGCGCGCAAGCCTGCTCGGCGATGGCACGCCCGACACCGGTTGCGGCATCAAGGTGCTGCATCGCGAGTCGTATCTCGAGCTGCCCCGCTTCGACCATATGCACCGCTTCCTGCCAGCGCTGTACCAGCGCGCCGGCTTGCGCGTGATCTCCGTACCGGTGCGGCATCGCGCGCGGCAACGTGGGCAATCCAAGTACGGATTGTTCGACCGCTTGTGGGTCGGCATCGTCGATATTCTGGGCGTGCTGTGGCTGCGACGCCGCTTCAAACCAGGCCTGATTGTCTCTGAGGAGTAAAGATAGAAATGGGAATGCAGGAAACGTCACTCTGGATCCTGATTGGATTCCTCGGCCAGGCGATGTTCTCGGCACGATTCTTCGTGCAGTGGCTGGCCAGCGAACGCGCCAAGCGCAGCATCATTCCGCTGGCCTTCTGGTATTTCAGCCTGGCCGGCGGCGCAATCCTTTTTTCATACGCTTTGCACAAGCGTGATCCGGTTTTCATTGTAGGTCAGGGCATGGGGCTGCTCGTCTACCTGCGCAACCTGTATCTGATTCGTACGGGTCGGCAGCAGGCCGAGGCGTGAGGGCAAGCACGCTCACCGAACCTTTCAATTGGCGTGATGCGGCGTGGATCCTGCTCTGGATCGGGCTGCTGATCGCCACGGGCTACGGTCTGCGCGACCCATGGCCAGCAGACGAACCCCGCTTTGCGAGCCTGGCGCGTGACATGGTCACTTCAGGCGACTGGATTATTCCGCGGGTCGGTGGCGATCTGTACCAGGACAAACCGCCCTTGTACTTCTGGCTGATGGCGCTGAGCTACGCATTGCTCGGATCGGTGCGTGCGTCATTCCTTCTGCCATCGCTGCTCGCGTCCGCGGCCACTGCGCTGCTGGTCTATGACCTGGGCCGTCGGCTCGCAGGACGCGAGGCGGGACTGTTCGCGGCGCTGCTGCTGGTCAGCTCGCTGCATTTCGTCCTGACGATGCGCGGCGCGCAAATCGATCCGACCTTGCTGATGCTGTCGACGCTGGCACTGTGGGGACTCATCCGCCATTTCTTGCTTGGCCCGAATTGGGGCGCCTACTTTGTGGGCGGCCTTGCCGCCGGACTCGGCGTCATCACCAAGGGCGTCGGCTTCCTGCCATTGCTGCTGATTCCGCTGTACTTCGGGCTGAGGGCCGCAGGCTTCGCAGGCCTTGCGCGGTTCGAGTCCGCCGGCTACCGCTGGTGGCTCGCGCCAGCGGGCTTTGTGCTGGGCGTCTCCGTCTGGCTTGCGCCCATGCTCGTGGCCGTACAGACGGTCGCCTCGCCAGAGCTGATCGCTTACCGAGATGAAATACTCTTCAAGCAAACCGTGCAGCGTTATGCGGCGTCCTGGCATCACGTCAAAGCCTGGTACTACTTTTTCGTCGAGGTGATTCCGCCGCTGTGGCTGCCGCTGAGCGCGTTGCTGTTCTGGCTCGTCCCGCGCTGGTGGCGCGAGCTGCGCGCGCGCGCCGGCAGCACGGCCCTGCTGCTGGGTTGGGTTGTATTGGTGCTGCTCTTTTTCAGTGCGAGCCCGGGGAAGCGCGGCATCTACATCCTGCCTGCATTGCCGGCGGTCTGCATCGCTGCCGCCGCGGCTCTGCCAGAGCTGTTGCGACGTCGCTCGATCGGGCGACTTAGCCTGATCCTGGCCGCGGTGCTCGTCGTTCCCGGCGTCATCGCAGCCATTGCGGCGGCGACCGGCGAGGCCCGCCTGGTCGAAACCCTGACGGGCGGTGGCATCGAGTCGTTCGTGCCGCTGTATGTCTTTGCGGCAATGGCGTCAGCGTTGTGGTTTGTTGCGGCGCGCTTGCGACCGGTGCTGGCCTGGCCCATGGTGCTCGCCTGCGTGACCACGGTCTGGGGATTGATGATCGCGCCGCAGATGAATCCGGTGCGCACGACGAGTGCCTTCATGGCGCAGGTGCTGCGGCAGGTTCCTGCAGATCGACAACTGGGGCTGGTGGCCTACAAGGAACAGTTCCTGCTGCACATTGATCGCGAGAGCTGGAATTTCGGCCATCGGCGCTGGCTCGAAGGTGAGGCAGAGAGCTTCGACGCGGCGCGTTGGCTGGCGGAGTCTCCAGGTCGAATGCTGCTGGTGCCGCAGTCCCAGGTCGCGCCGTGCTTCGAATCCGCCGACCGCGTGCTTGCTGGTTTTGCCAGTCGCGAAAACTGGTGGCTGGTCAGCGCGGCGCCGGCAGCTGACTGCGTGCGGGCAGGGCAGGTGGGTCGCGTAATCTACTACCCGGCTCACGAAATCAACTGAAGACATGATCTTTGATGAAACAGTGACTTAGCTTGTTTTTCTCGATTGATGTGCCACAATCGCCGATCGTTCTCTGCTGCGATCCATGGCCACCGTAAAACCCGATCTGCCGTCCTTCACCGCCTCAGATGTGCTGTCCCCGCAAGTCTGGGCCGCGCGTGATCGGCGCGCGCACGTCGGTCTCGACATCACCTGCACCAAGATCGCGGTCGACTTCCAGAGCCTGTCTGCCGGTGAACTCGAGACGACGCTGCGGTCGGGTCTGGAGCTGCTACGCGAGGCCGCGCAGTGCGATGCGGCGCTGCTGGCGATGCTCAGTAACGACGCGCGCAGTTTCGAAACCGTGACGGTCGCGCGCGATGCGCTCGCGCAATGCCGTCCCGAAGCACTGCAGGGTGAGTCACTCGAACGCTATCCATGGTGGCGCAGCCGGCTCGAGCATCTGCGGCTGTCCGAGCTGCGTGATTCAGCGACGCCGAAGCGCGACAACAGTGCCGAGAGCCAGCGCTGTCACGAACTGCAGATCGGCTCGCTGCTGCTGGTCGCGTTCTCGATCGAAGGTATACCGGCGGGTTTCCTCGGACTCGTTCACTCGCTGCCGCGCGCCAGCTGGGATGTGAATCTGCAATTGCTGCTGAAGCTGCTGGGCGCGAGTCTGGCAACGGGTCTCGGGCGGCTGCGTCTCGAAGAGCGTCTGTCGCGCCTCCAGGAGCTGAACGCTCTCAGCGAAGACGCCGCCAACGATGGCCTGTGGGACTTCGACGTCCCCGCGAACCGGATGTACTTCTCGCCGCGCTGGCGCGCGATGCTGGGCTACGGTCCCGGAAACGATGATGTCACGCCCGACTGGCGCAACCTCGTGCATCCCGACGACATCGCGCGCGTGCAGACGATGATACGAGAGCACGTCCAGGGCAGCACGCCGATTTTCGAGAGCGTGCACCGGATGCGACACCGCAACGGCGACTGGCGCTGGGTGCAGAGCCGGGCCAAGGCCCGCGTCGACGGCGAGGGCCGGCTGTTGCGGCTGGTCGGCGTCGAGCTCGACATCACCGAGCGCAAACTCTATGAAGAGGCGCTGTTTCGTGAGAAGGAGAGCGCGCAGATCACGCTGCAGTCGATCGGCGATGGCGTCATCACGACCGACGCCGCGTCGATCATCGACTACATCAATCCGATCGCCGAGCAACTGACCGGCTGGCGCCTTGAGGACGCGATGGGCCGGCCGGTTGATGACATCTTCCGGTCCTTTCACGAGGAAACCTGCGAGCCGCTCGAGAATCCGCTGATGCAGGCCGTCAAGCGTGTGCGGCCGATCAAGTCCGTACGACCGATGCTGCTGATCCGCAAGGACGGCAACGAGCTGTACATCGAAAGCACCGCGGCGCCGATCCGGGACGGCGTCGGCAAGGTCGCCGGTGCCGTGCTGGTCTTCCACGATGTCACTGAGAGTCGAGAGCTGAACCGGCGTTTGTCGTACCAGTCAAGCCATGATCTGCTGACCGGGCTCGTCAATCGGCGCGAGTTCGAGAATCGCCTGGAGCGGGCCCTGAAGAGTGCCAAGGCGCGCGAGGCTTCTTACGCGCTGTGCTACATCGATCTGGACCAGTTCAAGATCATCAACGATACCTGTGGTCACAGCGCTGGCGACGCGCTGCTCGGCCAGGTCGGCGCGCTGCTGAAGGCGCGGGTGCGCTGGCGCGACACGCTGTCGCGCCTGGGTGGCGATGAATACGCCGTGCTGCTCGAGAGCTGCTCGATCGATGAGGCGATGCGCAATGCCGAAGTCTTTCGCGAGGCCGTGCGCAACTTCCGCTTCACCTGGGAGGACCGCGTGTTCCGGCTCGGCGCCAGCATCGGCGTGGTGCCGATTACGCCTGACAACGAGGATGTCGCCTCGGTACTGTCGGCCGCGGACAGCGCTTGCCAGGCGGCCAAGGAGTCTGGCCGGAACCGCGTGCATTGTTTTGCCGAGAATGACATCGAGCTGATGCGGCGGCGACGCGAGATGCAGTGGGCGGCACGCATCAATGCGGCCCTCGAGGAGGGCCGGTTCGAGCTGTATCGGATGACGATCCAGCCGCTGCAGCGGGTCGAGGTCGGAGCGCACTACGAGCTGCTGTTGCGCATGCGTGATGAAAATGGGCGCATGGTGTCGCCGGACAACTTCATTGCCGCTGCCGAGCGTTATGCGATCACACCGAGCATCGATCGATGGGTCATCGAGAATGCGTTTCGCTGGCTGGTCAGCGAAGCCGATGAGCGCGAGCGCCTGTTGCTGTGCGCGATCAATCTGTCGGGACAGAGTCTCGGCGACGACAAGTTTTTGCCGTTCGTGATCGAGCAGTTCCAGCGCAGTGGGCTCGACGCTTCGAAGATCTGCTTCGAGATCACCGAGACGGCTGCGGTTGCAAACTTCTCCCAGGCCAATCGTTTCATTCATGCGCTGAAGGAGCTCGGCTGCAAGTTCTCACTGGATGACTTCGGTACGGGACTGTCGTCGTTCGGCTACCTGAAGCACTTTCCCGTCGACTTCCTGAAGATCGACGGTAGTTTCGTGCGCGAGATTCTGAGGGATCCGATCGATCGCGAAATGGTGCGCTCGATCAATGAGATCGGGCATCTGACTGGCAAGCAGACGATCGCCGAGTTCGCTGAAAACGCCGAGATCATCCAGATGCTGACCAGCCTGGGTGTCGACTACGCCCAGGGCTACGGGGTCGCGCAGCCGCAGCGCGTGCTGAAGGCGATCAACGCCTGAGCCTGTCGAGTGTCGAAAGACCCTAGGCCACGGCAAACTGCAGTCGCAGCGACAGGTCTACGGCCCGCACGTGCTTGGTGATCGCGCCGATTGAAATGAAGTCGACGCCGGTCTCCGCGATCTGCCTGACATTCTCAAGCACAATGCTGCCTGACGCTTCGAGCTTTGTCCTCGAACCTGCGGCGCGCATTACTGCGGCGCGGATCTGCTGCAGCGACATATCGTCGAGCATCGCGATATCGGCTCCGGCCGCCAGTGCCTGATCGAGTTCTTCGAGCGACTCGACCTCCACTTCGACGCGCACCTCTGGTTGCACGCGGCGCGCCGCAGCCACGGCGGCTGCGATCGAGCCCGCTGCGACGATGTGGTTCTCTTTGATCAGAACCATGTCATAGAGCCCCATCCGATGGTTGCGGGCTCCGCCGCAGCGAGTTGCATATTTCTGCGCCGTCCTGAGGCCGGGCAGGGTCTTGCGGGTATCGAGAATCTGGCAGCCTGTACCCGCGATCGCATCGACGAAGCGGCGCGCAGTGGTCGCCGTGGCGCTCAGGGTCTGCAGGAAATTCAGTGCGGTGCGTTCGCCGCTCAGGATCGCGCGAGCCGGCCCCCGCAGTTCGAGGAACGGTCGATCGACATGCAGCGGGTCGCCGTCTTTGGCGGCCCAACTCAGTACGACTCGCGGATCAAGCGCGCGGAACACTTCGCTCGCCCAGGGCGCGCCGCAGAGAATCGCGGATTCGCGGGCTATCACGACGCCGGTCGCGAGTTGAGAATCCGGAACAAGCGCCGCGGTGACATCGCCGGAGCCGATGTCCTCGCGCAGCGCGCGGGACACCTGCTCGGCGAGATCGTCAGGTAACGTCAGAATGGCAGGCCGTGCGCCGAGCCGCCCATGCAGAGCAACATCGGAAACGAAAGCAGGAAGTTCACCCGCGAGGTGAGCGCGGCCGTCCTGCGTGCCTTGGCTTTCTCCTCATCGGTCGCGGCAACCATCCCGAGAACTTTCTTCTGGTTCGGCCAGATCAGCAGCCATACGTTGAGCAGCATGATCGTGCCCATCCAAGCGCCGAGCCCGATGACGACACTGCCCTCACGCAGCAGGAAGGCATCGACCAAGCGCACGTCGAGCAGCCAGGCGCCGGTGATCCAGGTCGCGAGTGCCGTCCAGCGAAACCACAGCAGTGCGCGCGGTGCCACGTACTTGAGGATTCCGGCGCCACCGGGGCCGCCCTTGTCGGCATTCGCGGCTGCGAGCGCCGGGGTCTGCGCGACGTTGAAGTAGTACAGTAGGCCAATCCAGAAGATTCCGACCACAATGTGTGCCCAACGTGCAAGGCTCAGATGGCTGAAGTCACCGCCGGGTGTCATCGGCAGCAGCATGATGACGATGGCGAAAACAACGCCGAGCGTGACGGTCAAGCCGACGCTGTCGAGCGGGTTCTTCATTGAGCGCATCTCCCCTGAGTATTTTCTGAAATTATAGGGTTTGAAGAATAGGCGACGACCCTTCATAATTCAATGTCGATCAAACGCCGCAGCCCAAGGATGTACTGAGTGGCGATCGCTACAGAAGCTCATCTCCCGCGCGGGCCGAACTCCCCCTGCATCAGTGTTTGTGCGCTCGATGCGCAAGGATTTTGCAGCGGTTGCCTTCGCAGCGGCGTCGAGATCGCAGGCTGGATACGCATGACGGCAGACCAGCAGTGGTCCTTGCTCGATGAGCTTTCGGCGCGGCGCGAGCGGGCCAGCCGCAACAGATAGAACCATGGGGCGAACGAGATATGGAAGCGAACACTATTCAGCAGAGAATCCAGACGGCACTGACGGCCGCGCCAGTGGTGCTGTTCATGAAGGGCACGCCGGACTTTCCCCAGTGCGGTTTCTCTGCCCAGACGGTCGCGGCGCTGCGTGCGACCGGCACTGACTTTGCGCACTTCAATATTTTTGAGGACCCCGAACTGCGCGAGGCACTCAAGCAGTATTCGAACTGGCCGACCTATCCGCAGCTCTACTTCAAGGGTGAGCTGGTCGGGGGCTGTGACATCGTGCTTGAGATGTTTCGCTCCGGTGAGCTGAAGCAGATTCTCGACGATTCACTCGGCGCCCCGGCCGAGGGCTGAGTCAGCCCAGCCGAGTTCTGCGGCGCGGCGCTCCGCGCGCTCGAAGCTGGGCTGCAGTTCATTGCAGATCCGGCAGAAGAGTTCGGCCGTCTGCTCTGCGTCATAAACTGCAGAGTGCGCCCGGTCGGGATCCCAGCCCAGCTCCGCCACGCTCAGGGCTCGTGCCAGCACGGTCTGGCCGAGCGCAGCACCCGCGAGCGTCGCCGTGTCGAAGCACGAGAACGGATGAAACGGATTGCGTTTGATCTCGTTGCGCGCGACTGCCGCATTGAGGAAGCCGAGATCGAAACTGGCGTTATGCCCGACCAGGATCGCGCGCTTGCAGTCGTGTTCGCGCATCGCCTCACGGACATGCTTGAAGATATAGCCCAGTGCGTCGCGTTCCGGTTGGGCAGGCCTGAGCGGGTGGAAAGGATCGATGCCGTTGACGGCCAGTGATGCCGGATCCATCCGCGCACCCTCGAACGGCTTAACGTGTGAGGTATAGGTCTCGCCGCGAACCAGCCGGCCGCTGCTGTCGATCGTGACCAGCACGGCAGCGATCTCGAGCAGCGCGTCGGTCGCACAATAAAAGCCGCCCGTTTCGACATCCACGACAATCGGCAGGAAGCCGCGGAAGCGGCGTGACATCAATTCATTCATCCGTGAGATCCAGTGACGAGCTGCCAGGGAACTGATTCGCCGGCGCGCATCGGAACCAGAACCCCGCTGCCAAAAGCGTATTGCTTCGGTGGCTGCCAAGGCTGGCGTCGCAGCTGAATTCGGGTCTCGTTGCGCGGCAGTCGATAGAAGTCGGCACCGAAGTGCGAGGCGAAGGCTTCGAGACGATCAAGCGCGCCCGCGCGCTCGAACGCTTCGGCGTACAGCTCGATTCCGGCGTGCGCCGAGTACATGCCCGCGCAGCCACAGGCGCTTTCTTTCGTGCCGCGCTCGTGTGGGGCGCTGTCGCTGCCGAGAAAGAAGCGCGGATCGCCGCTGATCGCCGCTTCGATCAGTGCCACGCGGTCATTCTCGGTCTTGAGTATCGGCAGGCAGTAGTAGTGAGGTCGGATCCCGCCGTGGAAGATCGCGTTGCGGTTGTAGAGCAGATGTTGCGGCGTAATGGTGGCACCCAGCCGCCCATCGCCAGCACGAACGAAATCGACGGCCGCACGCGTGGTAATGTGCTCGAACACAACCCGCAGCGTCGGGTGTCTGTGCAGCAACGGCGCCAGCACGTCGTCGATGAAGCGCACCTCGCGCTCGAAGATGTCGACCGACTCGGTCGTAACCTCGCCATGCACCTGCAGGACCATGCCGTTCGCGGCCATCCTGGCGAGGGTCGCGTCGATGTGCGCAATGTTCGTCACGCCGGCGTCGGAGTGGGTCGTCGCGCCTGCCGGATACAGCTTGCAGCCAAATACGATGCCGCTCGCCGAGGCACGATCTATCTCGTCAGGAGTCGTGACATCGGTCAGGTAGAGCGTCATCAGTGGTTGAAAGCTGCTGCCGACTGGGCGGGCATCCAGAATGCGTTGCCGATATGCCAGGGCGAGCAGCGTCGTCGTTACCGGCGGTTGCAGGTTCGGCATCACGATCGCGCGTTCGAACCGCGCTGTAGTGTGGGCGAGAACCGACTTCAATATGTCGCCATCCCGCAGGTGCACGTGCCAGTCGTCAGGTTTGAGCAGCGTCAGTGGGTCCGTCATGAATCGCTGATCCTGCCGTCGATGGGTTGTGAGGGCCGTCGTCCTTGACCATCCGCGGTTGACGGCGGATCATTGCGGCCCGTCGCGAGTGCGGCTGCGCAAGCCAACCTCAACACAGCGCTTATAATCGCAAATGTTATCACAGGGACGCGTCGCTCCGTTTGAGGCAGCGCCCGGATTTGTTCGATGAACGATACCCATACCAGCGACCCTCGACCCGAAGCTGCCCGCCCTGAGGATGCCGATCCGATCGAGACCCGTGAGTGGCTCGAGTCGATCGAGGCCGTGCTGCGCAACCAGGGTCCGGCGCGGGCACACTTCCTGCTGGAGCGCCTGATCGATCACGCGCGACGTTCGGGCGCGTATTTGCCTTTCAAGCCGAACACGGCGTACCTGAACACGATCTCGACCGGTCAGCAGCCCGACTATCCTGGCCAGCGCGACGTCGAAAAGCGGGTCGAAGCGTACCTGCGCTGGAACGCGATGGCGATGGTCGTGCACGCGAACCGGATCTCATCGGAATACGGCGGGCACATCGCCACGTATGCATCGGCGGCCATTCTCTATGAAGTGGGATTCAATCACTTCTGGCGCGCGCAGACCGAACGACACCCCGGCGACATGCTGTTCATCCAGGGTCATGCGGCGCCAGGCATTTATGCGCGCGCCTACCTCGAGGGGCGACTGACCGAAGAGCAGCTGCGACACTTTCGTCAGGAAGTCGCCGGCGAAGGCCTGTCGTCCTATCCCCATCCGTGGCTGATGCCGGACTTCTGGCAGTTTCCAACGGTCTCGATGGGCCTGGGTCCGATGCTGGCAATCTTTCAGGCGCGCTTCCAGCGTTACATGGAACATCGCGGCATCACGAAGCCTTCGGATCGCAAGATCTGGGCGTTCCTCGGTGACGGCGAGATGGACGAGCCCGAGTCGATGGGCGCGCTGACGATGCCGGTGCGCGAGAAGCTCGACAACCTCGTGTTCGTGATCAACTGCAATCTGCAGCGTCTCGACGGCCCGGTGCGCGGCAACGGCAAGATCATCCAGGAGCTCGAGGCTGCCTTCCTCGGCGCTGGCTGGAACGTCATCAAGGTGCTGTGGGGTTCGCGCTGGGATCCGCTGCTGGCGAAGGACAACAAGGGTTTGTTGCGCCGGGTCATGGAAGACTCCGTCGACGGCGAGTACCAGAACTACAAGTCGAAGGATGGTGCCTATACGCGCGAGCACTTCTTCGGCAAGTATCCGGAACTCAAGGCAATGGTCGCGAACCTCTCAGACGAAGAGATCTGGCGTCTGAATCGCGGCGGCCACGATGCCATCAAGGTGTACGCGGCTTACGCGGCCGCGATGAATCATCGTGGCCAGCCAACCGTCATTCTTGCCAAGACCGTCAAGGGCTACGGGATGGGCAAGGCGGGCGAGGGCCAGATGGTCACGCACCAGCAGAAGAAGCTTTCCGACGACGACCTGCGCGCATTTCGTGATCGCTTCAAGATTCCCGTTTCAGATGAAGAGATTTCGCGACTGCCGTTCAGTAAACCGCCAGAGAACAGCGCCGAGATGCGCTATCTGCGAGCCCGCCGCGCAGCGCTCGGCGGCTACCTGCCGTCGCGGCGGCACAATGCGCCGCCGCTGATCGTGCCGGCGCTTGAAGCTTTTCAGGCAATGCTCGACGGCACTGACGGGCGTGAGATCTCCACGACGATGGCTTTCGTGCGCATCTTGACGACACTGCTCAAGGACAAGAACCTCGGCAGCAATGTCGTACCAATCGTGCCGGACGAGGCGCGCACCTTCGGCATGGAAGGCCTGTTCCGGCAGGTCGGGATCTATTCCTCGGTCGGCCAGCTCTACACCCCGCAGGATGCGGATCAACTGATGTCGTACCGCGAGGACAAGAAGGGGCAGATGATCGAGGAGGGCATCAACGAAGCGGGTGCGCTGTGCTCTTGGATCGCAGCAGGCACGGCCTACGCGAACTACGGCGTCAACATGGTGCCGTTCTACATCTTCTACTCGATGTTCGGCTTCCAGCGCGTGGGCGATTTCATCTGGGCTGCCGGTGACATGCAGACCCGCGGCTTCCTGATGGGCGCCACCGCGGGCCGTACCACGCTCGCCGGTGAGGGTTTGCAGCATCAGGACGGCCACAGCCAGCTCGTAGCGACGACTGTTCCCAACTGCCGGGCCTACGATCCGACTTTTGCCTATGAGCTTGCCGTGATCATTCACGACGGCCTGCGTCGGATGTACGTTGATGGCGAGAGTATCTTCTACTACATCACCGTCATGAACGAGAACTACCCGATGCCGGCGATTCCGCCCGGTGTCGAGCAGGGAATCCTGAAGGGCATGTATTTGCTGTCGATTGGCGGACGCGGCAAGGTGCGCGTCACGCTGTTCGGCAGCGGCACGATCCTGCGCGAAGTGCAGGCGGCCGCGGAGCTGCTCGAGAAGGACTACGGCGTACCTGCTGACGTGTTTTCGGTGCCGAGCTTTTCCGAGTTGCGCCGCGACGCACTGGACTGCGAGCGCGACAATCTGCTGAATCCGGCGTCGGCGCCGCGCGTGCCGTATGTAGCCGCCTGCCTGAAGGATCGGGAAGGCCCGTTCGTTGCGGCCACCGACTATGTCCGTGGCGTGCCGGATCAAATCCGCCAATGGGTGCCCGGCAATTTCGTCGTACTCGGCACGGACGGCTATGGCCGATCCGACGCCCGCGCCGCCTTGCGCCATCACTTCGAAGTCGACCGGCGGTTCATTGCGCTCGCGGCGCTGAAGGCGCTTGCTGACGAAGGCAAGATCGACCGCACGACCGTGACCCGCGCAATCAAGGCGCTCGATATCGATTCGGCCAAGCCGAATCCGCTGAATTGTTGAAGACGCGATGTCGAAGCTGATTGAAGTTCGCGTGCCGGATCTGGGCGAATCCAAAGATGTCGCCGTGATCGAGATCCTGGTCAAGGCGGGCGATGCCATTGAAGTCGAGAGTCCGCTGCTCACGCTCGAGACCGACAAGGCAACCATGGACCTGCCGTCGCCGCTCGCCGGTGAGATCGATTCCGTGTCGGTCGCAGTCGGCGCCAAGGTCAACAAGGGCGACGTCATCGCGGTCGTGCGGGTCGCCGAGGGCGCAGGCTCGGCGGCTCCGTCGACGGCGGCGCCAGCGCCTGCTGCTGCGCCCGTTCCGTCGCAGAGCCCGTCGCCGACGCCGGCGCCCACACCTGCGCGTTCGCCGGCAACGGCGCCCGTCGTCTCGGAACCGCTACCGGCGGCGTCCGCGGCTCGCGCCGATCTTGCGGAAGTGGATCATCCGGGGTTCTCCCACGCTTATGCCGGCCCCTCGGTGCGGCGCCTTGCTCGCGAACTCGGCGTCAATCTCGATGCCGTGAAAGGCACCGGCAACAAGGGCCGCATCGGTCACGATGACGTCAAGGCCTACGTCAAGCGCGCGCTGACCGGTGGCGCCGCGCCGGGCGCGGCTGGTGACGCCGGCCTGCCAAGCGTGCCCGTCGTCGATTTTGCGGCTTTCGGTCCGGTCGAAGTGAAGCCGTTGAACCGCGTGCAACGCATCTCCGGACCGCGGCTGCATGCGGCCTGGGTCAACCTGCCGCACGTCACGCAATTCGACGAGGCCGACATCACCGAACTCGAGGAGGTTCGCGCCAAGCTGAAGCAGCGCGCGACCCAGAGTGGCGTCAAGCTGACGCCACTGGCGTTCATTGTTCGCGCCTGCGTCAGGGCGCTGGCCGAGTTTCCGAGCTTCAACGCATCGCTCGACGAGTCGGGCCAGAATCTGGTCTTCAAGCGCTACTGCCATATCGGCTTTGCAGCCGACACGCCGAACGGACTGTTGGTGCCGGTGATTCGGGACGCCGATCGCCGCGACATCTACGAGCTCGCGCGCGAGCTTGCGGATCTGTCGGCGAAGGCGCGTGCGGGCAAGCTGACGGCTGCCGAAATGCAGGGCGGCTGTTTCACGATCTCGAGTCTCGGCGGCATCGGTGGCACGGCCTTCACGCCGATCATCAATGCGCCGGAAGTGGCGATTCTCGGCGTCTCGCGCGCGGCAATGCGACCGGTGTTCAGCGCTGGCTCGTTCGTGCCGCGGCTGATGTTGCCGCTGTCGCTGTCCTATGATCATCGGGTGATCGATGGCGCACTGGCGGCGCGCTTCACGACCTATCTTGCAGCGAGGCTCGCCGAGGTTCGAGGCTTGCTCGAGGCCGTGCCTTGAGCGGCGCAGAGAGCGATCGCCAGGAAATTCGCGTCCCGGATCTTGGCGGTTTTGCCGACGTGCCGGTCATCGATGTGCTGGTGGCGGCTGGCGATCGGCTCGAGATCGACACACCGCTGATCACGCTCGAGACCGACAAGGCGTCGATGGACGTACCGAGTCCGCTGGTGGGAACTGTCGCGGAAATGCGCGTCGGCAAGGGCGATCGGGTGTCGGCCGGTACGGTCATCGCAACGGTTGACGCTGCAGCGCCTGAGCAGGCGCCGGCGCGAGCCGCCACCGTGGACCGTCGTACCCAGCTGCTCGTGATCGGTGCTGGGCCGGGGGGCTACACCGCGGCATTTCGGGCGGCGGATCTGGGTCTACGGGTGACGCTGGTCGAACGCTGGCCGACGCTCGGCGGTGTTTGCCTGAATGTCGGCTGCATTCCGTCCAAGGCACTGCTGCATGCAGCCAAGGTCATCGAGGACGCAGCCGCAATGAAGGCGCATGGCATCGACTTCGGTGAGCCGCGGATCGATCTCGAGCGCCTGCGCCACTGGAAGTCCGGCGTGGTCGGCAAACTTACCAGTGGTCTCAAGGTGCTGTCGAAGCAACGCAAAGTCGAGGTGGTGCACGGTGTGGCGCAATTCACCGGACCGAACTCGGTCGAGATCCAGAACGACCAGGGGAGCGAGACTATCGGCTTTGAACACTGCGTCATCGCGGTCGGTTCCGAGTCGATGGTTCTGCCGTTCCTGCCGCAGGATCCGCGCGTGCTCGACTCCACCACTGCGCTGGATCTGGCCGACGTCCCGCAGCGACTGCTGGTTATTGGCGGCGGCATCATCGGGCTCGAGATGGCCTGCGTTTACGACGCGCTGGGCTCGAAGGTCAGCGTCGTCGAGCTGACCGACCAGTTGATGACCGGCTGCGATCCCGATCTGGTCCGGCCTCTTGAGAAGCGGATCCGCGCGCGCTACGAGGCGATTCTCCTGAAGACCCAGGTAACGGCTGTTGAGGCGCGGGCAGAAGGGCTCGCGGTGACCTTCGAGGGGGCTGGTGCCCCCGCGCCGCAAACCTATGATCGCGTGCTGGTTGCCGTCGGTCGCGCGCCGAACGGCGGTACGATCAAGGCGGAAGCGGCTGGTGTGGCGGTGGACGCCAGAGGCTTCATCGCCGTGGATCGGCAGCTGCGTACCAACGTGCCGCATATCTTTGCCATCGGTGATGTGGCTGGCGCGCCGATGCTGGCGCACAAGGCAACGCATGAAGCGAAAGTCGCCGCCGAGGTCATCGCTGGCCAGAAGCGCGCGTTCGATGCGCGAGTCATCCCGTCCGTGGCTTACACCGATCCGGAGATCGCCTGGGTCGGGTTGACCGAGAGCGACGCCAAGTCGCGCGGCGTCGAGTATCGGAAGGGCATGTTTCCGTGGGCCGCCAGCGGGCGCGCGCTCGCGCAGGGCAGGGATGAGGGCTTCACGAAGTTGCTGTTCGACCCTGCGACGCACCGCGTGCTGGGAGGTGGGCTGGTGGGTCCGAATGCCGGTGAGCTCGTCGCGGAACTGGTGCATGCCATCGAGATGCGCTCGGATGCGACGGACATCGGCCTGACGATCCACCCGCATCCGACGCTGTCCGAGACGATCGGCTTCGCCGCCGAAGCCTTCGAGGGCACGCTCACTGACCTGTACATGCCGCGCAAGTGACGCCGAGCCGGGGCTGGGTTCAGCGCACGGCCCCCGATGCGCCGCGCTTTGCCCAGCTCCCCGCCGTATTCGGGCATGAGGGCGCCGGTATCGTCGAGGCCACAGGACCGCGCGTTGGGAAGTTCAAGCCCGGGGACCGCGTCGCACTGACCTTTGGCAGCTGCGGCGAGTGCCGCAATTGCCACCTGGGTGCGCCCCACAACTGCGCGCTGTCGTCGGAGCTGAACTTCATGGGACAGCGCGCCGACGGGTCGACGACACTTGCTGATTCGGCGGGCGCGGTGCGCCGGGCATTCTTCCAGCAGTCTTCGTACGCGAGCCTTGCGCTGGTCACCGAGCGCAACGCGGTCAAGCTACCCGAGGACTTTCCGCACGAACTGTCCGGGCCCCTGGGCTGTGGTATCTAGACGGGCGCCGGCGCCGTGCTGAACACCCTGAAGATCGATCCGGGCCGGTTCCGTTGGCTTGTCCGCGATCACGGCCGGCGCGCTGATTCACTGCGAGCCTTTAATTGCCGTGGACATCCGGCCGGATCGACTCGAGATGGCGCGCACGCTTGGCGCGACTCACTCGATCGATGCGCGAGAGGCCGGGGTCGTCGAGAGAATCCGCGAGCTGACCCGGGGCGGAGTCTGTTCTTCCATCGAAACGACGGCGACGATCCAGCCCTTCAAGGATGACCTGTCGGGTCGTCTGGTCAGGTCATCAGGCCCGTGGTCCACTGGCCGAATAGCCGATGATCTTGTCTGCGTGATTCTGTTCGGTCCCATTGCGCCGGTTGCGTCCGTGCTGCAATCTGTCGCCGGGTTGACTGCCATCCACTGGTCAGGGTTTAGGGAAAGGGGGATCTCGAAATGGAACTTCAGAAATTCATTGCTGCCGCTGCGGCGACGCCGTTGGCCTTGTCGGCGCTGTTGTTGCAGGCGCCTGTCGGCATGGCCCAGGGTGTCAATGATTCGCTCGCTCTGGACGAGATCGTCGTCACGGCGCGCAAGGTCGAGGAGCGTCTGCAGGACATCCCGCTGTCGATCAGGGCCTTTGGTGCCGAACAGATCGACCGGCAGGGCATTGCACGCCTCGAGGACGTCGCCAGGCTCGTTCCGGGACTGACCTTTGATCTTGGCGCCTTCCCGAACGACACGCGTCCGGCAATCCGGGGTATGCAGGCAGAGCGGGGTCGCCCAAGTGTCGCAGTTCTGCTTGACGGGCAGGACGTCGGCGGAGAGAACCTCTACATCGCCGGGGGCTCGTCGTCGCTGAACACACGGCTGCTCGACCTGGAGCGCATCGAGATCGTCAAGGGGCCGCAGTCCGTGCTGTATGGCCGCGCGGCGTTTTCGGGCGCCGTCAACTACATCAGCAAGCGCCCGTCGCTGGATGCCTGGAACGGTCGGCTCGAGGTTGAAGGCGCAGAGGGCGCGGCCTATGGAGTTCGCGGTGCGTTCAGCGGCCCGGTCGTCAGCGACAAACTCGCCGTGCGCGTCAATCTTGCTTCATTCGAGAAGGACGGCTACTACAACAATCCGGTCACCGGTGAAAACCTGGGCGCCGAATCGACGCTGGGCGGTGCGATTTCGCTGCTGTACAAGCCGACAGAGACGCTTTCTTTCCTGACGCGGTATCAGTACACGGACGACGAGTTCTCGCAGCTTGCCGCCGCCTACATTCCGGCCAACACAGCCTTCCCGATCCCCGGCGGCATGTTCGCGCCGTTTCCAGGCGGGCCCGCAAGTCCGTGTCCGGCGAATCTGACCGGCGCAACGCCTGCCATTGTCGCCGCCTGTACGCGGCGGACAGTCGTTGGCCAGATCGATGCCACCGAGAGCGATATCCAGTTGTCGGCGGATCCGTTCCGCGGGGTCTTTCCGGGCCTCGAGCAGGAACAGGAAACCTTCACGACAGAGGCGACCTGGGTGTCGGGCGTCGGAGATTTCTCACTGCTGTTCGGCTGGTTCCGCAACCAGGCCCACTCGATCATCGACGGTGACTACAACAACTACCTGCAGCCCTCTCCTTTCGCGGTGTCGCTGAGTTCGAATATCGATGACGTGTACGCCAACCAACACCGCAACACCGAATTGCGCTGGAACCACTCCGTCAACGACTTCAGCTTCGTGCTCGGAGTCCAGTCCTTCAATGAAACATCGAGTCTGCTGAGTGCCAGCCAGTTCTGGCTGCGGAACCCGGCCTCGATATTTGGTGGGTTCCCATTCCTGATCCGTTCAGCGCCCACGGCTTCGGGGCCATTTCCTTCCACTTACTCGCGCGATACTGAATATGTGGGCGCGTTCGGTTCGCTGCAGTGGGCCGCGACAGACAAGCTTCGGCTGACCGTTGAAGGGCGCTACAACGAGGACGACCTGTCGTATTTCACCAGCGGCTGGACGCGGCTGCAGGTTGCCGTGACGCAGCTGGTGCCGATGTGTCCGGCGAGTCCTGGCGGTGCGTCGTCCTGCGGCATCACGGCGTCCAACAAGGAATCCAAGTTCACACCGCGTATGTCTGCCGATTACAAGCTGCGCGATGGCCTGCTGACCTATGCAACCTTTGCCAAGGGTTACAAGCCGGGTGGCTACAACGTCAACGAGGTCACGGATCTGTCCACCCAGGGCTACTTCGCCGAGAACGTCACGACCTATGAACTCGGCATGAAGAGTGACTGGCTCAACAACCGGCTGCGGTTCAATGTTGCCGCGTTCCTGAACGACTACACGGACCAGCAGGTTGGCGTGCAGCGCGTCGATCCGAGCGGGCAGACGCTTTCGGCCATTGCCAATGCCGGCAAGGTCGAGATCAAGGGCCTCGAGCTCGAAGCGAACTTCCGTGCGACCCAGCAGATCACCGTTTCGGGTTCCTACGCCTGGACGGACGCAACTTACGACGAGTTCATCATCGGTTCGTTGGCCGCCCCAGCCACGTCGCTGCAGCGCGCCGAAGCGGGCAATATCATTGGTGACTTCTCGGGCAAGGAAGTGCAGAAGACGCCGGAGCACGCCCTCAATCTCGCCCTCGAGTATCGCGACCGGCTGGCGGGCGGCACGCAGTGGTTTGCCGAAGCGGCCGCAAGCTACCGCTCCGAGCGCTTCCTGGACGAGGCGAATCTGTCCACGCTCCCGGCGCATTCGCTGGTCGACCTGCGCGCGGGCCTGATCGGCGAGCGGTGGTCGCTGACGGCCTACGTCAACAACGTGCTGGACGACGACAAGATCAAGAATGCGCAGCGATACGTGGACGTGGGTCGGCCTGAGGGCGGATTCGCGCCAGGTCGTTCCTACATTGCCTATCTGCCGATGCCGCGTGTGTTTGGCCTGCGCGCGGACTACAGCTGGCGCTAGCGTCGGCGGCTCCTCGACTCAGGAGCTGGCGCGCCGTCCTGGCGCGCCAGCTCCTGTCAGCGATCGATCTTTGCAGCGGGTCGCCAGGGCTGAGCGAGTCTGCGCTGCAGCGCCGCCTTGACCTGCGGCCACTTCGTTGCGACCACGCTGAATATTACGGAGTCGCGTATCCGGCCAGAGCGCATGACCATATGGTTGCGCAACAATTTTTCTTCCTTTGCGCCCGTGTTGATCTGCGACCTCGGCCACGAACCGGCAATGAACGTCAAGCCGATCTCGACGCGCCGATGCGCAGCGTCAATCGACCGGTGTCGGGTGCTGCCGACAATCGTGTTTGAACGCTGATCGATGGTTGCAAACGCAAGTTCCCGACCAGCCTTTGACTGGGAGATCGCACCGGTGCCGTACGGATCACGGCGGCTCTCGACGATCTTGCCACACGACGGATGCTGTCTTGCGACGATAGTCGCACAGGTCGGCGATCAGGCAGGTCGGGCAGTTCGGTGAGCGGGCCTTGCAGACATAGCGCCCGTGCAGGATCAGCCAGTGGTGGGCGTTCAGCAGGAACTCCGGCGGGGTGAATTTCAGCAGCGCCTTCTCGACAGCGAGCGGCGTCTTGCCAGGCCCCAGTCCGGTGCGATTCGCGATGCGAAAAATATGGGTGTCGACGGCCATCGTCGGTTCGCCGAAAGCAGTATTGAGCACAACGTTGGCAGTCTTGCGGCCGACGCCGGGCAGCGCTTCGAGCGATTCACGGTCGGCTGGCACCTTGCCCGCATGGCGCTCCAATAGTCGACGACAGGTTTCGATGACATTCTTCGCTTTGGAGTTGTACAGGCCAATCGTCCGGATGTACTCGGACAGCCCGGCGACGCCCAGTGCAAGAATCGCCGCCGGTGTGCGTGCCGCCGGAAACAGGCGCCGCGTCGCTGCGTTGACGCTCTTGTCGGTCGCCTGGGCGGAAAGAATGACCGCGATCAGCAGCTCGAACGACGTTTCGAATTCGAGCTCGGTCGTGGGGGCTGGATTCTGCGCCGCGAGCCGTTCGAAGATCAGGCGCCGCTTGCTCGCGTTCATCGCCGCGCGAGCTGCTTGCGTTCAGCGATCAATGCCGCCTGCGTTGCGGACAACCGCGCCAGCCTCCGCTCCCGTGCGTCGAATCTCTGCCGATTCAGCGACGCTTGCAGCCCTGGCAGCACGCTGGCGCGAGGCACCAGCGTGATGCAGTCGACCGGGCAGGGCGCGATGCAGAGCTCGCAACCGGTGCAGTCCTCGGCGATGACGGTGTGCATCAGGCGACTCGCGCCGACGATGGCGTCAACCGGGCAGGGCGGCAGGCACTTGGCGCAGCCAATACATAGCGTTTCGTCGATCACGGCGACGAGTTCCGGTCCTTCGACTCCGCAATCCCGATTCAGCGGCAGTGCGGGCCGTCCGGTGAGTCGGGCCAGAGCGTCTATCGTGGTGGTGCCGCCGGGCGGGCATTGATTGATCTCGGCTGCGCCTGCGACGATAGCCTCGGCATAGGGCCGGCAGCCGTGATAACCGCAGCGCGTGCATTGCGTCTGAGGCAGCAGCGCGTCTATCTCAGCCGGGTCCAAAACCGTTGCCACTTCAGGAGATTTTCATTCCCGGCTGCGCACCAGAATCGACTGCCAGCAGGAACAAACCGCCGTCCTCGCCACTGGCGCACAGCACCATGCCTTCGGACACGCCAAAGCGCATCTTGCGCGGCTCAAGGTTCGCGACAACGACAACCATCCTGTCCACGAGGCTCTCCGGGTCGTACGCCGCGCGTATTCCCGAGAAGACCTTGCGCTGCTCGGTGCCGAGATCCAGTGTGAGCTGCAACAGCTTGTCCGAACCTTCAACGTGCGCGGCCTGCAGGACCCTGGCGGCCCGCAGCTCGATCTTCGCAAAGTCGTCGATGCGAATGCGGGCGGGGGAATCGGCTTTGAATTCTTCCATGGGTTTTTCCGGCTCGATCAGTTCAGCGACCAGTTTGGGGTCCACCCGGGTCGCCAGTGGCTGGTAGGGAGAGATCGCACTGCCCAGCAGCGGCGTGCGGACGCAGTCCCATCGCTCCATTGAGGTGTGCAGGAACGCGGCGCTGTCCGCAGCCATCTTCGGCAGCACCGGCGCGAGATAGGTCATCAATACCCGAAACAGATTCAGCGCCTGGGTGGCCACGGCCTGCACTTGCGCCGCGCGGGACGGGTCCTTCGCAAGTGCCCAGGGCTTGTGCTGATCGACGTACTGGTTGGCGCGATCGGCCAGCAGCATGATTTCGCGCATGGCCGCAGCGTAGTCACGTGCTTCGTACAGCGCCGCGATCCGATCGCCCGCGCGAGCGAAGTCCGCGTATAGAGCCGGCTCCGGCAAGGCGTCTGCAAGCAGGCCGCCGTTGCGGGCGATGAACGGCGCGCAGCGGCTCGCGATATTCACCAGTTTGCCGATCAGATCGGAGTTCACGCGCGCGGTGAAATCGCCGAGCGCCAGATCGAGGTCATCGACGTCGGGCCCGAGCTTGGCGGCAAAGTAGTAGCGCAGCATTTCAGCCGGCAACCGCTCGAGGTAGCGCCGCGCCGTCACGAACGTGCCGCGCGACTTCGACATCTTCTGGCCGTCGACCGTCAGGAA
>JBBQWY010000044.1:0-22455 GCA_038210215.1 Steroidobacterales bacterium
CGTATACGGGTCAATGCCTGTCTCGCCACCATGCAGTCGTGCGTAGCCGGAACGGTTTGCGCTGACCAGACTCAAGGCGACACGTGGCTGCAGGATTCCGTAGCCCTCGACCACGATGTCGCGTTGCGCGCCGCTGCCAAACTGCGGCTGGTTCAGCGGGTGCGCCATTGCCGCGACGAACTGCCCAGCCGCGTCGCGCGGCAGCTGCGTGTCGGTGTCGAGCGTGATCACGTAGCGCACGGCAGACAACTCACGCGTATCGCCGACGATGCGCTCGAAGCGCTCGCCCGGCCCAGCGCGCGCCTGTCCGCGCAGCAGTGCATTGAGATCGGCGAGCTTGCCGCGTTTGCGTTCTTCGCCCATCCAGCTGCGTTCGCGCTCGTTCCAGCGGCGCGGGCGGTGAAACAGAAAGAAGTCGTCAGAGCGCCGCGTATTGGACGGCACACGGTACTTCACATTCAGCGCCGCGATGCGCATCGCGGCGAGTTCGACCAGCGCCGCATCGTCGGCAAGATGCTCGTATGCCGCGTCTTGCAGGTCGGTGAGCAGACCGAAATGCAGCCGCGCATCGCGATTGGCAAGGAATCGCACTTCCAGCGCGTCGATCAGCTCCTCGACGCCAGCGCTGCTGCCGAGCATTGTCGGCACTACCACCAGCGTGCGCGCATCCGCTGGGATGCCGGACGCGTAGTTCATGCGTGGCAAGCGCTGCGGCGCGACGATCAGGGTCACGATCCAGTTGACGAGCGAGACCACGAGCTGGCTGCTGGCGATCAGCAGCAAAATGCCGAGCGCCAGTTCGCCCCACCACGGCCACTGTAACTGCGAGTGCACCTCGAGCAGCGCCGCGGCGCTGAGCGCGAGCGTGCCGAGCACGATCGCGCCGGCGTACAGCGGCAACGCCCTGGCGTGCGCGCTTCGCGCCACCCTGAGCCGAAGCGGCCGGCGCATGCCCACGGCCTGCTCGAGCGCAGCGCGGCCCGCGCCGATCAGAAAGAAACCCACGTGGCTGTGACGGATGGTTTGCGGACCCACCTGCGCGCGAGCTGCTGACGCGCTGCTCAGGCTGACCGCCCTTCGGGCCACATCCGTCTCAGAGCAAGGCGCGAGTCGGGCGATGGCCTCAACCACGTGGCGGTAGCTGTCGCGCGTGGTGAAATCCATTTGCGCATAGGTGCCGCTCGGATCGTCTCGCAGAGCCAGCTCGACGCCGCTAAGCGACTCAACGAACTCGCGCCAGTTGATGGCGCCCAGCAAGCGCAGGCTGCCGATGCTGTTGCTCACCGACACCTGGTTCGCCGCTTGCTGCTGCCCTTCCAGATGCACCAGCTGCTCAATGGTGTGGTGGGATTCGGTCAGGCGCTGTTCCATCCACGTCAGGGGCAGCGCGAGCCCCGCCCCCCGCCCCTGCAGGCGCCGGGCGAACTCGGCGACAAAAGCGTTGGTCAGCGGCGGCGTCGAGCGCGCCATGTCGGCCACGACCAGGATCAACTCGCTCGGCGCCTTCTCTGCAACATCCAGCATGCGCTGCGCCCAGATGCCCGCTGTTTGCCGTTCGGCATGGGCAATAGCGACACGCGAGGCGACGCGGCGCAGATTCTCGATCAGCGCGAGACGCAGCATGATCGGGCAGGCCCACAACTCGCCCAACAGCAGCGTCTGAACCGATTGATAGGCAGCGATGAAGCGCTTCAACGAGCCGCGGCCGATCTGCCCGTCGCCGTGCGCGACCACCTGCAGCGCGAGGGCATAGACGCGAGGCTGGCCCGCGCCGCCGCCGTTGGCCGGGTCCAGCGTCAGTCGCGGCAACTCGCGGCTGTAGCCGCGTGGCAAGTGCCGACGAGCCGTGCGAACTTCTTCCTCGATCAGGTAGAAGTTGTCGAGCAGCCACTCCGCTGCCGGTGTGAGGCGGCGTTCGGCATCGGCAGTTGTGGCGAGCCGCTTGCCCAGCTCGACCAGTACGCGTTCGTTGGACGCGAGTCTTGCGAGCAACTGGTCGGGCAGTCGCGCCGGATCCACCACATGCGCCGCGCCCAGCCGCTGGCCATGCACGGCCATCTGGTCGGCGCTGAAGAGTTCGGCTCGCAGCGGCTCATCTGCGGTTGTCGCAGTGACCTCAGCTTTCTCCGTCCATAGCCGTGCCCACCAAGCTTTGACGTCCCGGGTCCTGTTCCGCAACGGATGCGTACGCTGCGGCATCGGGTGAATCGCGCTCCAGTGAGAATGCCCCGCCATCCGGCAAGCGAGGAGTCACTGCAAGAGGCGAGCGCTTTACCTTACTCCGAATCTGAGCCCGGGACCGCGCAGAAAGACGGTCCGCCGCGTCATCGCCGCCTTTCAGGGCGCGATGCCGTGCTGGCGCAGCAGCGGTCCGATGTCCGGCGGCCGACCGCGAAATTCGACGAACGCTTCGAGTGCGTCGCGGGTGCCGCCGCGGGCAAGTATCGTGTCGACAAAGCGGTGGGCGGTCTCGGGATCGAAGGCGCCTTTTTCGGTGAAGGCCGCAAAAGTATCCGCCGCCAGCACTTCGGCCCACTTGTAGCTGTAGTAGCCGGCGGCATAGCCGCCCGCGAAAATGTGGCTGAAGCTCGTCGGAAAACGATTCCAGGCAGGCGGCCTGATCACGGCGACCTCTGTGCGCACGGCATCGACCAGCGTCAGCAGATCCGGCACGGCGTCGGGACGGTATTCGCTGTGCAGGCGAAAATCGAACAGCGCGAATTCCAGCTGTCGCAAGGTTGCGAGCCCCGCCTGGAAGCGCTGGGTCGCGATCAACTGCTGTTGCTGTGCGCTGGTGAGCGGCTCGCCGGTCTCGATATGCGCCGAAATATTCTGCAGCACCTCCGGCTGCCAGGCGTAGTTCTCGATGAACTGTGACGGCAGCTCGACAGCGTCCCAGGCGACGCCGTTGATGCCGGCCAGCGACGGGTAATCGACGCGTGTCATCAGGTGATGCAGCCCATGACCGAACTCATGGAACAGCGTGACGACATCGGTGTGCGTCAGCAGCGCCGGTGCATCGCCCTGCGGCGGCAGGAAGTTGCAGACCAGGTGCGCCACCGGCAGTGCTGAGCCACTAGGCAGCGATTTGCGACCGATGCACTGGTCCATCCACGCGCCATTGCGCTTTTTCGGGCGCGCATACGGGTCCAGATAGAACGCACCGAAGACCTCGGCTCGTCCCGCATGGTCACGCGACAGTTCGAAGTAGCGCACGCTGTCGTGCCACGTATCGACGTCGCGGCGTTCACGGATCTGGATGCCGAATAGACGCCCGGCGACCTCGAACAGCCCCTCGAGCACGCGCGGCAGCGGGAACCATGGCCGTAGCGCCTCCTGCGATACGTTGTGACGGCTGCGTTGCAATCGCTCCGACCAGAACGCTACGTCCCAGGCCTCGAGGCTCTGGCCGGCGAACGCCTGCAATTCAGCGAATTCGCGTTCCGCCGCGGGTCGCGCGGCCTGCGCGAGCTTGCGCAGGAACTCGATGACCTCGGCGCTGCTGCGCGCCATGCGCGTTGCCAGCGCATACTCGGCATAGTTCGCGAAACCCAACAGCTCGGCCGCTTCATGCCGCAGGCGCAGGATGTCTGCGATGACCGGAGCGTTGTCCCAGCGACCGTCGCCAGCGCGTTCGGATGCGCGGGTCGACCAGGCCTCGTACAGCACGCGGCGCAGCTCGCGCGATTCTCCGTCGGTCATCACGGATAGATAGGTCGGCTGATCGAGGCCGAGCAGCCAGCCTTCCTTGCCGACGGCGGCGGCGCGGGCTCGCGCCTGGGTCACGATGTTCGAGTTCACACCTGCGAGCTGCGCAGCGTCTGTGACGTGATGCTGCCAGTCGTTCATGCAATCGAGGACGTTTTCCTCGAAGCTGGCGCCGCGCTGCGCCAGCTCCATCATGATCTGCTTGAAGCGTTGCTGGGGCTTGCTCGCCAGCGCGACGCCGGCGAGTCGGAAGTCCCGCAGCGCCTGCTCGACGACACGCCGCTGCTCAGGTGTGAGCTGCGCGGCATCCCGTTCGGCAACGATCGAGTAAGCGCGGTAGAGCGCTTCGCTTTGCGCGAGCTCTGTCTGGAACTCCGACAGCAAGGGCAGGCAGCGGTTGTAGCTCTCGCGCAGCGCGTCGGAATTGGTGACGGCGTTCAGGTGGCCGACGGGCGCCCAGATTCGTGCCAGTTCATGCTGCAGCTCCTCGATGGGTTCGACGACCTCGGCAAAGCTCGGCGCGTCGAGTGCTTGCAGCGCTGCAATCCGCGCACGCTGCCGGGCGAGCGTGGCGCGCACTGCAGGCTCGACGTGCTCGGGACGGATCTGCGAGAACGCCGGCAGAGCGTCCGGTTGCAGCAAAGGATTGGAACTCGGGCTGGGACTGGTCATCGGTCCCGGCATTGTAAAGAGCCCGTGTAACATCCGCAGCCATGAAAGACCTGGACTTGATTGTGATCGGTGGCGGCAGCGGCGGACTCGCCTGCGCGCAGCGGGCAACGGAATATGGCGCACGCGCATTGGTGATCGAATCCGGGCGGCTGGGCGGAACCTGCGTCAACGTCGGTTGCGTACCGAAGAAGGTCATGTGGAACGCGGCGCAGCTGGCCCATGCGCTGCACGACGCGGCGGATTACGGCTTCACGCCGACCGAGGCCACGCTGACCTGGGAGACGCTCAAACGCAAGCGCGACGACTACGTAAGCCGTCTCAATGGCATCTATGAGCGCAATCTCGCCAACCGCAAGGTCGAGTTGCGCCGCGGTCACGCACGGCTGGTCGGGAGCAGTTCGGTGCAAGTCGGCGGCGAGACGCTGAGCGCGGCTCAGATCGTCATCGCGACCGGCGGTCAGCCAAGCTGGCCCGCGCTGCCGGGCGGCGAGCTCGGCTTGTCATCAGACGGATTCTTCGAGCTGCCGACCCAGCCGCGACGGGTCGCGATCGTCGGCAGCGGCTACATTGCCTGCGAGCTGATCGGTATCTTCGCGGCGCTCGGTTCGGAAACGACGCTCGTCATCCGCACGGATTCTGTGCTGCGGCATTTCGATGGGATGCTCGGCAGCACGCTGCTCGCGACCATGGCGGGCGAGGGCGTGCGCCTGGCGCCGCATGCCGTGCCCACAGCGGTGCACCGCTCGGATGAACCGGGCACCGTGCAGCTGGAGCTCGCCGATGGCCGGATGCTGGGTCCGTTCGATGCGCTGATCTGGGCGATCGGCCGCGATCCTGCGGTCCGCGATCTCGGTCTCGACCGCGCGGGCGTGGCGCTCGACGCGCGCGGCTTCATCGCGATCGATCATCTGCAGCAGACGAGCAACCCCGGCGTGTTCGCGATCGGTGATGTGACCGGGCATGCGACGCTGACGCCGGTCGCGATCGCTGCCGGGCGACGGCTCTCGGATCGGCTGTTCGGCGGCATGCAGGACCGCCACCTCGACTACAAGAACATTCCCACCGTCGTGTTCAGCCACCCACCGATTGGCACCATCGGACTCTCTGAAGAGGAGGCGCGGGCCCGGCATTCCGACGTCAAGGTCTATCGTTCGGGATTCGTGCCGATGTATCACGCGCTGACCACGCGCAAAGTTCGCGCCGAGATGAAGCTGGTGACGGTCGGCCCCGAGGAGCGCGTCGTCGGCTGTCATGTGATCGGCGCTGGCGCGGATGAAATGCTGCAGGGCTTTGCGGTGGCGGTGAAAATGGGGGCGACCAAGCGCGACTTCGATGACACCGTTGCGATTCATCCGACCAGCGCGGAGGAATTCGTGACGATGCGTGCGACCTGAGCGGGTCCGGATGACGGGCTGCGCAGCTTCAGGCTCCGAGTGCGGCCAGCACCGGTGCGGTATCGGGCCGCACGCCGCGCCATAGAAAGAACGATTCCGCAGCCTGTTCGACCAGCATGCCGAGCCCCGCAATGCACTTGCCTGCGCCCTGTGACTGGCACCAATCCAGGAACGGAGTCGTGTCCTTGGAGTAGGACAGGTCGTAGCAGACGGTGCCGCCGTCGATGATTCTTGAGCTGAGATCAGGCGCTTCGCCGAACAAACCGGCTGAGGTCGCGTTGATGATCGCGTCGTAGGGGCGACGCGGCAGTTCGCTGAACCCGCAGGCGCGCACCTTGCCAAGGTCGGTGAACGCGGCGGCGAGTCCGTGCGCGCGCTCGACGGTACGGTTCGCAATCATGATCTCCTCGGGTTCCATCTGCAGCAGCGGCTCGAGGATGCCGCGGGTCGCGCCGCCGGCGCCGAGGATCAGGAGACGTCGATTGGCGACCACGACCATCTGGTTGTCGCAGAGGTCCCGAATCAGCCCGACGCCATCGGTGTTGTCGCCGAGGATCTGTCCGGCCTGCATTGCCAGCGTATTGACCGCGCCGGCGCGCTGCGCGCGCGGCGTCAGCGCATCCGCCAACTGTACTGCTGCCGGCTTGTGAGGCACGGTAACATTCAGCCCAAGCCCCCCTTCGGCAAAGAACTTTCCGACATATGTCGCGAACAGATCCGGAACAATATCGTGCAGCCGGTACACCATGTGCTGCGCAGTCTGACGCGCGAACAGGCCGTGTATGAACGGCGAACGGCTATGGCGGACGGGATGTCCGATGACGCCATACGCGTCAGGGGTGCTGTCGGTCATGCAAGGTACTCTTGAAATAAGACTGCAATGCAGCCGGTCTTATACCGCAACGACCCAAGGTCCGGAATGGCAGGCGTGAGCCCCTTCGAGCACACGCTGGCCAGTCTGAGGCCCGAGCTGCTGCGTTTTGCGCTGTGGCTTGCCCGGGATCGACAGACGGCGGAGGACGTGGTGCAGGAAGCAATGCTCAGGGCCTGGAAGGCGCAAGGTGAGTTGACCAAGCCGGAGGCATTGCGCCCCTGGTTGCTGACCATTGTGCGGCGTGAGCACGCAAGGCTCTATGAGCGCAAGCGGCACCCGACGACCGACATCGACGGCCTGATCTCGCTCGAGGATCCGGCGCTCGCGGCGAGCGAGGACCAGCAGCTCGATGAGCTGCGGGCGGCGATCCTGCGGCTGCCGGACGACTATCGCGAGCCGCTGGTCATGCAGGTGCTCGGCGGCTTCAGCACCCAGGAGATTGCGACGGAGATGAATCTGACCCAGCAGGCGGTTCTGACGCGATTGTTTCGCGCCCGCGGCAAGCTGCGCGAGATCTGCGGCGTCGCGGCCGCAGCGGGGGATGCGCCGTGAACTGCGAGGCGATGCAGCTGCAGATTGGCGCAGATCCACAGGCGAGCAACGACGCACTTGAAGCGCATCTGCTGGCCTGTGCGCGCTGCACCGCGTTTCGACGCGAGACGCGGGCCCTCGACGGACAGATCCGTCGTGCACTGGAATTGCCGCTCGAACCGCTGCGGTCGGCGTCGAACGTTGTCGAGCTGCGCCGTCCGGCTGCTGAGAGCGCGCAGATCGCCACGGCGCCGCGCCGCGAAGGTCGGCCGCGTGCCTGGGCGCTGGCGGCCAGCGTCGCGCTGGCGGTGACAATCGGCTTGGTGTTCTGGTCGACCCAATCTCAACCGGCGCTGGCCACCGCGGTCGTCGAGCACATGGCCTTGGAACCTGACAGCTGGAACCAGCATGCGCCGGTGCCGCAGTCGGCGCTCGATCTGGTGTTGCGCCGCTCCGGCGTGCGCCTTGATCGCGCCACGGCGGGCGAGGTCGTCTATGCCTACAGCTGCTGGTTTCGTGGCCGGTACGTTCCACATCTCGTCGTGCAGACGAGCGGAGGCCCAGTGACCGTGCTGGTGCTGCGCGACGAGGCCGTTACGCGCGAACAGCGCTTCGAGGAGTCCGGCTACACCGGCCTGTTGCTGCCGGTCCAGGGCGGCGCGCTCGCAGTACTGGCTCGCGAGCAATCGGCGATCGATGCGGCAGCCTTGAACGAGGCCGCGCAGCGAGTGCTTCAGGCGGTCGATTTCGACGCGCCGAGCTGACGCACCGACCAGCTGCCCGGTCCCGGCTCGGTCGCCGCGGCGCCCAGCCCTGGCTCGAGTGCGGCGGCGAGTGCAGCGACGTCTTCGCGTAGCGTGCCTTCGAGCAGATACGGCGGGTTCACGATCAGCAGGCCTGAGCCGTTGAGTCCCGCGCGTGAATCGGGCGGATAGCGATACAGCTCGGAAATCAGGGTTTCCCTGGATTGTTCCGCACCGAGGCGTTCGGCCAGGCTGCGATGCCAGCGTGCCATGTCGGCCTCGATCTTGATCGGGTACCAGACCGCGATCACGCAGTGGGCGAGCTTCTCGAGTGCGGCAGTCAGGGCGTGACCGATGCGCTGGAAGTCGAGGCGGGTCTCCTCGAACGGCGGATCGATCAGCACCAGCGCGCGCCGCTCCGGGGGTGGCAGCAACGCTGGCAGGCGCGCAAAGCCGTCGCTGTTCTCCAGGCTGATCCGGCGCCAGCCGCGCAGCGCACGGCCGAGTTCCACGAACTCGAGCGTCTCGCTTTCGATCAGCACAGCGCGATCCACCGCACGCAGCGCTCTGGCGGCCAGCAGCGGTGAGCCGGGGCAGCCATGGCGCAGCCCGGTTTCAGCGCGGACCGCGGTGACCGCATCGAGATAGCGTGCAAGTCCTTGCGACGCCACGAGCCGGCCCTCGCTGCGCGCGTGCAGCAGCGCGTTCACGCCAGAGTGCGCCTCCCTGGATTCGCGCGCGGCGCTGCTGTCGAGGTCGTACAGACCCCGGCCAGCGTGCGTGTCGACATAAAGGTAGCCGCGGGGCTTTCTGGCCAGCGCTTCAAGCAGCGCCAGCAGCGCCACGTGCTTGTGGACGTCGGCGAAATTTCCGGCGTGAAAAGCGTGCCGGTACTTCAAGCGCTCGCGGGCGCGCCTTTCGCGCCCTTCGCGGCGGACGCAGCGCCGGGCTTCGCCTTGGCTTTGCGTTTCGTCGTGGTTTTGGACTTTGACTTGGTCTTGGCCTTGGCCTTGGCCTTGGCTTTGGCTTTGGCTTTGGCTTTGCTGGTGGCTTTCGCCTTCAGGGCAGGCGCCGCGGCTGGCTTCTCGGTCGTGACTTCCTTCTTGGCAGACTTCGCAAAGCGATTGGCACCCTTGCGCCCAAAGCGCGCGCCGCGTTCGGGCGCGGCGGCAATCAACGCCTGGCATTCCTCGAGCGTCAGCGACTTGGGCTCGCGATCCTTCGGCATCTTGGCGTTCTTCTTGCCATCGGTGATGTACGGACCGTAGCGGCCGTTCAGCACCTGGATGCCGTTCTCAGGGAAGTCGAGGATGATTCGATTGGCATCGGCTTCCTGCTTCAGCCGGATGGCTTCGAGCGCGCGCGGCAGCTCGATGGTGTAGGGGTCGTCGTCGCCCTTCAGCGAGACGTACTTGGCGCCGTACTTCACGTAGGGGCCGAATCGACCCACGCTGGCACTGACCTCATCGCCCTCGGCCGTCTGGCCGAGCTTGCGCGGCAGCTTGAACAGCTCCAGCGCCTCCGGCAGCTTGATCAGGTCCATCTTCTGGCCGGGCCGCAGACCGGCGAACTTCGGCTTTTCCTCGTCGTCCTTGGTGCCGATCTGGACGAACGGGCCGAAGCGCCCGATCCGCACCGTGACGGGTTTGCCACTGACGGGATCAGTACCGAGTTCCCGCGACTGTGCGACTTCCTCGCGTGAAACGTTTTTTTCGATGTACTCGACCTGATCGATGAACGGTTGCCAGAATTTCTGCAGCGGATCGGTCCAGTTCTCTTCGCCGCGCGACACGGCGTCCAGCTGATCTTCCATCGAAGCCGTGAAGCCGTAGTCGACGTACTTGTCGAAGTGCTTGCTGAGGAAAGTGTTGACGATCTTGCCGATATCGGTCGGGATGAAGCGCCGCGCGTCCATGTCGACGTATTCGCGATCCTTCAGCGTCGAGATGATCGACGCGTAGGTCGACGGTCGGCCGATGCCATGCTCTTCGAGCGCCTTGACCAGCGAGGCTTCCGAGAAGCGAGGTGGCGGTTCGGTGAAGTGCTGCTGTGCGTCGACGCGCAACAGCTTGACGTCATCGCCCTCGTTCATCGGCGGCAGGATCCGGTCGTTGTCGTCGTCGGCCGAGTCGTCGCGCCCTTCCTGGTACACCGCGATATAGCCGGACGTGACGAGCGTCGAGCCGTTGGCGCGCAGCAGGTGGCGCTTGGGCCCATCGGGGCCGGCCAGCAGGTCGATCGCAACCGTATCGAACACCGCATGGGCCATCTGGCAGGCGACGGCCCGCTTCCAGATCAGTGCGTAGAGCTTGTACTGGTCCGGATCGATCTTGCCTTCGAGGCTGTTGGGCGTGATCGAGGCCGACGTCGGCCGGATCGCCTCGTGCGCTTCCTGGGCGTTGCGCGACTTGGTCTTGAAGACGCGGATCTCCTCAGCCACCGATGGCGCTCCGTAGAGCTTGGTGATGACCTCACGGATCTCGCGCACCGCATCGGCCGCCAGGCTCACTGAATCGGTACGCATGTAGGAGATCAGGCCAATCGAACCCTCGCCAAAATCGACGCCTTCATAGAGCTGCTGCGCAAGCCTCATGGTTCGCTGCGCCGAGAAACCGAGCTTGCGCGCCGCTTCCTGTTGCAGCGTAGAAGTTGTGAAGGGCGGCGAGGGGTTGCGTCGGCGCTGCTTGCGGTCGATCGTCAACACCCGCAACGTACCGGCTTTGTCGGTTGCGTCCGCGACGGTCTGCTGCACGGCGCGCGCGACCGTCTCATTGGTGAAGCTGAACTGCTCGACCTTTTCGCCGCCGTATTCGATCAGCTTGAGTGGGAAGCTCTGCGCGGAATGCTCGCCGTCGCCATCGATCGACCAGTACTCCTGCGCGATGAAAGCCTGGACCTCGGCCTCGCGCTCGCAGATCATCCGCAGCGCCGGGCTCTGCACGCGGCCCGCCGAGAGGCCGCGGCGAACCTTCTTCCACAGCAGCGGCGAGAGATTGAAGCCGACCAGGTAGTCGAGCGCACGACGCGCCTGCTGCGCATTGACCAAATCCAGTGACAGTTCGCGCGGCTTGTCGATCGCGGCGCGCACCGCATTCTTGGTGATCTCGTAGAACGCGACCCGATGCACCGTGCGGCCTTTCAGGTCACCGCGTTCCTTGAGGATCTCGTGCAGGTGCCAGGCGATCGCTTCGCCCTCGCGATCCGGGTCGGTCGCGAGGTACAGGGACTTGGCTTTCTTCAGTGCGCGCGAAATAGCCGTAACGTGTCGCTCGTTCTTCTCGAGCACGTCGTACTTCATGGCGAAGCGACGTTCGGGATCAACGGCGCCTTCTTTTGGAACGAGGTCGCGCACGTGCCCGTAGGAGGCAAGGACTTCGAAATCCTTTCCCAGGTACTTCTTGATGGTCTTCGCCTTCGCAGGCGATTCGACGACGACTAGATTTTCGGCCATAGGTTCTACTGATCGATCAGTTCGCGGACGATCAATGCACCGACGTTCAATGCACAGACTCGGGGGCATCGAACACGAGGTCTTCCATCCGTGCGCAGGCGAGTTCGGCGTCGGGCTGGCTCGACAGCACCATCAGGGCCACCCACTTGAGCTGCTCGACATCCAGTTCTTCGACCTCGAGTGCGAGCAGGCGCTCGATGATGATTTCGCGCTGATGGGCGTTCAGGACGTCCATCTGCTCGAGCGTCAGCAGATAACCGCGACACTCACTGGACAGCCGGTCGCGCTCCGCCTCGGTAAAGAGTCTCAGCGTGCGGGGGCCGCCGCCCTGCAGGACCGGACGGTCGCGCTCGCCCGCGAGGTCGGCAAGCCAGTCGAGCGCACGCTCGACGTTGGGCACCGCAAAACCCGCCCGCGCGAGCATCTGCGCGAGCTCATCGCGCTCGGGGACCTCGGGGGTCTCCGAGAGCATGTAGCGGTCGAAGACATAGATCAGGATGTCGAGGACGCTGCTGGTGTCATTCATATAAGCGTTGTCGATCAGGCTCGTCACGACTGACGGCCAAACCGTCCGCCGGGGTGAGATTCAACGCGGCCCTGCAGCTCCAGAATCAGAAGCATGGAGGCTACGGAGTCGCTCGGGAGACCCGTTCGCGAGACGAGATCGTCGATGCCGGTCGGGCCGAAACCGAGGGCATCTAACAGGATTTCGTAATCCATGTCCAACTTGGCGGTGCCGATCCGGGGGTGTTCCGCGTTGATCGAATGGCGATCAAGTAATTGATTAGTAAGGGAAAGACGAAGTTCTGACCAGACATCGACGGCCTCTTCGACCAACTTTGCCCCGTCCCGGAGCAGCTGATGGCAGCCTCTCGACAACGGGCTGTGGATGGATCCCGGGATCGCGAACACCTCGCGACCCTGCGCCGCAGCGAAGCGCGCCGTGATCAGAGAGCCGCTGCCGCGCGCGGCTTCGACGACCAGCGTTCCGGCGGCGAGCCCGCTGATCAGCCGGTTGCGTTGCGGGAAATTGCCACGACGCACGGGCGTGCCGGGTGGAAATTCGGACAGCAGTGCGCCGCTGGAGGCGATCCGCTCTGCCAGTTTCCGGTTCGCGTCCGGGTAGACCCGATCGAGACCCGTGCCGCAGACGGCCACAGTCAGGCCGCCGCCGTCCAATGCACCCTGGTGGCTGGCGGCATCGATGCCCAGCGCGAGTCCGCTGGTGATCACCAGGCCCGAGGCCGCAAAACAGTGCGCGAACTCGCGCGCGGTGCGCGCTCCGGCGGCGGTCGGATTGCGCGAACCGACCATGGCAAGTTGTGGCATCGACAGGGCGCCGATGTCGCCCCGGACCCACAACACCGCCGGGGCGCCGGGCAGCGTGGCCAGCAGACTCGGGTACTCGGGGGCGGTGCAGGGAAGCAGCTGCAGCGCATGGCGCTCGCAGGCCTGCAGGTCGGCCTCCAGCCGTGCGCGGTCCGGGTTGCGCAGCCAGTTGCGGGCCGCATCGGACAAGGGCTGCGGCGGCGTTGCGTTTGGCGCAGCGGCTATGCCGAGCGCCTGCAGCGCGGCAGGCCAGGTTTCGATCGTGAGCCCCGGCGTGCGTGCGAGCAGGCAAAGAGTGGGAAGGTCCGCCATCTGGCCGCAGCGTAAGCGCCGCAGCCCCCATCGACGCTGAGGTCAATCTGCCGTGTTTGTCGTCAATGCCCTACCGGTACTTTTCAGGGAGCGCCGATCAGGGTGTGCGCACGACGTCCGCAATGCGTACCGGCTGGTCGGCCGAGACGATCAGGCCGTAGCTCATCCGGTCATAGACCCGGAAGACCAGCAGCGTGCCGTTGCGTTCGTTCGGCAGCATCACGCGCGGCGCAAACGTCGACGCGAGCCGCAGCCCCGCCGTGCTGCGGCCCTGACGGTCGCGCACTTCGCGGCCGGCCTGGTCGATTGCCAGTACGTGCCCGGTCTCGAGGCCATGCCGGCGGCCGCGGTTGATCGCGACGATACGGTACTGCCCGATCAGCTCGACGCCATCGACGACCGAGATGATCCGGCCATTGATATCGCCCCGCGGCGCCCGCGGCACGAAATTCAGCGGCACATCGGCATCGCCGCGCAGCAAGCGGTCGCCCTCGAGCGTCTCACGGGCCGAGTCGGTCAGCGCAGTTTTGGCCGGTTCGCCCGGCGTCAGCACGATGGCGGTCGCGGTATAGGTGCCCTGGAAGCCGAGTACATCGCCATTGTCCGGATCGACGATAGGCTCGCCGACGTGCACAACGTTGTAGCGGCTGTTGAGGTCCGCGCCGTTCAGGCCGCGGACGTAGGCTTCGATGCCGGCACCACCAATCATGTGCTCATTGCGAAACGCCAGCACGTAAGGCGCGTTCTCGATCTGTTCTTTCTCGAGGACACTGGGGCGTTCCAGAAATGCGGCGATCGCCGAGTACGGGATCGTGGCGATGGCGCCGTCGAGCTCCGAGCTGCGCAGCAACGGGTCGAGGCGCGCAGCGCCGCCACGACTCAGACGGATCTGTGGTTCACCGTTGGCCCCGTAGGCGAGTGTCAGCAAATCGCCGGGGTAAATCAGATGCGGGTTCGCGACCTGCGGATTGACCTGCCAGATCTCCGGCCATAACCATGGGTCGCGCAGAAACATCGAAGCGATGTCCCACAGCGTGTCGCCGCGCTTCACGGTGTAGTCGGTGGGGGCGCTGGGCCTGATCACGCCGCCCGGATCCGGGCGCGGTTCATCGACTGCGGCGCCTTCGGGGTTGGCGGCAACAGCGGTCTCGGTTGCGGTCTGCGGTGGCGCAAGGTCGCGCGGCGCGTCCATGGCGACCGGCGCGGCCCCGACCGGTGTGGGGTCGGTGCGCGTCGTAGCGCAGCCGCCCAGGGCAACGGCCAGGGCAACGGCCACTGCCAGGGCGACGCCGACAGCGGCAAGACGGCTTCCGGCCTGCTGCCAGACGCCTGAGCTAAGTGACTGATTCAAGAGCATCCTCCACTCCTGTCCGCGGGTGGGGCGAGCGACCCCGATGTTATACTCGCAAGCCGCCAAAGCGCGCATCGTCAAATTGCTGCTTTGTGCGGTGGTTCACGGGGTCAGCGACCTGCACCCTCGCCGAAACGCTGCGGCTGCCAGCGGCCAATTCTCAACGAATTGAGAACATTGGCAACCGTTTTGAGTCGAACACGCGAAGTACATCGAGGTTGAGCGACATGGCGTTGCTGTCCGTGCTGGAATTTCCCGATCCGCGACTGCGTACCCGCGCAGCCGAAGTGACCGTTTTCGACGCCCGGTTGGGCCAGCTGATCGACGACATGTTCGAGACCATGTACAGCGCGCCTGGCATCGGCCTGGCGGCGACCCAGGTGGATCAGCATCTGCGGCTGATCGTCATGGACGTCAGCAAGGAGCAGAACGTCCCGCGTGTGTTCATCAACCCCGAGATTCTGGCGCGCGACGGCGTGCAGGTCGTTGAAGAGGGGTGTTTGTCGGTCCCGAAGATTTTCGAGGACATCGAGCGCGCGGCGCAGGTAGCGGTACGCGCACGCCACCGCGATGGCGGCAGCTTTGAACTCCGTCTCGAGGGCCTGGAGTCGGTCTGTCTGCAGCACGAAATGGATCACCTGCAAGGCAAGCTGTTCGTCGACTATCTGTCGGAACTGAAGCGCGAACGGATCCGCAAGAAACTCGACAAGGACCGCAAGGAGCGCGCCGCCAACGGATCGGCCAGACGGACGGCAGGCGCAAAGGCGCGCTAGCGTGACGGCGTTTCGCGTCGCGTTTGCGGGGACGCCCGAGTTCTCGCTGCCCGCATTGCAGGCCCTGCTCGACTCGCCGCACGAACTCGTCGGCGTACTGACCCAGCCCGATCGTCCTGCCGGCCGCGGACGCAAGCTCACGGCCAGCCTGGTCAAACAGCTGGCTGAGTCCCGGGGCGTCGCGGTCTTCCAGCCCGACACCTTGCGCAGCGAGTCGGCACAGCAGCGCCTGCGTTCCTGGCAGCTGGACGTGTTGGTGGTCGTGGCCTACGGGCTGATCCTGCCGCCCGCGGTGCTGGCGCTGCCGTCGCGAGCTTGCCTGAACATTCATGCCTCGCTGCTGCCCCGCTGGCGGGGCGCGGCGCCCATCCAGCGAGCGATACTCGCCGGCGACCGCGAAACCGGTGTCATGATCATGCAGATGGAAGCCGGTCTCGATACGGGTCCGATTTTCGCAAGCCGGCGCGTGCCGATCGATGCCACGGCAACGGCCGGTGAACTGCAGGCGGTGCTGGCGCGGGCTGGCGCGGTAGCGCTGCTCGAAGTGCTGGCTCAGTTGCAGGATGGCTCGGCCGAGTCGCAATCGCAGCACACGACGGGTGTGCGGTACGCGCACAAGATCGCCAAGTCCGAGGCGCCGATCGACTGGCAGGCAAGCGCGGCGCAGATCGATCGACAGATTCGCGCCTTCAATCCCTGGCCGGTGGCGACAGCCGTCTTCGGCGACCAGCTGTTGCGCCTGCATCGCAGCCGCGTGTTGCCGGCCATGCCTGACTCGCTGCCGGCTCGTCCGGGCGCCGTACTGGGTCTCGAGGGGGACTGTCTGCGTGTGGCTTGTGGTGCGGGGCAGCTGGGCCTGCTCGAAGTGCAGCTGGCGGGACGGCGGGTCGTCGCGGCGCGTGAGTTCGAGCAAGCGCATGCGCTGGCTGGCAAGGTGCTGCAGTGAGCGCCTCCCCGTCGCGACGCAAGCGCACGCCGCCGCGCCGGCCCCAGCCCCAGCCCAGGCAGGGGCCCAAGCCGCCACGCTACGCGCCCGGTGCCGAGACGCTGGCCCAGGCAGCGCTCGCGATCGCCCAGGTGGCGCTAGCCGGCAAGTCGGCGGATGAAGCCCTGCTGGCCGCGGACGGGCGCGAGGATCGCGCTGCCGTACGGGCCATCACGCTCGGTACGCTGCGCTGGTATCTGCGCTTGGCACCGGCCGTGGCGCAGTTGCTGACCCGCGCGCCGGAGGAGATGCCCAGCGAACTGCGTGCGCTGCTGGTTGCGGCCTGCCACCAGGTCGAGTATTCGCGCAGTCCGCCGGAGGTCAGCGTGCATCTGGCCGTCGATGCGGCGCGGGTGCTCGAACTCGGGCACGCCGCGGGCTTCGTCAATGCGGTGCTGCGGCGCTTCGTTGCGCGCCGCGCCGAGCTGCTTGCCGACGTCGACGCCGAGATCGCGCTGCGCCATGCGCATCCGGTGTGGTTCACGCGCTCGCTCGCTGCCAGTTGGCCGGACGACTTTGAACAGGTGCTGGCCGCGAACAACCTGCACCCTCCCATGACGTTGCGCGTGGCGAAGGACCGCAGCAGTGTGGCCGACTATCTGCGTGAGCTGGCGGCAGCGGGCCGCCCGGCACGCTCGCTCGATTGGTCCGACTCGGCGATCGTGCTGGAGTATCCAACCGCCGTCACGGCGCTGCCCGGATTCGCCGAAGGTCGAGTCAGCATTCAGGATGCAGGCGCGCAGCTGGCTGCGCGGCTGCTCGACCTTAAGCCCGGGCAGCGCGTGCTCGATGCGTGCGCCGCACCCGGCGGCAAGACCGGTCACATTCTCGAGCTCGAACCGCGTCTCGGCAGTCTGCTGGCTGTCGACAGCGACGCCGAGCGTCTCGCGCTGGTCAGCAGCACATTGGAGCGGCTGCAGCGCGAGGCCAAAGTCCGGGCGGCGGATCTCACCGACTCCGCCGCGCTCGCTGACGAAGCGCCGTTCGATCGAATCCTGCTCGATGCGCCGTGCTCATCGACCGGCGTGATTCGTCGCCACCCCGACATCAAGCTGCTGCGCCGCGCCTCCGACATCGCCGCTTTTGCGACGCTGCAGGCGCGGATCCTCGACGCAGTCTTTGCGCGGCTCGCAGTCGGCGGCCGCTTGGTCTACGCAACCTGCTCGGTGCTGCCTGAAGAAAACGAACAGGTCGTCGCGGCATTCCTCGCGCGCCAGACCGCGGCGCGTGTGCTGGGCTGGCCGGGCGATCTCGCGCTGCCGCCGTCTGCGCAGCGCCTCGGGCACGGTGTGCAGCTGCTGCCGGGGCCTGCGGCACCGATCGACGGCTTCTACTATGCAGTGCTGGCCCGGGCCGAAGCAGCTGGGCTCTACGCATGAACTTCAGTCGATCTCCAGGATCGCTGGCGCTCGTGCTGTTGCTGCTGCTGCCCGCCGCGATGCTGCGTGCGGACGCGCTCGATGGCACGCTGGAAGTGCAGTCGGCGTTCATCAATGTCAACGGTGACGTGTATCAGCTGCATGCGCGCATTCGCTATCCGCTCAATGACGAGATGCGGGCCGCGCTGCAGGAAGGTATCAGCCTGAGCTTCAGTCTCGAGGCGGTCATCGAACGCGATCGCCGCTTCTGGTTCGATGCCGAGATCGTCAAGCTGACCTTGCGGCGCGAACTGATGTTCCATGCGCTCAGCGACCGCTACGTTGTCCGCGACGAGCGCACTGGCGAGCAGAGCAGCCATCCGACATTGGAAGACGCGCTGGAGCGCGTCGGCGCCGTTGACGCCTGGCCGGTGCTGGTCGGATCGCAGTTGCGGGGCGACGGGGACTACCGCGTGCGGGTGCGCGCAGGCGTGCGCCGCGGGCGCCTGCCGGATGCGTTGCGCGCGCTGCTTTTCTGGACTGCCGACTGGCAGCGTGAGAGCGAGTGGTACGAATGGTCCTTGCCGCGCTGAAGCGCCATCGCACGGCCGCCCTGATCGCGCTATGGAGCGTCGTCGTGCTCGGCGCATTGTTCGCGCTGTCGCTGACCTCGCAGAACTCGGCGCAGTTCAGTCGCCTGCAGCCCTGGATCCTGCTGTTCAGCCTGATGGGCGTGCTGGTGTTTGCGATGCTGCTGGCGCGCAAGATTCTGCAGCTGGTGCGCGACTATCGGGCGCACGTGCCGGGCTCGCGTCTGACGGCCCGCACCGTCTTTGTGTTCGGATTACTCGTGATCATGCCGCTGCTGACGGTGTACCTGTTTTCGCTGGAGTTCCTGAACCGTAGCGTCGACAGCTGGTTCCGCGTCGAAGTGCGTCAGGGACTCAACGATGCGCTGGTGCTGTCACGCTCGGCGCTGGATCTTCGATTGCGTGAGCACGCCGCACGCACCGAGGAGTTCGCACAGCAGCTCTCCGGCATGAGCGAAATCGAATCGATCATTGCGCTCGACGACGAGCGCCGCGCGTCGGGAGCCGTTGAGCTCGTGCTGTATGGCGATCGCGATCGCATCATCGCAGCCAGCGCGCGCGACACGCTCGTGACGCTCCCTGCAGGCGCCAGCGCCGAGCTTGTGCGTCAGGTCAGTGATGGCCGGACTTTCGTCGCACTGGAGCCCGTTGCCGAGGATCAATACCTGATGCGCACTGCGGCACCGGTTCCCGCCTCGCGTGATGCCCGCTTCGTGCTCGCGGTGTACGAGGTGCCGAGGCAGCTGGCGGCGCTTGCGGATGCGGTGCAGCGTTCGTACTCGCAGTATGGCGATCTGGCGGCACTGCGCGAACCCCTGAAATACAGCTTTCGCTTGACCCTGACGCTGGTACTGCTGGTGACGATGCTCGCGGCGATCTACGGCGCGATCTTTTTCGCGCAGCGGCTGTTCCGTCCGGTGCAGGACCTGATGGAGGGTACGCGTGCGGTCGCCAAGGGCGATCTCGGCATGCGTCTGCCGCTGTCGTCGCGCGACGAAATGGGTTTTCTGGTGCAGTCGTTCAACGACATGACCAAGCGCTTGCGGCGTGCGCGCGAAGAAACCGAGCGCAGCCGCCAGGACGCTGAACGGGAGCGCAAGCGGCTCGAGATCATCCTGACCCGGTTGTCGAGCGGCGTCATCGCGTTCGACGCCGGGCTCAATTTGCGGATCGCGAATGACTCGGCGAGCCGGATCCTCGGGCTCGATCTCGGCGAGTTTGCAGGCCAGCCGCTCAGCGATGCTGCGGAGCGTTCGGATCGAATGCGGCTGTTTCTCGCCGCGATCCGCGGCCAGTTTGCACTGGGCCGCAATGAATGGCGTGAACAGCTGGATCTGCAAAGCGATGCCGGTGCGCAGGTACTGATGTGCGCCTGTGTGCCGCTGCCCGACATCAATGACGGCGATACGGCTGCGGATCCGGACCGGCGCTCTGGCCACATCGTGGTATTCGATGAAATCACCGCCCTGCTGCAAGCCCAGCGCGAAGCCGCCTGGGGCGAAGTCGCGCGCCGACTCGCCCACGAGATCAAGAATCCGCTGACGCCGATCCAGCTGTCCGCCGAGCGCATGCGCCGGCGCTTTCTCGGCAGCATGTCGCCTGAGGACGCCGACGTGCTCGAGCGATCCACGCATACGATCGTGCAGCAGGTCGAGACGATGAAACGGATGGTCAATGCGTTCAGCGAGTACGCTCGCTCGCCGGCCATGCAGCTCGTAACATTCGACCTGAACGCGCTGGTGTCCGAAGTGGCGGACCTGTACCGCGCCCAGGATCCTGCGATCGAGATTCGCACCCGGCTCGAGCCGACGCTCGCCGAGATCCAGGCGGATCGCGGCCGGGTCCGGCAGATTCTCAACAACCTGCTGACCAATGCGATCGAAGCGCTCGATCAAGTGGATTCCGCCAGCATCGAGGTGACCACTTCGGTCGCCTCCGAGCAGCCCGACTCGGCGCTGATCACGGTGACCGACAACGGCGCTGGCTTCCAGCGCGAGCTGCTGGGGCGGATCTTCGACCCCTACGTGACCACCAAGCCGCGCGGCACCGGGCTCGGCCTTGCGATTGTCCGCAAGATCGTCGAAGAGCATGGAGGGCGCATCGAGGCCGACAATCAAGCTGAAGGTGGAGCCCGCGTGCGTGTTACTTTGCCTCTGGTGGAGCGGACGCGACCCGGGTCCCGCGAGCTTCGCAGCGAAACCCGGAAGGAGTGGGCATGAGCACAGCGCGCATCCTGGTCGTCGATGATGAAGCGGACATCCGCGGACTGCTGCAGGAGATCCTCTCGGAGGAAGGCTACGAGGTGGATGTCGCAGGCGATGCAGCCGAGGCGCGCGCCGCGCGCCGCCGCCAGGATCCGGACCTGATCCTGCTCGATATCTGGATGCCGGATACCGACGGGATCACGCTGCTGCGTGAGTGGTCGGCGACCACCAGCGAACTCGGACCCGTCGTGATGATGTCCGGCCACGGCTCGGTCGAAACGGCGATCGAAGCCACACGCCTCGGTGCATTCGACTTCGTCGAGAAGCCGCTGTCGCTCGCCAAACTGCTGCGCACCGTTGAGCGCGCGCTCGAAGCCGGCCGCAAGCAGCGCAGCTCGGCGCGGCTGCTGGCCGCAGGCGCGTCGATTCCGGTCGGCAAGAGTCGCGTCATCCAGCAGGTGCGGACTGAACTGCAGCAGCTTGCGGATCTGCACCTGCCCGTGATGCTGGTCGGTGAGACGGGCACGGGTCGGGAATCCTTTGCGCGATTCCTGCACGATGCCGGCGCACGCGCGACGGCGCCGTTTGCAGCGATTGTCGGCAGCATGCTGCGCGAGGCAGACGCGGATCTTGCGCTGTTCGGCCGCGAGACGGCGGGCGGTACGGAACCCGGCATTCTCGAACGGGCTGGCGAGGGTACGCTGTTCATCAACGAAATCGAAGATCTGCCCGCCGCGGCGCAGCGCGCGCTGCTCGGTGTGCTCGAGACGGGCGAGTTCACGAGGCTCGGTGGCACCGAGCGGGTGCCGCTGCGCGCGCGTCTGGTCTCGACGGCGCAGCCGGGGATCGAGAATCGTGCCGGTGCCTCCGGCGACAGCTTTCGTCGCGACCTGCTGTCCCGGCTCGCCGCGCTGACGGTGCGGGTGCCGCCGCTGCGCGAATATGCCGAGGATGTACCGGACCTGTTGCGGCACTATGTCGACCGGCTCGTCGACTCCGAGGCGCTCGGCTACCGCCGCTTCAGCGTGGCGGCGCAGAACCGGCTGCGCAATTACCCCTGGCCCGACAATGTCCGCGAGTTGCGTACGCTGGTGCAGCGGCTGCTGGTGCATGGCGGCAGCGAGGAGATCCGGCTGGATGAGATCGAGCGCGAACTCGCCACTCATGCGCCTGCACTCGAGCCACTCGTCAAGCAGGACCTGCTCGCGCTGAGTCTGCGCGACGCACGCGAGCAGTTCGAGCGCGCCTATCTGCAGCAGCAGCTGCTGTTGTGCAATGGCAAGGTCGGACAGCTCGCCAAGCGCGTGGGCATGGAGCGCACGCATCTGTATCGCAAGCTGCGCTCGCTCGGTGTCGACTTCCGCAACGTGCAGGAAGAGGTTGAAGAGTAGCGGGCTAGCTCGCTGAGTCCGCCTGCGGCGCGGCACGGCGACTGAGTATCCATCTCGTGCGCAGCCGTTTCGCGAACGACAGGTGATCGACGAACAGCACGCCGCGCAGGTGGTCGATCTCGTGCTGCACGCAGACCGCGCTGAGATCCGCGAGGTCGCGCTCGAACTGTTCGCCGTGCGCATCCTGGGCGCGCACGCGGACCTGCGCGGAGCGCTTGACGTTGCCGACGATGCCGGGAACGGACAGGCAGCTCTCCTCGACGAGACAAAGAACGTCTTCGGCGATGACGAGCGGGTTGATGAACAGCTCCCGTGCCTTGCCTTCGCGCGACAGGTCCATCGCAATGATCTGCTGGTGCACGTCGACCTGGCTTGCGGCAAGCCCGATGCCCCCCGACGCGTGCAGGGTTTCGAACAGCGAGGCGATGAACTCCCGCAGCTCGCCATCGAACCGCTCGACAGGCTGTGCGACGGTACGCAGCCGGGCATCCGGATACTCAAGGATCGTCAGGCGGCCCATGCTCGACTCCAGCTTGCGCTGCGTGACGGCGAAACAGCGGCAGCATCACGACCAGTGTCGCGAGCAGCAACAGGATCTCGACGGCATAGACCGTCGTGTAGCCGCGCAGCTCCTCCGCTGTGCCGGGAGCCGCGCTGCCGCGTGCCGCGACGGCGGCGGCGACATCCCGAATGACGCCACTGGCGGCGATGGCGACTCCCGCCGCCGTCGCCTGCACCGCGCCCCACGCGCCGAGTGCGAGGCCCACCTGGGCGCGAGGCGCCTGGTTC
>JBBQWY010000045.1:0-21549 GCA_038210215.1 Steroidobacterales bacterium
TGAGTGACGCGATGAAGCAACAGACGCTGACGGGATTCGAGAAGTACGCGAAGACGACGCGGCGTGCGCAGTTCTTGGCCGACATGGACAAGATTATTCCGTGGCCGGAACTGGCGACGGCGATAGAGCCGGTTTACCCGAAGATCAGCGAGAACGGCGGGCGTCCACCGATTCCGCTGGAGCGGATGCTGCGGATCTACTTCCTGCAACTGTGGTTCAACCTGTCGGATCCGGCGGTCGAGGAATCGCTGTACGACTCGGTGGCGATGCGCAGCTTCGTGGGCATCGACCTGGGAGCCGAAGGCGTACCGGATGAGACCACGGTGTGCAAGTTCCGCCACCTGCTGGAGCGCAACAAGCTCGGCAAGACGCTGCTGACGGCAGTCAACGATCATCTGCGACGCAGCGGCATCAAGGTCACGACGGGAACGATTGTCGACGCGACGATCATCGGCGCGCCGAGCTCGACCAAGAACAAGGACGGGAAACGGGATCCCGAGATGCACCAGACGGCGAAGGGACAGCAGTGGTACTTCGGAATGAAAATGCATGTCGGGGTCGACAGCCGGACCAAGCTGATCCACACCGTCAAGGTCTCGGCCGCCAATGTGCCCGACCGGGATGCGCTGCCGCATTTGCTGCATGGCCAAGAGACGCGGGTGTGGGGCGACCAGGGCTATCAGGGGCAAACCGCCGTCATTCACGAGCACGCCCCAAAGGCGCAGGACTTCACGAACCGCCGCTATCGCTTCCACGGCAAGATCAATGAGCTTGAGAAGGCCAGAAATAGGAACAAGTCGCGGGTCCGCGCCAAAGTCGAACACGTATTCGGCGTCATCAAGAACATCTTCGGGTTCCGCAAGGTCCGGTACCGGGGTCTGGCGAAGAACCTGCACCGACTCGAAGTGACTTCGGCGCTGACCAACCTGTACATGGTCCGACGACGATTGCTCGCGTAGCGGGGAACGTGTCGATGAAGAGCGGGAAATGATCGAGCCCCAGGCGAAATCTGGTGACCCGGTAGGCGAAATCGCGCCGCCCACCGAGGCTGAGTTGAATCCCACAAATCCGATCCCGTTCATGACCAGTTCTTCAGACCTTCCCTAACTGAGGTCTTCGGTGGCTTCCAGCGCGCGGCCCCGATCCGCGCCTGCCGCAAGACACGCAGCTGCAGCTGCTGCAAGACCCGACCGAAGCGGGCGACCGTGATCGTTCCGGACAGCGCGAGAGCTGGCCCACGGCTGCTCGCAATCGCTGGCATCGCGCCTACGACCGAACGGCGCCGTGTCCTACTGCAAATTGATGTACCCGCTACGAAGCTATGAGCTTCCAAGAATCAGGACTCTCAACATGTTCAACCCGACAATCGCCCTCGCTGGACGCCGCCCACCGCACCCGATCCGAACCGTGGCCCTCGCAGTGTCGATCGCGTCGATGTCGTGTCTTGCTGTTGCCCAGACTCTTGCTGTCGCCCAGACTGGCGCCTCCGACAAGGCGCCGATGGCCGTCACCCCGGCGACGACGGCGCCTGCGGCCAGCGCGTACCGCGCTGCGCGTGCCAGCAAGCTCATCGGCATGGACGTCCAGGGCACCGCCGGCAAGAACGTCGGCAAGATCAAGGATCTGATCGTCAATCTGAAAACGGCCGATGTGCGCTACGCCTTGCTCGAGTTCGACCCGGGTTTCTTCCAGTCCGAAATGCTGTTCGCCGTACCCGTCAGCGCCCTGAAGTTCGTGGCCGACGACAGGCCGCTGCTCTACAAGGAGGGCTCCCGTGAGCAACTCGAGAACGCCGCGGTGAGCAAGGCCGACTGGCAGACTGCGCGCGACAACAGCCGCTACGTGTCTGCACTGGACCAGAACTACGGCTACCAGCCACCCACCGGCGAAGCCAAGTCGATGCGCGCGAGCGAACTCATCGGCAAGGATGTCGACAACCGTGCCGGCAACGGTATCGGTGAGATCCAGGATCTGGTGCTCGACATGGGTTCGGGCAAGGTGCATTACGCAGTGCTGGCATTCGACCCTAGCTGGTTCTCACGCGACAAAATGTTCGCCTTCCCGCTCACCGCCTTCACCCTGGCGCGCGACAAGGATGACCTGATGCTCGACGTCGACCGAACCACCCTGCAATCGATGAAGAGCTTCGATGCCGCGCATTGGGGGCACTTGAACGACCTCAATCGCGACGAGTTTATCAACCGGCCGGTCTCGAAGCGCTGATCCGTCGCGCACGTCGGTGGCACGTCGCTGACCATGCCCGGTTGAACCTCGCAGGGCTCGAAGCGACCGGGCGCTCGAACGACCCATCGCTGTGGGCGAATTGCCCTGCGGGTATCCCGCTTGTTTCGAAGACAATGAAGACCACGAATCATCACATCGTTGTCGTTGGCGGTGGCTTCGGTGGCCTCCAATGCGTCAAGGCGCTGCGCGCGCCGGGCGCACGAATTACGCTGATCGACCAACGCAATTACCATTTGTTCCAGCCGCTGCTGTACCAGCTTGCGACGACAATCTTGCCCGCGTCCGAAATCGCCTGGCCGCTGCGACATGTTTTTCGTGACCGTCAGGACGTGTTTACCGTCATGGCCGAGGTCATCGGCGTTGATCCCGAGGCACGGGTCGTACTGCTGGGGAATGGCGGTCGGATCACCTATGACACGCTCGTCCTCGCCACGGGCGCGCGCCACTCCTATTTCGGCCATGACAGCTGGGAAGCGCACGCGCCGGGGCTCAAGTCGCTGGACGACGCGACTGCGATTCGGCGCCGCATCCTCTCTGCCTTCGAGTTGGCCGAATGTACCGATGATCCGCGCATCAGAGATGCGTTGACAACGTTCGTAGTGATCGGTGCCGGGCCTACTGGTGTCGAACTGGCCGGGGCGATCGTAGAGCTCGCTCGAAGGGTATTGCCCAGAGAATTTCGGCGGATCGACACGCGGACCTCACGGGTGATTCTCGTCGAAGCCGGGCCACGCGTCCTTGGCGCGTTCCCGGAGGGGCTGTCGCGGTACGCTGCAAACGCGTTGCGGCGGCTCGGGGTCGAAGTGCGGACCGGTACGCCGGTGACGTCGTGCGATCAGGCCTCGGTGGTGATCGGAACGGAGACCGTGCCGGCAAGGACGATCCTGTGGGCCGCGGGCGTCCAGGCGTCCAACGCGGCCGACTGGATCGGGGCGGCCACGGATCGCGCCGGCCGGGCCGTGGTCGCGCCGGATCTCTCGGTTCCCGGGCGTCCCGAGGTGTTTGTCGTCGGCGACACGGCGGCGGTGACGGACAGCACTGGCGCTCCGGTCGTCGGCACCGCGCCGGCCGCCAAGCAGATGGGCGCGTACGTCGCAAGAGTGATCGGAGCCCGTCTCAAAGGCAGTGCACGTCCCGCGCCTTTCTCCTATCGAGACGTTGGAAATCTGGCGACGATCGGTCATCGGTCCGCGATTGCCGACTTCGGCTGGGTCAGACTGAAGGGGTCCGTCGCGTGGTGGGCCTGGGGCCTTGCGCACATCTACTTCCTGATCGGAACTCGGAGCCGTTTTGCGGTCGTCTGGAGTTGGCTGTGGTCGTACCTGACTGGCCAGAAGAGCGCGCGCCTGATCACCGGCGGCCCCTAGGCAAGTCGATCGCTTTTCAGATGACGGCGTTCCATGAACGCAGACGGCGCGCCGGAATCGGCTCGGCGTGTGGCGACGGAGTGAGCATCCGCAAGGTCATTCGTCAGGTGATTGTCTCGACCCTGTGCGACGGCGCAGGCGCAGCCTTCCGACTCCAAGCATCAGTTAGCCGAACATCCGCAGGCGGTTGCCGATTGCTTGGTTGCCGTCTCGCAGCACTTCATCGCGCTCTCGGAACTGGCTCTCGCTTCATCTGGCATGCTCCTGTCGTGAGCCTGCGCGGCCTTGCTATGGTGTTCAGCACACGCGCGATGGTCGTCGGCGGCCTGCTTGTGGGCGGTGCTTGCTGTGGTATTAGTGTTTGACATGATGAGTTCTCTTTAACTTGTACGAGGATGATTTGGCCGTCAATGATGCCCCTGGCGGACGTCGGTAAAGCAGCGTGCACGGGTAGGTCGATTGTGTCCGTCTGCTACCGAACATAGATCGACACCTCCATTCCTCTGGCGACCCCCACGGCTGGCGACCCCCACGGCGCCCAGCACCGGTCGGGCCGTCCGCCTCAGATCACGACGAGCGGCCCGTCGACCGTCGCGAGCGGCTCCAGCCCGGTCTTCGTGACGACCAGCAGGTCCTCGCAGTGGATCGCACCCCAGCCGAGCATCGAGGTGGGCAGGTCCACCGTCAGCGTCATGTTCTCCTCGAGCGTCAGGTCGTCGGCGACGACGAATGGGATGCCGTCGCGGTACGGCTGGTCGGTGTGCTGCAGGCCGACCGAGTGCGGGCCGGCCCTGAAGCGGATCGGGACGCCGCCGGTGTAGGCCTTGGTCATCGCCTCGCCGACGATCTGGCGCAGCTGCGAGTACTTCATGCCTGGCCGCGCCTTCTCCAGCACGGTGGCAGTGCCGATGCGCAGCGAGGTCATGCAGGCCTGCAGGTCCTTGGACGGCTCACCCAGCACGACAGTGCGGCCGAAATCGCCGTGGTAGAAATTCCGCTGGCAAACCGCGTCGACCATCATCGGCTCGCCCTCCACCACCTTGCCCTGCGTCAGACCGCCGATCGTGCCCGTCGCGATCCACATTGCCTTCGCGCCGCGCCTGGCGGCCTCGAGCATGAAGGATTCGTCGATCTCGTCCTTGGTCGTGCCGCGCCGCACCTGCTTCAGCATCGCCATGCAGGCATCCTGGTTAATGCGCGCGATCGCGCGCATGTGCTGCAGCTCGACGTCTGACTTGATCAGCCGGATCTTGCGAAAGGTGTTGTCGCCAGCCACGCAGGTGAGCTGCGTCCGGCCGAGGGAGCGCAGCACGTCGGCGATGCGCATGTCGTCCACGGCGACCTTGCCGCGCGAGAGACCGGCGAGTTCAAGCGCGCGTACCAGACCCCACTCCGGAGTCGCCGCGCGGCGCGAGGCGACGCGCTGGCCGAAGGACTGCCATTGCCGCTCCTTCGGCCGCAGCCCCGAATCGAGCACCGGCGCGCCGCCGACCGGCGCGGCTTGCGGCTCGACGCTCCAGTCAGCCTTCTCGAGGTAGGCCTCGAGCTCGACCGGAAACGTGTACGGGACGATTTCAGGATATTCCCGGTCGCCGTTGGCGAGGAACAGCAAGTCGCTGCCAGCCGCGACCAGGAACGACGGCAGCGTCGGATCGCGCGGCATCACGGCGAAACTCGGGATCGCGCGCAGCTTCTGCAGCTCGTAGCTGATGTAGTTGCCGAGGTAGAACACGTTGACCGGATTCAGCGCAACGATGCCGTCGAGACCCTCGCGTTCCATGACCTCGTAGGCCCGAGCCTTGTTGACCAGCAATCGCCCGTCGAACCCCGCCGGGGGCACTGGCCCGGGCGCCACCATGCCCCAGTTCGCCCGCGCCGGCGGCACAGCTGCGCCGAGCAGGCCGGCACCCGCACCGGCGGCCATCAGCGAGAAGAAATCGCGTCGTTGCATGGTTTGGCTCCGTGACAGGTGCGCGGTTGCGCGACGCCAGCATAGTGAGTCGGCACCCTGCCCCGTTACCCCCGGTCGCGGTGTCCGGCCATCAGCCGGCCGCGCACGGCGCACGCCGAGCCGATTCGCGCAACTGGCCACGTATGAGTCCGCGCCTGCCGCTGGCTGCCGATCAGCGTTGCGGCCCGCGCTCGAACAACTCGATCAGCAGCCCGTTAGGCGCCAGCACCGTCGCGATCCGCACCTTGCCGAAGCGCGGATCGTCGATCGCCATCGGCCCGGCGACGCGCGTGACGCGCTGCGCGTCGGCGCGCTGCAGCACCGCGTCCAGGCTGCGCACCGGGAAACTCCAGCCCGCGAGGCCGCGGTTCGGCGGCCGCGGGGCGACGCCGGTCGAGGGCTTGCGGTCGGCCGGGTCGTATTCCACCAGGCCGAGGTTGCCGGTGATCGCGCCCTTCGCGTGCAGCGTCACGTAGCGGAAGCGCGGCGAGAACACGGTCCATTCGCGGCTGGTGCGCCGCTCGAAATCGAGCACCTCCGTGAAGAAGCGCTCCATCGCGGCGGCGTCCTCGACGATCAGGCTCGAGTATCCGGGGCCGCCGAGGCCGGTGGCCGGGTCGATCGAGCCGTTCGGCTTGAGACCACCGCCGCGCTGCAGCAGCACGATGCGGGTGTTGTCCGCGATCTCGTAGCTCGCCTCGGTGACCGGATACTCCGTGCCGTCGCGCATCTTCAGCGGGTATTCGTTGACCTCCGGCAGGGTGCGCCTGAAGCCGAGAGCGGTGACGCGCGGATCGACCGCGCGCACGTCGCGCATCGGGAAGCCAAGCGCATAGGGGCCTGTCTCCTCGCGCTCATGGCTGCGCCGCATCACCGGGGTGTCGACGTCCGGCACGATGATCAGCACGCGGATCGCATCCGGCGTCGCCGGCCGCGTCAGCAGCCAGGTCTGCCAGGTCATGCCGGCCGGCATCCGCCACAGCCGGCGTTGCGCATCGGTCGCCGCGCGCGACGCTCGCAGCGGCCCCTCTAGCGTCATGCCGACGCCGTCAACGTAGATGCGGCGCAGGTTGTCGAGGTCGCGCGTGACGATCAGCGCGCCCGACAACGGGCCGGCGTTCGCGCCCGTGGCGCCGGCGATCGGGTCCAACAGGTCGTTCGAAGGGGCCGCCGGCGCCGACTGCGCCCGTGCCGGGCCGCCCGCGGCCAGCGCGATCAGCAGCGCTATCATGGCCACCTCAAGGCGCCTGCGTGCACCCGCCGGGCGCTCCGATCTCACCGCGTCGTGCATCGAACTGGCCCTCTGCATGCGGCCGGCTCAGCGCATCGACTGCGCCGGCGCGTCGGTCTTGAGCCCGGCGAACAGGCGATCCCAGTCACGCGTGCCCTGGTCGGCGTCGGCGGTCACTTCGAAGGTGCGTCCGAACAGTTCCTCGCGGCCGAGCGCGCGCACAGCGACTTCGGCCAGATCGCGCCGATCAATCGCCGGCCGTATGCCGCGCGGTGCCTGCCAGTCGCGAAACGTGTCGCCCTGTGACACGCGCACTCGCGCGCCGCCCTCGCCGTCGAGCAGGCCGCCGGGGCGGATGATCGTATAGGCGAGGCTGCTGAATCGCAGGCTGTTCTCGCCGAGCGCCTTCCAGAGCAGCACGTTGCGCGCCATGCGGTTCAACGGATGATCCGGCTGGGTGACGCCCATGGCCGTGATCAGCACAAACTGGCGTACGCCCGCGGCACTGGCCGCCTCGACCAGACTCTGCGTGCCCTTGTAGTCGACGGCTTCGGCACTGGAGGAAGGATCGCGTCCCGCATTCGACGCAAACGCGCCAATCACGTAGGTGACCCCCTCCACGGCAGCCGCCAGCGAAGCCGGATCACGCACGTCGCCCGCGACAACCTGCACCCGATCGTCGAATCGCGCCCGTGCCGACGCCGGATCGCGCGCCATCGCACGCACCCGATAGCCGAGCTTCAGCGCATGCTCGACCGCATGCACGCCGGTACGGCCGGTTGCGCCCGCGACCAGCACGAGTGAATCGCCAGGCGGTGGCGAGGCCGCGATGCCCGACGCGGAGCCGAAACCCAGCGCCAGCATGGCCATGCAGCAGAGTAATGTTTTCATCGCGCGAGTCTAACCGCCGGGACGGATTCTTTGCAGGGCTGCATTGATGGCAACAATGATGATGCTGTCCGTACTACGGAAACCGATTCACTAGACATAACGCGCCTGCTGACACGTGGTCTTGCGAACCGCTGCCACGAAAAAGAGCGGCCTTTGGCGCGATGCTGGCAGCCCTACCATGCCGCACACGTCATACAGTCGCCGCGGTTTGAGCATCGCCACCTGGCTCGCTGGGGGTGCGTTGATGGTGGTTGCGGTGCTGCTGCTGGGCAACCGGCTCATCCAGCAGCGTGCCCTCGATTCGGCGGCGAAGATCGTGCAGATCCATTCGGAAGCCGACCCGATCGTGCGCTCCAGCGCGGATCTCAGCGCCGCAGTGCAGGACATCGCGAATGTCGTCTCCGGGGCGTTGCAGGCGACGGCCGTCGCGCAATCGCTGACGCCATCGAACCTTCTCACCGAGATCGCCAACGCGGCGGGGCGCCTCAACAACGCTCGCATCGCGCTCGATGACGTGACCATTTCTCAAACGTTGAACGCCCTGCTCGATTCGCTGCCCGTGGAAGCGTCTGAACTTCTGCGCGTGGACGTGGAGCGTCGTGCGGCCTTGAGCAGCTATTCCCGGTCCATCAGCCGGCTGAGAGCGCGCGTGGGTGCGGCGGGCGGCGATGGCATCTGGGTGGGCGAGCAGAACGTGGCGCGGCGCTCGCTTACCGAGATTGCCGCGGCTGCCAACGCGCTGCAGTCCGCGGCGATGCCCGGCGGAAGTGCGATCGACCTGCCGTCCGACGGACTGAGCCGCGCCGAACAACAGCTGAAGCGCGCCCTGCAGCGCCACAGCGCCGAACTGCTGCGCTCCCCGGGCGCCGCCTGGCTGGAGCTGACGCGCGCGGATCTGGCTCAGGCAGAGCGCGCACGTCGAACTGCCCAGGCGCGGCGCGTCGAAGTGCAGGATGCCAACGCCGCGTTCATGAGTCGTGTCGCTGCAGCCGCCTCACGAGTGCGCACGGAACTTGCCGAACCCGCTCGACGTCAGATCGCCGCCGGCGCAGAGCGGGCGCAACAGATCGCCCGCGAGGCCAACGAGGCGGTGGTGAAGGTCAGCATTGGCGTGCTGGTGGTGGTGCTTGCCGTGTTTCTGATCACCGGCTACGGCATCGTTGCCCCCATCCGGCGACTGCGCGAAGGCACGCGGCGGCTGGCGGAGGGCGGTCTCGCCACCCGCGTGCAGCGCGGCGGACCCGGCGAGCTCGATGAGCTCGCGCAGTCTTTCAATGCGATGGCCGACGCACTCGGCAAGGCTGAGTCGCAGTTGCTGGCCGAGCACGCGCTGCTGGAGGAGCGCGTGGTCGAACGTACGGCCCAGATGCGGCACCTGGCCATGCACGACCCGCTCACCGGTTTGCCGAATCGGCGACAGCTGTTCGAGGAGCTCAACGCGGCGATCGACGTGGCCAATGGCACGGGCACCTGCGTCGCACTGCTCGTGATCGACCTCGATGACTTCAAGACCAGCAACGACAGTCTGGGCCATGCATTCGGCGACGGCGTTCTGAAGGCCGTAGCCGTGCGCCTGCGCCAGGAGTTTGGCGCGGATGCCATGATTGCGCGGCTTGGTGGCGATGAGTTCACCATCTCGAAGTCGCAGGTGCAGTCGGCAGCGGAGGTCGATGCGCTTGCGGCACGGGTGGTCGCCTGCTTCCAGCGACCGATCCAGGTCGGCGAGCGGGAACTGCTGATCAGCGCCAGCGTCGGCTCTGCCCTCGCGCCAGACCACGGAATCGACACCGAAGCGCTGCTGCAGTCCGCCGACGCTGCGCTGTTCAAGGCAAAGGCGATGGGTCGCAACCGGCATCAGCCCTACAGTCCGAGTCTGCTCGCCGCCAGCGATCGCAAGTTCCGCACCGAACAGGCGCTGCGACGCGCGGTTGCCGATCAGTCACTGCTGCTGCACTTCCAGCCGGAAGTGTCGCTGGCGCGTGGCCGGGTCAGCGTCGCCGAGGCATTGCTGCGCTGGCGCAGACCGGACGGCAGCATCGCAGCCGCCGGGGAATTCATCGGCTTCGCGGCGCAGATGGATCTGCTCACCGAACTGAATATCTGGGCGCTGGACTCAGCGCTCTCCACCCTCGCCCGGCAGCGCGCTGTTGCATGGCCCGACATGCGGGTTGCGGTAAATGTCTCCTCCAAGCAGTTCATGCTCGCGGACTTCATCAGTCGCGTCGAGACCACGTTGCGTCGTCACGACCTCGGGCCGGAATGCCTCGAGATCGAGTTGACCGAGGACGTGTTGCAGACCGGACGCGCCACCACGGAGGCCCTGCGGACGCTGCGCGGCATGGGCATCACGATCGCCCTGGACGACTTCGGTGCCGGCTTTTCGTCTCTGGCATCCATCGAGCGTTTGCCACTGAGCCGTGTGAAGTTCGATCGGAGCCTGATCGCTTCCGTGGACGATAACGATCGTTCCGCCGCGATCGTCACCAGCATGGTGCGACTGTGCCATGACCTGGGCCTGGCGGTGACGGCCGAGGGCGTCGAGCGGCCAACTCAGCTCGCCTTGCTCGCCGCGCTCGGCGGGGTGGATGTTCAGGGCTATCTCATCGCGCGGCCGCAGCCCATCGAGGATCTCATCGCACAACTGCCGCAGCTTCGCGACCGCGTACAGTCCCAGCTGGGCCGCGGAGCACCGCCCCTGCCGCTCACAGCGCTGATCGACGACGATACCGTGACCCGCTTCCGCAGTCCGCAGGATCGCTCTGGTCGACGCTGAGCGGCGCTGGAAGACGCCTGTAGGTCAGACCGCACCTACACACACATGGAGGCTATGCCGATGGTATGCCTGGTGCCGATAAGTACCATGGCCTTCCGTATGGCTGATTCAACCAAAAAGGCAAATTCATGAGGAACATCATCTACATCATCGGGCTCGTTGTCGTCGTCATTGCTGTGTTGTCGTTTTTTGGGATGCGCTAGCGCGCCAACCCACAGCGGCAGATTTTCAGTGTTGCAATTTCGACCGGGGAAACCTGCACATGAGACTCCCGCGCCCGGCCAATCGCTGACGTTGGCCGATACGGCGGGGCTGCACCTGATGACCTGGCGTCGCGTGAAATCCTGCTGGTCCACCGTCTGTTTGTCCACCGCCAGTTCGTCCATCGACTGGCGCCGCGGAAGTAGCGTCGGAATTACGGCCCAACTCAGCAGGTCGACACGTTCCAATCCTCCCGTCAAGGGAAGGACCCCCGCTTGCCTGCACCCGCAACAGGCGCTCGAGCATTAGTTCGTAAGGTGCTTTACCTGCCAGGACAATCAACGTGGCCGTAGCTGTCGAACGAATCCAGCACCGTACGCTGCATCCCTTCCATGCGTTCCTGCTTGCGGCAACGGTACCGCTTTTCCTTGCCACCCTGCTTGCCGACGCCGCGTATGGGTCGACCTATCAGGTGCAGTGGACGAATTTCTCCTCCTGGCTGAACGTCGGCGGGCTGCTGTTCGGTGGCCTGACGCTGCTGTTCGCGCTCTTAGGCCTGCGCCATTCCGCGCTGCGCAGGGGGCGGTACCTCGCTTACGTCCTGCTTGTGCTGGCCATGTGGGTGCTGGGCTTCTTCAATGCGCTGGTCCATGCCAAGGATGCGTGGGCGGCCATGCCCGAAGGACTCGTGCTGTCGGTGATCGTGGCCCTGCTCGCATGTGTTGCGGCCTGGCTCGGCTTCTCCAGCCTGCACACAGGAGACACGCCATGAACTCCTCGAAGAACTCCGCGAACGCGGTGCTGGTGCTGGCGCTGTCCACACTGCTGGTGGCCTGCGGAACCGATTCGGAGCCGATGCAGCACGGCGCTGAGCCCATACTCCCGGAACCCCAGCGCGGACTGCTCCCGGAAATGAACATCGCCGACCCGGTCGGCTGGGGTGACCAGCGTCCTGTCGTGCCCACGGGCTACTCGATCACGCCTATCGCCACCGATCTCAAGGTGCCGCGCCAGACGCTGGTGCTGCCCAATGGCGACATTCTCGTGGCCGAAGGCATGGGCGGCGGCGCGCCGAAGCTCAGGCCGAAGGACTTCATCGCCGGATTCCTGAAATCGAAGGGCACGACATCGGTCGAGAGCGGCGACCGCTTGAGCTTGTTGCGCGACGCCGACGGCGACGGCACCTATGAGAGGCAAACGGTATTTGCCGAAAACCTGAATGCCCCGTACGGCCTGGCGCTGGTCGGCAACCGGCTTTACGTCGCCAATCAGGATGCGCTGGTGCGGTTCGACTACCAGCCGGGCCAGACCCGCGCCAACGGACCGCCGGTCGAGGTGACGAAGCTGCCTGCGCAGATCAACCACCACTGGACCAAGGCGCTGGCCGCCAGCCCCGACGGCCGCTTCCTCTACGTCGGGATCGGTTCCAACAGCAACATCACCGAGCGCGGAATGATCGCCGAGCAGGACCGTGCGGTGGTGTGGCAGGTGGATGCGGAAACCGGCGCGCACAAGACATTCGCGTCCGGCCTGCGCAATCCGACCGCGTTGACCTTCCAGCCAGCGACCGATCAATTGTGGGCGGTGGTGAACGAGCGTGACGAACTGGGTCCCAACCTGGTGCCCGACTACCTGACCTCGGTTCGCGAAGGCGCTTTCTACGGTTGGCCCTACAGCTACTGGGGACAGAACATCGACACGCGCGTGCGCCCGCAAGACCTCCAGAAAGTTGCTGCGGCCGTTGAACCCGACTATGCCCTCGGATCGCATGTCGCCGCGCTGGGTGTCGACTTTTCCGAGCCGGCGATGGGTGCGCTATTTGCGGACGGCGTGTTCGTCGGCGAACGCGGCAGCTGGAACAGGCGAGAACCCAGCGGCTACAAGGTGGTGTTCGTGCCGTTCCGCGCGGGCCGACCCGCCGGCGCGCCGATCGACTTCGTAACCGGCTTCATGGGCGCCGACGGCAAGACCCGGGGCCGGCCCGTTGGCGTGACCGTGGACCCGCGCGGCGCGCTGATCGTCGCCGATGATTTGTCGAATACGATCTGGCGCGTGACACCGCGCTAGACGCCGGGCCACAGCAACTGCTGCGCAAGCCCGGCAGCCGCGGCGGCCGGTGTTACGGGCCGGCGGACTCACTGGATGTGGCAACGGAACAAACCATACCGCGCAAAACCCGATGCCGACCGCGACTGCAGTCGGCGGTCCTTGCTTCGGCGTTGATCGTTGCCAATCTGTACCGGCTGGATTTGCGGATGCCGCTGTCATGGGGATTGACGGGCGCTCGAGCGCGGCGTTCGGGTCCGCCTCATCCTGCCTGGGCCGCACATGGATTCGGTGCTCGTGCGGTATGCGTCACGCGCCGTGTGGGGCGACCTCCTGGCACAAGACGCCGAGATTCACGCCTACCAGCCCAGCATGTTTCACTGCAAGGTTATGGTGATCGATGGGCTGTGGGTTTCGGTCGGATCGAGCCACTTCGATTCGCGCTCGTTCAGCATCAACGACGAGGCCAACCTGAACGTCCATGACGCAGCGTGGGTTTCGCACGGCATGTTGCAGGGGGGAACGATTATTGCCCCAAATAGACCACCAAATACTCCGGCACGACCGTTGCATCTTGTATAAGAAATAGAAGTATTTGGCTGCAAACAGATCACCAGCAGAAGAGGCGCCTATGAAACAACCAGCAGACAAAGAAAGCGTAGGCGGATCGGCACGCGAACGCCCGTTACCCGTGGCAGAGGAGTATCAAAACGACTTCCCGCCGCCACGAAGCGGTCAAAGGCCGCAACCCGGCTCCGGCGACGACTATCGTGCCTGGGGTACCTACAATCGCAACAACCCGAATCACTCCAGAAATTCGGCGGCATTCCCCGAAGACGCCTACGGCTTGCCTGCAGAGGACCAAGGCTTTGTTACTCCAGGCACCGCGGGCCGTGGCTTTCGCGGGCGCGGCCCAAGTGGCTATCAACTGTCGGACGAGCGGCTGCACGAACGCATCTGCGAATTGCTGACAGAACATGAAGAGATCGACCCGAGCGACGTCACGGTAGAAGTTAACGATCAGGCCGTGAAGCTTTCCGGCACGGTGGGCAACCGTTGGATGAAATATCAGATCGAAGAACTGCTGGATTCGAGTTTTTCATTGCGTGATTTGGACAATCAGTTGCGTGTGCACAGGTCGGGCCGCAACTGAGGCGTTTCGGTCCGCGAGCAAAAACGAGATGATCAGCATTGTGCTGGCCGGTATCGGCCACGGCCACCTGCATGTGCTCACGGCATGGCGAAAGCACCCGCTGCCGAACGCTCGCCTGGTTTGCCTGAGCGAATTTCCGAACGCGAGCTACTCTGGAATGTTGCCGGGCGTGCTGGCCGGTCTTTACCAGCCGCAGCAGATAAACATCGACCTCGAAGCGGCCTGCCGTGCCGCTGGCGCCGAGTTGCACATCGGCGAGATCATCGACGTCGACACCGCTCGTCGGTCTCTACTCATCAGGGACGGTCGACGTGTGTCATTCGATATCCTGTCCATAGACACGGGCTCAGTCCCGCAACAAGCAGACGCCCAACGCGACGCGACAGTCGTCAGCATCAAGCCGATGCAGACACTCCTGGAGCGTCTCAGCGCGCGTATCGCACTCTGGTATACCCAGCAACGAGAGGTCGCATTGTTGCCGGCATTTCGTGTGACAGTCGTCGGTGGGGGCGCTGGAGGCGTTGAACTGGCTTTCTGTCTGCCGGCATTTGTAGAGCGGGAGCTTAGCCGGCTGCGATCCAACGATGTCGCTGCGCCGGCTTCGGCTCCCAGGGTAAAAATAACGCTGCTGCACGGCGCCGCACAGCTGGGCTCAGGCTCCACTGACAAAACCCGCACCGTTGCCGCCAAACTGCTGCGTGACCGGGGCGTGAACCTGCTCCTCGGCAGGCAGGCGACGCGGATTACGGATGGAAAAATCTTCTTGGATGACGGATCCGTCGTGTCGGCCGACCTCGTCGTCTGGGCCACCCATGCCGCGCCCTCGCCGCTGCTCGCGAAGATCGATCTCCCGAAGGATGAGCACGGCTTCCTGCTCACGGACGTTTATTTGCGCTCGACGTCCGGTCAACCGGTGATGGCAGTCGGCGACTGCGCTTCCGGTACTCAGCGACGTGCGCCGAAAGCCGGGGTTATCGCAGTCCATCAGGGTCCGGTACTTTGGAGCAACCTCAGTCGGCTGGTTGATGGCGATAAGAACCTAGCGCCGTTCACCCCGCAAACCGACTTTCTGAAGCTATTCAATACGGCCGATGGACGCACGCTGCTCGAGTACCGCTCCATGACGATTCACAGCCGTTGGTGCTGGTGGTTGAAGGACTGGATCGACCGGCGCTTCGTCGCGCGTCACCGGGATGCAGCGCACTTTTGACGATGCCAGAATCATCGTCGGCGGGTTCTCTGTCGCCTGTTGTTTTGTTTCAGCCGCTCAGCTTGACAACCCGTTTGCCGAAAGCCTCGCCGTTCAGCAGGCCAACGAATGCGGCGGGGGCCTGTTCCAGGCCGTCGATCATTTCTTCCCGATACTGGATCTTTCCGTCGCGAACCCAGTCGCCCATCTGCCTGGCGAACTCCGGGTTGAGATGACCGAAATCGTCAAAGACGATAAAGCCGCGCATGGTCATACGCTTGCGCAGAATTGTGCCCATCAGCAGGCTCACGCGGTCCGGGCCGGCGGGCAGCGATGTGGCGTTGTATTGCGAGATCAGGCCGCAGACCGGGATGCGCGCGCAAGGATTGAGCAGCGGCATCACGGCGTCGAAGACCGCGCCGCCGACGTTTTCAAAGTAGATGTCGATGCCATCCGACACGGCTTCCTTCAGCGCATCCGGAAAGCCGTCGGCCTTGTAGTCAACGCAGGCGTCGAACCCCAGGGTGTCAACCACATGGGTGCATTTCTCGGCTCCGCCAGCAATGCCGACGACGCGCAGACCAAGGATCTTGCCGATCTGCCCGACCGTTGCACCGACGGGCCCACTGGCACCGGCCACAACGAGTGTCTCACCAGACTGGGGCTGGCCGATTTGCGTCAGGCCAGCCCAGGCGGTGAGGCCCGGCATCCCGAGCACGCCAAGCGCCCAGGAAGGATTTTTGGGCGACTTGCCCATGTTGATCACGCCGGTGCCATCGGACAGCGCGTAATCCTGCCAGCCGCCGAACGCCTGAACCCAATCGCCTTTCTCAAAGCCATCGACGTCGGAGATCATGACCTGCGCGACCGTGCCACCCACCATGACGGCGCCAATCTCGACCGAGGGGGCGTAGGAAGGCGCGTCGCTCATCCGGCCGCGCATGTAGGGATCGAGCGAGAGGTATTCGTTGCGCAGCAACATTTGGCCACTACCGGGTTCCGGCAGATCTGCGGTTTCCAGGCGCAAGGTGCTGTCATCTGGTTCGCCCTTGGGCCGCTTAGCCAGAACGAATTTGCGATTGCGGGTGGCGGATTGTGTCATCGGGTGCGTCCTTTTCCGCTCAGACCTCGGGCCTGAGTGCTGTTGTTCGAGACTACACGGTCACAACCTTCAGGACGCGTCGCATGGCGTCGCGAGGGCCAGCCCAACGGCCGTGGCGGCCCGGATTCCGGGCTGGCAGACTCAGCTCCTTACGCCGACGTTCTTCTGTGGGGGTTCTCGTGTCGGACAAATCTGTCAGGCATACGCGGCCTACAGCTTCCGGCCCCGGTTGGGTCCTCATCATCCATCCGCGTACCATAGGGAAAACCAACAGCAGGAGGTCTGGCGCAGGTGGTCATGGACGTGCAGCAGCTGCGCGGGGGAAAGAGCCCTGTCGCACATCCGGGATCGAGCGGGACGCCGCCGCTGGCCGCGGAATCTTACCGGCGCGCCCGCGCGGCCACCCGTTCACTGGTCGACGGGCTGTCGGATGCGGATACCACGGTACAGTCGATGGACGATGCCAGCCCGGCCAAGTGGCACCTGGCGCACACCAGCTGGTTTTTCGAGACCTTCGTGCTGCTGCCGTTCGTCCGCGGCTACCGGGTTTTCGACGACCACTTCGGTTTCCTGTTCAATTCCTACTACGACGCCGTTGGCGAGCGGCAGCCGCGTCCGCAACGCGGCCTGCTGACCCGGCCCGCGTTGCAGACGGTTCTCGACTACCGCGACTACGTGGACGCAGCGGTGGTACGGCTGCTGGAAGCCGCACCCGCTCCGGCCCCGAGCGAGCGCGTCGAACTCGGCATCCATCACGAGCAGCAGCACCAGGAGTTGCTAGTCACCGACATCCTGCACCTCTTCGCGCAGAACCCGTTGCTGCCAGCCTGGCGGCCGGCGCCGCCAGCATTACGGCCGCCAGCAACGCCGGCCGCCCTCCGCTGGATTGAGGTACCCGGCGGGGTGGTGAGCGTCGGTGCCGGCACGGCGGGCTTTGCCTTTGACTGCGAGCGTCCGCGGCACCAGGTTCTGCTGCGGCCCTACCGGCTGGCCTCGCGGCTGGTACTCAACAGTGAGTGGCAGGCCTTCATCGAGGACGGTGCCTACCAGGAGCCGTCCTTGTGGCTGGCGGACGGCTGGGAGCGGGTCCGGCAGGAGCGCTGGGCCTGCCCGCTCTACTGGCACTCCGGGGCGAACGGCTGGGAGCAGATGACGCTGCAGGGACTTCAGCCCGTGGCTCCCGGCGCGCCCGTGCGCCACATCTCCTTCTTCGAGGCGGACGCCTTCGCCCGCTGGTCGGGCAAGCGTCTGCCCACCGAGTTCGAGTGGGAGCACGCTGCCGCAGCGCCCGCGACCGGCCGGGAGTTCGCCGACCTGTACGGCGAAGCCTGGCAGTGGACAGCCAGCGCCTTTGGACCTTACCCCGGCTTCAAAGCCGCGCCAGGCGCGCTGGGCGAATACAACGGCAAGTTCATGAACGGCCAGCGCGTTCTTCGCGGAGGGTCGTGCGTGACGCCGGACGGTCACAGCCGCGCGACTTACCGGAATTTCTTCCAGCCGGAGAAGCGCTGGCAGTTCAGCGGGCTGCGCCTGGCGGAGGATTCCTGATGGCGGAGCCCACGACCCGCGCCCGGCCGCTGGCTGACCCGGCACCGCAGACCGAATTCCGGCAGTCGGTGCTTCGCGGGCTCAGCGCCGCGCACAAGTTTATTGAGTGCAAGTATTTTTATGACGAGCGCGGCTCGACGCTGTTCGAGGAGATCTGCCGGCAGCCGGAGTATTACCCCACAAGCGTCGAAACCGGGATTCTCGAAAGTTGTTCCGGCGAGATCGCGAGCCTGACGGGAACCGGCGCCGAACTGGTGGAACTGGGCAGCGGCGCCAGCCTGAAAACCCGCAGTGTCCTGCGCGCCCTGCAGCGACCGGCGCGTTACCTGCCTGTGGATATTTCCGCGGCCTACTTGCAGGCGGCCGCCGCGACACTGGCAGTCGAGTTCCCCGGCCTTGATGTCCGGCCGGTGATTGCCGATTTCACGGCGCCGTTTTACCTGCCGCCCAGAGCCCGCGGCGTGCCCCGGCTGCTGTTCTTCCCGGGTTCGACGCTCGGCAATTTTCATCCGCGCGAGGCGGCGGGGTTTCTCGGCCGCACCTGTCGCGGGCTGTCGGCCGACGCCTTCCTGATTGGCGTCGACCTGAAGAAGGACCCGGCCATACTGGACGCCGCCTACAACGATGCCGCGGGCGTCACCGCGGCCTTCAATCTCAACCTGCTGGAGCGGATCAACCGCGAACTCGGCGCGGATTTCGACCTCGGCGGTTTCGCCCACCACGCGGCATACGTCGCACGACGCGGCCGGGTCGAGATGCACCTGAAAAGCCTGCGTCAGCAGTCGGTCCGGGTGGCCGGGCGCGAGATCCGCTTCGCGGCCGGAGAGAGCATTCACACGGAGAACTCCTACAAGTATTCCGTCGCCGGGTTTCGCGAACTGGCGGAACGCTCGGGGTGGCAGGTCAGCCGCGCCTGGTTCGACGAGCACGAGCTCTTCTCGGTGTACCTGCTGAAGCCCGCGTAAGCGCCGTTTGCAGCTACCAGTGCCCGGTGCCGGGTTCGCCCTTGAAGGGACCGACGATGTTGTCCGTGACCCAGCCGGCGTAGAAGCCGCCCGGCTGGGGCCGAACCACCTCGCCGTCGACTTCGCAGTGAACTCGCCCCGGGTAAAACGCTAACCAGCCAGCCAGCGCGGCGCCGGCAGCAGTGGGCCGCGGATAGGTCCAGGCAACCGCCTGACGGTTCGCGCTGCCCGGTGCGAGCCCGAAGTAACTGGCCTCGCCCTTCCATTCACAGTACGAGCGGCCCGGTGCCGCGACCAGCAGTTCCATGCTCACATCGTTCGCGGGCAGGTAGAACGTGGGCGGACTGGCGGTTTCCAGGACGCGGCGGGCGTGCGTCGAATCGGCCAGCAGCCTGCGGCCGGGGCCGGGGCCGGGCGGAGCGTCCCAGACCTGCACACGGCAGGAGGTGGGCTCGATGCGCGGCGGGCGAGGGTAGTCCCACACGGACTCCTGGCCGGCGCCGGGCGGCTGCGCAAAATCGGGCCGCTTCTGGCCCCGGAATTCCCACATCAGTTCGTCCCTCCCGGCCGCCACGCCGGCAGGCGGGGTCTACATTGCGCCCAGCCACGATCGAAGTCGACAAGCTGAAAAATGCCTTTGGCGGCGCGGTGGCCGTGCGGAGCGTGTCGTTCCGTGTCGCCGCGGGCGAGCGGCCGGTGCGGGTGGGCGGTGCGGGTGGGCGGTTCGAGCCGTGGCAGGACCACCACCCTGAAAATGATCAATCCGCTCATCGACCCCGACCCGGGCACACTGTTGATCGACGGGGCGACCGCCGCGGCCATCCGTGTCACGTGCTACAACGGTCCAGACATGTAAGCGGGCTTGGCCGTGAAGCCAACGCGATGTCGCCGCAGTGCTGCAGCGCGCGCCGCGGTGCCGGCAGATGGAGGATCGGACGATGGTCGATGTTCGACGCGACGCCGAGTATGTGCCGCTGTCAAAGGAGCAGTTCCGCGAGCGCTTCATGGCGCGCTTCTACGACCCGGCCTTCGAATCCGTGGGGCCGGCGCTCGAGCAGGTCTTCGAGAAGGCTTGGGACGGCTACCGCGACTACCGCAAGTCGCCGCGGACAAGGCCGGCCGGACCGGGGTTTGCCGATCCGTCGCATGAGCTCGCGCTCGAATGGCTGGCCACCCGGGCGGCGGTCGGCCAGGCGGAGGCGCGACAGAGGGACGCCGCCGCGCCCACCCGCATCCTCATCGTGAACGGCTCGACGCGCAGCCAGCACACCTGTCCCGGCGAGATCTCCAAGACCCACCGGCTGGCCGAGCGGGCGCGCGCGACGATCTCCGCCCTGCCCGGACACGAAGTCGACGTGCTCGACCTGTCCTCGCTCGCCGACGAGCCGCTCAAAGTGATCTACCCGTGCAAGGCCTGCGTGTCCACGGCCATGCCTCTGTGCAACTGGCCGTGCTCCTGCTACCCGAACCATGCCCTCGGGCAGTCAGACGACTGGATGGCCGAGATCTACCCGCGCTGGATCGCGGCGCACGGCGTCTTCCTGCTGTGCCCGGTGCACTGGTATCAGGCCCCGGCCAGCCTCAAGTTGATGATCGACCGCCTCGTGTGTGCCGACGGCGGCAACCCCGATCCGACGACTACCGGCGGCAAGGATGCGGGGCGTGCCAAGGAGCTGGAACTGGCGGGCTGGGGCTACCCGAAGCATCTGGCCGGCCGGGCGTTTGCCGTGGTCGCGCACGGCGATGCCGCCGGCCCCGAGAACCTGCGCCGCATGCTCGTGGACTGGTTGACCGATATCGGCATGGTGCAGGCCGGCCCGGCAGCGGCCCTCGACACGTGGATCGGCTGGTACAAGCCGTATGCGACGAGCCATGCCGATCTCGATGGCGACCGGGATCTCTTCACACAGATCGACCAGGCCGCGCTCAGCCTGGCAACGATGACGCGTCAGATGCGCTCCGGCGCCTACGTCTCGCCGAGTGCCGGACTGCACCCGCCGCGCGAGAAGTAGCCGTGCGCGTGTCCCGCAGTTCGGCGCGCTCCGGCTGGTCGGCCTTGGCGGCAAGTTTCGCCGGGGTAATCACCGCGCTTGCGCTGGCCGCCTGCGACGGGGCGTCATCGACGCTCGAATCGGCCGGCGTCGAAGCGGACCTCATTGCGCGGCGGTTCTGGATCATGGCGACCGGCGCGGCGGCACCGATTACGTGCAAGTGATGACCGCGATTGGCTCACGCCTGGACGAACGCGACATCCGCGACCTGTCGGTGTATTACGCCTCGCTGCGCGGTGCGCCAGAGCTTCCGCCACCCTGAGTCGCACCAACCGGCACGTCAGATCGGCCGATTCCATCTGCATGCCGCGACCTCAGCGGCAGCGCAGCGACGAAGGATCGTCTGAACAATCCGTCACCTCAGCGAACACTGGGGGCCATGCTGACTCTGTCTCAGCAACTGCAATGGCGAAACGGATGTTTGGCCGCTGCGGGCTGCCCTGGCGGTTGGGCTGCGCCAGTCCGTTCGTGCGCTCGAGCCACCAAAGTGTGAGACAGTTGGTGGAGAACGATCGAGGCGAAGAAGCGCAAGGCGGTGATGAGCGCTGAGCCTCTTATGGTCTCGCGGCACCAACTGGGATCTGTCGCACCAAAATCGTGCCGGATTGCTGCGGCTGCACCGACGTGCACGCGTTGACGAAATCGACCATGCCTCAGCCACCACCGGATGATGACGCCCTGCTGGACCGGCTCCAGCGCAAGACGTTCGAGTACTTCCTGAAAGAGGTCAATCCGCTCAATGGGCTGGTTGCGGACAAGACGCGAGACGGCTGGCCCGCCAGTATTGCGGCCACCGGCCTCGCGCTCGCGGCCTACCCCGTTGGCGTGGAGCGTGGC
>JBBQWY010000046.1:0-20523 GCA_038210215.1 Steroidobacterales bacterium
ATGCCCTCATCAGTGCGGACGGTCACGATGCCGCTTGCGGTGCCGCGAACGGGCGAGAGGATTCGTGTCGAGGCACCGGTCTGTGCTGCCGGCACGGCCGAAGCACGTCGGGAGTGGGCGGGATTCGGGATGCCGGTTTGACGGGCTTCGGCAGGGCAGATGGTTTGAAAGTACTGGTTTGAAAGTACGATCCGCGGCGGTTTACTTCATGCCAGATTCACTCACTCATGGTGACTGAATCACGAGTTTCGTAAACCTGCTGCGCGGCTTGGGACCGTTTCGGCTGGACCTGGAAGGTCGTTTGAATCTCCTATCCGCCGTTGACGGTGTAGCTACAAGTGGCTACAATACGTCTCATGCACACCGTTGGCGTCCGCGAACTCAAGAACAGGCTGAGCGAGTATCTTCGGCGCGTGCGGCTGGGAGAGCGCGTCCTAGTCACCGATCGCGGAGAAGTCGTGGCCGAGTTGCTGCCACCCGGGCAAGGGCAGGTCGATCCGGCGGTACCGGTGGGACTTCAGGCTCTGCATAAGAGGGGCCTCCTGACCCTGGGTGCTCCGGCTGGAACAGATCTGTATCCAGCGCTGCTGCGTAAGAAGGGCGAACGTCGACGAAGCGGCGCCCAATTGCTCGACGAGGAGCGCGGCTCGCGGTGAACCTCTACGCGGAGTCGAGCGCGGTGCTGGCGTGGCTCCTTGATGAGCCGACCGCACCGGCGGTACGCCGCCTGCTCGGCGAGGCCGAAGTCATCATTGCATCAGACCTGACGCTGATCGAGTGCGACCGCGTGTTGCTGCGGGCAGTGGCGCTCAAGGAACTGACGGAGGCAGAAGCCGCTGACCGTCGAGCACACCTCGTTTCCGCTGCTGCTCATTGGCAGGTCCTGCGAATCGCGGGCGAGATCGTTGATCGCGCGCGTGGGTCGTTTCCCGGCGATCCGGTCCGGACACTCGATGCCATCCATCTCGCATCGCTTCTTGTTGCGCGTTCGGCGGTCGTCGGTCTGCGGCTGTTGAGCCTCGACGAGCGCGTACGCCAAGCGGCCAAGGGGCTGGGTGTCGAAGTCGAGCCTGCCTGAGCGAGGCTGCTGTGAATCAGCGAGCAAATCGGCTGCCGAGCGGCGCTGCGAACGGATGGAGTCGTTCCGCATCCATCGTCGTCTATCGATTCCAAGCAGTAGTATTCGACGGCGTATCTGACGGTAAAACTAGCGCGCCCCGGCACGAATTCGTTTGCACTCTCACGCGTATAGGAGCCGGCGACGATTGAGTGGACAATACTGGCAGAAACCCTCTGTTCCGTATCGAAGCCAAACGCTGACTTGCCGCACGCTGGGTTTCCGAGCTTGAGTATTGAGTGTCGTGGGCCATCATGCGACTTGCGGAGTCAGCTTAAGCCCGAGCGCCTTCACGACCCTCAAGACCGTTCCAAAACTTGGATTGCCATCAGCTGACAGCGCCTTATACAGCCCCTCGCGCGTCAGTCCCGTGTCTTTGGCCAACCGGACCATGCCATACGCCCGGGCGATGTTGCCAAGGGCGACCGCGATGAAGGTCGGATCGTCGCCAGCTTCATCCATACAGGCCTCGAGGTACGCCACCATGTCCGCCTCACTCTTGAGATAATCGGCCGTGTCGTAGCGCGAGAACGTCTCCTTAACCCGCTTTTTTTTTGTTGCCATTACTCACTCCTTCCAGTCTTCAACGATTTGGATCGCCCGTTTGATGTCGGCGGCTTGCGTCCGCTTGTCGCCGCCACACAGAATCACAACGATCATCGATGCGTGTTGAAAAAAATACACGCGATAGCCCGGACCATAAACGACCCGCATCTCACTGACGCCCGAGCCCACCGGCTTCACATCTCCGGGGTTGCCGAGCGACAGCCGATCGATGCGTGCCGCGATCCGAGACCTCGCTTGCCTAACCCGTAGATCGGCTAGCCAAGCATCGAATGTCGCGGATCGGATGATTTCGCGCACGTAGTTAGTGTAATCCATAGATTACAGTATGTAAACTATAGGTTACGGACGTCCTATCTGCTAACTGCGCCCGCCGATCGCGCTGGCGGGTCGCGATGCGAGGTTTCGAGGTCTATCGCCTAATTGTAAAACCCTTCGTCTTGCACCCTTCCGATCTCAGCCTATTCAAGCCAACATTCTTGACGGTAAATCTGGCGGTTAAAATCCATTGGGGATTCTGCTTCCAGAATTGACCGGCAGAAGCGCTTCCAGTCGGCACGAAAGTCTGCAAATAAAAGGCGTTTTCGCATGTAGGGATCGCCAGGCTCAGTGGAATCCCCGAAAGCTGCCGCTCGCAACTGGCCGACTTCGGTCCGTTCGGTACGGTGAAGCTGCGGGATACGGGATGGGACCGAACAGGGCGACCCCGGTGATCGATCAGTCTCTATTTGCGTTGGGAATACAGAAATCTGTATCATCGATTCATGAAGACAACGCTCGACATCAACGACCAGTTGCTCGCCGACGCCAAGACGCTTGCGGCGCAGCAGCGCACCACTCTGACTCGCTTGATCGAGGAGGGGCTGCAGCTGCGCCTTCGAACTCAGGCGGCACCGCGGCGCGGCAAACTCCGCCTTGCAGTTTTCAAAGGGCGCGGAGGCCTGGCGACCGGCGTCGATCCGCTGAGCAACAAAGCGATGTTGGCGGCATTGGGCGATGACGCCTGACGTCAACGTTCTCGTCGCTGCGTCGCGCAGCGATCATCCTCACCATGGCGTCGCGCGCAGTTGGCTCGAGCAGGCCGCCGCTGCTGCGGCTTCGGGCAGCAGCTTGATATTGATGCCAATGGTGCTTGCCGGCTTCCTGCGTCTGGTGAGCAGTCCCAAGATCTTCCACGAACCCACGCCCGTCGAGGACGCCGTGGCCTTTGTCGATGCACTGCTTGCGGTTCAGGGTGTTCACCTCGCGCCGCTTGGGCCCGAGTGGACGCGTCTGCGGCAGCTTTGCATTGAAAAACAGCTCAAGGGAAACGCCGTGCCGGATGCCTGGCTTGCTGCAGCGACGATTCATCTCGGTGAGCACCTGGTGAGTTTCGATCGGGACTTCAGGAAGTTTATCGGCAGGTCGCACTTCACATTGCTCGAAGCGAACGCCGGGTAATCAGCAATCAGCATCTATCGCCTTCTATTGCCCCCGAACAAAATGTTCTGCGGTAGATGTGACGATAAAAGGTGATGCGCCCCGACTTGGAGTCACGTGACTTCAAGGTCTTACAGACGCCGGCAACTGTTGAGTGGGAGTAGGTATCGACATCAATCGGCGTCTATCCGCGTAGCCGTGAAAGGGCGAACCAGAGACGTCGTAACCAAGCCACCCATCGAGGGGGCAAAAAGCGCTCAAGAACGCGCCGCGACGATGACCCGCAGCACCAGCGGGTGATGTTGCCCGCGGCGTGAGCGGATGGCGTGGATTTCCTCCTTCACGTCATCGCAGCGCCCGAGCAAACGCAATCCGCGCATCATGCCCACCTCACTTGCGCCGAGGCGGCTGACCGGGAACACCCCCAGCCCGCGCGCAGCAAACACCGCCATCAGTGCGCTGTCTTCGAATTCGCCGACAATGCGCGGCCGCAACCCCTGGGTCTCGAACCAGCGATCTAGGGTCGGGCGCAGCGCCGAATGGCCGGTGGGCAGCAGTACCGGCAGCCGGTTCAGCGATTGCGGGAACTGCTCCACATCGGCCTTGAGCGCATGGGCGGCTGGCCCGTACCACTCCACGGTCGACTCGACCAACCGTTCGCTCGTCAGGCGCAGGTTCGGGTTGCGCGGCGCCGACTGCCCGGCCAGCACCAGGTCCAAGTGGTGCAGCGCCAACTCGGCCAGCAGTTGCTCGAACTCGCCTTCGTGGCACACCAGCCGCAACGATGGCGTGGCCAGGACGGGCTCCAGTAGCGCATGCGCGGCCAGCTTGGAAATGCCGTCCGACAGGCCGACCGCCAGTCGGGCGACCTTGCCGCTGGCTGCCTCGCGCACTTCGTCTGGGATGGCCTGGCCGATCTGGAAGATCTCCTCGGCGCGGGCGAAGGCTGCCTGGCCCGCCTCGGTCATCGCCACACCGCGACCGGCCGGCTTGAGCAGTTGGTGACCCAGCGACTTCTCGAGCTCCCGCACCTGGGCGCTGATGGTCTGCACCGCCATGTCCAGCCGCTCGGCCGCTCGGGCGAAGCCGCCTTCCTTGGTGACGACCCAGAAGTAGTAAAGATGACGGTAGTTCAGCATACGGATCTAACATCGGAAAAACCGAAGTCTAGATCTTCTTGGAGCTGGTTTGTTCGAATCCCAAACTGCTGGAGACTAGCGGCTGTTTTTATCCAACCAAGACGAACCCATCATGTTCTACGCACTCAGCTGGTTTGTGATCTTCAGCCTTCTTGCACTTTGGTCGCTGGCAGCCTGGGCGGTGAATGCCGTCGGCGTTTGGACGGTCTCGAATGCAGGCGCGTTGACTGGCGCCGCATCGGGCGTCGAGGGCGTTCGTCTGCCGGAGTGGCTCGCCCCCTGGGTGTCGCCGGAGATCGCGCAGGTCATGACCTCGACGCTGTCGGGGCTGGCACCTGCTGTCGAGAGCCTGCTTCAGGCCGCGCCGGCGCTGGCCGGCGGCCTGACCACGGCGACCTGGGTGATCTGGGGCCTCGGCAGCATGCTGCTGGTCTTGCTGGGGGCAGGGCTGCATCTGCTCGTTGCGATGTGGCGCCGCCGTGGTGGCGGCGCATGACGGCAATCATGATTCTCTCGCTGGCACGACACGATGGCGGTACCGAACACGGATCTTGTGGCTGTCTGCGTGAGGCGGACCGCACTTTGGCGGGCTGAAGTTTCTAGAGACAGTGCCCGGCCATGAACATTCTGATGTTTCTCGGCGGCCTGATCCTGCTGGTCATCGGCGCCAACGCGCTGGTGCGCGGCGCGTCCAAACTGGCGCTGTCGTTCGGTATCAGCCCGCTCGTGGTCGGACTCACCATCGTCGCCTTCGGCACCAGCGCGCCCGAGGTCGCGGTGAGCGTCGGCGCCGTGCTCGACGGCAACGCCGACATCGCCATCGGCAACGTGGTGGGCAGCAACATCTTCAATGTGCTGTTCATCCTCGGCATCAGCGCCCTGATCGCGCCGCTGGTGGTCAACATCCAGCTGATCCGGCAGGAGGTGCCTATCATGCTGGGCGCGAGCCTGCTCCTGCTGGCGCTCACGCTGGATCGCCGGCTCTCGTTCATGGACGGGGGCGTACTGTTCGCTCTGCTGGTGGCCTACACCGTTTTCCTGGTCGTGCAGTCGCGCCGCGAGACCCGGGCCGCGAAGAACGAGTTCGCCAGCGCGATCCAGCCCGCCCGCGGCGGCGCCTGGGACAGTCACTGGGCAGCACAGATCGGCCTGATCTTCGCCGGCCTGGTGGCGCTGGTATTTGGCTCGGATTACCTGGTGCAGGCCTCGATCAGTTTCGCCAAGGCCATGGGCGTGAGCGACCTCGTCATCGGTCTGACCATCGTCGCCGCCGGCACCAGCATGCCCGAGGTGGCCACCAGCATTACGGCCGCGATCAAGGGCGAGCGCGACATCGCTGTAGGCAACGTCGTCGGCAGCAACACCTTCAACATCCTGGGCTGCCTCGGCTTGTCGGGGCTGGTGTCGGGCGACCTGGGCCTGGTGATGGCGTCGTCGCTGCTGGCCTTCGACATCTGGGTGATGTTGACAGTGGCCTTGGCCTGCCTGCCGGTTTTCATGACCGGCCGCGAGATCGCGCGCTGGGAAGGCGGCGTCTTCCTCGGCTATTACGTCGCCTACGTGGCCTACCTGACTCTGGCAGCGCAGCAGCACGACGCGCTGCAGGCCTTCTCGAGCGTGATGATGGGCTTTGTCGTACCGCTGACCTTGGTGACTCTGGTGGTGGTGGTGATCCGCCGCCCGGCCGCAGCCGGCGAGCCGTGAGCCGATGAGCCCTTCCGACGGACTGCTCTCTCGTATCCCCGCCCAGCAGGAAGGCGTTGACTAGCGCGCCAGCAGCGTCGTCGTGTGGTGGCAAGTTCCTCTGCGCGCCGCGGCGGGAAGCTCAAGATCCTTGCCAGCATCGAGGAGCCAGCCTGTTTTGCACACGATATTGGCGACCGTTACCAGGTGGCGGTTCAGCCCGCTCGTCACCACGGCGGTGTTCCTGAAATACGAGTCCGTACTACTGAAACAGAGCTTATTGACGTGCCCGGCGCGAACGTAATAACATTGTTGATACTATGAAGGCATTACCGGTGACCGTGCGTCGGATCGGAAACTCGCTCGGCGTTGTGATTCCGAAACCCGTCCTGGCACAGGTCGGCCTGTCCGAGAAGGCTGAAATGACCGTCGAACGCGGAGCGATTGTCTTGCGCAAACCGCGAAAGGCGACGCGCTCAGGGTGGGCGGAGGCCGCGCAATCGATCGCCAAGCTGGGCGAAGATGAGCTCGTGATGGGCGAGTTCGGTAACGCGACGGATGCTGAGCTGGAGTGGTGAAGCGCGGTGAGATATGGCTCGTAGCGCTCGATCCCACGGTGGGACGTGAAATCAGGAAGTCTCGGCCTTGCATGATTGTCTCGCCGCCCGAACTCAATTTACACCTGCGCACGGCCATCGTTGCTCCGCTGACCAGCAAGGGTTTTGCAGCACCGTTTCGGGTACCGGTGACACATGCGGGAAAAAAAGGATTGATCGTGCTCGATCAAATCAGAACAGTGGACAAGGTTCGCCTAGTCAAGCGACTCGGCGCGGTCTCCGGAAAGACGCTATCGGCGGTCGCGGTCGCATTGCAGGAAGTGTTCGCCGAGTAGCAGCGGGTAGACCTTGGCGTCATCGGTGTTTGCGCCAAGATGCGCTCCCAAGCAACATTTTTTAGCGGTAACTCTGACGGTCAAAGCGTAATCAACGACGAACACGTGCTGGAAACAATTGAGCGGGAGTCAGGGGTCCCGCCGCTGATGGTGCGCCAGAGTAGCGCGAAGTTCAGCGCACAGATTCCGGGTGGAAACAGGCAATACCCGAACGGCAGTTTATTTCAGGTCAGATTGACTCACTGATGGTGACTGAATCGCGAGTTTCGTAAACTTGCTGCGAGGCCTGGCACCGCCTGAAGGCGGTAGGTGCCGCCTGGACATAATGCGTGCTCCACGACCTTGCTGAGCTTGGAGCGTGGTTAGATTTTCCTTGGCGCCCGCGATATTCGGCTCGGGGCCGTCGCGAGGGGCACGTTGGCGATCGTCTTGGCCTGTTCCGTCCGTAGTAGCTATTCTAGCTACCATGAAAAGCGTTACCGGCCTGGAGGCAAAAAACGGATTCGGCGCAGTGCTGGAGGCCGCCCAGCGCCAGCCCGTCAGCATTACGCGCAACGGCCGCCCCTCGGTAGTGATGATTTCCGCAGAGAGCTACGCCCGTCGGCAACGCATGGCGCGCCAACGACTGCGCTAGGCCATGCAGCGCGCCGGCGAACACGGGGCCGCTCAGGGCATGACCGAGGGCGCGTTGGACCAGCTGCTCGCGGATGAAAGCTGAAAGGCTGGTCATCGACAGCAATGTCTGGATTATTGCGCTGATCTCGCCCGCCGGAACAGCGCGTCGGCTGGTGGATGCTGTGCTGGACAACGACATCGACATCCTGATGTCGGAAGCGACGTTTACTGAGCTGGTGTCACGTCTGGATCGACCCAAGTTTGATCGGTACCGCGAACCTGAGGCCTGGAACTTGTTCCTGTCCGAACTGGTGGAACTAGCGCTCTGGCACGAGGATGCCGGAACAGCGACCGGCATCTTCCGTGATGCTGACGACGACAAGTTTCTCGCGCTCGCTGCGACCGGGCAGGCCGACGCGATCATCAGCGTTGACGGCGATCTGCTGGAGCTGGTGGCCCATGAGGGCATTCCGGTTCTCACGCCGGCGCAGTTTCTGCGGCAGCTGCGCAGCCAGTAGCGCTGAGCCAGGCAAAAGTGGCGAAGCCACGAATGCCAGCGCGTCTCTCGTGCTCTATCGCCACCGCCACCGCCATCGATCAGCCCATCTGCCAGGACGCACGCGATTTGGCGTGCCGATGTCGATCATTCGCCGCGTAGCCTGCGGGGTCCCTGTCAGGTTTCGGCACGCGCCTCATGCTCGCCGCCGCCCGTGCGCAGCGGCCACGCGCACCACCGTTCATCGATCCGCCGGGCCATGCGCGGCATCAACCCGAGACGCCGCTGCTGTATCGGCTGATCGAGCGGCACTATGCAGACTTCCGTGAACTTCGGGGGCGGGAAGGTCGGTCGTTACCTGACCATGTGCAGCAGGAGTTCGACGCTTACCTGAAGTGCGGGCGACTGGAGGAAGGATTCCTGCGCGTGCGCTGCGGCAGTTGCCATGCCGAGAAGCGGGTGGCGTTCAGCTGCAAGAAGCGCGGCTTCTGCCCTTCCTGCGGTGGTCGGCGCATGGCCGAGACGGCTGCACTGCTCGCTGATGAAGTGCTGCCAGAACGCCCGTTGCGACAATGGGTGCTGTCGCTCCCCATTGCCTTACGGTTTCTGCTGGCGACGGATCCGGATTCGCTGACGCTGGTATTGCGCACCGTCTACCGCGCGATCTCCGGCTTCCTGCTGAAGAAGGCAGGCCTGACTCGTGCCACAGGCCACCCCGGCGCGGTGACGCTGATCCAGCGCTTTGGCTCCGCGCTGAACCTCAACATTCACTTTCACATGATCTTTCTCGACGGGGTGTATCTGCCTGTCAGCGCGGCCTCATCGAGCGCGACATGGAGAACGCCTGGCTGGCCACGCAGGGAGCGGAAGGTCCGCTGGATGATCTGATCGGCCACTCGATTACCTACTGGATCGCAGTGGGCCCGCGCGCCGGACAGAAGCTGTTCACGCTGCAGACCGTACCGGCCACAGCAGAAGAGGCCGAGCAGCAGGGCGATAGCCGAGGTGCTGCGAGTGCCGGGGGATTCTCGCTGCATGCGGGCCTCGACATCGAGCCGCAACAGCGCGCCAAGCTCGAACGGCTGTGCCGCTACGTGAGCCGGCCGCCGATGGCCGAGGAACGACTGGCGCTGAGTGTATCGGGCCAGGTGCGCTACCCACTGAAGACTGCGTATCGCGATGGCACCACGCACATCGTGCTGGAGCCGCTGGATCTGACGGCCCGCCTGGCCGCACGGGTGCCGCCTCCTCGGACGCACCTGACGAGATACCACGGAGTATTTGCGCCGCACCGCACCGCACCGCACAGCCAACTGCGCGCCTTGGTGACGCCGGCGCATCGGGGCATGGGCAGCAAGGGGCAGGGTGCGGATCAGTCCACTGACAAGCCGATCACTGTGCGCCACGTCGCGATGACCTGCTTGCGCTACCCCCGCACTCGGTCGTTCGCGAGACGCCAGTGCGGCGCTTACACGCGCGCACAAAAAGCTGAAAAACACATTGGTCATTTACATGCAGTGACATCCCCAGAAGAGGTGTACGGTCAGGATGACCGAGGCAGGCGCAGCCTGCCGTGAGGGTGGAGCTCTCACCGGCGCTGCTGTACCAGTCCTGCCCGCCTACTTGGCCGGATTCCACCACCCCTCGAGATCGTCATCGACCAAACCGTTGCAGTTGTCATCGCGGCGGTTCGGCAGCTCCGCGCCAACCGGGCTGACCGACGCGCGAGTGTCGTCGCAATCGAGGCCGCACGATGCACCGTTGCAGACGCGCGCGTCCGTGTAGCCATCGTAGTCGGCATCCAGAACGCCATAGGTCGAATCATTGCAGTCTTCATCGTGACCGATGAAGTCAGCTTGTTCTGTGTTTCCCGGAAAGCGCGCGGCGTCGTTGTCATCACAATCCCCGCTCGCAATCGAAACACCATCACCGTCGCAATCTTCCGTCGCCGAACACGTTCGTGACGAATCCGAGGTTGGCCTGGTGGGCACTTTGCGCGGAGCTTTTGTCGGCGCCCCCGTCTTGGCTAACACCGTCGGATCGATGGACGCGCTCTTCCCGGTGCACTGATCGATTGCCGTACCCCACGTGACTCCCTGGGCAATTTTGCCGCTGAAACAGCCGATGCGCGCGTTGGCGTTCGGCGCCCCGGCACAGAGCCTCACTGCATTGGTGGGATTCCAGTTCGTGCCGCCGCCAAAACTGACGGTACCGCCCATGACCCGCGCATAACAGGTTCCCGGCTCAGTTGAGGTCTCAGCGCCTTTGCACAATGCAGCGCGATTGGCTGGGGCCAATATCGCGCTTGTGGCTGAATCGACGCAAGTGTTGGGTTCCGCCGCGTTCGCGGGAATAGCAAACGCGCATAACGCGAGTGCCGTTGCCATCATGACCATCTGAATCACGTCAAAGCGCGGATTGCAGTTTCTGGGCATCGCAGCTACCTCTTCGGATGAGAAGGTCAAATCATCTGGCGACCATAGTACGCCTTGTAGGGGCGCTCTTGCTTCCAGCTGGATGCCTGGAATTCGTGATGGGCAGCGGTCGGGCGCGCGAACTTGAAGTATCTTTGCGCTGGAGCGCCTTTTGATTTGCATCTGTGATCAGAGGCGTCCGAGTGCGATTCGCAACAGTTCACCGCCTTCGGACAGCGTCGCCCTGCGCTTCGCAGCGGTACGGAAGCCGAAGATCTCAGCCGCGCGCGCGCCCTTCAGCGCGGCGAACATGCCTTCGTTAGAGAACGCCGGGTCGCCTACGCTGACGACCGTGTGGTCCTTGCCGGTGATCATCGCGCGGGATTTTCGCAGACGCGCGAAAAGCTCGGCATTCATCCTATCCTCGACGCGGATTACAACGCGGCCGGACCCACCGCCGACCACCGGGTAGCTGCAGGACACCTTGCCCCTCGCGTCCTTCTCGATCACGCCCGGGCCGAACTTGACGCTGAAGATCGGCGCAAGTTCGTCAGGCTTGAGCAGGCACGGCGCGCTTTGCGCTTGTGCCGCGACGGGGCCCAGGGAAAGCAGGATCGCGATCAGGATTCGTCGCATTGCGCGCTCCGGAGGTATCAACGTCGAACGATAGGCGCCAATGCAGTCCCGCAGGGAAGCTCTCCGGCGTCCGGCTTGAATTCGGCTTCGGCGACGCTGCGTGTGCCGTGCTGCGGGGGGCCGCGCAACGGTTGCACCGCGACGGCCAGTTCTTAGCGCATGGCGCAGCTGGCAACCTGCTTGCCATTGGCATCGACATAGCGCCCGAACTCTACGCCAGCGTTCGTGAAGCGCTCTCGATCGGCTTTCCAGCGCTGGGCATCCCAAAACTGGCAGCCGCCTTTAGTGACTTGTTTGAGTACCCGGTAGTCGTCTAAATCCATCGCCGTCGAGATCGGCGATTTCCCAGCTTTTCGGTTTGAGCAGATCGGCGTCCAAGGCCTCTGCACGGTGAATTTGCCGCTGCCTGCCACGCCGGGTCTTCTGCACCACGATGACAGCCTCGTAAATGTAAAGGGTGTAGTTCCCCGATGCGGGCTTCTGTTCTTTCTTCTCGACATAGATGTCGAAGGACTTGCCCGAGGCCACCTTGGTGCCGGCGGGAGGCTTGAACTCTTTTTGGGCCTCGGATGTCGACGGCAGCGCCAGCAAGCCCACCAGGGTGGCCCCGAACAGAGATGGGTACTTCACGATCGTTTCCCTCGCCTGGTTGAATCCTGCAGTTCAGACATCAAGATTGGCAGTCACGTCGTCGGCGGCTCCAGCAAAAGGACGAGGCGCCGTCGTTTTGTATTCCTCCCGCCACGCTTCGATTCTGCGCCGCGCATCTTCGATCGACAAGGTTTGGCGCGTGTTCGGACATTCATCCCGCACCTTGCCATTGAACGACCTGACCGAGCACGATGCCGCAATAGCCCGAAACTTACCGTCAGGATGAGACGCAACGACAACGTCGCTGATTCGGCGACTACAAGCCGTCGACGAACTTGAACACTTCGTTGGCAGTGGCTTCGGGCACCTCGAGCATGCAATAGGTGCTGCCGCCGCGTGGCACGATGGCAAGCTTCGCCTGCGGCACCAGCGACAGGAACTGCTCGGCGAGCGCGCGATTGCCCGGGGCGTCGTAGCCGAGATTGCCGGACTGCCCCATCAGCACCGGGGTGGGCACCTTGAGCTTCGGCAGCTCACTGGTGAAGTCGTTGCCGGCGACGATCGCCATTGTCGCGCCCAGCGAATCGATGCTGAATTTCGCAGCGAAGCATTCGGCTTCCCAGCGCGCGAGGCGGCCGTGTTCGGTGGTAAACAGATTCTCCGCCGCAACACCAATCCAGCTCCTCAGCGCCGCGAGCGCTTCGTAGCCGAAAGTCTCACCAATCTTGGTGAAGCCGTCGAATGCACTTCGAAACCCTACGTCTGCCTTGAACATCGGATAGGTGATGACCGCGCGCACCCGCGCCGGATGGCGGGCTGCATAACGGACGGTGACCGGTGAACCGGTCGACGTCCCCCAGAGGATCACGTCTTTCAATCCGAGGTGGGCGAGCACCAGCTCGAGGTCGTCGACCCAGCGGTCCTGGTGGAACACGCCGCCGGGCCAGGCCCGATCGGATTGCCCGGCACCACGGTGGTTCCAGTCGATGACAGTGAATCGTTTCGCGAAGAGTGGCCGCACGAAATCCCACTGATTTTTCAGCAACCCGAACCCGCCTGCAGAATTTCCTCGGTTCGGACCCACCCGATTTCCTCAGTTGGGTACCACTGGCGGGGCGTTTTTGGCGCCCGGCACGGGCGCGGGAGTGGTCCGCTGATGTCGATGTCTGACGAGAGAGCCGTTGTTGCCGGCAATTGCCCCGCGGTGCCGGGCGCTCCCGCACCCTTCGTGGTTGACCACGAAGGAGATGAGGGTATGGGCGCACGGAGCATGACGGTGGGGCGGCATGCGGAGATCGAGCGACGGTTGGCAGCGGGCCGCGGACTGCGAGAGATCGCCCGAGCGCTGGACTGTTCGCGCGAGACGGTGCGTGCGGTGCGCGATGGCGAGCGTCAATCACCCGATGCACCGAAGGCGCTGAACGATCCGCTGTGGATGTTGGAGGTGAACTGGCCGGCGATCATCCATGACTTGGGACTGGGGCATCCGCTGAAGTTCCTGTGGGAGGAGTAAGGCGCAGCACCTCACCACGTACTCGAACTTCTGGAAGCAGTTTAACCGCAAGTTCCCGCAGTACCGGCAAGCCACGGTGACGGCGCGCGAGTTTGCACCTGCGGAGCGCGTAGAAGTCGATTACGCGGGTGACACGATCGACTGGGTCGAGATGACGACGGGTGAGATCCGCAAAGCCGTGGTCTTCGTCTCGGGTCTGGGCTTCAGTCAGTTGTTATTTGCCTGGGCGGCAGAGGACATGAAGAGCCGCAAGATGCAATGCGCAAGCCGGTCTGAGCCGCAACCCAATCTGCCAGAGCGCACGCGATGTGGCGCGCCGACGTCGATCATTCGCCGCGTCGCGCATGCCTGCTGCCGCCTGTGCGCGGCATCGTACCGGCGACGGTTGCATCTACCCCAGCTCCGGAGCAGCATCGCGATATGCCCGTGGACTTCATCGCGCTTTTCGGCGTGCTTGCCGCGACGCGCATCCGCTTTGTCGTCGTTGGCGGGCTTGCGATGCTGCTGCATGGCGTCGATCGCCTGACAGCGGATGCGGATCTCGTCCTCGATCTCGCAGCGGATGAACTTCCCGACGCTGTCCGTGCACTGATTTCGGCTGGCTACCGCCCGCTCGCACCCGTCGATCCGCTCGCGCTCGCCGACGCGGCGAGTCGCGCGGAATGGCAACATTCCAAAGGCATGACGGTCTTCAGCTTCTGGGACTCCCACCATACGCGCCCGACGGTCGATGTCCTGCTGGAGTCTCCGGTGCCGTTCGCCGAACTTTGGGCACGCGCCGACGTCATCCGCATCGGCGACACAGACGTGCGCATCGCCTCACGCGCCGATCTCATCCGCCTCAAGGAGATCACCGGTCGTGAGCGGGATCAGGCCGATATCGAGTCGCTGCGCCGCCTGCTGTAGGCTAAGGCCATGCCTGAGTTCGATCCGAATGCGCCAACGCCGCCCCCGAGCTGGGGCAGCTACGATGATGCCGAAGCGCTGCGCCGCTGGTCATTCCTCAGGCGCACGCCTGAGCAGCGCCTGCGCTGGCTGCAATCCGCGCTGGAACTCGCGTATCGAAGCGGCGCGCTGAAGCCGAGAATTCCACCGGGCACGGTTCTCGCGGACTCCGGCGACAAGGCGACGTAGCGCTTGGGCGTCAGGACCGTGCGGCCACGAGCAGGTACTGGGTTTCCACCGCCTTTGCCTCCCAGCCTTCGGGCGTGACGTTGCACGCGGTGATGATCAGGCGATCTGCGGCTGCTGACCGGATTGCAGCGGCTTGCCGCGCTGGTGCCGCCACCGCGGGTGCAACTGAAGCGCGTCTTCGGGATCGATATCGAGGCCTGCGCCCGCTGCGACGAGGCGCTTGCGATCCTCGCCAGCATCGAAGAGCTGCAGGTCATCGCGAAGATCCTGGCACAGCCGGAGAAGACGGCCCCGGATCACCATTAACCCGGGCCGCCGCTCGGCGCACGGGCACCGCCCACACAGGCGCGGCTGATTTGAAGCGCTCCTGAGTCAAGATGATGATCGCTTGCTGCCTGAGAAACCGCAGCCGGCAGGGCAGGTGCATAGTAAGTCGTTTGAAAGTACTGTCCGCATGCGCGGCGAGTAACTTGCCCCTGCGGGGAATGTGGCCTTTAAACTCCGCATGAATGGCGGTGCATGCAGGTACATCTGGCAGTCCCGCGACTGACCTAATTGGCGTTTTGACCTGACCTCGCTGGCCAGTCCTTTGACCGCGGCGAGCCGCCTGCTCAGGGGATGTTGATGGGCCGCTTGGCAGACGTTGGAATGGCGCTGCGCGATCAGGCCAGCCTGGAAACGCTCACCGACGAAGTGGTCAAGATCAGCGAGATCGAGGGTGAGCACCTCGATGTCGATTCCGTGCGTTCATCCATCGCGCGCAGATCCAGCGCGGGCGCAAGGATTACTACGACATTCTGGCGCGAACACAGAAGCGCTCGATGGCTGTCACCGAGTGGCTTGCGGGGTCTCTCGACGCTCTGCATTGCGCTGTGGATCCGGCACAGCACACTCTCGATGCCGTGCTGGCCAAGAGACTGCGCGATATCACTGATCTGCTCGTGCGCGGCGTACTGCGCAAGTTGGATGCGGGCGGGCGCAGTAGCAGCTCTGAACTGAATGGCATCTCGGAGTAACCGTGGCATGACTCCGGTCTTTCGCGCTCTGTCCGTCTGCGACGCCGCCAAGCGGCGCATTTCGACGGTAAGGTTGACGGTAAACGCACATCGCAACCGTAAGTTCTGCAGTAGCAATGGCAACTTGCGAGTTTCGGAAAAAATGCGTGGGAGTGAACAAGGCGTTTCCAATCTGTTCCACGATTGCCGCAGTTCTACCGATCGCGGCGCTTCAAGCACCGCATGAACCGCCGCTCCAGTTCGTCATGCACCGCAGTCTCTGCGGCACTGAGGCCGAGCCATTCGATGTGCATGGCTTCCCACACGCGATCATCTGCTTGCCGCGCCTGGCCGAGGCCCTGGCGCAGCAACTGCATTTCCTGATCGCGGCGCAGGGTGGCATCTTCCGGCGGTGTTGCGGTGCCGCACAGGATCTCGGCGCGGATGCAGAGCAAGCGCAGGGCCTGCTCGCGCGTGGCGTCATCGGCCTTGGTGAACTCCGGTGAGTCGGCACGATTGAGCGACTGCCGCAGCGCCTGCAGGATGCCTTTGTTCGGCCAGCGTCGCACGCCGGCGATGAAGGCTTCGGCGGATGTTTTCAGATCTTCGCGGGCGGCATCGCCCTGGATGACGGCACGCTGGTAGGCGCGTACGTGCCGCGCGGCGGTGACGGCATGGGTCTCGGCGGCTTCGGCATCGCGCTGCGCGAGTCCGGCGATTTGCGATTCATACTTGGATATCGCGCGCTGGTAGCGCTCGCGCAGATTGCGTGCGTCGTTGCGCGGCAGCTCGCCCAGAGCATTGAACGCATCCTGCCACGCGCGCAGCGTGGCTTCGCCGCTGGGGCGATCCGCCGGGCCTTGCTGGCTCCCCTGTTCGATCTGTTCGCACAAGGCTGCGGCCTCGGACTTTGCCTGCTCGAGCGTTGCCGATTGCTGCGCAAACTCCTGCTGGCGACGTTCGTACACAGCGTCGCACAGAGCGCGAAACTCCTCCCACATGGACTGGGACTGCGCATGAGGAACGGGACCGGTCGTCTTCCATTGCGTCTGCAAACGCTTCACTTCGTCGATGGCGCGGGAGAGGTCCGCGGTCGTCGTGAGCTGCTGCGCGCGGGTGACCAGCGCCTGCTTGTCAGTGGTGTTGTGCGCGTACCAGGCGGTGACTTTGGCGCGCAGCCGATCCAATGCGCTGAAGAATTCCGCATCGAGCGGACGGCTGGCATCGCGATCGACGGGCGCGTGGCTGCGCCATTCCCGCGGTGCTTCGCGCAGTACGCGCATGATCAGCGGATGATCGGGCTGCTCTGCATCAAGGCCGACCTCAAACGCCAGCACGCCCTCGAGTACCTGCCTGCGGGCATCGACGTTCGTGCGGCGAATCGCTGCTTGCTCGGCGAAGTAGACCTGGCAGGGCCGGAACGCAGTCGTGAACGCTTGCTCGAATCGTTCTGCCTCGGCAGTGGCCTCGACCGCGAGGCCCTTGTTGAGCGTGCGCCATTCCTGGCGCAGAGCGCGGATGTGTTCCACCAGCGTTTCCGGCGCCTCGTCCACTCCGATCAGCGCTTCCATCTCCTCGATCAACTCGATGCGCTTGGGCGCGGCGACATAGTCCTTCCACTGCCGCAGCTCGTTGAGGCGCGTGTCGAGCTGTTCGAGGCTGCGCGCAAGGTGTGGCGGCAACGCCGGCGCCTCTGGCAATGCAGCTTCGATGGACTGGCGGAACCTTGCGGACTTGCGCGTATCGCCACGACCTAAGGCTGCGCCGCTGAGGCGAATCAGACTGACGATCTCGGCCTGGGTCTGCGCGTCGGCGGACTGCTTCTCGGTGAGCAGCTGTGTTTCGGCCTCGGCCTCCGCCTCGCGGGCCTGATCCACCGCAGCCTGTTCGCTCGCATCGGCAGCGGCTTGTGCGTCGGCCGCCTGCTGCTGCGCCAGCAGTTCGGCCTTGAGCGCGCCTGCCCGGGCTTGTTCGGCCGCACGCTCAGCGGCGACGCGCGCAAGCTCGCGCTGATGCGCCACGATGACTTGCTGGCCGTGATCGATGGCCTGCTGGCCGCGCAGACGAATCGCAGCATCAACCTCGGCGGGCAGAGTCTGCCAGCGCATGGTGTAGGACCCCAGCGTCGGCGCGTACAGCGCGTCATGCGGTTTTGCGGCGTGTTTTTCGATTGAGGCGCACAGCGCCTCGGCGTCGCTATTGGCCTGGGCCAGGTTGCGTTGCGCTGAGAGCAGCGCGTCGAGGCGCTGCTTGATCAGCTTGTACGCAGCCTTGTCGCGGCCGCGCAGGCGCGGCAGCAGTTCCTGCCATAACGCCGGATCCTGAATCGCGGATGCAGCCGCCTGCCGCAGGCGGGTGGTCTGGGCCTCAACGGCGAGCCGCATGAGTTCAGCGGATTCCATCGAGCCAGAGTCGATTGCGCGCAGCAGCTGTTGCTGTTCCGCCGGATCGACCGCCGGCGGTGCGGGCGCGGCCGCCACGGGAGGAGGCTCGACAGCGACCGTAGCGAGCGGCGGCGGCGGCCGGGTACGAAACAGGCGAGACAGCAGTTTCATGGGGAAAAATGATACAGGAACAAGGTTGCAGTACCGATTGCGAAATCAGTTTGGCGCGCCGCAGGGGCGCCGCAGGGGCGCTGCAGGGGCGCCGCAGGGGCGCCGCAGGGGCGCGTAACTCTGGCCGTACTGAAGCAGGCGAAGCTGTGCATGTCGGTGGCGGACGCCACCCGACAGTTCGGTGTCTCCGAGCAGAGGCTCTGTCGCTGGAAGAAAGTGGGAACTCGAGGCTAAAGTGTCTGGTAGCCGACCTGAGCCTCGACAAGGCCATTCTGCAGGACATCAACGCAAAAAAATGGCCGGGCCCGCGGTGAGGCACCAGGCGGTGGCGTGCGTCGTCGACCGCTGCGCGCACTGCGGCGGGATTCCGGCAGGGTCTCCGGACAGCCTGATTCACCGGGCCAGGCCCGCGGGTGGTAGGTTCGCCCGAACCACAAGGGCCGTTCCACGAATTGGCTGAGCGTGCAGGGTGGTTTGCGTTTTCCTATCCGCGCTCAACGCGGACACGAGGCGGCCCCTATCGTTGGGTTCTATAGCGTGCAGGCGGGAGCGCGCGAGCGCGCCCCACCTTTTTCGTTGGGAGGGACCGCGATGCCGAGACGGGATCGGTTAGTGGACTCCTATTTGGAGGGGTTGCCGATGGCTCAGGCAGCGCAGACCCAAGGTCGCGATCGAGAGCATCGGTGCAGATCTGATCACGCGCCACATGGCGAGCTGCTCACACTTTCGGGCTAAGTCGACGGCATGGGGCACGCCGAGCTTGATGCGCTGGCGAGGGCGGGCGAGGCGAGGTGCGCCAGACACGCCTCGCAGGCTGAATTGATCGCTATCCATGTTTTTAAACTGATGGATCATTGCCCATCTGACGTAGACGCGGGCCAGTCCGAAAACCCGGCGTCGAATGGCTGCCTGAAACAATGAATTGATCGGTCTGCGACGCAGTTCCGTTCTGTCCTGCACGGCGGTGGCACTGGTATGCATGGCGAGGCTCCAAAACCTTGTTAGCCTGAAAAACTGGTTAACCAGGGAGCTCGGTTGCGCGCAACACCATGCACAGTATGTGGTCCAAAACACTGTGCCTGCTAAAGTTTGGAACCGCCAAACAGAACCTGTTCTATCGCGCATTCGTCGAAGAAGCCACCAACGGTGTGGTGCTGGCCGACCTCGAGTCGATGCGGGTTGTCGATGTAAATCCAGCGCTGTTATCGCGTGCAGGTTATTCGCGTGCGCAGCTTGGCCGTCTTAAACTCGATCAGCTTTTCGCACCCACCGATCGCTGCCCCGGCAACCTTGGTTCGCAGATCGGCAACGCTGGTTCGGGTGCCACATTCAGCTGGTATGAGAAACGCGCCGACTCCTGCCTGTCCGAGGTCGAAGTCTACTGCACGCTGATGCAAAGCGACGGTAGGCAGCTGGCAGCGCTATTGACCCACGATGTTAGCCTGCGCAAAAAAATTGAAGCGCAATTGCTGGAGAACCAGCAGCGGCTGGACCATCTGGCGCATCATGACCAGTTGACCGGTTTACCGAACCGGCATTATTTGACGGCCTATCTTCCGCAAGCGCTTGCGGAGTCTAAGCAGCATGAGCACATGCTGGCGGTCATGTTTATTGACCTCGATCACTTCAAGCATGTGAATGACTCGAGAGGCCATGAGGTGGGCGACCGCCTGTTACAGGAAGTTGCACGGCGCATCCGCACGACCACGCGCGAACAGGACGTTGTCATCAGAATGGGCGGCGATGAGTTTGTAGTGGTCATGCGTAACGCCGCCGACATGCATCAGATTCATCAGGCCGCGCGCCGGATCAATCGGGAACTCGACCAGCCGATTTCGATCGACGGCCATTTGCTGGTGACGACGGCGAGTATTGGCGTCAGCCTCTACCCCCGCGACGGTGCAGACATTAGCGAATTATTGAAGCACTCCGATTCCGCCATGTACCAGGCGAAAGAGGGTGGCCGCAACAAGTTTCAGATGTTCCGCGCGGAGATGACGGAAAACTTGAAGAAGCGCGTGTCGCTGGAAGCCGATCTGCGCGCCGCCATCAAGTTGAATCAATTCGATGTTGCTTATCAGCCAATTATTGATCTACGCAACAACCGTGTTGTTGGAATGGAAGCATTGGTTCGGTGGCTGCATCCAACAAACGGCATGGTGGGACCTGACGCATTCATCGAAGTCGCAGAGGATTCAGGATTAATTGTACCGATCGGCAATTTCGTGTTGCGGCATGTGATTCACGACCTGTGTACATGGAAGCAAGCCAATCTGGCGCTGGTGCCGATCTCGGTCAACCTGGCGCCGGCTCAGCTGCGCCAGGGCGATCTGGCCAACGTATTGTGCAAATTGTTGTCCGTCAGTGGCTTTGGGCCGGACATGCTGGAGTTGGAGCTGACCGAGCGCGCGTTGTTCAATGCCGGAAGTGCGCCGGGAAAGCCACACCACGACGTGATCGCCAACCTGCGTGACGCGGGTTTCAGGATCGCGATTGACGATTTTGGCACAGGCTACAGCAGCCTCAGCTACCTGAAGCGTTGGCGCGTGGATCGCTTAAAGATCGACCGCAGCTTTATTCGCGATTTGGTTAATGATCCCAATGATTTTGCCATTGTTAGCGCCATCCTGGCCATCGCGCGACAGATGCGTATCGACGTGGTAGCTGAGGGAATCGAAGGCTACCCCCAAGCGCAGACATTGCTGAAGTTGGGATGCCGTTACGGGCAGGGTTTTTTGTTTGCCGAACCGCAGTTAGCCG
>JBBQWY010000047.1:0-20393 GCA_038210215.1 Steroidobacterales bacterium
TGCTATGCGGACGCTGGCCAACGTGTATAGAAAAAGCTACATTCCTATACACATCAAACCACATATGCATACGCCATCGACACTTCCCATGCACGTCGCCCAGCGGGGGGCGGGGCCATGACGAGCCTAGCCGGACACCCATTGCAGCCGCTCACGCGCCTGCAAAGCGCCGCGTTCGAGACCCCGGCTGTGCTGAAGAAGACCGCAACCGCAGGCCGCCAGCTCGCAGAGCTCAAGGGCCTGGCCGCGTCCATGCCGAACCAGACCATCCTGATCAACACCCTGGGACTGCAGGAAGCCAAAGACAGCTCCGCCATCGAGAACATTGTCACCACGCACGACGAACTCTTTCGCAGCGCAACCTACCCCGATATGTTCGCCAGTGCGGCCGCCAAGGAAGTGCGGCACTACGTGCAGGCGCTGCACGTGGGCTATGAGTTGGTGCAAAAGACAGGCCTTCTCACCGCCAACCACATGCTGAAAATCCAGGCCGAGCTGGAGCAGAACAACGCCGGCTTTCGCAAGCTGCCCGGCACGATCTTGAAGGCCAGCACCGGCGCGGTGGTGTACACGCCGCCGCAAGACCCAACGCAGATCGTGGCGCTGATGAGCGACCTGGAACGCTTCATCAACGACGACAGCACTTTCGATGCCGACCCCCTGATCAAGATGGCCGTGGCGCACCACCAGTTCGAAAGCATCCACCCCTTCTACGACGGCAACGGATGCACGGGCCGCATCGTCAACGTGCTCTACCTAGTAAACAAGCGCCTGCTGGACATTCCCGTGCTGTACCTCAGCAGCCAGATCATGCGCAGCAAGCCCGACTACTACCGCTTGCTGCAGGCCGTGCGCGAGCAGGCCGACTCAACCGCAGTGTGGCAAGAGTGGGTTCTGTACTTGCTCGACGCGGTGGAGACCACGGCGCAGCAGACCATCCGCACCGTCACCGAAATCAAGGCCGCACTGCTGGACTACAAGCACCGCATCCGCGCGGGCTTCAAGTTCTACAACCAGGACCTCATCAACAACCTGTTCATGCACCCGTATACCAAGATCGAACTTGTGAAGCGCGATTTGAAGGTGTCGCGGTTGACGGCGACCAAGTATCTGGACGCATTGGCGGGCGCGGGGTTTGTGCAGAAGGTGAAGGTCGGGCGGTCGAATTACTACGTGAACTTGGCTTTGAACAGGATTCTGACGAGCGTCGACGCGACCAATGGAGCGAAAGCATAAGCAAGTCGCTGGCTGTTACGGCAGGGCAATTTGTGGCACCGATCAGAAACGGTTTGGTCGGTGACCCGTTTGGCGCGAATCTTGTGTCTCGAGACCAGGGCAGATCGGGACAGGCACTGAAGCGTACGCAGAATGATGCTTGTCCCGATTGCTCCGATTGCTGCCGCAGGCTTTGGCGCGCAGCCAGGCCTTGGCGGCGCTGAGGTCGCGCGTGACACGCAGCGGGAAGCGCGCGGTGGCCTCGGGCAGCAGCGCACGGGCGCCGGCAGTATCGAGGTCGAGCAGACGGTTCACGAACTCGGAGTAGCGCTGAAGTGCGGCCAGAACGCCCGTTGCGGCAATGGGTATTGTCCGCCCGTTCATGTGCACCAGCCCGATGTTATCGAGCATCGAGTGATCGGTGAAGCCGCGCCGCGTGGCATCGCCGATCGCGGTCATGTCACCGGCCGAGAGCGTGCCGCTCCAGTTGCTGCCGCGCGAGTAGATCGCGACGGTTGTACCGTTGGCCTTGATGTTATGGCGCCAGCTGGTGACCGTTGAGCGCTGCAAAATCTCCAGCAGCCCGCCGATGTAACGCGTGGTCTCGGTGCCATTCGCGTCGTAAGCGTAGGAAGTTCCGCCCGCCGCGGGGACTGCATGAATCCTGGTCGCGTGATAGGTCAGCGTCCCCACATCGCTGCGCCAGCTTTCCTATAGGGGCCGTGGCGGATGGCGGCACTGGCTGCGCATCTGGTTGAGCACGCGTTTCCCAGGGTGCCGGTGCGCCAATGGGTTGTGACGTACCCTAAACGCCTGCGCTATTTTCTGCATCGCGACCCGGCGCTATGGGCCACCGTGCGACGGGTCACTCTGCGTGTGATCGAGCGTCACGTGCGCCGCGCCTGTGACAACGCACCTCGAACCGCGCGCTGCGGGGCGGTGAGTGACCAGGCGAAGGTGCGTAAAGTCCGCATTCAGGAGAAGCGGACATGTGGGCCTGTTTGGCGCAGCGGGTGTTGTGGCCGACGGATTCACGCCGCAGATCTTCGAGACCTTGGTCGAGTCGAACAGGGGTGCGGACGGCAAGGCGTCGCGGCCGCTGCGGTGCGCAGCCTCGCGCCGCTTGCATGCTTGCTGGTCTGAGGTATGGTGAGCCGATGAGCCAGAGCATATCAGGCAACCCGACGCGACAGCTGCACGAGCTCGGCCAGCGCCTGTGGCTCGACAACATCACCCGCGAGCTGCTCGATGGCGGCACGCTGGCGCGCTACATCGCCGAGCTGTCGGTCACGGGGCTGACCTCGAACCCGACGATTTTCGAGAAGGCCATCGCGGGCACTGACGCCTACGATGCGGCAATTGCTGCCGCCAGCCGTGCAGCGGGAGATAGCGCGCTGTCGGACGAGGACTGCTTCGTCGCGCTGGCGCTCGATGATCTGCGTCGCGCCGCGGACCTGTTCCGTCCGGTGTTCGAGGCGACCGACGGTGTGGATGGCTGGGTCTCGATGGAGGTCTCGCCGCTGCTCGCCGAACAGACTGATGCGACGATCGACGCGGCGGTGCGGATCTATCGGCAGGCCGATCGCCCGAACCTGTTCGTGAAGATTCCCGGCACGCCAGCCGGCATCCCGGCGATCGAGGAGTCGATCTTCGCCGGCGTGCCGGTCAACGTGACACTGCTGTTCGATCGCGAGCAGTACCTCGCGGCCGCGGAGGCCTGGATGCGCGGCCTCGAGCGGCGTGCTGCAGCCGGCCTGCAGCCGCAAGTGGCTTCGGTCGCCTCGTTGTTCGTGAGTCGATGGGATACGGCCGTTGCGGAGCAGGTGCCCGCGGCATTGCGCAACAAGCTCGGCATTGCCATCGGTGGCCGGGTTTATGCCGCCTACCGGGATCTGTTCGAGAGCGGGCGTTGGCGCCGGCTGGCGGCCTTCGGCGCGCGGCCACAGCGGCTGCTGTGGGCGAGCACCGGTACCAAGGATCCGGATGCGCCTGACACGTTGTATGTGGATGCGCTTGCCGCGCCCGACACGATCAACACGCTGCCCGAGGCGACGCTGCTCGCCTATGCGGACCACGGTGTATTCCGCGGCCTGCTCGACGAAGACGGTGAGGCCGCTGAGGCGGTGCTCAGGCGCTTCGCACAGGCTGGCGTCGATGTCGGCGGGCTGGCCGCACAGCTGCAGCGCGACGGCGCCGAGGCGTTTGTAAAGTCCTGGGAACAACTGATGCGCCGCGTTGCGGACAAGCGCAAAGCGTAAACAGGATTCTCCCGCGCAGCAGAGACGGAGAAGCGAGGATGACGATCGATACCGAACACTTCCGCGCGCCGGAAGGACGGCCCGTGAACCTGCAGAAATGGCCGACGCGGATCAAGGCCGTATACAAGTCGAGCAAGGACTACCGGAAGATTCTCGACGGGCACATCGAGGAGATGAGTTCGCTGCAGAAACTTCTGTATGCCCACGACCGCTACTCCGTGCTGCTGATATTCCAGGCGATGGACGCGGCCGGCAAGGACGGTGCGATTCGCCACGTGATGTCCGGTATCAATCCGCAGGGCTGCCAGGTCTTCAGCTTCCAGCACCCGAGCGCGACCGAGCTCGATCACGATTTCCTGTGGCGCACCACGCGAAGCCTGCCGGAACGCGGGCGCATCGGAATCTTCAACCGCTCCTACTACGAGGAAGTGCTGATCGTACGCGTGCACCCCGAGATCCTCGCCGCGCAGGAGCTGCCGGTGGAACTCGTGCAGCACAAGGACTTCTGGCTGAACCGGTACCGCTCGATCGTCGATCTCGAGCAGCACCTGACCCGCAACGGCACGCGCATCGTGAAGTTCTTCCTGCATCTTTCAAAGGATGAGCAGCGTAAGCGCTTCATCGCGCGAATCGACGAACCGGACAAAAACTGGAAGTTCAGTCTCGCCGACGAGAAGGAGCGGGGCTACTGGACGCAGTACATGGAAGCGTATGAGGCTTGTCTTGGCGCCACGAGCACGCGCCAGGCGCCCTGGTATGTAGTCCCTGCCGACGACAAACACAGCAGTCGCCTGATCGTCTCGCAGGTGATTCTCGAGACGCTTCGTAACCTCAAGATGAGCTACCCGCAGGCGACGCCCGAGCACCGACGCGAGCTCAAGGAGATCCGCGCGCGGCTCATGAAGTCGTAGCCGAGACCCTCTGCGTCATACGTTCATGCCCGCCGCGCATGAGCTTGACGGTGCTTCGGCCGACCCGCATCGTGCTGCCGCCATGTCGTACCTGCTGAACCCGCCTACCAACTGGAGCCGCCGGCAGGCGCTGCTTGGCGCCTTGTCGCTGCCGTTACTGACCTCACGCGCCCAGGCTGCGCGCAGCGGCGAGTTCCGGCTCGCGCTGATTGGTCAGTGTCTGATCACGCAGGATCTGCGCGCCAGGCCGTGGCCGGGCTTCGAGCCGCTTGCGCGGCAGCTGCGCGCCCATCACGCCTGCTTCTCCGATCTCGAGGTCGCGCTGCTCGGACCGCGCGCAGGTCCGCCAACCCGCTCGCTGGAGACTTTGCATACCGCAGACCCGGTCGTGCTCGACTGCCTGCGCGACTTTGGCGTGACTTTCCTCGCGACCTCGAACAACCATGCTTTCGATGTGGGTACGGGCGGCATTGTCGACGCCATCGACGCCTTGCGCGCACGCCGGCTTTCCTTTGCCGGTACCGGCCTGTCGCTCGATGAGGCGTCGGCGCCGGGCTACCAGCACACGCCAGCCGGTCGATTCGCGGTGGTCGCTGCGGCGGCCGGCATGATCCGCGACGGCGGCGCGGCGACGCCTTCGCGCGCCGGCGTAAATGAACTGCGCCGCGCTGCCGCGGGCGGGGTCGAGGAAGCAGATATCGAGCGCATGCTCGAGTCGATTCGAATCGCGGCACGGAACGCGGACGTGGTGCTGGCGTATCTGCACAACCATCTGTGGGAGCAGCCGATCGAGCGCACCAGCGAGTGGCAGCGTGCGCTCGCACGGCGCTGCATCGACGCTGGCGCGAGCGTGTTCGCGGCCCATGGCACGCCACTGATGCAGGGCATCGAGATGTACCGTGGCGCGCCGCTGTTCCATGGCCTGTCGAGCTTCATCTTCCAGACGCGCAAGGCGGATGACGCCTACGGTGAGGCGAACTGGCAGAGCCTGATCGCCGAGTGCCGCTTCAAGGCCGGGCGTTTCGCCGCTGCGAAGCTCGTCCCGGTGCAGCTGGCGAGTATCGGCGAGGGGGGCATGGAAGATCTCGTCACCCGAGGCCGTCCGTCACCGGCAACGGCGACGCAGGCGCGCACGACGCTCAGTCGCGTCGCCGGGCTTTCGCAGCGACTCGGCTACCGGCTGCGCGTGCGCGGCGAGCATGCGGTGCTGCGTCCAGATTGAGCCGCTTGAACCAGGCGCGGGTCTCGATCAGGAACTCGTTCGCGAGCCTTGTCATGCCCGGAACGGTTGCGGTGACAAATGCGTACTCGTGCCGCAGCTCCGGATGGAACGGACGCGTCACGAGTCCATCGCGCAGATAGGTTCGCGCGAGCAGCGAATTGACGATCGCGATGCCGACGCCGCGTGCGGCGAGGCCGCAGGCCGAGCCGATCGTATGCGTGTCGATGCGCACATCAGGGGTCACGCCTGCTTCGGCAAATGCGCTGTCGATCTGCGCGCGCGAACGGCGTCCCAGTCCGAGGAGAATCAGCGGCTGGCCACGCAGCTTGCGCGGATCCAGCGCCGTCTCCCGTGCAAGCGGATGGCTGTCGGGCAGCACGCAGACGCTCTCGCTGCTGACGACGGTTTCGCCGGTCAGATCCGGTCGGTCGATCGGCAGCTTGACGAAGCCTGCGTCGACGGCGCGCGTGGCGATCATCGTCTTGACGGTCTCGACGCTGCGCGAGTCGATCGTCAGATGCACGCCGGGAAACCGGGTCAGGAATGCCGCGACGATTTCCGGCAGCACGCCTTCGGTGAAGCTCGGTGGGGCGATCAGCCGCAGCCTGCCCACCCGCAATCTGGCGATGTCATGGATCAGATCCTGGATGTGCGCGAAGCCGCCGAGCGCGAGCTCGACCTCCTCGAACAACAGCAGCGCATCGCTGGTCGGGACCAGGCGTCCGCGGTCACGGTGAAACAGCTCGAAGCCGATTTCGCGTTCGAACTGCGCCAGCAGGCGACTTGCCGCGGGTTGCGTCAGGCCGAGCTCCCGCCCTGCGGCCGTCACGGTGCCGGTGCGCACGATCGCGCGAAAGGCTCGCAGCGAACGCAGATCGAGGCCGCTCACGTCGAGCGGGGCATGACGTGCAGCACGAGCTTCGAGGGTCGATCCGGTCCGCAGTGCAACGTGTTGGTGGCGACGACCGGTGCGCTGTGGGTGCCCGCCGGCGCGCCGCTGTTCGGGTTCACGTCGAAGTGAGGGAAGTTGCTACTCGAGATCTCGACCCGGATCCGGTGGCCGGCCATGAAACGGTTGGCGGTCGGGAACGCGGTGATCTCGATCGGGTAGATCTCGCCCGGCTCGGCGAGTTGCGCCCGCTCGAACGAGTCGCGAAAGCGCAGCCGCAAAATCCCGTCGGTCAGATTCATCGCGTAGCCTTCTGGCCAGTCGTGGCCAGCAGGATGCACGTCGAGCAGCTTGATCGTAAAGTCCGTGTCGCGCGCGGACGTTGAAACCCACAGCTGCGCGGTGACCGGGCCGATCACTTCGATGTCTGCATCGAGCGGCGGAGTCTGGAACACGACGACGTCGGGCCGGTCAAGCAGTGCGCGTCCGGGGTGGCGAGCGCCGAACAGCCTGGCTGTTTCGCGCTGATCAAACGCGCCGCCGTCCATCAGCGGTGCGCCGGAGGCGATGGCGCCGCCGATCGTCGGTACCGGATTCGCTGGATCGAACTCCCAGCTGAGTTGTGTGGCCTGGTTCGGGGCCTGCCGATCGAGGCGGCCATCTGCATGCAGGTGAAACGCAGTCGCGACGCTCTCGGGCGGCGGCCAGTCTGAGGTTCGCAGCCAGTGGCCACCATGCTGCAAACGGCCTTCGTGCGAGCGGCCACCGGTGCCGCCACCCATCACGAACACCGTGACGTTTGCCGCGAGCCAGTCGGTGGTCGCGCGCTGCTGCAGGCAATGGTCAAACCAGTCGCGACGCAGTGTTTGGTAATCCGGTGCGACATTGCCGTCCAGCGTTGCTTCGGCACCGAAGTCCACATTGCCGGCGAATGTCACCGAGCGCTGGCCGTGGGTCCATGGACCCATCACCAGCCGCACGGGTCCGCGACGCCCGCGCGACAGCGCGCGGTAATTCTCGATCGCGGTCAGCGCGTAGGGGTCGTACCAACTCGACATGTGCACCATCGGAACGTCCGGATACTGGGCGTAATACCCGCGCGCATAGAGCTCTGGTCGCTGCCAGAACGGACCAAAGCACTCGTTGGTCCACTGCTCGACCACGTAGTCTTCGTACTCGGGTGCCGCACTGATCGCGGAATGCCCGGGCAGCCACGGATTGACACGAATCCACTCGCGGATGTCGGCGGAATCGAGCGCGGCCCTGCGCAGCGGATCGGCCGCCGTCTCGGGAGCGAGACGCGCGTGCTTGAGCGCCCAGGTCAGTTGCTTGAGCTCGTACGCACCGCCCTGGCGAATGCCGCTGTGATAGGCGCTCGAGAACCCACCAGAGTCGACGAACATTGCAGCGAGGCCCGGCGGCGCAGCCGCTGCGATGGCTGTCTGGGTATGTGCGCCATACGAGAAACCCAGGGTGGCGACGCGCCCGTCGCACCAGGGCTGGGCTCGAATCCACTCGAGCGTGTCGACGCCATCCGACTGTTCGTGCAGGTATTTCGAGAACCGCCCCTCGGAGTCAAAGCGTCCGCGACAGTCCTGAGCCACGTAAACGTAGCCGGCGCGCACGAAGTCACAGGCGACTTCCGGCTTCGAGCGCGGCTCGGGGTTCGCCAGACTGCGATCGGCGTGATTGGTGCCGCGTCGGCTGTAGGGCGTGCGTTCGAGCAGCACGGGCCAGGGTCCATCGCCGGTGGATGGGGCATAGATGTCGGTGGCGAGGTGCACGCCGTCGCGGGTACGCACGCGTGCTGTGGTTCGACGGCTGCCGCTCGGGATTTCGCCAGGGATCTCGCCAGGGATCTCGCTCATGGTGTCACGAGTTGATAAGCCGCCGGAGCGCCCGGTCCGACCGGCAGCTCCAGGCCTGCCCAAAGGGCAATCAGCGCGAGACCAGTCAAGCCGAACGCAATGCTGAAAGGCAGCATCATCGCGATCAGCGAACCGATGCCGAAGCCCTTCGACCAGCGCTGACACATGACCAGCACCAGCACGAAATTCGCGGCGACCGGCGTGACGATGTTGAAGATCGAGTCGCCCATGCGATAGGCCGCGGTGGTCAGCTCGGGCGACACGCCGAGCAGCATCAGCATCGGCACTGCGATCGGTGCGATGGCGCTCCACTTTGCCGACGCGGAGCCGATCAACAGGTCGAACACTGAAGAGATCAGCAACAGCAGCACGAGCATCAAGGCCTTCGGCATCTCGAGCCCGGAGATCCAGGCTGCGCCGTGGATCGCCAGGATCGGTCCGAGGTTGGACCATGCGAACATTGCAATGAAGTGCGCGGCGAAGAATGCAATCACGAGATAAGGCGTGATGTCACGCAGCCCCTCGACCATCATTCGCACGACGTCGCGGTGAGTGCGGATGCTTCCGGCCGCACTCCCGTAAGCCCAGCCGCACAACAGAAACAGCAGCATGAAGCCACCGATCAGCGCGCGATACAGCGGTGCTTCGCGCGCATAGCCGGTCGCTGTTTCATCGATCAGCGGCGAGTAGCCTGGCCAGAATACGAGCGCAGCAAAGCCGGCGATCACCAGTACGGCGACCACGCCAGCGCGGCGCAGGCCGCGACGCTGTGCATCGCTGAGCGCCGCCGGTGCAGCGATGGTCTGCATGGCTTCGCCATCGAGCTGCGTCTTGCGCAACCGCGGCTCGATGATCCGATCAGCGATCGGCCAGGCGACGAACAGCAGAACGATGCCGAGCGTCGCCGTAAACCACCAGTTGCCGAGCGGGTTCAACGGATGCGCGGGCGCCAGCAGCTGCGCGGCGCTCTGTGTAATGCCGAGAATCAGCGCGTCGAACTGGCCGGGCAGCAGGTTGCCGGCGAACGCACCGGAGATACCTGCGTAGGCAACGGCCACGCCGGCCAGCGGGTGGCGCCCCGCCTCGCGATAGACGATGGCCGCGAGCGGAATCAGCACGATATACGCCGCATCCGAGGCGTGGTGCGACAGCAGCGCAATGCCGAACACGGCGGGCGTCAGCAGGCCCCGCGGCGCGCTGCGAACGGCGCGGCCGATCAACGCGCCGAGCAGACCGGAGCGCTCGGCGACGGCTGCCCCGAGCATCACCACCACCACGAGGCCGAGCGGCGGGAAGCGCACGAAGGTCTCCGGCATCTCGACCAGCAGCCGCCGGACGTTCGTTTCGGACAGCAGGCTCTGCGCGATGATCGTCGCGCCGGTCATCGGGTTGGTCGCCGACGTGCCTTGTGCGGCAGCGACCACCGATGTGGCAATCAGCGCCGCGATCAGCCATAGAAAGATCACGACCGGATCGGGCAGCGCGTTGCCGAGCCGCTCGATCCGGTCGAGTGCGGTCAGCCTGCGCGGCGGCGCATCTCCTGCTTGCATCGGCTCACGATCAACCGTCAGAATTTCGCCGACATCGTCGCATAGACGTAACGTCCGCGAGCGTCATACGTGTAGATGTCGAAGTTGATCGGGTTGTTCGCGCGCGAGGCCGGCGGTGCCTTGTCGAAGACGTTGTCGATGCCGAGCGCGAGGCGGTACCTCGAATCTGCCAGGGACAGCGCAAACTGCAGGTCCTGGTAGACCGTCGAACCCAGGTTGCCGCCGTTGATGGCATTGCCCGGCACGTCGTAGCTCGAACCGATGTAGCGCGCCCGGTAGTTCGCGTCGAACTCACCCCTTGAGTACTTGAGTCCGGCCTGACCCTTCCAGCGTGGGAAAGTCGAACGCGGCTGATCGGACTTGCCCTGCCGCTGATCGACCTGGATCGATCCGTCCGGCTGGACGATGGTCGTCCGGAACGAGTGCAGGTAACTGGCATCGACGGATGCCTCGAAACGTCCAATGTCCGTGTCGAAGGCATAGCGTGCGGTTGTGTCGACACCGCTGACGTTGATGCTTGAGAGGTTGACGACCGCTTGCCGCAGCAGCAGCACTTCGCCACTCGGCGCGCGGTCGATCAGCTCACAGAACGTTTCGCGGATCGCGCAGGCCTGCAGGATCTGGGTTGCCGTTTGTGAGGCAATCGCATTGTCCACGTCGATCCGGAACCAGTCGATCGTCCACGACGCGCCCGGCAGGGACTCTGGCGTCAGCACCAGACCGACAGAAAACGTGTCCGCCGTCTCAGGCTCAAGTGCGGTGTTGCCGGACAGCACGCCATTGAAAGTTCCGCCACCGAACTGGTTCTGGTTGTAGGTGGTGGGAACGCCCGCACAGCCCGGTCGGCCCGCACCGCCGCCGTTGCAGGGGTCGACACCCTGGAAGTTCGTGTTGCGGGTGCCCTGGAACAACTCGAGGATCGACGGCGCGCGAAAGCCCTGCGAGTACGTGCCGCGGACCAGCAGTGATGACACCGGCCGGTACGCCACGCCGAACTTCGCGGTGGCTTCGCCACCGACGGTCGAGTAGTCGGAGTAGCGGATCGCGGCGTCGATGTCGAGGCTCTCGACGAAGCGCCGCCCGGCGAGCAGCGGGGCGCTGACTTCGGCATACAGCTCATGCAGGTCATACGAACCGCTCGTCGGCTCGCGCGACTGCGCGCTGGTGGGGTTCTGGGCCACGCCCATCACGAGCGGTAGAACGGTGGACAGCGTGCCCGCAAAGGCATCGGGACTGTCCACTGCCTTCTCGCGGCGATACTCATAGCCGGCGGCGAGGCCGACCACACCCGCAGGCAGCGTGAACAGCTCGCGTGAGGCGTTCAGCGCAAAGTTGTACTGTTCCGCCTTCTGCTCGTCGAAGCCGTTGTAGCGGATGTAGTCCGCCATCTGCGGCGTGATCGTGCCGAAGATGTTGAGCGGCGTGCAGCCCGTAGCAGCAGCGCAGGCAGCCGGTGAAAGCAGCGCGCGGTAGGCGCTCTCGAAGTTGATCTGGTTGAGGGCGTTAAACGTCGCCTCATTGCGCGAATAGGACAGAAACGAACCCCACTTCCATTCACCGGCCAGATCCACGCGGCCATCGAACGCCAGCGCCAGACGCAGGGTATCGATTTCCTGCACGTTGTCGCGATTGCCGACTTCGGTCGCCACGCGCTGCAGCCGCAGCGCATTGCCGGTCAGCGCGACAGCGTTCGCGAGCGGCACGCCGTTGGCGGTGCCGAACGGATTGAAGGCCTGGTTGTTGGCAATCGAAAAGCCATTGGAGCCACGCAGGTCGAGACCGAGCGGCGAGAAAAGCTGACTCGATTCACGCTTGTTGTACAGCACCTCGGCGCGCATCTTCAGGTCGTCGCTCCATTCGAAGCCGAAGCGCGCGAAGGCGCCGACCCGCTCGCTCGGGCCGATCAGGTAGATGCCCTGCGTCTGGGTATTGAAGTCATCGGCAGCGAGCGTCGCGACGCGAAAGCTGTTGTCAGCTGCGGCGCCGGCGCCAATTGCCGTCACGCCTGGCAGCCGGGTGATCGCGTTGGCGGTGTTGGCGGCGAAGTTGGCCGGCGTGCCGAAGAAAGCGTTATTGCTGAGGCCGGGCACGACAAACAGCCCACGCGGTGAAGTCGGCGGTGCTGTCAGTGGCGCAAAAGCACGGACGGTGAGTGCGCGGTCCTCGGTCAGCACCGGTTCGGTATCGTTGTAGCTCAGCGACAGCAGCACCGAGGCGCGCTCCCGCTGGGTGCCCCAGTTCACGTAGCCACTGGTGTTCTGGTTGTCGCCGCGATCGGTGATGCCGTAGCGCAGGTTCGCTTCGAAGCCTTCGACCGCCTTGCGGGTCTGGATGTTGACGACACCGGCGATGGCATCGGCACCGTAGATCGCCGATGCGCCGTCCTTCAGGACTTCAATGCGTTCGATGATCCCGAGCGGCACGGTGTTCAGGTCGACGAAATCGCGGAAGCCGCGACCGCCGACGGCGTTGACCCAGCGCTGGCCATCGACCAGCACCAGCGTGCGGTTGCCGGAGCCCTCGGCCGAACCAAGGTAGCGCAGGTTCACCGACGACACACCGAACGAGGTGCCCTGGGTGCCGTTGGAGTTCAGACTGACGCCGACGCTTGGCAGCGCCTGCAGCAGATCACCGGCCGAAGTCGGTGCGACGGCCGCAATGTCCTCGGCCGTCAGTGTGGTCAGCGGACCGACCGACAGTGCATCGCGGCGCTGGATGCGGGAGCCGGTGACGACCACTTCGGCCAGCCCCGCATCGGCGGCCCCGTCCTGATCCTGGGCGGATCCGACCAGCGGACCGAGACCCATGATCGTGACTGCGGAAAGTGCAAAGCTGCCAAGGCGGCTGCTGATCGATCGCATGCTGGAATCCCCTAAAAAGACTGTTTGGCGCGAGCCGCGAGCGAGCCTACGCCGGCGAGGAGATAATGCAAGATGATGGCGTTTCAGCATCCACCCATGCGTCGGTGGCATGGCTCATGACCGGGCGAAATGAAGCACGTTCCCCGCCGGTCTCCTACCCAAGCCGCCGTTTCTTGCTGCAGGCCTTCGCGCGCTGCAGCAGCGCGAGCTGCCGTGTCAGGATTTCAAGCAGCTGCGAACCCCGTTGCATGTCGTTTGCGCCGTTTTGCACAGGGGCGATGGCGTGGTGCCGTCGCGCATGACACGCCGATCGCCGTCGCCAAGCGGCTCGGTGCGGCCCGGCTCGTCGTCTTGCCGTGTAGATTCACCTGTGTGGGCGCCCACATCGTGCCACCCTTGTGTCCGTTGCAGCAGTCGGCCTACGACTACTCCTCGTGAGGCGACGCAGGCCTGGCTCAGGGAAGGTGGACTCGACCGGACCGATTTCCCGCATCTGCTTGTGGCGCGGCAACTGACTTCCGCGGCACGCCGTCCTACGAGAGTGTTGATCTGGTCGATGCCGATGATCCGCAGACGATTCTTCGTCGACTGCGAAGGCCCACATCACGGCGCCACGACTCGGTGCCTGGATCGGCGAATCGTTGCGTGTGCCCTTTGCGCCGAGATCGATCAGCGTCAGGTTCGCGGTCGAGGTCCCGCCGCATCTCTAGGCCGAGCACCGCGCGATGGAACGCGATTTCGCGATCGACGTCGGCTACCGTGATGCCGCCATAGGCGGGGCCGCCCAAGCCGCTCGCCGGATCGATGGCCGCAATGGATGGCATCTCCTCGGGTCGGACGACGACTGGGATCAGCAGGTTGTCCGGGCCGACAAAGTAGAACTCCTCGACAACGTAGCAGCCACCGCCGGGCTTCGCGAGCCCGACCTCAAAGTTCGAGATCGGCCGGTAGCCCGCGGCCGCGAGGTGCGTGAGTGCCTTCGACGAGCGCCGCAACGCAAAGGACAGCGACGCTCGCAGGCAACAGCATGCGCCGCAGCACTTACTTGCTCTCTTTAGCCGCGTCGCGCTCGCGCAGATACTCGGTGTCTTCGAACAGAAACTCGGTCCAGTTCTGGGTGTCGAGGATCTCGGGCACGAACCGCTTGACGCCATCCATGACGCTCGGCGGGAGTGCATCGAGGTTCGCTATCTTGCTGCCAAAACCGCGCGCAACTGTGCCGCCTGGCCGATCGCCCATGCCCATCCACGGCGCCCAGCGGTTCTTGTTCTGCAGCTGCGCGTGCACCGGCGCCGAGGTGACTGCTGGGTTCGCGAGGTCGGCGAGCAGCGCCGAATAGGTCATGAACGAATTGACGTAGTTCGTCTGACCCGGAGTGACCATGTCTGCCGACTGTTCGATTGACTGCGTCGCCAGGAACACCCGATCGCCGATCAGCTCGAGTGGTAGCGGATTCGGGTTGTAGCCCATCACGATGATGCCATCGGGCGTGTACACGCGCGGCACCGGGCCGAGCCGGAAGTGATGGATGTTGTGTGATTTGCCGGTCAGCGGATTGTCGAACTGTTCGAGCGGATCGTAGCTGTCGATCTTCGTGTAGAAGCCGACTTCGTACTTGCGCATCTCGTATTCGTCGTTGCCTTTGTTGGTCCAGTAGTCGACCAGGATGTTGTTCATGGTGAACATCGGCACGAAACTGCCTGTGCCCGGATCACCGTAGATGTTCAATCTAAAGAACGTGTGCACGGCTTCCGTGCCCACGCTGCCGACCATCTTCACGTGGGCTCGCAGCGCCGTCAGTGGATCGGCGAGATCAAGTTTGGGTAGCTGCGTCGCCGCAGATCGGGCAGCAGACGGGGCGAGGGCGAGCGCGCCAAGGCCGGCGACGCTGCCGAGGGCGGTGCGGCGTGAGATCGAATTCATGTGCGGATCCTCCTGAAGTTCTGGAAACTTTAGCACGCAGGAAATAAGCTCGCCCGCCACCCGGTCCACTCGCTATTGCCCGTAATACATGGCTCGGGAGGTTCGGCATGCAGCAGCGGATACTGATCATCGAGGACGATCCGGATATCGGCGCATTGCTGCAGCTGCATGCGCGAGACTGCGATGCGCAAGTCCGGTTGGAGGCGAGTGGCTCCCGCGGTTTGCTCGCAGCGCAAAACGGGCAGTGGGATCTGATCGTGCTCGACTGGTTGCTGCCCGGTGTCGACGGCGTGACCGTTTGCCGCCGTCTGCGCACCAACAACTACAATTATCCGATTCTGATGCTGACCGCGCGAGCGGCGGAGGCCGATCACGTTCTGGGCCTCGATGCGGGTGCCGACGACTACGTTTCGAAGCCTTTCAGCGTTGCTGAGCTGAAGGCAAGGGTTCGAGCGCAGTTGCGGCGTGCGTTAGTTATGCGCAGCAACTCAAGTGATCATGCCGAGACGCAGTGCCCTGTGCGCAGCGGTGATTTCGTGCTCGATCCGTCGGCCCACACGGTTTACTGCCACGACCGCAAGGTATCGCTGACCCTGCGGGAGTTCCGGCTGCTGATGCACTTCGCGCGCCATCCCTCGCGCACGTTCACGCGCCAGCAGCTACTGACGGCAGTGTGGGGCGATGCGTTCGAAGGGTACGACCACACCGTCAACTCGCACATCAATCGGCTGCGCGCGAAGATTGAACATGATCCGGCAAGGCCCGTGCACCTGGTGACCGTTTGGGGAGTAGGCTACCGATTCGACGTGCCCGGTCTCCAGTGAGCCCGCTTGCACGGCGATTGCTGTTGGCGATATTCGGGCTGCTAGCGCTGCTGCAGACCAGCATGCTCACGCTGGGTGTGACGGCGGCAGTCTCGTTCTCCGATGAACTCACGCAAGCCCTGGCGCGAAGCACCGCGATGTACATCGCCGGCAAGGGCGAGCTGATTGTCGAGGGTAAAGTGGCGGATGCGTCGCTGCGGACCTGGTCTGAACAAGCGCGAGTGCTGAATCCGGCTGCTGAGGTGTTCCTGCTGGACGGATTCGGCAATGTTCTGTGGCCGCTCGGGCAGGGTCTGTTGGCAACGCCGCGAGTGTCACTCGAGCCGATCCGCCGATTTCTGAATGACCCGGAAGCCGGCGGACCGATCTACGGCGATGATCCTCGGCACTTTGACAAGCGCCGCGTGTTTTCTGCGGCCGCTGTGGGGCATGCCGGCGTCCCTCTCGGCTACGTGTATGTGTTGCTTGGGGGTGGTCCGCAGTCGGGGTTGTTGGCAACGATCGGTAGTAGCTACATCCTCAAGGTCGCTTTGGCGACGGTGCTGGTTGCGCTGCTGCTCGGCGCGTTCGCTACCTGGAGCGTGACGCATTGGCTCACCCGACCGATGACGAAGCTGCACACTCGAATCGTTTCGGCTGGAGTTGCCGTCGGATTAGCGCGCGCGGCGCCCGCAGCGAAGCGGTCGCCGGACCTTGAGGAGGTCGCGGCTGTGTACTCGGCTCTCGAGTGTCGCGTCAACGCGCAGCTCGCCCAGCTGCAGACGGTTGATCGCCAGCGACGAGAGCTGTTTGCACACATTTCGCATGACTTGCGCACACCTTTGACGGCGATGCGCGGCTACCTTGAGACTTTGCTGAGCGATCCAGCCTCGTTGCCTGTGGCGCGAGGAACGCAATTCGTTCGCATTGCAACGCGGCATTGCGAGCGCTTGCAACGGCTAGTAGATCGGCTGTTTCTGCTCGCTCGGCTCGACGCCGCATCGACCCCGCTGTCTCCAGAGCCCGTCGCCGTGACCGAGCTCGTCCAGGATGTCGTTTCGAAGTGGCGACTGCCGGCGGAAACTGCTGGCGTCAGTCTGCGAATTGAAATTTGCCCGGAAGCACCTTCCGTGAGCGCGGACATCGGCCTTCTGGAGACGGTGCTTGAGAATCTGTTGGACAACGCAATCCGCCACTGCAGCAAAGGTGGCGACGTTCATGTGGCGGTTTCTGCGATGGCCAATCAGGTGAGCGTGACCATCCGGGACAGCGGTGCTGGTATCGCACCGCAAGACCTGGAGCGACTGCAACAACCCTTCGTTGCTGGCCCTGGTGGTCGTACAGGTCTCGGCCTCGCGATCGTGCGAAAAGTGCTCGAACTGCACGGTAGCGCGCTGTGCATAGAGAGCCGGCTTGGTGAGGGCACGAAGGTGGGCTTCTCGCTGAGCGCTGAAGTTCTAAGTCGTGAGGATTCTGTGATTAGTCCGCAGGTATCGTGGCCCGGAGCGGCCAATGTCGGCCGACGCTTGACGCAGATTTAAGGAGACTCACAATGCGCAGACGATTGTTTCCCGCGGCCCTTGTAGCCGCGATGTTCGCCGTAGGCACTGTTCCGGCGATGGCTGATAGCGGTGCTGACGAGGAATCAGGGGCGCGTGAACGCGGCCGTGTCTTCGAGGTGACGGTTACCAACATCACCCGCGGTCAAACCTTCACGCCGATTCTGGTAGCGACGCACACTCCCAGGATTGCCTTCTTCCGATTGGGCGAACCTGCCACGCCGGGACTGGCGTTGCTGGCCGAAGATGGCAGTCCGAGTCTGCTCGCCAGCGAGCTTGCGAGCACAGGCCAGGTGTTCGACGCACAGACCATCCCAGGGTTGCTCGCGCCGGGTGCTTCAGCCACGGTGCGCGTCCGCGCGCGCGGACGGTTCGATCAGCTCAGCGTGGGTGCGATGCTGATTCCTACCAACGACAGCTTCTTGGCGCTGGATCGTCTGGATCTGCCGTGGCGCGGCGGAGCCGTTTCGAGGCTGTTGCGTGGCTATGACGCAGGCACCGAACCCAATGATGAGCTGTGCGCCAACATCCCGGGCCCACGTTGCGGCGGCGAGGGTTCTTCGCCCGGCGTTGACGGTGAAGGCTATGTCTTTGTCAGCAATGGCATGCACGGTATCGGCGATCTTTCTGCGGCCGTATACGACTGGCGGAACCCGGTCGCACGCGTGGTCGTGAAACGCGTCGACTGAACTGGCTTGTGCGCCGCGACGGCGCGCCGGGCACTTCGGTGCTACGGCGTGCCGTCCGGCTGTACTTCGGGCGCGGCTTGCTGGAACGCGGGCAATGCCAGGCAGGCCTGCTCAATCGCCGCGATGCGTGGGTACCCGGCGGGGTCGACGCCGAAGCGCCGCGACGCGTAGCACTGCGGCACCAGGCACAGATCGGCAAGCGTCGGCGTGTCGCCGTGGCAGAACTGCCCCGTTTCAGGCTCCGCGGCGAGCCGCGTTTCCAGTGCGCCGAGGCCACGGCCGATCCACTCGCGCAGCCAGTCCGCGAGCTGCGCATCCGTGAACGCGTGATGCTCTTTTAGATAGCGGGTGACCGACGTGTTCTGCAGCGGCTGGATGTCGGCGGCGATCAGGAGCGCGAGACTGCGTATGCGGGCACGCGCCAGCGGCTCGGCTGGCAGCAACGGCGCAGGCTGGGGGTGCGTCTCGTCCAGATACTCGAGGATCGCCAGCGATTGGGTCAGAAGCTGGCCATCGAGCGCAAGCGCCGGAACGCGCGACTGCGGATTGAGGCCGCGAAAGGCAGCGCTGAACTGTTCGCCGCCTTCCCGCAGCAGGTGTACAGGCACGTATTCGTACGGCAGACCCTTCAGTGCGAGCCCGATCCGCACGCGATAAGCGGCAGAACTGCGCCAATAGCTGTACAGCCGGATCATCTGCCTAGATTACGTCGATTGCATAGGTGTTGGCGACCATCACGCGTAAACTCGCAGCCATGAAATGGGTGCGTATTTCGGCAGCTCTGGCGCTGATGGCTTGCGGTGCAGCGGTGTTTGCAGCCGACCCGCGCGTGCTGGTGGTACGGATTGCCGATGTGATCGGCCCGGCGTCGGCCGACTTCATCGTGCGGGGCATCGAGCGGGCCGAGAAGGAGGGCCATCAGCTGGTCGTGATCGAACTCGACACGCCGGGTGGTCTCGATACCTCGATGCGCCAGATCATCAAGAAGATCCTCGCGTCTTCGGTGCCGGTGGCCACCTATGTGCATCCGGAGGGTGCGCGAGCGGCCAGCGCCGGCACCTTTATTCTGTACGCGAGCCACATTGCGGCGATGTCTCCCGCGACCAATCTCGGCGCGGCATCGCCCGTTTCGATTGGCGGCGGTGCGCCCGCGCCGCGCCGCACCCCGGGCAGTTCCGATTCGGCGCCGCCCACCGATGTCTCGGCGTCGAAGGCCATGAACGACGCGATCGCCTATATCCGCGGGCTCGCCGAGCTGCGGGGCCGCAACCTGGAGTTTGCCGAAGCGGCGGTGCGCGAGGCGGCGAGCCTGCCTGCCCAGGAAGCGCTGGAGCAGAAGGTAGTCGACCTGGTCGCGACGGATCTGCGCGATCTGCTGCGGCAGCTCGACGGTCGCGAAATTGCGATCGGCGCAGGCACCGTCACGCTGGCCACTGCCGGTGCGATGTTCGATCTGGTCGAGCAGGACTGGCGCCACAAGCTGCTGAGTCTGATCGCGAACCCGCAGATTGCCGTGGTGCTGATGCTGATCGGCGTCTATGGTCTCTTTTACGAGTTCACGAGCCCCGGCTTCGGTGTGCCCGGCGTTGCTGGCGCGACTTTCCTGCTGCTCGGGCTGTATGCGTTCCATCTGTTGCCGATCAACTGGGCGGGCTTTGCGCTCATCGCGCTGGGGCTGAGCCTGGTCGTTGCCGAGGCATTCGTTCCAAGCTTCGGCGCGCTGGGAATCGGCGGCGCCATTGCAATGGTGCTCGGCGGACTTTTTCTTATCGATACGGACGTGCCCGGCATGACGATTTCGCTGCCGTTCCTGATCTCGATGGCCGTAATCAGCGCCGCGACATTCATACTGACCGGGAGATTCGCTTTGCAGGCGCGCTCGCGACGCATCGTCAGCGGTGCCGAAGAGCTGGTCGGCATGGAAGGCATCGTGACGGTCGTCGATGCTGACGGCGCGTTTGCGCACATTCATGGCGAGAGCTGGCGGATTCGATCGCAGTCAAGCCTGAGTCCTGGCGAGAAAGTCCGAGTCAGCCGCATGGATGGGCTGATCCTCGATGTTGAAAAGTTGAACTGAAGGAGTCACCCATGTTGTTCGATCTGCTCACCGGCGTTCTGCCGATTGTTTTCATCCTCATCGTGCTGTTCGCGTCAGCCTTCAAGATCCTGCGCGAGTACGAACGGGGCGTGGTGTTCATGCTCGGTCGCTTCTGGAAGGTCAAGGGACCGGGCCTCGTGATCGTGATCCCCTTTGTCCAGCAACTCGTCAAGGTCGACCTGCGCGTCGTGACGATGGACGTGCCAAGCCAGGACGTGATCTCGAAGGACAACGTCTCGGTCAAGGTCAACGCAGTGCTTTACTTCCGCGTTGTCGATCCTGAGAAGTCGATCATCCAGGTCGAGGACTACCTGATGGCGACCAGCCAGCTTGCGCAAACGACGCTGCGTGCGGTGCTCGGCAAGCACGAGCTCGATGAGATGCTGTCCGAGCGTGACAAACTCAACCTCGATGTGCAGAAGATTCTCGATGCACAGACGGATGCCTGGGGAATCAAGGTAGCCAACGTCGAGATCAAGCATATCGACCTCAACGAGAACATGATCCGCGCGATGGCGCAGCAGGCCGAAGCCGAGCGCGAGCGCCG
>JBBQWY010000048.1:0-17511 GCA_038210215.1 Steroidobacterales bacterium
GCTCAATCTGGGCCACACGTTTGGTCACGCAATCGAGGCGGCCACGCGCTACCAGACCTGGCTGCATGGTGAGGCGGTCGGGGCTGGCATGCTGATGGCCGCGACGATGTCGCATCGTAGCGGTCTGCTCGACTCCGTCAGTTACGAGCGCATAGCGCGGCTGCTCGCGCGCGCCGGATTTCGCCGCGAAGCGCGAGAGGTGCCTGGTTCCACGGCGCTCGAACTGATGCGCCTGGACAAGAAAGTGCAAGCGGGCAGGATGCGTTTCGTGCTGTTGAGTGGCATTGGCCGCAGTCTGATCACGGCAGACTATCGCGAGGATGCGCTAGAGAACACGCTCAACGAGCATTTTGGCTGAGCTCGCGCTCAGTTTCCGAGCACTCCGAACACTCTGCGCAGCAAGCGGTTCGCCTGACCCAGCGGATTCTTGCGGATCGCTGCCTCTTCCTTTGCCATCATCAGGAACAGACCATCGAGCGTCTTTTGGGTTACGTAGGACTCGATCGTCGCATCGCGTTCGTTCAGCAGACCATACTGCGTCAGTCGTCCGCCGATCTCATCGTACTTCTGGGCAAGCCCGACCTTGGCAGTCGCCTTGCCGATGATGGGACTGAAGCGTGCAGTCAGCGCGTCGGAAGTGGTGCGGCGAAAGTACTGAGTTGCTGCATCCTCCGGACCCGTCAGGATCTCGGTCGCATCGGTGATCGACATCTGCCTGATGGCGCTGATCATCAGCGCCCTGGCCTCGGGTACCGCGGCTTCTGCGGCGCGATTCATCGCCGTCACCAGTTCATCCGCCTGCGGATTCAGTCCAACGGCCTTGATCAGCCAGCGGGCCTTCTCGATCTTCGCCGGCAGAGCAATCTTCACCTCCGGATTGCCGAGAAATCCGTCGGCCACTCCCAGGTTGGCGATGGCAGCTTGTGCGCTCTGTGTCAGGGCTGTACGTAGCGCGTTGGTCTTGTCACCGCCGCTGAGTGCATCCAGCGCGCCGGCACCGCGCGCAAAACCAGGCGCGACGATCAGCAGGACTGCCGTCGCGGTCAGCACGTTCATTAAGCGTCTCATGCCCATAGAATGAGCGCGTTCACTCCTCGAGACAACAGCCCGCCATGCTTGGCTGGACAGCATTGGACTCGAGGAGGAAGATCGCTGCCGATCGCTTCGATTCAGGAGCCGCGCCATGAACGTCCTGCCTCCTTGCTGGGTTGCCGTTTTTTCACTCGTCGCCTCAGTGGCGATAGCTGCGGAACCGCAAGCCAAGGCACCATCCGCCCGTTTGCCGGCTGTGGTGGCCAAGGCTCTCAGGGATCACGCTGCAATCTGCAGCGAGGTCGGTGGAAAACCTCTCATGGCCTCGGCGGTAAAGACCATCGACCTGAACGGTGACGGCTTTGCTGATTACGTGCTGTTTGACGGCAACATCAATTGTGATGGTGCGCCGGGGGTCTTCGGTGATCGCGAGAAGGCTGTCGTTGTCTTCTCGGGAGACGCCAAGGGTGGTGCGACGGAGTCGTTCTCCGATTTCGTGTTTGGAGCCATGATTGAAGGCAGAGGTGCTGCAGCGAAGCTGTGGTTGGGCGTGTCGGGCGAGGCTTGCGGCAAGCGTCCTGGCAGGGATTTTGCCAATGAATCTTTCTGTGACCGGCCGATTGTCTGGACTGCCAGGACCGGAAAGTTTGTGTACGCACCCGTTTCACAGGCAAGGATGATTCAGTAGTGTCAGGCAACGAGTTACCACAACTGCTGCGCCGGCTGCACGCTGAGCTCCAGCGTGCCGAGACGCTCGATCCGGAATCGAAGCGATTGCTGGGGGTGCTCGCCGACGATTTGTCACGGCTCGACTCCCACGCTTCGACCGCACGCGAGGTGGCCGCGAAGTTCGAGGCCAATCACCCGGACCTCGCGGCGACCCTGCGACAGATCGCCGATACCTTCATCAAGGCCGGGATCTAGCAGCCTCGGCCTGCCGCAAACGACGCCGGCATCACATTTCGGCGCACCGTCAACCCCTACGATACCGGGATGTTCCGGGGCCTGATTGCTCTTGCTTTGCTGTTGGCGGTGCAGACCGCGAGCAGTGATCCGCGTGCTTCCATCGACGCCGGCATCAGTGCACGGCCGGGCCTAACCGGGTCCTACATCCTTGAGCGGGGCGAGGAGGCGCTGCTCGCCCGCGCCTGGCTCGTCGACCATGCGCAGCGCAGCATTGAGGTGCAGTACTTCATCTGGAGCACCGACAACATCGGCATCCTGGCCTCGGAGGCGCTGCTGCGTGCGGCGAACCGTGGTGTGCAGGTGCGGGTCATTGTCGATGACCTGCTGATCGACGCGCCGGACCGCTCGCTGCTGGCACTGGCCCGACATCCGAACGCCGAGATCCGCATCTACAACCCGGTGCATTCGGTCGGCACGCCCTGGTACAAGCGCCTGCTCAATGTCGTGACGAATTTTCGGGGGATCAACCAGCGTATGCACGACAAGACGCTGATCGTCGACGGCTCGATGGCGATCACGGGCGGCCGCAACATGGCGGATGAATATTTCGATTTCGATCACGCCTACAATTTCCGTGATCGCGACGCACTGGTGATGGGCGCAGTGGTGCCGGCGATGCGCGGCAGCTTCGAGCGCTTCTGGCGCAGTGATCTGTCGGTACCGGTCGAATCCCTGATCAGCGACACGCTGAGCGATGCCGACGTGCAGCAGATCTATCGCGAGCTCAGGGAGTACGCGGCAAACACGGCAAACTTTGCGCCGGAAGTGCGCGCGGCGATCGACGCGATCCCTGCGACCTTCCCGCAGATTGCGACGCAGCTAGCCTGGGGCCGCGTCGACTTCATCCATGACCTCCCAGGCAAGAACGACGGCCGCGCGGGACTGGGCGGCGGCGGGCTCAGCTCGGCGACGCTGGCAGCACTGCTCAAGAGCGCGCAGCGCGACGTGCTGATCCAGTCGCCCTACCTGGTGCTGTCCGATGCCGCGCTGGATGCGTTTCAGCAATTGCGCGCACGCGGCGTTCGGGTGCGGATCAGCACCAACTCGCTGGCCTCGACGGACAACCTGCAAGCCTTCAGTGGCTACCGCAAGCAGCGTGCGAAGCTGATCGCGATGGGCCTCGACGTGCACGAGTATCAGCCGGATCCGCAGGTGCAGCAGCAGGTCATGCAGCGTTACGCTGCGCTGCGTGCCGAGGCTCCGGTGTTCGCACTGCATGCCAAGACGCTGGTTGTCGACCGGCGCGTCGCCTATATCGGTACCTACAATCTGGATCCAAGGTCCGAGAACCTGAATACCGAAGTGGGTGTGATCATTCACGATGCAGGGCAGGCGGCAGCCGTCGCTGAATCAATCGAGACCGACATGCTGCCCGGCAACAGCTGGCGCGCGACTGACCGACCCGACCGGTTCGCATCGTGGGGCAAGCGGATCCGCGCATGGTTCTGGTCGCTGCTACCCCTGCGGCCGCTGCTATGACCACGCCGACGACCGACGAGCTGCTTATCTACCTGATCCTGTACGGTCTGCTGCCGCTGTGGGGCATCACGGGCTTCATCGACTGGTGCTGCCACCGTGCGACCGGCATCGAGCGCACCTCGGGCCTGCGCGAGTCGCTTGTGCATTCGTTGATGGGCGTCCAGCTCGGCATTCCGATCCTGCTGTGCCTGCTGTTCCAGGTGAATGTGCTGATCCTGCTGATCTGCATCGCCGCGTTTGTGATGCATGAGGTGGTTGCTCACTACGACGTGCACTATTCGGCGCCGCTGCGGCGAATCTCGATCTGGGAAGTGCATGTGCACAACTACATGGCGACGATCCCGCTGTACCTGCTGATGCTGATTGCGGTGATCAACTGGGACATCGTGCTGAAGCTGATCAGCGGTGACTGGGCGGGGCAGTTTGGTTTTGAGCGGGTGGCCACACCGCACGGCAGTTCGGGTTACCTGCGCGGGTATCTCGCCTTCATGGCCGTGCTGTGCATCCTGCCCTATGTAGAAGAGAATCTGCGCTGTCTGCGGGCGCGCAAGCCGTGAACGCGTACGTCACCAGTACGGGTTCGTTTCTGCCCGGGCCGCCGATCAACAACGACGAGATCGAGGACGTGCTCGGTCTGGTCGGCGGGCGGCGCAGCCGGTTGAAGTCGCGGATCCTGAAAGCCAACGGCATTCAGACGCGGCACTTTGCGATCGACCGCGAGCACCGCACCACTCACTCGAACGTCGAGATGGCGGTACTGGCCGCGCGCGCCTGCATGACGGGCTCGCCCTTGCCGATGCGCACGATCGGACTGCTCAGTTGCGCGACGACGCAGGGCGATCTCGTGATACCGGGCTTCGGCAGCATGGTGCAGGCCGGTTTGGGCATTCCGCAGGTCGAGCTGCATACAACGCACGGCATCTGCTCGAGCAGCGCGATGGCGATCCGCGCCGCCGTCAATACGCTGCGCGTTGGCGATCAGTCGAGCGCGTTGGTGGTGGTCAGCGAACTGGCGTCGCGCTTGTTCAAGCACACTCGCTACGAAGCGGCTGGCGGCCACGATGCGATCGATTTCAATGCCGAGTTCCTGCGCTGGATGCTCTCCGATGGCGCCGGCGCATGGCTGCTGGAGAGCAAACCTCGCGGCCGCTGTCTGCGCGTGGACTGGATCCGCAGCTACTCGCACGCGGATTCGCTGCCGGTGTGCATGAGCATCGGCCGGCCGACCGATGCCACCGACACTCGAACCTGGCAGGACTACCCCACCTACGCCGAAGCCGAGGCCGCCGGCGCGCTGCTGATCCGCCAGGACGTGCGGCTGCTGGAGAACATCGTCAAGCTGGGCGTCGACGGCGCATTGCGGCTGATCGAAGAAGGCCTGCTCGATACGAACCGCCTCGATCACCTGCTGTGCCATTATTCATCGCATCATTTTCGCAGTCGCATTTTCGACCTGCTGGAAATGTCGGGCGCGCGCGTCGCCGACGAAAAATGGTTCACCAACCTCTACACCAAGGGCAACACCGGCTGCGCCTCGATCATGATCATGCTCGATGACTTTCTGCGCGAGGGCCGTGGCCGACCCGGCGAGACCGTGCTGTGCATGGTTCCAGAGAGTGGGCGATTCAATGTTGCCTATCTGCACTTCACCGTGGTGGAGGCCTGATGGCAGAGTCCGTTGTGCTGGCGCGTCCCGAGGTACTGTCGGAGCTCGGGCAGGCGACCCTGCGCCAGCTGTTGCGCAGCTGGTTCGATTTCGAGCGCCGCCTGTCGCGGGTGCCGATCATCCAGCGACTCGAGACCGGCACGTTCACGGCTGAGGATTACCAGCGCTTGCTGCTGAACCTGCGTCAGCAGGTCATCGAGGGGTCTCGCTGGATCAGCCGCTGCGCGTCGAGCTTTGATCGTGATCACGCCGACATCCGTTCGGTGATCATCGGTCATGCCCACGACGAGCACCGCGACTACGAAGTGCTCGAGCAGGACTACGTCGCCGCCGGTGGCGAGCTTGCGGTCATTCGCAGTCGTGGGCGCAATCCGGGTTCCGAAGCGCTGCACGGCTACCTGATGTTTCGCGCCAGTGAGCCGAACCCCGTCGGTCTGCTCGGTGCGATGTGGATCGTCGAAGGGCTCGGTGAGAAGATGGCCAAGGACTGGGCGTCGCGCATCGAGCCGTTGACCGGCATCGGTCCCGCTGCCACGCGCTTCCTGCGCTATCACGGCAGCAACGATGACTCGCACATGAACAAGCTGTACGGCCTGCTCGATCGCATCTGCACCAGCGAGGCGGTGTCACAGGACATCCTGCGCACGGCCGCGGTGGTCGGCCGGCTCTATGCACTGCAACTGGAGGAGATCGACGTTGAGTGAGCGAAGCGCCTTGCTGCGAGCGGTTGCCGTCGACAACTCGCTGCCGATCAGCCCGGTGGCAGTCGAGCTGTGGTTGCGCGACATCGAGAACCCGCTGCGCTGGATCGTGCGACCGCTGCTGCAGCTGTTGTTTGCAGCGCTGTTGCATCTGACCTGGGCGTTCAAGCGGCTGCCGCTGCCACAGTTCCGTGCGCATGGATTCCTGCAGTGGACGATCTGCGCGTTCTGTCGTCAGTTCGTGAGCCCGGAGGCGAACCAGCTGATCTTGCGCCACTTCGCCACCGAGTCGAATCTGTTGAACTTCCTGCGCGACAACAGCAGCGCGAGTGACGTCAAGCCGCTTGAGTTGTATCCGCGCAAGGTCGACGACATGCTCACGCATACGTTCGTCGATCACGACCAGGAGCTGTTCCGGATGATGCGCGAGCTCGGTCCCTGGGATCACGCGCGGCGTCCGGCGCAAGCCTCCGAACTCAACTGGAGCCATTGGCGGCCCGTCGACATTCCCGATCAGGGCCACACCCGTCGCTTCACGCAGGTGCTCGACTTCGAGACCTCACACGCGCTGTTCATGTGTCTGTTCTGCTTTCTGCTGACGCGCGATGAATACCGCGACGCGATCAATGGCTTCAATCTCGACCAGTCGATCGCGATCCGCATCGGTCAGCTGATCGGCGATCCGACCCTTGCCGAGATGGCCTACAACAAATACCCGCACTACATGGTCGGGCCGTGGAATCTGGGGCAGCGCTTCCTGATGCACGGTTTCTTCACCGAGTATCTGCATGAGCGGCTGGAGCAGTTCCGGAAGTCTGGCGGCTAGCCGCGCGGTCAAGCTTCGGGCGCGCCCTGATCCTTCTCGCGGCAAAGAATATAGAACCATCCCAGATTCAGGCCGAAGCGGTCCGCATTGTCCGCCGCGTAGGCGTAGGCGATGGGTACATGGTTGCCCTTTTCGTGAATCCGAAACAATGGAAACACACGCTCCGAAGGCGAGGCAATGTCTGCGGCACCACCTTGATCATGCAATTCGATATCGGTCATCAGCACGTGCCCGCGAAACTGGTCGAAGTTGCGATCAAGACTCGCGTACAGCTCCGGCGATACCTTCACTGTTTGTACAGCCAAAGTGGGCTGCAGCACGGCGAAGTGCTCGAGGAGGTTGCGAACCGCCGGCGCAAGTTCATTCATCGGGAGTGGCTCCGCTCAGCCTGCCAGAAGTTTTCTTTATAGGTCCATACATTCAAATGTCTAGGTGCTCAGCCCAATTTGGGTGATTCTGGGTGTCCTGACAGCGTTCAGACTGTCACAGAATGGGGCCGCCGATGGACTCAGCGCGCAAGCCGACTTTTCGTAACAACCTTGAAATCAAGCAGTTGCGCCAATTCATGGTCGTCGTTGATGTCGGCTGTGTGTCCAAGGCCTCCGAGCAACTGCACATCACTCAGCCCGCGCTAACCCGAAACATCAAGAATCTTGAGGAGTCGCTCGGCGCACAGCTGCTGGATCGCAAACCACGAGGTGTCGTCCCGACCGAGGCTGGGCGGACTCTCTATCGCTATGCCCATCTGATCCTCAACGAGGCCAAGCGCGCGGCTCGCGATGTTCAGGCCATTGCGTCTGGCAAGAAGGGCCATGTTCATATCGGCGTTGCGGCTCTGTTCTCGAACACGATGGTGGACCGACTGGTCATTGCGCTCAACGATGCCTGTCCCGGCGTGCGCCTGCGAATCACGGAAGGGTTCTTTGAGGATCTGGTGGGCGGACTGGGAGAAGGCAAACTCGACGTGATTCTGGCCAACTTTCCGCCGGACGCCGTACCGGCGGATATGCAGTTCGAGCCTTTGCTGACATTGCGTTCGAATTTCGTTGTCGGTCGCACTCATCCACTCGCCTGTCGCACGGAGATCTCGACCGAAGAACTCTGCGCAGCGCAGTGGGCGCTCGTTCGTCGCCCGCACGTCGCCGATTTCCTCGACAGTTTCTTCGCTTCCCAGGGCTTTCCGGCGCTGACCGGCTCTATCGAGAGCAACTCGCTGACGGCCCTGAAGTCACTGGTGTTGACCGGACGCTACATCAGTCTGCTGGCTGAAGCCTGGGTCGGCGCTGAGATGCGCAGCGGAGAGATCGTTGCGTTGCAGATACCGGGCGCGCCCGTGCTGCGCCAGGCAGGGCTCATTACGCGTGGTTCGGCGGAGCAGCGTCCGGTAGTCATGCGGGCCGTGGAGATCCTGCGCGGCGTCTGCGAGCAGTGGCAGATCGAGCAGGATGCGGCGCAGCCGATCAAGCGGGGTCAGGGTCGGCTTGCGGTGCGAACTTCGACGCGACGCCAATAACTGCATCGCGGCATAACAAGATTCTATCGTCAGTGTCCACGCGGCGCGGTTCAATGATTATCAGCATCAGGCCGCGCCACCCTTTGCCGGCGCGGCGAGAACTCAGCCGTGAACCTGAACCGCAAACCGCTGCGTCCCGTCACCGAAACCGATATCGCCACCTACGAGCGGGACGGTGCGGTCTGCCTGCGCGATGTGCTGCACACGGACTGGATCCCGGATCTGTTGCGGGCGGCCAGGCGGATCGTCGTCGACAAAGAAGATGTCGGCTTGCTGCCAGCCATTCCCGGCCGATACATGGCACGGACCGTGCCGGAGTTCCGCCGGCTCGCGTTCGAGTCGCCGCTGGCCGAGATCTGCGGCCGCGTGCAGCGCTCGCGCGAGGTCCGGTTCTTCTTCGACGAGATCTTCGCGAAGGGCCCGAAGTCGAATGAAAAGAGCATCTGGCATACGGACCGCATGGGTTGGCCAGTCAGCGGAAAGATGGTGCCCTCGTTGTGGATTCCGTTGACGCCGATCAGCGAAGAGAACTCTCTCGAAGTGATTGCCGGCTCGCAACATCAGGACGTGCGCTACTGGCTGTTCTCTCCCAACGGCCGCAAGATGATCCGGCCGCCGGATCGCGCGCCGCACCCGAACTGTGAGCCGCTGCGCGCTGATCCGAAAGTGCGCTTTCTGCGCTGGAACATGCAGCCGGGCGATGTGCTGGTGGTTCACCCCTGGGCGCTCCACTATTCGGCTGGAAACCCGAGCGATGATTGGCGAATCGCCTTGTCCGTGCGCACTTTCGGTGACGACATTGTTTGGGATCCGCGTCCCGATTGCGTCAACCTCGCCGGCGTCAGCTTCGACGAGATGATCGACGGCGAACGACCGATGGGTCCGCTGTTCCCGCTGCTGTGGTCCGAGGACGGTCGCCGCGACGACGATCGCGATTATCCGCGCGGCTTCGCGACGAGATGGAGTAAGACGCGCAAGGCCGAGGTCAACGAGTACGCCGAGTTCGCGGCGCTGCTCGAGAAGGAAACCTGACGCGCCGCTACGCGGCGGGCTTGATCGCCTGCGTGATGAACGGGAACGGGTACGGCCCTGGCGTCGGACTGAATCGCTGCACCTCGGTAAAGCCGATGCGCGCCAATAGCGCAGCGACATCTAGCGTTGCCGCCTCGCGCCAGAACGGTTCACCTTCGTGGCGCGCGGCATAGTCCACCTGCCACTGCGTGAGCTTGTCGAGTCGCTCGTACGGCGGCACGTCGACGAACAGCAGGTGACCGCCCGGAGCGAGCAGGCGGAACGCCTCGCGGAACACGCCCTGTGTCGCCGCAACCGGCAGTTCGTGCAGCATCGCGTAGGAAGTCACGACGTCGAACGATGCAGCGGGCAGGCCGGTTTCCTCGGCCGCGCAACGCAGCAGCTGCACGCGGGCACCGTGCTCGTTCAGCGAGCGCCGGGCCTGCTCGATCTGCCGCAGGCTGATTTCGCAGGCGTGCAGCTCGGCATCGGGACAGGCCTCGGTAAGCGCCAGCGTGAATGGTCCGTAGCCGGCGCCCATCTCGAGGATGCGCTGGCCGCCCAGTGCTGCGACGCGCTGCGCGATCTCGCGCCGCTGCACGAAGATGTCGGCGGGCGCCATGACCTTCGCGACCAGCTCGCGGTGGACCAGCGCTCCCTGGATGAAGCCCTGGTAGGGATGGCCATCCCAACCACCATGCGTGCGGTGAATCCAGTGACTGGACCAATACTCTGGCAGCGGCTGGCCGGGGTTCGGGTCCAGCGACGCGCTGCCCTCGAGCGCGGCGTCGAGTGCCGGGACGAGCTGGTCGCGCAGTTCCTCAAAGGCCGCAATCGCGATCTTGCCGTGCTGGACGCAGTACCAGTCGCGAGCGAGGCGCGCGGCTTGGAATGCAGGCATCTGCTCCGCGACCGCCTCGACCTGCCGAGCGCGCTCGTCGAGGTCGTCGGCGAGCGCCTCGTCAGTTAGCCCGGCGGCGCGCAGCTCGGCGGTCACGCAGCGCATGGCCGGGCCCAGCGTACGCGCGACGGCGGCGGCGTGGTCCAGTGAGGCGCGTGCGCGCTTCGAAAGCGGCAGTTCGACGGAAAGTATGCTGACAGCGGCTTGGGCCGACACCTGTTGCTCCGATGATCGAATTCCGTGGGGCAGGCTAGCACTGCCGCGACGCTCGCGGCATAGCGGGAACTGATACCGGCTGACCGACAATGCATTACTCCTCCGCGTGCGCGGGAGTCAATATTGATGCCCCTACGCCGTCCGCCCGCGGAGTTCAGTCCTTGGCAAGCCCTGCCTCAGCAATCGAAGCGGCAGCCGTCCCAAACCGGCTCGGCCTGCGACTGGTCGTCGGTTGGGCGCTCGGCACGCTCGCGATCGGAATCCTGTTCAACACGACCGGCCTGCTGCTGCTGCGCTACCTGACGGATTATGTCGGCCTTGCCGCGGGCCTCGCTGGCCTGCTGATCGGCGCGTCAAAGATCTATGACGCCGTGACCGACCCACTGATGGGCTGGGTCAGCGACAACACGCGCAGCCGGTTTGGCCGGCGCCGCGTCTGGTTGCTTGTCGGCACGCTGATGTGCGGCGTCGCCCTGGTCGGCCTGTTCAACATGCCCACGGGCTGGTCCAGGACGCCGCTGGTCTTCTGGGTCGTGCTGATGCTGCTGTTTTACGCGACCGCGTACACGGTCTTCACCGTGCCCTACATGGCGATGCCGGCGGAGATGACGACCGACTATCAAGAGCGCTCGCGGCTGATGTCGTACCGCGTCGCCTTCATCGGCGCTGCGCAGCTGGTGGCCGGCTATGCGGCGCCGATGCTGATCGTTTTCTTCGGCGACGGCAGCCGCGGCCACGGGCGAATGAGCCTCGTACTGGCGGCCGGACTCGTGGTCAGCGGCCTCGCATGCTTCTGGCTGACCCGCGACGCCCGCTCGACGACGAGCAATGCGCATCGCGCCGGGATCGCCGCAGCTGTCAACAGCGGCGCCGGCGTCGCGGCAACGCCTCGCCTCGCGCGCATCGATGAACTGCGGGCAGTCGCCCGGAATCGCCCGTTCGTACTGCTGATCCTCTCGAAGCTCGCGTTGCTGCTGGCGATCGCGAGCTTCGGCGCGACGTTCGCGTACTTCGTCGTGCATGTGCTCAAGGCGACCTATGCGCTGCTCGGTACCTATACGGTCGTATCGAGCGCCGCGCTCTTCGCGTCGCTGCCGATCTGGATGAAAGTGATCCAGCGCACTGACAAGCGCAAGGCGTTCCTGATCGCGGCGAGCCTGTACGCGCTGCTGAGCTCCTCGTGGTTGTTCGCGAGCGCCGGCGATCCGGTGCTCTGGACGCTGCTGCGCGGTGCCGGCATGGGCGTGCTCGGCTGCGGCACGTTGCTCGCGGGCCAGGCGCTGCTGCCGGATGCGATCGAGTACGACTACCTGCGCCACGGTGAACGCCGTGAGGCGCTGTTCGCCGGCTTCTACACGATGGCGGAGAAGCTTGCCTCGGCACTGGGGCTGGCCCTTATCGGTGCGTTCCTGAGCGCGATGGGCTACCTGTCGAGTTCCGGCGGCGTGTTCGTGCAGCAGCCGGACTCGGCACTGCTTGGCATCTCGATTGCGATCGGCGGTCTGCCCGCGACGATGCTGCTGCTGAGCGTTGCGCTGCTGTGGGGCTATGACCTGAGTGAGGCGAAGCTCGTCGCGATGCGCGCCGCGCTCGATACGGGAGGGGGATCATGATTACGCAAGGGAAACTGGACATCGGCGCCGAGATCAACGGCCCGGGGCGACGCTATTACGACGATCCGGTGATCGACAATCTCATGGAGTCGTTGCTGGAACTGACTGCTGCAGTCTGGACCTACCACGACCGCACGCTGGTGCTCGAGAGCGTCATCGGCAAGCTGCTGGCCGAATCGCACGGCCATCCGGACATCGAGCAGATGGTTGAGCAGCACCAGCCCTCTGCAGACGAACGCGCGCGACGCAAGGCCGAGCGCGACAAGCTCGTCACCGACGTGTTCCGCAGCTTTGGGCGCCGGCCCACGCTCGAGTCGGTGCGCCAGGTCACCGACCAGGTGGCCGCAGAGCAGGCCGGCGCGCCGCCTCGCGCCCGCGCCGGAGGCCGCTCGTGAGCCGCGGCAGCACGGGTCTGCTGCCGCGCACGCCGCGCTTGGCCGACGAGAGCTATCTCGATTTCGTGCAGAGCTTCCGGGCCAAGGCAGTGCAGCAGACCTTCCCGTTGCTCGAGCAGGTCGGCAACGAGGCGGTCGAGCGCGAACTGGGTAAGGTGAGTGAGTCGCCGACGCTCGACGACATCCGCGAGATCGTCGACCGTCTTCCGCTGTCACGCGCCTGGCGCCGCTTCATGCGCAGCCACCAGGAAATGATGTGGCGTCGCACCCGTGAGAGTTTCGAGCCGCAGTCCGGGGAGCTGTTGCAGGCCATGACGGACGCCGAGCTGCGCGGCCCGGGTTCACTCGACTACGACGCGTCGTTCATCCCTCCGGACTACGCGCGTGTCGAGGTCCACCTGCAGCCCGGCGGCTACGTCGACGACCCGATTGGCGGCAAGGTGTTTCATTACGGCACTCACGTGTTCCATCAGGGCGAGAACGAGCAGGATGAGCAGCACGTCGAGATGGCGCTCAAGACGACGCTGCCGACGGACGGCCACGTCAAGCGCGTGCTCGACCTGGCCTGCTCGATCGGCCAGGCGACGGTGCCGCTGAAGGAGCGCTTCGGCGACGCGGAGGTCTACGGGCTCGACGTCGCCCTGCCGCTGCTGCGATACGCGCACATGCGCGCCGTCGAGCGCGGCGCCGATGTGCATTTCGTGCAGGGCCTCGCCGAGGCGATGCCGTTCCCGGATGGGCACTTCGATGTCGTGATGGCCTACATCCTGTTCCACGAGATCCCTTGGCGGATCACGCAGCGGGTGATCCCGGAAGTTGCGCGCGTGCTGCGGCCCGGCGGCACGTTCTCGATCTACGAGTTCCCTAACATGAGCCAGCAGCTCTCGCCCACGGTCCGCTTCCTGATCGACTACGACTCGCGCGACAACTGCGAACCGTACTCGCAGGAATTCGTGTACGCAGACTTCCATGGTCTGCTGCGCGACAGCGGCTTCGACCTGCAGCCCGGACTGAAGCTCGTCAACGGCTTCCTGCAGTCGATCATCGCCACGAGACGTTGAGCCCTTGCAGAACCGCACCGTCGATATCGGCGACGCGCAGCTTTCAGTAGCCGAGGCAGGCGAGGGAGCGTCGCTGGTTTTTGTGCCTGGGTTCGATGGTCGCGCGGCATCTTGGCAGGCGCAGCTCGAATGCTTTGCGGCCAGTCATCGGGTCGTCAGTTTCGATCAGCGTGGTTGCGGTGGCAGCTCACACTCGGCTATTCGCTACAGCGTGCGGCAGATGGCGGATGATCTCTTGTCGCTGCTCGACGAGCTGCAGATCGACACCGCCACCGTGATCGGTCATGGGCCGGGCAGCGCAATCGCATTGCAGCTGGCGGTAGGGCATTCCGACCGGATCGATCGACTGGTTCTCAGTGCCGCGCTCGGCCTGCCATCCGTCTTTCTCGCCGATCAAATCCGTCTGGCGCAGGCTGTACTCGCCGGATGCGGTAAGACGGAGTATGCGCGCCTCTGTGTGTTGCGCAGTGCGCCCGCCTCCTGGCTGCATGTGAGACCCTGGTGGGCGCGCGATCGAGCAGGCGAACTCCAGGCGGGGTTGGCGGAAGCTGCGATCGAGATCAGCCGCCTGCAGGCCATGCTTGAGTGCGACCTACAGCCGCGCGTCGCAAACATTCGAATTCCCACTCTGATTGTCGCGGCAACTGACGACCAGGTTGTGCCGCACGCCCTGTCGCGGACCTTGGCCGGCATGATGCCGAATACACAGCTTCACTTCCTGCCGTTTGGCGGCCATCGCTACGCCGAGGTTGCGCCAGATCCGTTCAACGACTTGTTGAGAACCTACCTAGATGAATCTTCCTGATCCCGTGGTCATCGCCGGAGCCGGCCCTGTGGGCTGCGTCTTGGCTCTGTGTTTGGCGCGTGAGCAAGTGCCGGTCATTTTGCTGGAGCAGGCCGAGGAGTTGCCTGAGGATCTGCGTGCCTCGACGTTCCATCCGCCAACGCTCGACATGCTCGATGATCTGGGTCTTACCCAGCGGCTGATCGAGATTGGCATCCTGGCGCCGACCTATCAGTACCGCGATCGACGCACCGGCCAGTATGCGATCTTCGATCTGACCGTCCTTGCCGACGAGACCCGTCATCCCTACCGCCTGCAATGCGAGCAGTTCAAGCTGACCCGACTCGCGTGCGAAGAGCTCAAGCGCTATCCGCATGCCCGTGTGCTGTTCGGCGCGCGCGTGATCGGATTTGAAGCCGCTGCCGAGAGCGTAAGGGTTTCGATCGAGCACCAGGGGAAAAAGCAGTCGATTTCAGCCCGCTATCTGGTCGGAACCGATGGCGCGAGCAGTGCAGTACGCAAACATGCGGGCATAGAGTTCGAAGGAATTACTTACCCCGAGAAGTTTCTCGTGCTGAGTACTGACGCGGCATTGGAGCAATCCCTGCCCAATCTATCCGGCGTCAACTATGTGGCCGATGCGCGGGAGTGGTGCACGATCCTGAAGACGCGCACGCTGTGGCGTGTATTGTTTCCAGCGCCGGTCGAGCTTTCGGATGAAGAGCTGATCAGCGACGCTGCAGTCCAGTACCGTTTGCAGGCGCTGGCACCGTCGCTGCAGCCATACCACGTTGAACACCGGACGCTGTATCGCGTGCACCAGCGCGTGGCGGCGACGTTCCGGCGCGGTCGCGTACTGCTTGCCGGGGATGCGGCTCATGTCAACAACCCGCTTGGCGGAATGGGCATGAACGGCGGGTTGCACGATGCGTTTGCATTGGCGCCGGCCTTGATTCGGGCCTGGCGCGATTCAGCCGATGACGCGGGCCTCGACGCCTACGGTGTGTCTCGTCGCCGGGTAGCCACCGAATTCATCAATGAGCAGGCGGCGCGCAACAAGCGCCAGATGGAGGAACAGGATCCGGCGCAGCGCGCGAAGTATCTGGCCGAGATGCTTGCGATTGCCGCCAATCCGCTGCGGTCACATGCCTACTTGATGAAGAGTTCGATGATTGAAGCCTTGCGACGCGAGGGCTGGCAGGGCGGGCAGGCCGCAACAGTCAACTGAGGGCGGTCACTCGCGCCGCATACTGCGCGAAAGTCGTCGGCTTCCGTCCCAGCAACAACTCCAGCACCAATGGATTGCCGAGCATGCCGTGCTGGTCATAGTGGCTGTTCATCAACGCCATCTGTTCGATCCGATCCGCCGAAGCACCCGCCTTGGCGGCGCGCTCGCGCATCGTCGCAAGCGGCAGTGCCTGCGCCGTGATGGGGCGCCCGAGAAGCTGCGAGAGAACTGCGGCCATCTCGCGCTGTGACAGCGCTTCTGGGCCCGCCAGTTCATACGTTCCGTAGCGCCAGCGCGGCTCAGCAACAACGGTTGCCACCGCCTGCGCTAGGTCCATCAGGTCAACGACGTTGAACTTCACGTCGACGCTGAACGGCATCGTATGCACGCCGCTGTCACGAATCTGCGGCAACAAAGGCTCCAAGTGTTGCATGTAGCGCGCAGGCTGCAGGATCGTGAACGACAGCGGCCCGTTGACTACGCTCTCTTCGAACTCGAGTTTCAGGCGATGGTGGCGTATGTCGCGGCACACCGGATGCAGCACAGAGTAGTAGACGAAATGCTCGCATCCCGCGGCTTGCGCGGCTTCATAGAAGGAAGTCGCCATCGGGATCTCGTCCGCATGCATCGGCGGACCGATGTAGATCGCCGTGGTGCAGCCCTTGGCTGCGGCGCGCAGGGACTTTTCGTCCTGAAGGTCCCCCACCGCATATTCGCTCGCACCCAGTGCCAGCAAGGCTTCGGCCTGCGCATCGCGACGGATCAGCGCCCGCACGCGCTGGCTTCGCGCGATCAGCGCGCCGAGGACAGCACGTCCTGTTTTGCCATGCGCGGCGCCCAGCAAGGTGGTCATGGTTGCGTCTCTCCCGTCAACAGCAGATTAATTATTGAACTGTTCTCCCATTCCTTCGGGTCGTTGCCGAAACGCAGTACAGCAGTGGCACGCTTGGGCAATAGCCAAAGTGTTGTCGTGCCGCCGAGGCCGCCGAGAAACCATGTGGGTTCGGTGAAAGGCACTTCGTTCCGGACGATCAGAGGCGGACCTGCCAGCCGCGGACCACCCTGCGACCAGCCGATGAACGTCTGGTAGCCATGATACGGATTGATGGCCGAGGGGCTGAACATCAACTCGACCCACTCGCGCGGCAGGATGCGCTGCCCCTGCCACTCACCGCCGTTCAGTAGCATCAGGCCGATCTTCAAGAGATCATCAGCGCGAATGCGCAGGCAGCAGAAAGCGCGCGTCTGCCCTTCCCGATCCACGTTCAAACTGGATGTGCCGAGCCCCATTGGCTTCCAGATCTTCTGCTGCAGGTAGTCCCGATACGAGCTGCCGGTTGCAGCTTCGATTACCATCGAAAGCAACTGTGACTCCACGTTGCCCCAGGCGAATTGCATTCCCGGTTCGTCCAGCAGTGGATGCGCCAGCGAAATCGCGCCTACATCGCTGCCTTCGGCGAGCTGCAGAATCACGCTGGTCGGTTCAATGGCGGTCGGGAACACCCTTGGGGTCAGCCCCGAACTCATCGTCAACAGCTGCTCGATCGTGATGCGACCGCGCGGGTCGTTCCGCCAGGCTTGCAGGAACTCACCAATCGGTTGCTCTATGTTCCGGATCGAACCGTCGGCTATTGCGGCACCGATCGCCATCGCGGTCAGCGGCTTGGCGATCGAGCGTACTGGAAGCAGACTGCCGGCGTCGCGCCCTGAGCCGTAATGGGCAAACTCCACGCGCCCAGCGCGAGCCACCACCATCACTTGCGTGTCGCGCTGAAGGGCCCAATCGAGCGCGCTCCTCCAATGAGCCTCGCTGATGCGTCGATTGTGTACAGGCATGCTGGCGAGAGGTAATGAGGCACCACCCTCGATCAGCTGGCTCGGCACATAGAAAGAATCGGGCTGCGGAAACTGGCCCGGACTGTCCAGACGTCGCAAGTAGCGTTCCCAGAAGAAAAGATCGTCGACCCGAGCCTGCTCAAGCTGCTGACGCTTCTGTTCGATCAGCGGCTCCGAAGAATCAGCCGAGACTGCTGTCTTGGTGGCGGCTAAGCTGACAGCCAAGGCGACAGCGACGGTAAACACAGCCTTATAGGCAGTCGACAGGTGCTTCGGGATCATC
>JBBQWY010000049.1:0-17399 GCA_038210215.1 Steroidobacterales bacterium
AGCGGCCGCGAAGCGCGGGGTTTCAGGCCCGGCGCAGACTTCAGGCCTGCTGGCTCAAGGCCCCTGGGCAGGATTCGGGCAAACAGGCCGGCAGGTCCGGCAGGTCGCGCTAGGGCAGGTGGTTTGAAAGTACTATCCGCAAAGTAACGTTACACCTCGGTGATCACGTGGACCAAATGCGTAATGCGCATGGCTTGCACAGCGGCACGCATAGCCTGCAGCTGCTCGGGAACCGGCTCGGTGAACACCAGACCGACCGCGATCCGCTGCTCGTCGGGCGCAAGCGCGATACGCGCGACATTGATCATGGTCCACAGGCCTGCGCCCGCCGCCTTCGCGTTCGAACGTGTTGACGCTTCATGACGACTCCTACACGTGCCGCGCAAGTCACATAGCTATGTGGCGTGGAGCGCGGGGCCTTCGCCGCCGTTTTGCCATCAGGATTGCATCGCTGACCAAGTGTGCCTGCTCGACGTGCTGAGGTGCCAGTCATGCCCTCACCAGATGCCTTCCGCTTCTTTAATCACCTCGTTGAGCCCCATCGCACTTGACCGGGTGTCAACGAAACCGGGACCGCCCCATTGTTGCCATGTCGAGCCATCAAGCAAACGGTTCGACGCAGCGGCAATGCCGCCGAGTGGGTCGCTGAAGCACACAGCTGCGCGAGCAATCAACATCAATACTCGTCGCGCACTTCGGGATCCACGCCGGCCGGCGTGACGATGCTGATGACGATCGCGTACCAATCTTTGCCGTTGTCTCGCTTCCTGTCCATGAAGCGCAGCGTGACATCCTTGCCAAACCAGCCCGCACCGTAGAATCCTGGTCCCACCGCGCAGTACTCGGTTCGCTGTTCGCGGGGATGTCGAGCACCTGCGCCGTCAGGGCCTCGCCGAACTTCTTCTTCGGTTTCAGTCAACTCAGCTGAAACAGCAGGCAGCTCATGGCGTGGGCCGGTGATTTGTAAGAGCTATCCACTGTCCCAAGCGGTTATGGCGCCGGGTCGTTGACAGCAGCGAGTTTCAGGCCTACTTCTTCAGTCAGTCGGCATTTTTCGGGTCGGATCTTCCGGGCCCAAACGTCGATAACTAGAAACAATGAAAGGGGACAGCATCATGAAGACATTAATGGCATTGCTTCTGCTTGGATTTGCGACGGTCAGTGCGACGGAAGTTCGCGCCGCCGAGACATCCACGCTGCGCGTCGTCGTCGTGGATACCAAGGATCTGAAGGCCTATCTTGCAACCCTGGGCGAGGTGAAGCGACTGAACGCGGCCGTCGTGCCAAAGATGGTCTTGCGGACCTGGCAGGCTACCTATGCCGGAACAGAATCGGGCACGGTGATCGTGTCGGTGGAGTACCCGGGGTCGATGGCGAACTTCGCGACGGCCTGGGAGAAGATGATGGCGAATGCGCAGATCGCGCAGAAGATGAACGACCTCGGCAAGCTGCGCAGGATCGTCAGCGACAGCATCTACCAGGAGCTGGCGCTCTAGTTTACTCAAGCAACGGGCGGTTCGTCGGGGGCGCCGCGCGGGACAGCGGCGGCAGCCACGGCTGGCCCCCACCCTCCGCACCTCGCTGAGCTGTCGCGTACTCTCGGCGATGACCCTGCTTGCACACGTCCAGTGCTTCCATGGCCACCGCGACCCTGTTCGAGGGCCGCGTTCTCAGCCGGCGATGCGCGCGACAGAACCCAGCCAGTTGCCGCCTCCCAAGGAGCAGGGCACGGTTACCAACTATGTCCACGAACACGTCGTAGCGCGCAGAGCCTGCGACGAAATCGTCCATCACTTGGTCGATTACCTCACATGAGTCACATGAAAAAAGCGATTCGCGCCGCAGTCCGGAGAGATAGAGCCTCTGCGTGTGTTCGTGACCGCTTCAGTCGACGCACCACCGGGAGCTGACGGCGCTGCCTCGCAGACTGTATGGTCTGGAATCGCACTGAACGCGGGCTACAACCCACCGTAGCCGGCGAGCACCGTTACGCCGAGCACGAAGAAGATCGCGGCGGCGATGCCGTGCACGAGCTTCATCGGCAATTTCCGCGCAGCGACCTCGCCTAGCAGCACAGCCGGAACATTCGCCAGCATCATGCCGAGCGTAGTGCCGAGCACCACCATCGTCAGCGAGCTGTACTTCGCAGCCAGCGCGATGGTAGCGATCTGCGTCTTGTCGCCCATTTCGAGCAGAAAGAACGCGATTACCGTCGCGCCAAAAATACCGAAGCTCGGTGCCTTGGGTTCGGTCTCCGCATCGAGCTTGTCCGGGACCAGCGTCCAGATCGCCATCGCGATGAAGGAGACGCCGAGGACCCAACGCATGATGTCCGGCCCGATCGCGGCAGAGATCCAGGCGCCCACCGCGCCCGCGAGCGCATGATTCGCAAGCGTCGCGACGAGGATTCCCAGGATGATCGGCACCGGCTTGCGGTATTTCGCCGCGAGCACCAGCGCAAGCAGCTGCGTCTTATCGCCGATTTCGGCCAGGGCTACGATTCCAGTCGAGATCAGCAGAGCTTCCAAGTCATCAGCCTTTGTCGACTTTGAGCAGCGCGCGCAGATGATACAGAGCATCGAACGCCGCGAGGCCGTATCTGCGATTCACTGGCCCCGTGTTCACCGCATGCAAGACCCCGATCCCATCGCCGTGCTCGGTCGCATAGAGGTGCACGTTGCGGACACCGTCGGTGTCACCGGCTATCGAGGGGAGCTCGATGTAATACGTCGCGATATTGCGATCCGTCGCCCAAACCTGCCCCAATAGCCAGTACGTTTGCCGGGTTCGATATCCCCAGCGCCATTGTTTCATCAATATGCAAACAGCCACATGGTGGTGGCTTTGATCTGCGTGGCAACAGCCTCATGCTAGCTTGACCGCATGAACACGCGAAGCATCGGAATGAATCGCCGCAAAAAGATTTCCTGCGCGCCGACGCCCGAACTTGCCATGCGCATCGGTGCTTGGGCGCATACGTTTCGACCCTCCACAGCGCGAAGCGCACGCATACGCGCGTCGATTCGAGATTTCGTTGGTTGTGTCGTGGCCGGCAGTCGTCGGCCGGAACTGCGGCCCGCGCTGTTGCTTGCTCATAGCGGCGGCGTGCCCGTCTGGGGATTGCCGGATTCATTCGATCCGGCTGGCGCAGCGTTGGTCAACGGCACCGCAGGAGCCCTTCTACAGCTGCACGACTTTCACGCCGGTGGCGGCTTGCACCCCTCTTCGCCAATCATTCCAGGGGCCTGGTCGGCGCTTCACAGCTTCGGCCGCGGGCGCGGGCGCGGTCCGCAGTTCGTGCGTGCCGTGGCAACCGGCTACTAAGCGGCGAATCAGATCGCGCTGGCCTGCGCGGCGCACCAGGTGCTCGCCGGCATTGCCAGCACCGGCACGGCAGGCAGTCTCGGCGCCGCGGTGGCAGCCGCGCTGGTGGGCGGCCATGACGCTGCCGGCATCGCACGCGCCGTGACCAACTGCGCGCTGCTGCTGCCGACCACGCCTTTCGTGACAATGACCTCTCATGGCGAACTGGCACCACTGCACAGTGGCATCGCTGCTCGCGCGGGATTTGAGGCGCCGCTGATTGCGCGGGAGGCAAGTGCCGGTCACAACGGACTAGAGGGCACGGCACAAACGCCAGGCCTGATCGCACTGCTGCACGGCGACCCGCGCCGGATCAAACCCGAGTCCTGGCGCGGCGACACACTGGACGAGATCGGCTGGAAGTTTTTCCCAGCGTGTTTCGCATCGCAAACGGCACTTGAGGCCATCCTCAGACTCAAGCCGGTTGATATCAAGACGATTCAGCGGGTAACAGTGCGCGTGCCGGATCGAACGCTGTCGCTAGTGGCAAACGGACCGGCCACCGCACATCTCTACGATCGCTTGATGAGCATGCGCTGGGTGCTGGCTCGAACACTTGAGCTAGGACGCTATGATGTAAGAGAGCCAGGCAAGACGAGCCTGGCTGCCAACGCGCTGGCCGCGCGCGTCGAGATCCTGCACGAACCGATGCTCGATCGGCTCAAGACACATCTAGCCGCAGACATTGAACTGCGGACACGAGGCGGCGGCTCCAGGTTTGATTCGACACTGGCGCTTGTCGGCGGTGCCCGCATTCCAAGTGGCAGCTCGGGTGGGTGCTGATCCGGGGCCGTCTTCTCCAGGTGTGCCTGGATCAGCGCTACTCGCTGCTCCGCTGCCGCAGAAGTTACGCCAGAAGTAAAACCGCAATGCCCTCATGGGTAACCAGCTCCAGCAGATCACCGTCACTGCTTATGAGGTTAACCAACCCTCTGATTTCAGCGCCGTCCAGATCTTTCTCATCGCTTTCCCGCCGCGTTCCATCACGGCCGTGGCGTTGACGACCTGAAGCACGCCATCGCGAACCTGCACGGTGCCTTGCGTCATCACATGCCGAACCGACGGCCCGCTGGCGTAAAGCAAGTTATTGAGTGGCTCCGGCGGCAATGCACCCGCGCCGACGTGGAAGCCACTCACATCAACGGCTACCAGGTCCGCCATCGCGCCATCTTCGATTCTTCCCAGGTCTTTGCGACCCAGTGCGTCCGCGGGATAAAGCGTCGCGCCGCGAACGGCTTCTTCCATGGTCGGCTCCGCGATCGCGAGCTCTGAACTTTTCTTCAACATTCGGTAGCGCGCCCGCCCGCCGATCACCGCCAGTTTGAGAACCTCGAGGTAGTTGTTTGAATGGGTGTCGATACCCACATTGGTCCTGATGCCGTGGCCCAGTGCTTCCGGATACGGCTGGCTTGAACCGCCAAGCCCGCTCATTCCAGGACAGTGGGAATAGATGGCTCCATGCTTGCGCAGGATGGGAGCGTCGATGGCCCAGTCGGGGTAACCCATGTGCGCGCCGAAAAAAGGCCCGTCGAAAAAGCCGAAATCCTCGCACCACTGGACTGAGGTGCGCCCCCAGCGACGCAGCATCGTGGGATTCTCCTGAGGGTGCCACGCAAGATGAGTGTGGATGCCGGTCCCTAGCTCACGGGCAGCGGCAGATATTGCACGCATGGTTGCAGGCGTCTGGAAATCGCTGCCCATCGGCGACATCATCGGCCTGATCCGCCCGTCCGCTGCGCCCGCATATTTGCGCCCGAAGGCAAGGTTCTGCTCGATCTCCACGAGCGTTCCGGGCTCGGCATCCTTGAGCGCCTGGTCGCCTTGCGCAGCGATTATCGGGCCGAGTCGCATCAGGTTCGGAAGCATGGCGCCCGGATAACCCCTCGCGCCCATCTTTGACGCCACGCGAACGTAGGCTTCCGCTTGACGCAAGGTGCAACTCATCTCCAACTGGGTGGTGCATCCGCTTAGCAACAGCTCGGCCAGGTTGTACTCGGTCAGCGCGTCGAGTTCATCGTCATCCAGCAAGGTCTCGACCAATTCGAGCGGCCGAAGATCGGATCGACCCGTCTCGATCAGCCCGCGCGTCGGCGTGCCGGCGCAGACGTGAGTGTGTCCGCTGATGAAGCCTGGTACGAGCAGGCAGTTGCGCATCTCAAGCCGGGGAATCGAGGCGGGCAAAGGTCTGCTCTGGATCGCTTCGATGCGGCCGTTGCGCACCAGCACGTACATGCCCTGCTGAAGCAGAGGCCTTTCGTTCTCCCAACGCAGCAGCCACCCAGGGTTCAAAGCCAACTCGGCGGACTGCTTGAGCTCCGCTGCTTCGAGCGATAAGGGATACCTGAGAGATGACGCTGCCAGCAAGCCGCCGGCGGCGCCGAATTTCAGAAAACCTCTGCGGGAAAATTGATTCATTGTTCGCACCGCATCACTGTCTCGCTGTCGTTGATCCGATCGCGTGACGGCCGTCACTCCCATTCTCCATGCACCCAACTCACCGCTGGCGCCCCGATAGCGTCAGAAGCAATCGAGACCAGGCTCTCAAGTATGCCGCCAAATAATCCCACTTGATCGTGCGACTCGGCGAGCGAGAGCTTTTGTCGATGGGCTCGATCGCCTTCAACCTCAGGCGATACCCGTTGGCGGCCGGGAACGCAGTAGCCGCCAGATAGGAATTGGCGCGGTTTGGCTAACCGGCGCTACGGTGCATAGAGCCAGGCCGCCGCGGCGCTCGCCATGGCGGCGTTGTCGTGCGCGGCACCGTCGACGTAGCGGAGCGTCCAGCCGAACGCGACACCCTCCAGCCGTGCCGCTTCGCGGCCCCGCAGGTGGAAGGCTTCGCCGCGCGCAACGCGGTGCGGTCCCTGGCGCATGGCCTCGGGCGTCCGGCGGAGTCCCGCGTGCCCGCGGTCGTTGTCCGCGGTCCCGACAAAGACGGCCATGGGTCGCGCGAGCGCAGCGATCAAGGCCGGCGGGGTCACGCCGCTGCCGGCCAGACCGTAAGGAAAGCGTGCATTGCGGTCCGGCATCGTGTACCAGCCTGCATTCGCGACCACCGCCTTGCCGACCCTCGCATCGGGAACGAACATCAAGTAGCGGTGCACGAACTGTGCACCCGCCGAGTGGCCGTACATCTCGTAGCGGTCGACTCGAGTCCCGGTCAACGTACGCACGTGGTCGAACAGGGGTTCGACGGCGGCGAAGCTCCACCGCTCTGGCGATTCCTCGCGGCCCTTACCGTCCACGACGTTGCCAAGGTTGTACGCCGTCGACCCCGGGAATCGCGCCGCGTCGAACTCCGGAACTACGAGGATAAATCCGTGCCGCTCGGCGAGCGTCAACCACTGGTCGCGATACCGGTCCGCATCGCGGTTCATGCCGTGCATAACGAGGAGCACCGGTGTCGTGGGATGCACGGTCTCGGGCACGCGGTACCAGACGCGCAACGGCGGACCCGCCCAGCCTTCGAAACGGAACGTCCCGACGCCGGTCCCGAGGCGCGCCGCAGGTGCGGAGCTGGAGGCATCGAGCAGCGTCTCCATCAGCGCTTTCGCTGCTTCCGTGGCGAGGCGGTCGGCCGTTGCTGGCGAGGTCTCGTCTCCGATCTCGAACGACACAGCTGGCACGCCGTAAGTCTCATAGACCCAGGTCTTGGCCGTCGGTAGTCCGACCTGGTGGCCGGGCTGGCGCGTCACTTCATAGCCGGGCATGCGCTCCTGCAACCGCCCGAGCCAGCGCGCATAGAAACCGGCCGGACGCAGAGGATCCTCGTCGCGCTGGGTGTAGAACACGTCGCGTAGCGTCGAATGGAAATCCACGAACGCCGCGAGCCGTCCCGACGGATCTGCTTCGATCTCTGCGAGCAGGTTTCGGATCAATATGGTTTCCGGCTGGGAGAAGGGGCCCCAGTCCCGGTTCAGGTCCTTCCGTCCGGCACCGAACCGCCAGTGACCGGCCTCGACGCCGTCCGGGTTGAGCAGCGGCACCGCCACGACCCGAAAGACCTGGCGGAACCGCCTCGACAACTCGCTGTCGTCGAGCAGTACCTCGACGAAAGTCTCGAGCGCCCGTGCGCCGGGCACCTCCGGGGGATGCTGGCGTCCGGTGATCACGAGAGTCTGCTCCCGCCGCTCGCCGGGATCGGTGCGGAGAGCCTCGATCGGGCGTCCCTGCAGCGAACGGCCTAGTTCCGCCACCGTCACGCCCGGTCGCAGCGACTGGCGGCGCAGCCACGCGTAGTGGCGCTCGGCCGGCCAGAGTTCCTGCGCCGCGATCCAGATTGGCTCGGGCCCGACGTCCAGACCGAGCGTCACGCGGCCCGGATGCAGCTCCCGCAGCCGCGACGCCGGCAAGTTCTCCCAGACGCGACCGTCGCGGCTCAGCCGGGGCCGATAGCGATGGCGCGCCTCGCCGTACACGAGCGTCAGCTCGATGCGCCTCGCCGCATCGGCCGTCACGCGAAACGCATACCAGGGACTGGGATTGACGCCGGGCGATTCGGGAAGGATCAGTACGGACAGGTGGTCGGGTGACGACCGGTCGCAGGCGCTTGCCCTGCCTCCCGAGAAATCAGCATCGACGCGGATATCGCCCAGATCGCAGCCGCCCCAGTCGGCCGCCGGCGCATGGGTCGTGGTGACGAACGCCAGCAGCGCAAGGACGGTCGCAGCACCTGCGGCAACACGACCCCGGCCGACGTCGGCGCGCGTCACGCGAACCAGCGTCGGCACCGCGGCGCATGAGCCGTATTCGTGAGCGGCGCGGGAGCGCCTGCGTTTTCCTGAGACCTCGGTGATCACAGAACGAGTGGAACCAGCCAAACCGCGACAGACGAGACCAGGACGATGGAGATGAAGTTCAGCCACAAGCCGGCCCGCATCATATCCTTGATCTGGATCTCGCCGCTGCTGAAGACAATCGCGTTCGGCGGAGTGGCAACCGGCAGCATGAACGCGCAGCTGGCGGCGATCGTCACCGGAACCGCGAGCATCAACGGGTCAATCCCGAGCTCCACCGCCAGCGCCGCGATTACTGGCAGCAACGTAGCTGTCGTGGCGACGTTGCTGGTCAGTTCGGTCAGGAAGACCACGAGACTGGTGATGGCAACTACCAGGAGAATGGGATTCGCGGCGCCGAGCGGTGCCAACTGCTGACCTAGCCACAGAGTCAATCCGGAAGAAGACAGCGCGGCAGCCAGTGACAAGCCGCCGCCGAACAGGAGCAGAATTCCCCACGGCAGACGCGTGGTGTCCGACCAGTCGACCAGGGCGCAGCGATCCGTTCCACTCGGAATAACGAACGCCATCAAACCCGCCGCCATCGCGACGCCTGCGTCGCTGAGCCCCTCCAGCCCGAGAGTCGCTGCGATCGGTTTGCGCGCGATCCAGCCGATCACCAGCAACGCGAAGACCACGGCAGTCCGCCTTTCCGCCTTCGACATCGGACCCAAATCCCGGTATCGAAGTGCCAGTGCCGCGCGCGTCTCGGGAGATGACGCGAACCTGACTGGAAACAGTATGCGAGTGAGCAACAGCCAACCAAGCGGCAGCATGATCAGCGACACCGGTACGCCGATCAGCATCCATCTCGCGAATTCGATTTCTCTGCCGTATTCGCTGAGAAGGAACCCCGCCATGAACGCGTTGGTCGGCGACCCAACCAGAGTCGCGACACCGCCGATCGAAGCGCCATAGGCAAGGCCGAGCAACAGGGCAATCTTGAAGTCCTTGCGCTGCTTATCCGACAGCCCGGGAGAAGTTTCGGATACGACCAGTGCCAGCGACATGGCGATCGGGAACAGCATCAAGGTGGTGGATGTGTTCGAGATCCACATGCTGATTAGCGCAGACGCCAGCATGAAGCCGGCGATCAAGCCGCTGCCGCTCCGCCCCAGTGCGCGAAAAATGATGAGAGCCATCCGTCGGTGCAATTGGCTCCGTTCGACCGCCAGAGCTACGAGGAAGCCTCCGAGGAAAAGGAAGATGACGGGATCCGCGTACGGAGCCGCACTGTCCGCGAGCGTCGCAACATCAGCCAGCGGAAATACGATGATTGGAAGCAGGGCGGTGACGGGCAGCGGAATTGCTTCGGTTGCCCACCAGATCGCCATCAGCACGCCGACGGCGGCGGCGACTTGTGCCGGCCGATCCAGTCCGGCTGGTGAGAAGAACACGAACATCAGAGCAAAGCCGGCGATTCCGATCGCCAAGCCGACAAGGTTCGGCTTGCTCTCCCGGGGAACGGCGATCGCAGTCGGTGTCGTCACTTGCCCGCAGGCTCTCGTCCGAAGAATTTCCTCACCGTCTCCTCTGCAACTCCCTGCAGGAAACGAGCGTCTTCGGCCGCGACTTCGCCGAAGTAGTCATAGCTGTTCCCGACCGGCGATACCCCATAGATGCTCGCGAAAACGGTGCAAGCGGCCAGGTATGTGCCGAGCATCGAAGGATGGGTGCCGTCAAATGCAGCGTGCAGCCGAATGTCCGGTCTACGTCGATACGCTTCCTCGAATGCAAGTCCGACCGGAATGACCAGGGCACCGATCTGGTTTCCGGCGCCAATGTACAGCGACGAAATGTCCCGAATCATGTCTGGCCTGTGATCAGGATGCGGCCGCACATAGGCGTGCGTCATGTAGAGCACCGGCTCACCGCCCGCAGCTCGAATCTTCGCCGAAAACAGCTTCGCAGTTTCGAGAAAGCGCTTCCTGCGACCCGGGGAAAGAGGCGCAGCACTTCCACCCTGCAGGATCACAACTTCGAAGGGTCTATCAACCCGCAGATTCGCCGGGTTGAGCAGATGATCTATCGGATGATCGAACAGCGCGGCGCCGCCGATCGTGGCGGACTTGTATGTCGGAGTCGCTGCATCGAACAACCCCGCCGCGACCGCCATCCGCTCGACATGGTTATGCAGACTGTCGTTGTAATAAAAGTAGCTGTTGCCCACGAATAGCAGGTGGGTCGGCTTATCCGCTTTCAGTCGCGTTACTTTCGGATCTTCGTGGTCCGAGGCGAGCGGCGCAGAACGGACAGTGGACGGTTCCTGTGCGACAACGGCGCAGCCACTAAGTATTCCCAAGGCGACGATGGACCTGGCTGCTGCGCCGAAGATATGCACGAATTTCTGCTCAAACCTCTTCATCGCATCTACTGGAACGACGCTGGCGAAACTTGCTCGTCCGCAAGCGCGTGTCTTACGTGATCTCCCGCTCCATCGGGAACACGCACTGCCGCAGCGATTGCCTTACCCACTTCATCGGTCGAAGCCGAACCACCCATGTCGCGTGTCCGCGGGCCGTTGCACAGAACCGATTCAATCGCCGCCATGACGGCCCTCGAGGCTTCGCTTTGTCCTAGATGTTCCAGCATCAGGGCTCCTGACCAGATCTGGCCAATCGGATTGGCGATATTCTTGCCGAAAATGTCCGGTGCGGAGCCATGAACCGGCTCGAACATCGACGGGAATTCGCCGTCAGGATTGAGATTGGCGGACGGCGCCACGCCGATCGTGCCCGTGCAGGCGGAACCAAGATCAGAAAGAATATCGCCCATCAGGTTGGAGGCGACGACCACGTCGAAGCTCTCTGGACGCCGAACGAAGTGCGCCGACAGTATGTCGATGTGATACTGCTCAATCTTCACTTCGGGAAACTGCTCCGACATCGCTGTAGCGCGGGAATCCCAGTAAGGCATCGCCAGAAAAATTCCGTTCGACTTTGTCGCGTAGGCTAGCCTTCTCTTGCGCTTCATCGCGGTCTCGAAGCCATAGCGAAAGATTCTGTCGACCCCCGTTCGGGTGAAGACAGAATGCTGGATCACCGTCTCAAAGTCCGTACCGCGATTAAAAATGTCACCCTGATCGGAATATTCGCCTTCGGTATTCTCTCGCACGATCAGGAAATCGATCGCTCCCGGCTGAGCGTTGGTCAGGGGCGACTCCATGCCCGGCATCAGGCGAATGGGCCGAAGGTTCACGTACTGGTTGAACTTTCTACGAATCGGCAGCAACAAGCCCCACAGGGAAATGTGGTCAGGTACTCCAGGAAATCCAACGGCGCCAAGAAATATGGCGTCGTGCCGACCGAGCTGCGCCAGTCCGTCCGCCGGCATCATCATTCCGGTCTTCGAATAGTATTCGCATGACCAGGGGAACTCGAACCAGTTCAAGCTGAACCCGTAAAGCGCGGCCACGCGATCAAGCACCCGCACACCCTCCGGCAGAACTTCCTTGCCAATCCCGTCTCCGGGAATGCATGCGATCGAATAAGCCTTGGTGTGGGTCAAACTCATCTGCTCCCCTTGACTAGGGATTGGATCGAAGGCCGGTGAACGCTTCGGGAGATCTGCACGGCGCTGCTGCGTCAGATTCAGTTGTACCAACAACCTGTTTCTGTGAACAATAGACTCAATCGTGGGTTACTTGGATACGATACGTGTTCAATCTGCCGAGACCCGAAGACCTCACTGTCTTCTGTGCCGTTGCCCGCTTCTCGAGCTTCAAGGTGGCATCCGAGCAACTGGGAATGTCTCCTGCATTCGTATCGAAACGCGTTCGGATGCTCGAGCAGAACCTCAAGGTTTACCTGTTCCACCGCACTACGCGCCGCGTCACGCTGACCGATGAAGGCGAGCGCCTGCTCGCACTGTCCATGGAAATCCTGGGGAAGCTCGACCTACTGGTTTCCGAGAGTGGTCTTGCCAGTGAATCGTTGCGCGGCCGATTGCGGATCTGCAGCAGCTTCGGATTCGGCCGCAATCGCGTCGGGCCGATCATCGCCGAACTGGTTGCTACTCACCCGGAATTGCAGGTCAGGTTCGAATTGCTCGATCGCATCGTGGATCCGGGAGCCGAGAGCTTTGACCTCGATATCAGGATCGGCGACGAGATCGCGCCGCACCTGATCGCGAAGCGTCTCGCTGCCAACAGTCGCATCATTGCAGCATCGCCAGACTACATCGCAGCGCGCGGCGAACCGCAGCGACTCTCGGATCTCTCAAGCCATGACTGCATCGCGATCAAGGAACGCGATCACCCTGTCGGAGTCTGGCGCGTGATCAACGATGGCAACGAGGAGACGGTTAACGTCAACGATGCGCTATCGACGAACAATGGCGAAGTGGCAGTCGACTGGGCGATCAGGGGCCGAGGAATCCTGCTCCGCTCGATCTGGGACGTGCACGAACACCTGGAATCTGGGCGACTGATCAGGCTGCTTCCCGAGTATTCGCAACCGGCCAACGTCTGGGCGGTCTATCCAGCCGAGTTGCGCGATACCCGCAAGATCAACACCGTCGTCGCCTTCTTCAAGAAGCGGCTTGCCAGACTGACGCCCATTGCGAAATCCCTGTCGCTATAGGCGCAGCGCGTTCTCGCACCGGGGAAATTCGCGCTTGCACCCCCTCTACTCACCCTCAGAACTTCTTGCGCAGCTCGAGATGAAAAACGCGCCCGCGCGCCGTGTGTAACTCGCTGTAGAAACCATACTGCTCGTCCGCGAGCGGCGGATCCTCATCGAACAAATTGTTGACTGCAAAGCGCAGCCGGGCGCCATTCAGAACGGGATTATTCTTGAACGAATAGGCAAACGAGAAATTCATCGTGAACCAGTCGCTGACCGGATAGTAGTTGTCCCTCGGATCGTCCGACACGACCAACACGTCGCGAACCACGTCATCGTCGAAGACCTTGCCAACGTATTGCGCAAACAAGCCGACATCGACAGGCCCACGATCCCAGTTGAGCGAACTACTGAAGCGCCATTTTGGACGGCCGTTGAGCTCGAGCAGTTCGCCCAGGCCCCCCGTTGTCACGTCAGGCGGCAGGATGCTGGCAGCTGCCGCATCGAGCAGCTCCTTGCCCTCGGCACCTGCCGACTGGAAGATGCTCTTCAGCCTGGCCGCATTGATCTGCACCCGAAAATTTCCGAAACGAGACTCGGGCAGACGATACGACACCCCGAAGTCCCAGCCCTTGGACTCGCGGCTGTCGAGATTGAGGTACGGGTCGAGCACGCGGATGATCGCGCCGGCTGGAGCCAGGCTGGTCCCGGTGAACAGCGCAATGTCATCGACGGTGGGGTCTGCGCGAATGACGTTCGGATTGCTGCTGCCGTTCAGCCTGCGCAGCAGATCGAGCGCAATCTGGTTCTGGTCGCTGAATGTGCCAACCAGATCCGTCTGCCTGACTCGCCAATAGTCCGCCGTCAGCGTCAGCCCGGGGATGAATGTCGGCTCCAGTACGATGCCGAGGTTGATGCTTTCGCTGTCTTCGGGAGTCAGGTTTTCGGTGCCCGAACGCAAGCTGATGGTACCGAAAGTCGGACATGCTCCGAGATTCGACAGCGTGCCTTGTTCCACGCGCGCCTGGCAGACGACGAAATCCTGGCGGGTATTGGAGCGGCTCGTCCCCTCGTCGTTGACCTGCACCAGATTCGGTGCGCGGAATCCTTCCGACCAGGCTCCGCGCAGCATGACGCCGGGGATACTGGTCCAAGATGCCGCGATGCGTGGCACTACCGCGGTTTCCTTGATGTCGTCGAAGCGCTCGAGGCGACCTGCCAGCTGGACGATGAAGTCCTGCACCAGCGGTATCTCCATACCGGCGTCGACCACCGGAATGAAGATCTCGGCGAAGGCAGAATATACCTCGCGGCTGCCGCGGGTATCCGGCGAGGCGCTGGTGGCGACCACGTCACTATCGTTGAACGCCCCAGTCACGCTGTCGGTAAACGTAACCGTCCCGTCGAGTCGAGGATCGCGATCGTCGAAGAAAGTCTCGCGCCGCCATTCAAGACCTGCGGCGATGCCAAGATCTCCGCCAGGCAACGACAGCAGATCGTTGCGACTGATCTTGAAGTCGAGCATCGCCAGCGAGGTGCCTCCTCTGCGGAAGACATCAATCTTGAACGCATCGATTACCGACTGCGGATTGGGCGTGCAATCGCCCTGCCCGGGATCATCGAGACAGCCCCCATTGAACGGGTTGTAGGCGTCAGACGTGGTTCGGTTGATAGTCTGCTGCATCAATGTCAGTGACTGACGATTGCGCTCAAGATCAAGCGACTTGGCTTCCGAGTAGAGAAAGCCCGTATCGAAGTCCCATACGCCGAGACCACCGCGTAGGCCGGTAACGAGGCGGAAACTGTCTTTGTCCACCGTTACGTCGCGAGTGCCGACGTCGACGAATCGGTAGCGCTCCATGATCACATCCACGCCGCCAGCAGCGATGGTGGTTCCAGGGAGCCGGTTCGGGCTGCCGGTTGGACCGAACGGATTCCAGTAGGCCGTCCGCGAAATGCCGACGGGGACGGCCTGGAGAATGGCGGAGGGCTCGGTCCTGCGGCGATTCTCGGAGCGGTAGAAACTGCCTTCGAAATAGGCCTCGACAGCATCGCTGATGTCATAGCGGAGCAGTGCCAACGCGTTGTAGCGATCCTTGCGGCTGAACAGGGTACTGCCGAAGTTCTGGTTGTAACGCACCTCTCGCACTGGCGTGACCCCCGCAGCAGCGCAAACGCCCCCGCCGAAATCCAGCCGGCAGTTCGGGAACGTGCCCGGCTGCAGAAAGAAATCATCGTCGCCGATTGGAGTTCTGGTCGCCGGAGATGCGCCCTGGATATCGAACTGCCCGAACGGACCGAAAGTGTTGCGGTTGTTGAACTGTACGTCGCCCTCGAACTCGGTGCCCTCTACCAGCGGTAAGCGATTGTCGTCTGCGGCGTAGGCACGTGCTGAAGTCGGCAAGTCGTCCTCGTGGAAGTATCCACCGTAAAAGGTGATGTTGCCGCGACCTGCGCCGAAGTCGACGCCGTAGCCCCCGGTCAGGCGGTAGCTGCTCAGGCTCACGCCATCCGACTTGCGCCAGTCCGCCTCGACGAAACCCCCCGTAATGTCGCCCTTCAGCACGGTGTTGATGACGCCCGCGACCGCATCCGCGCCGTAAATGGCGGATGCGCCGTCGCGCAGCACCTCAATTCGCCGGACGCCTCCCGGTGCAATTTCATTGGTGTCGGGGCTGACGACGGGCACCAGCAGCTCGGTCTGGAATCCGGGATTCAAGTTCATGCGCCGACCGTTGATCAACAGCAGTGTGTTGCCGGTTCCGAGATCCCGCAGATTGATCGAGCCTACATCTCCTCGCGCGCTGTTCTGACTGATTGCATTCTGCTCGTTGAACGCGACGGTGCCGGCCTGCGGGATCGCGCGGAATAGCTCGTCCCCCGATGAGGCTCCAGTGTTCTCGATCGCCTTTTCGTCGAGCACCGTGACGGGCAGCACATCGTTGATTTTCGCGCCCTGGATCCGTGAACCCGTAACGAGTACCTCAGCCAAGTCCGGTGACGTCACTTCTGCTTGCTGAGCGACTGCGGCGGCGGTGCCTAGCGCGAAGCTCGTTGCGAGGAATAGCAGCAGCGTCTTTGCCAGTTCGGTTCTCATTTGCTCTCCCCCCAAAATCTCTGCCTAAGTATCGAAGCGTGCCGTTGGTTTCGATGCGAAACCAATCGGCTGCAGCCACGTAGTGGCGCCGTATAGACCAGGCAATTTCGCACAGCCCCTATTGGTGAACAATCTAGGCAGCAGTGTCCAATAAGAACACGAATCGTGCATAATGGCCTCGCGCCTCAGCCGCTTTCCGACAGCCCCCATGGCCTGTTGGCGGGATCAACCGAGTTACTAAGGCAAGCGGACGCAGTTTGCGACGCGATCTGACCGCGATGGAACCGGTTCGAGCGCGAACTCAACCGGAGCCTGGCGCTGACGCCGGCCAGCGTGCGCGCTTCGTGATGGCGCGCGGCGGCGTCGTGCTCGCCAATCGTCCTGTCGAACGCGGGCGACCATAATCCGCAGATGATTCGGGTATCGGGCGCTGGTCCGCTACCGACGGGCGCGATATGGGCCGCGCAGATCCGCGCGTCTACTTCCGCGGCATGCGCCGCAGCTGGCACACTCAGTCCGGCGGGTCACGGAAGTTTCGCTTGCAGGCATTGATCAACGGTTCAACGGTGGAGCACATGCCGGGCAGCCATTCGACACCGGTGCCGGGGATCCGGATGGCGGGCCGACGATCGCTTGATTTACCAGCGTGCGCACGCGGCCCGTCGGCGTGGTGATGCCCGACGGCAGCAGCTGGCTCAGGTAGACGACAACCAGCTTCTCGGCCGGATCGGCCCAGTAGGTGGTGCTGTAGGCGCCGCCCCACGAGAACTCGCCAGCCGCTCCATATCGCGGGGCGCGGCCGACCTGTTCGACCACCTCGAAGCCGAGGCCCCAGCCGAGGGCGCCGTTCTGATAGAGCGTGCCGACGTGGTTTGATGTCATGAGCGCCACGGTGGTGGGGCTCAGCAGGCGCACGCCCTCGAGCTCGCCGCCGTTGATCATCATCTGCAGGAAGCGGGCGTAGTCCTGCGCGGTCGAGAGCAAACCGGCGCCGCCCGAGAAGGCAGCCCGCGGTCCCTGCACGTAGGCCCCCTGCCCCGAGTGCGGCACCGCGCTCTGCCCGGGGTGGCCGTCTTCGGCGCGGGTGATGGTGCCGCCCGGACCCACCACGTGCACGGCGGCGAGACGCGCCTCCTTGCCAGCTGGCAGGAAGAATGCGGTGTCGATCATCTTGAGTGGCGTGGTGATCCGCTCGTCGATGAAGGCGGTCAGCGTCTGCCCGGTGATGCGTTCGATGACGTTGCCGAGGATGTCGGTGTTGTAGCCGTAGACCCACCGCTCTCCGGGTTGCGAATCGAAGGGCAGCGTGGCCGGGGCCGGCCAGTGTCGAATTTCGCCCCCGACGACCGGTCGGGCAGCCGATTCCGGGGCGGCGAGGGCCACCGGCCCGGCCCGCGGGCGCGCCAGAGGGCCCGACGGAGGGACTAAAAGAGTTCCAGCGGATCGACATCCAGCGCCCAGCTGGTGCCGCCACCGCGGATGCACTTGACGAGATTTCATGGAGTGTTCGCGCCGCACAGCAAGCTGCGGGCAGCGGTGACGCCGGCACGTCGGGGTGTGGGTAGCCCAGGGCAGGGCGCCGATCAAGCCGCCGACCAGCCC
>JBBQWY010000050.1:0-16871 GCA_038210215.1 Steroidobacterales bacterium
CGAATGGATGCCGCAAGACGATGGTCTGCTCGCGACCCGGCCCGGTCGAGACGATGTCGATCGGCGCACCGACCAGCTCGCCAATACGTTGCAGGTACGCGCGTGCGGCACTGGGCAACGCCTCGTATCGGGTCTCGCCTACCGTGGATTCCTTCCAGCCCGGCAGTTCCTCGTAGACGGGCTCCACCTCGGCAATGGCATCGACCAGCAACGGCGGGTCGGCATGCGTCGTGCCACTGGCGTCGCCACGCATCCGGTAGCCGGTGCAGATGCGTATCGCGTCCAGACCGTCGAGCACGTCGAGCTTGGTCATGCACAGCCCCGAGACGCTCGAATGGATGATCGAACGGCGTATCGCGACCGCATCGAACCAGCCGCAGCGCCGTCGCCGGCCGGTCACGGCACCGAATTCATGGCCGACCCGCTGCAGGTACTCACCGGTCTCATCGTGCAGTTCCGTCGGGAACGGCCCGGCACCGACCCGGGTGGTGTACGCCTTCACGATACCGAGCACGTAGTCGAAGTTGCGTGGCCCGATCCCCGTGCCGGTTCCGGCGTAGCCGGCCGTGGTGTTCGAAGAGGTCACGTAGGGATAGGTGCCGAGATCGACGTCGAGCATTGCGCCCTGCGCGCCCTCGAAGATCACGTTCGCACCGGCCGTGCGCAACCGCTGCAGAATATCCGTGACGTCGGCAACCAGCGGCTGCACGTGTTCAGCCATTGCCAGCTGCTCGTCGAGCGTCTTCTGGAAATCCACGGCCGGCAGCTTGAAGTAGTGCTGCAGCATGAAGTTGTGGAAATCGAGCATTTCGCCGAGCTTGGACGCAAAACGCTCACGCTGAAACAGATCCGACACGCGCAGCGCGCGCCGCGCGACCTTGTCTTCGTAGGCAGGGCCGATACCGCGTCCGGTCGTGCCGATGGCGTTGACGCCGCGCGCCTTTTCGCGCGCGTGGTCCAGCGCCACATGCGACGGCAGGATCAAGGGGCAGTTCGGTGCGATCCGCAGTCGATCGAACACGGGCACGCCCTTGTCGATCAGCTTCTGCGCCTCGCGCATCAGCGCATCGAGCGACAGCACGACGCCGTTGCCGATCAGGCACGATACATGCTCGTGCAGGATGCCCGAAGGGATCAGCGACAGCACCGTGGTCTGGCCGTCGATCACCAACGTGTGACCGGCGTTGTGGCCGCCCTGGAAGCGCGCGACGGCCACGGCCCGCTCGGTCAGCAGATCAACGATCTTGCCCTTTCCCTCGTCGCCCCACTGGGTGCCGATCACGACGACGAACTTGCCGCTCACCCGCGCACCACCCACAGCAGCAACAGCCCGGCAATGATGCTGCCCAGCCCGGCGATGCGCAGCGCGCGATCAGGCACGGTCAGCAGTGTGGCAAGTCCGCGCTTCATCGCCGCCGGATGGGCAAACGGCATCAGCCCTTCGAATACGAGGAAAATCGCCAGCGCAGCGAACAGGTCGGACCAGTCAAGCATGCCGGCACCCGCCTCGTCCGCAGTCTGCTATCGAGTGCCGCTCGGTGATCTCAGGTAGCGGAAGAACTCACTGTCCGGTGAGACCACCAGCACATCGCCTTCCTTCCCCAGCGAACTCTTGTAGGCCTGGATGCTGCGATAGAACGAGTAGAACTCGGCGTCCCCCGAGTACGCGTTCGAATAGATCTCGGAGGCGCGACCGTCGCCTTCGCCGCGAATGCGCAAAGAATCGCGCGCCGCAGCAGAGACAATCTCCAGGCGCTTGCGGTCGGCTTCGGCGCGGATCCTCAGCGCTTCCCGTTCGCCCTCGCCGCGCAGCTGGCGCGCCAGACGTTCAAAACTCTGCTGCATGCTCGCATAGACGCGAGCGGCCACGTCGTCGGGCAGGTCGATGCGCTGCACGCGCACGTCGACCAGTTCGACACCGAGATCCGATACCGATTTGCTGGCGCGACCAAACATGTCGCCGGTGAAAGCCGCACGCTCCGCCGAGACGATCTCCTGCAGTGTGCGCTGCGCGACCACGTTCTTGATGCCGTCCTTGACGATATCCGACAGTCGCTGCGAGGCCGCACTCTCGTCGGTGCCAAAAGAGCGGAAAAATTTTGCCGGATCGTTGATGCGCCACTTGACGTAGAAATCGACGATCAGGCCGCGGTTCTCGTTGGTCAGGAAGGTTTCGCCCGAGAAACTCTGCGACTGCACCCGCCGCTCGAACTTCACCACGCTGTCGATCGGTGTCTTGAAGTGCAGGCCTGGGCCATAGGTCGGGCCCACGACTTCGCGGAACTGGGTGCGGATCGCCCGCTCGGTTTCGCTGACCGTGAAAATGCAACTCGACGCCAGCAGCAGCAGCGCAACGACGCCCGCCAGTATCGGAAAGCCGCGCGGCATCAGCGTTCTCCTCGGGTTCGGGCATCGGTTGTGGCTGAAGACTCCGGCTCGGTGGTCGTCGCGGCACGCGCTGCGGCGGCGTCAGAGTCCGTGCGCGCACCGCCACGCTCCATCAGCTTGTCGAGCGGCAGATACATCATGTTGTTGCTGCCTTCCTTCGTATCGATGATGACTTTGCGCGAACGCGACAGCACACCTTCGACGGCCTCGATATAAAGACGTTCGCGGGTCACGCGCGGCGCGTTCTTGTACGCCGTGGCAAGCTCGGTGAACCGGGAAGCCTCACCTTCGGCAATCGCAACCACCTGCGCCTTGTAGCCCTCGGCCTCCTGGATCTGGCGAGACGCGGTACCTTCGGCGACCGGCAGCACACCGCTCGAATAAGCCTCGGCTTCCTTGACGAAGCGGTCCTTGTCGGCGAGCGCCTTGTTGGCATCGCGCTGCGACGGCACGACCGCCTCGGGAACCTGGATGTCGGTCAGGTTGACGGTCGTCACAATCATGCCAGCCTGGTAGCTGTCGAGCGTGCGCTGGATCAGCTCCTTGGTCAGTTCGGTGATCTGCTGACGATTGGAAACAAAAATTGCCTCCAGATCGTTGCGTCCGACCACTTCGCGGATCGCGCTCTCACTGACTTCGCGCAGCGTCTGCTCGGGCTGACGCACCGAAAACAGATACTTGACCGGATCGCGCAGCTGGTACTGCACGTTCAGCGCCATATCCACGAGATTGATGTCCTTGGTCAGCACGCGAGCCTTGTACTCGACGCTGTTGACCTGCGCGACATTGACCACCGTGACTCTTTCGATCGGCCAGAACACGAAGCCCAGGCCCGGATTACGCACGTCCACCAGCTTGCCGAATCGCTGCACCACGCCGCGTTCGGCAGCGCCGATCTGGAAAAAGCTCATGAAAAGCCAGGCCGCGACCGCAATGCCCGCCACCAGGATGAACGTCGAACGGTTGTTACCGCCGGCCGCATCGCCACCGCTGCCGGGACCATCGCCCTGACCCTGGCCACCACGCAGCAGCCCTTCGAGCTTGCGCTGGAAGTTGCGAAATGCCTCATCGACGTTGCCGCCGTCCTGCCCAGGGCGCTTCTTGCCCCAGGGGTTGTTGTTACCGCCCGGTTGATTCCATGACATATGTTTGATCTTCTGGAGAGTGGCGAGCCCGATCCGCTGGACTCACATTTGAGACTAGGCTCGCATTTGAGACCGCGATTGTAGGTAGCTCTCAGGGGGGGCACAAGCTTCGGAAGTCCCGGCCCTCGAACCATCGGCAACCTGCAGGATCTGCACGCCCGGCGCCCGCGCCAGCACCCGCAGCTCGGATTCCGGCACGCTGACGGTCAGTTCGAGCGCTCCGTCATCGCGACTGCGCTCGCTGCGCACGACACCCGCCGCGAACAAGCGCGCCCGCAAAGCACCAGACGCAGCAGGCAGCAGGATCCGAGCCTCGCGTGCGTGGCAGTCGAGCCGCTCCGCAATGGCGCTGAGAAGCAGATCCATGCCGCCGCGCTGCGCTGCCGAGATCCAGACCTGCGCGATGCGACCCTCGCCATCCCTGAAGCTGTGCGGCTCGACTTCGAGACGGTCGATCTTGTTGTAGACCCGAACCTGCGGCAGTGCACCGGCACCGACTTGCTCAAGCACCTCATTGACCTGGTCGATGTGCTCCTCGCGGCGCGGATCGCTGGCATCGATCACGTGCAACAGCAACGATGCTTCGCGGGCTTCGGTCAGCGTGGACTGAAAGGCCGCCACCAGCTCGTGGGGCAGCTCGCGGATGAAACCGACGGTGTCCGCGACAACGATCGGGCTGCCGCCCGGCAGCTGCACCCGCCGAACGAGCGGATCGAGCGTGGCAAACAACTGATCGGCGACATACGCATCCGCGCCGGTCAGCGCACTGAACAAGGTCGATTTGCCGGCGTTGGTGTACCCGACCAGCGCAACCGATGGGATGGGGATCTCGACGCGGCGCTGCCGGCCGGTCTCGCGCTGCTGCTTCAGCTTGGTGAGCCGCCGCGTCAGCACGCGGACCCGCTCACCCAGCAGGCGGCGATCCGTTTCAAGCTGTGTTTCACCCGGGCCCCGCAAGCCGATCCCGCCGCCGCGCTGGCGCTCGAGATGCGTCCAGCCACGCACCAGGCGGCTGGCAATGTGCCGCAATTGCGCGAGCTCCACTTCGAGCTTGCCTTCGTGGCTGCGCGCGCGCTGCGCGAAGATGTCGAGAATCAGCGAGTTTCGATCCAGCACGCGCCGGCAGATCAGCTTCTCGAGGTTGCGCTCCTGCCCAGGCGACAGCGCATGGTCGAACAGCACCACATCTGCCTCATGCTCCTCGACAGCGAGGCGGATCTCCTCGGCCTTGCCGCTGCCGACGAACAGTCGTGGATCCGGGCGGTCACGCCGGCCAGTCAGCGTCACAACGGGCTGCGCTCCCGCCGATTGCGCCAGCTGCGCAAACTCGTCGAGGTCTTCCTGTTCTACGGGGGCGTTGATCCCGAGACGAACGAGTACGGCGCGCGCCCCGCCCCGTGGGCGTTCAAACACGGGTCACTCTGCGGCCGCCTCCGTTACATCATCGTCGATGGTTCCGTCGGCGTTCGGAACACGCACATTGCGCGCCGGCACGACCGTCGAAATGGCGTGTTTGTAGACCATCTGGTTGACGCTATTTTTCAGCAAGACAACGAATTGATCGAATGCATCGATTTGTCCCTGCAGCTTGATCCCGTTGACCAGATAAATTGATACCGGCACGCGCTCCTTGCGCAGCTGGTTCAAGAACGGATCCTGCAAAGACTGGCCCTTCGCCATTCCGGCACTCCTTATTGTTCGTTAAGCCAATGTTTCGTTGAGGCAGCGACTTCGGGTCAGGGCCCAAGCGACGCAATGATGCTAGCACGCCGGCTGGTCTACTAGCGAAGCTGACGCGTCATTGCGACAACTGTTTCCAGCCAATGTTCCCGAGCAGCAATGCTCTGCGGATCAACCGCTTGCCACTCGGGCTCGGAGCGCAACCAGGTCAGCTGGCGCCGCGCCAGCTGCCAGCTGGCGGTGATCGCCTGCTCACGCGCCTCTGCGAGGCTCAACTCGCCCGCCAGGTGGCGCCACAGTTGCCGGTATCCGACCGCCCGCAGCGCAGGCTCCGCCCCTGTCAGGTGGCGATGATCGCGCAGCGCTTTGACTTCGGCGACGAATCCGGCGGCCAGCATCGCGTCGAACCGCGCTTCGATCCGCCGTCGCAACGCCTGCCGATCCTGAGGCACCAGCGCCCACTGCCCGCTCGCCTGCACGACAGGCGCGGCAGTGCGCTGCTGCCACACCGAAATAGGTTCGCCGCTGATCCGGTAGACCTCCAGCGCACGTTGAATCCGCTGCGCATCATTGGGGTGAATGATCGCGGCTGCGGCCGGATCCACCGTCGCCAGTTCCGCATGCAGCGCCGACCAGCCGCGCAGCGCAGCCTGGTCGTCGATTTCGCGCCTGATTGCAGCGGATGCGGTCGGCAGCCGGGCCATGCCTCGCAGCAGCGCGCGGAAATACAGCATCGTGCCGCCGACCAGCAGCGCAACGCGCCCGCGTGCCTGGATGTCCTCGATCGCCCGCCGCGCATCGAGCACGAAGTCCCCCGCGCTGTAGTGCTGCCCGGCTTCGCGCAGATCGAGCAGGTGGTGCGCAATCCGCGCACGCTCGGCGGCGTCTGGCTTGGCTGAGCCAATGTCGAACCCACGGTACACCTGGGTCGAATCGACGCTGACGATCTCGATCGGCAACCGCTCATGCAGCAGTGCAGCCAAAGCACTCTTGCCGGCGGCAGTCGGCCCGGCGAGCGCCAGCACCCGACTCATCGCCCGCGCAGAAACAGCTGGTCGAGCTGTGTCATGCCGAGCGCGACCCAGGTCGGCCGACCGTGATTGCACTGATCGATGCGCTCGGTCTGTTCCATCTGCCGCAGCAGCGCATTCATCTCCTCGAGCGTCAAGTGTCGATTCGCATGGATCGCACTGCGGCAGGCCATGCTGGCCAGCACGCGATGCTCCGCATCCTGCAGGTGCGCGGACCCCTGCTGGCCGATCACTTCACGCACGACGGTTGCGATCATCGCCTGCAGATCCTGGGTCCCGAGCAGCGCGGGTACGGCGCGCACCGCGATCTCTGTCGGCGCGAAGCGTTCGATCTCGAAGCCGGCGCGCTCGAACTCCGCGGTCTGCGTCAACGCAATCTCGAGCTCGTGCGCCTTCAAAGTCACGATCACCGGCGCCAGCAAGGCCTGTGACGCCGGACGTGTGTCGCGCTGCGCCTTCAATTGCTCGTACAGCACGCGCTCATGCGCCGCATGCGCATCGACGATCACCAGTCCGTCCGCGGTCTGCGCCAGGATATAGATCCCGTGCAGCTGCGCGATGGCCGTGCCGAACCGGCCGGAGGCACGGCTGAGCTGCTGCGGCACGTACTCGGGCGCGACACTGGCCACACCGCCGACCGCCTGCAGCAGATCCCAGCTCGGCCCGCCGCCGGGCTGCTGTCGCTGCGCTGCCGGCAGCCAGCGTTCCGGTGTAGCCGCGCGGACCGTATCAGACAGCGCACGCTCGACGGCGCGAAACACGAAATCGTGAATCTGCCGGCTGTCGCGGAACCGCACCTCGAGTTTCTGCGGGTGAGCGTTGACGTCGACGAGACCCGGATCGAGCACGAGATTCAGCAAATAGGCGGGATGGCGGCCGTGATACAGCACATCGCGATAGCCGAGCCGAACGGCACTGGCGAGCAGACGGTCGCGAACGACGCGCCCATTGACGTAAAGATACTGCTGATCAGGCTGACTGCGGCTCGCCGTCGGCGCCGAGACCCAGCCTTCGAGCAGCACCGGACCGGCTCGATGCTCAAGCGCCAGGGCATGGCTCATGAATTCGCCGCCGAGCACCGACGCAAGACGCTCGGCGATCAGTGCTGCATTGGACGCGAGCGGCAGGTCGAGCAGGGTTCGTCCATTGCTGCGCAGCTTCCAGGCGGTGCCGAAGTGGATCAGTGCCGCGCGCTCGACGAAGCGCACGATGTGCGAAAGCTCGGTCGCCGGCGTGCGCAGGAACTTGCGGCGTGCCGGCACGTTGTAGAACAGGTCGCGCACCTCGACCGTCGTGCCGGGCGGGTGCGCGGCGGGGCGCAGCTGCGCATCGACCGAGTCCGCCAGCAACTCGGTCGCCTGCTCGGCACCTGCGGTTCGCGATGTCAGCCGCAATCGCGACACCGACGCGATCGACGGCAGTGCCTCGCCACGAAACCCCATCGTCGCGATCGCGGCCAGATCCTCCAGCGTGCGGATCTTGCTGGTCGCGTGCCGCCGCAGCGCGAGCGGCAGATCGCCGCTCGCGACGCCAGCGCCATTGTCGCGGACGCGAACCAGCTGCGCGCCACCCTGTTCGATGTCGATCTCGATGCGGCTGGCGCCGGCATCGAGACTGTTCTCGACCAGCTCCTTGACCACGGACGCCGGCCGCTCGATGACCTCGCCGGCAGCGATCTGGTCAACGAGTTCGTCGGGAAGGAGGAGGATACTCATGCGCGGCACCCGCAGGGGCCGCCGCAGTCTAATCGATGTTCTGAGCGACCGTGCCAGCGCTGCCGGCCGCCTTGCGGGCGAAGCGCGAGCCTTCGGGCGGATAGGCGGAAAAATACGCCTTCACGCCGCGGAAGATCGCATCGGCGAGCTTGGCGCGATGGGCGTCGCGGCCGAGCAATCGTTCATCGTCGAGGTTGGAGATGAAGGCCGTCTCGACCAGCATCGACGGAATGTCGGGCGATTTCAGCACCACGAATCCGGCCTGCTGCACACGCGGCTTGCGCACGGTGGCCACCTCGTTGAGCGTGCGCAGGACTTTCTCGGCGGCGTCCATGCTCGCGGAAATACTGGCCGACTGCGACAGATCGAGCAGCACGGACCGCAGCGTCTGATCCTTGTCTTCGAGCGAGATCCCGCCGGCAAGATCGGCGGCGTTCTCCCGCTCCGCCAGCCAGCGCGCCTGCTCGTCGCTCGCGCCCTTCTCCGACAGCACATAGACCGACGCGCCGGAGACCTCGGAGTTGCGCACCGAGTCTGCGTGCACGGAAACGAACATGTCGGCGTTGGCAGCGCGGGCCTTCATGATCCGCTGCCGAAGGCTCAGGAAGTAGTCACCGTTGCGGGTCAGCACGGCGCGCATGCCAGGCTCGCGATTGATGCGCGCCGCCAGATCGCGCGAAATTTGCAGCACGACATCCTTCTCGCGCGTGCCGCGCCGCCCGATCGCGCCCGGATCCACGCCACCGTGCCCGGCGTCGATCGCCACAACGACTTCCCGATCACGCGCTGACGGCGCGTGCTTGGGCTTGATCGGCGCTGCGGCCTTGGGTGGGGTCGGCACCGCGGCCTCGCTACCGGTCGCTGATCCGATATCGAGCACGATGCGCTGGCCGCGTGTGCCGTCCGCGGCAACTTCCAGCACTCTGGCCGGCGCCGCACCCACCAGATCGACCACGACGCGCAGTGTGCCGCCACCCTGCTCGCCAAAGCGGATCCCGGCGACCAGACCTTCAGCCTGCGGCGCGCGCAGGCCTGCGGCGAGCTCGGTCTTGGTCAGATCGATCACCGCGCGACGGGGATTGTCGACGATGAAGAACTTGTACGGCGTCTGCGCGCTCAGTTCGAGCACCACGCGCGACGTCTGGGATGCGCTCCAGGTTCGCACTTCCTGCAGGGTGGACGCTGCGGCCGGCGAAAACGCGCTTACTCCGAGGACCGGAAAAAAGAAAAATCCGACGAATTTCAGTAGCTTCGAACGCATAGCTGCCGGGTAATCTACGTGTTTGCCGTTTCAGCCTCAAGTTCTTTGGCGAAAGCCTTGCGTAACCAGCGTTCCCCTGAGGGAGTCACGGCTGCAATCGAAACCTCGTGCAGGGTCTGCAGCGCGCGAAGATCAATACTCAGATCCGCGGCTCCCAGCTGCTGTGGAGCGCGCTCCGGCCACTCGATCAGCCAGACTGTGCCGGCTCGATCGAAGTCTTCCAGGCCCAGCGACGTGAGTTCGGCGCCCTGCTCGATTCGATACAGATCGACGTGCACGGCCTGCCAGTCCGCCAGCGCATAGTGCTCGAGCAGCGCATAGGAAGGACTGCGTATCGGCCCCGCCGCGCCGAGCGCCATCAGGAAACCGCGCGCCAGGGTGGTTTTTCCCGCGCCCAGCTCGCCATGCAGCAGCACCCGCAGCGCGCGGCTCGGCTCGGGTTTTGCGGCCTCGGCAAGTCGCGCACCGAGCCGCATCGTCTCAGCCTCGCTGCCCGGGCGTAGCTGCAGCCGCGCGCCGGTCACTTCAGATTGACCCAGGTGCGCAGTTCCCGCGCCACTTCACTTGCCAGCAGGCCACGCTCACCGTGGCGGGCTTCGGCATCGCCGGCCATTGCGTGCGCGAGCACGCCGACGCGCGCCGCGACCCAGGGATCGCCCACCTGCCCGAGCACACCGGCGATTGCGCCGGTCAGCACATCGCCCATGCCGGGCGCCGCCATGCCCGGATTGCCGCGCTCGCAGATCGCCGCGCCGTATCCTTTGGCACCGATCAAGGTACCGGCGCCCTTCAGTACGCTGATACCGCCGTAGCGGCCCACCAGCTCGCGCAGCGCCGCGAGTCGATCCGACTGCACGGACTCGGTCGACGTCTGCAGCAGCCGCGCTGCTTCGCCGGGATGCGGTGTCAGGATCCAGTTGTCGCGGGCAGGCGAACCGGCATCGGCGACCAGATTCAGCGCATCGGCATCCAGGATCGTCGCGCCATGCCATTCCAGTACGCGCGCCAACGTGCGTTGTGCCCAGCTCGACTTGCCAAGACCCGGGCCGATCGCGACCACATCGGTGCGCTCGAGCCACTCATCGAGCTCGGCCGGGTCGCGCAGACTGTGGACAATCAGCTCCGGTCGGCCACCGGCCACTGCCACCGCAGACTCCGGCGCGACGGCCACGGATACGAGCCCGGCGCCGACGCGCAGCGCGGCTTCACCGGCGAGTCGGCAGGCTCCGGGCATGCCCGGTCCACTGCCGATGATCAGCACACGCCCGAAACTGCCCTTGTGCGCAGCGCGCGCGCGACCTGGCAGCGCCTGCGAGATTTCGTTTTCGAGTAGCCGGGTCAGGACGGGCTCGAAACCGGGCGCAGCGGGCACCGGGACCTCGAGATCATCGAAGAACAAAGTGCCGCAATACTCCGGCCCATCGCCCAGGAACAGACCGCTCTTGAGACCCACGAACGTGATCGTGCAGTCCGCCCGCACGGCAATGCCGCGCGGAAACCCGGTATCCGCGCACAGTCCGGAGGGCACATCGAGTGCGAACACCGGCTTGCCACAGGCGTTGATCGCGGCGATGGCCTCATGCAGCGCCGGGCGCACTTCGTGCTTCACACCGGTGCCGAGCATGGCGTCGACGATCACATCCGAGTCGGCCAACGCTGCGGCACAGAACGGCGCAACCGCAGTCGCGCGGGCGGCGGTCAGGTCTTCATAGGCACGCAAGGCATCACCACGCAGGCTAGATGGGTCCGTGGCGCTCAGCACACGGACGCTGAGACCGGCCGCATGCGCAAAGCGGGCCAGCACGTAACCGTCGCCCGCGTTGTTGCCGCTGCCACAGACAATCGTCACCGCTTGCGCGCGCGGCCAACGCGTGCGCAACATGCGCAGCGAGGCTTCACCAGCGCGCTTCATCAGCGCGTAGCCAGGAATGCCGAGTCGGTCGATCGCATGATCGTCGAGCTCACGAATCTGGCGGGTACTGAAGATCGCGGTGGGCAACGGCACGCGGCCAGTATACTGATTGCCCCGTGAGCATCGAAGCTACGCCCGCGCCAGATCTTGTTGCGCTTCGCGCGAACATCGACACTTGGGGTCGTGCGCTCGGCTTTGGCGCGGTTGGCGTCACCGGCATCGATCTGTCCGCGGCGGAGCATGATCTCAGCCGCTGGCTGGCGGCGGGATTCGCCGGCGAGATGCACTACATGCAGCGGCACGGCACGCGGCGCTCGCGTCCGGCCGAGCTGGTGCCGGGGACGGTGCGCGTACTCAGCGCCCGGATGGACTACTGGCCCGCAGACGCCGCGCCGGCTGACGCCGTGCTGGCGGACCCGGCCCTCGGCTATGTCTCGCGCTACGCGCTCGGGCGCGACTACCACAAGGTACTGCGCGCAGCGCTGAAGGCGCTGGCCGAGCAGATCCGCGAGCACGTCGGCGAACTCGGTTATCGGGTGTTCGTCGACAGCGGGCCGGTGCTCGAGAAGCCGCTGGCGCGCAATGCGGGGCTCGGCTGGATCGGCAAGCACACGAACCTGATCGCGCGCGAGGCGGGTTCGTATTTTTTTCTGGGCGAGATCTACACCGACCTGCCGCTACCGCTCGATGAACCGGCCAGCGCGCATTGCGGCAGCTGCACCGCGTGTCTCCCGGCCTGCCCGACCGGTGCGATCGTTGCCCCCCATCAGCTGGATGCGCGCCGCTGCATTTCGTACCTGACGATTGAACTGCAGGGTTCCATTCCAGAGGAGTTCCGGCCGGCGATCGGCAACCGCATCTACGGCTGTGACGACTGCCAGCTGGTGTGCCCGTGGAACAAGTTTGCGGCACATGCCGCCCATCCGGATTTCAAGGTCCGCCACCGACTCGATGCAACGTCATTGACTGAACTTTTCGGCTGGACGGCGGAACAGTTCGAGACGCGCACGCAGGGCTCTGCGATTCATAGGCTCGGCTACCCGCGCTGGCTGCGCAATATCGCCGTCGCGCTCGGCAACGCACCGCGCTCGGACATGGTCATCGCGGCATTGCAGGCACGGCGCGCAGATGCCTCGCCGCTGGTGCGCGAGCACGTCGAGTGGGCACTGGAGCGGCACGTGCGCTAGACGCCAGCAAGCGCCTGCGGGCGAACGAGCTGGACGTTGTCGATCAGGCGTGCCCTGCCAAGCCGCGCAGCCACCAGCACGACCAGCGCCTGATCGGCAGGCGCAGGCGGCTGCAGGTCCGACGGGCGTCGCACCGAAAAATAGTCGACGCGCAGGCCACGTTTCTCGAGCGCCTGGTAGCCCTCGCGTTCGATGACCTCGATCGGCTTGTCGGCGTTCTGCAGCTGCGCCGCGGCGAGCTGCAGCGTCGTGTAGAGCGCTGGGGCAACGGCCCGCTCAGCCTCGGTCAGGTACTGATTGCGCGAGCTCATGGCGAGCCCATCGGTATCGCGCACGGTCGGCGCGCCGATGACTTCCACCGGCAGACAAAGATCGGCGGTCATGTGCCGGATCACCGTCAACTGCTGGAAATCCTTCTCGCCGAACACCGCGACATCCGGTTCTACGATGTTGAACAGCTTCGCGACAATGGTGGCGACGCCCTCAAAGTGCCCGGGTCGAAATGCGCCGCACAGCATCGACGAGATTTCCGGCACGTCGACCCGAGTCGCCTGCTCTGCGCCGTTTGGATAGATCTCGCGAACATCCGGCGTGAACATCAGATCGCAGCCGGCTTCGCTGAGCATCTGCGAGTCGCGATCGGGCGTGCGCGGGTAGTGGTTGAAGTCCTCGTTGGGTCCGAACTGCATCGGATTGACGAAGATGCTGGCGATGAAGCGATCGCCGTGTTCCCGAGCGCGATCGATCAGGCTGATATGCCCGGCATGCAGGTTGCCCATCGTCGGCACGAAGGCGACCCTCAAACCTGCCGCGCGCCAGTCGCGCACCGCTGCGCGCACCGCGCGGATCGTGTTCAAGGTCCGCATAGGGCTCAGCTGAAGCCGTGTTCCGGCGCCGGATAGCTGCGATCCTTGACCGCGCCGACATAACGGCGGATCGCATCCAGATTGCCCGCCGCACCCGTCATGAAGTCGCGCACGAAGCGCGGCTTGCGCCCGGTGGTGACATCCAGGATGTCGTACAGCACCAGGATCTGCCCATCGGTGTCCGGCCCCGCACCGATGCCAATCACCGGCACGCGAAGTTCAGCGGTCACCCGCGCACCCAACTCGCTTGGAATGCATTCGAGCAGCACGATGTCGGCACCGGAGTCCTGCAGCGCCTTGGCATTGTCGATCATGCGCTGCGCGGCGTCGGTCTCGCGGCCCTGCACGCGGAAACCACCGGTCTTGTGCACCGACTGCGGTTTGAGCCCGAGGTGCGCACACACGGCGATATCGTGATTCGCGAGGAACTCGACGATCTCGATCTGGCCCGCGCCACTCTCGAGTTTGACCATCTCGGCGCCGCCCTCCTGCATCAGGCGCACCGAGTTGGCGAGCGCGACTTCGCGCGAAGGAAAACTCGCGAACGGCAGGTCCGCCATCAGGAATGGCCGATGCAGGCCGCGCGCGACGGCGCAACAGTGATAAACGATGTCGTCCATCGTCACCGGCACGGTCGTGTCGTGACCCTGGATCACCATACCGAGCGAGTCCCCAACCAGCACCACATCCACATCGGCCGCATCGGTCAGCACCGCAAAGCTCGCGTCGTAACAGGTCAGACAGGCGATCTTCTCGCCGTTGGCCTTCATCTTGTCGAGGGTCGCCAGCGACACAGGCGGTCGCGACGAGTCGCGCAATTCCAGATGCGTATACATGCTTGAGCCTGTACCTCAGATCGAATCGTGACGCACGGGATTGTAATAGAGGCGACCGCGTTTCATGCGGCGCATCGCCGCGAGCAGCTCCTCGTAGTCGGCATCGTTGCCGGCTGGATCAATCGACGCGGCGTTGACGATCAGCAAGGGCGCGGCGTCGTACTCGTGGAAGAAACGCGCATACGCCTGGTTGAGACGTTCGAGATAACTGCGCTCGAGCATCTGCTCGCTCGGCCGCCGGCGGCGCGCGATGCGCTCGAGCAGCACATCCACCGGGGCCTGCAGATAGACGACCAGGTCCGGCGTCGGTGCTTCGACGCCGAGTCGCGTGTGCACCTGATCGTAGAGGTTGTACTCCGCCTCATCGAGAGTCAGCCGCGCAAACAGTCGATCCTTGTCGAACAGATAGTCAGCGACGCGCGCCGTCTCGAACAGATCGGCTTGCCGTAGCGCCGCTAACTGCTGCGAGCGCTGAAACAGGAAGTGCAGCTGCGCCGGCAGTGCGCCCTGCTTCGGATTGCGATAGAAGCGCTCGAGAAACGGATTCTGTTCGGCCTGCTCCAGCAGCAGATCGGCGCCAAGGCTGCCGGCCAGGCGTCCGGCAAGGCTGGTCTTGCCCACACCGATGGGACCCTCGATGACGATATATCGCTGTGACGGCAGTTCGAGGGGCATGCATCAGTCCAGGCAGCGGACCCCTTGCTCCGGCAGGCGTTGCAGCAGCTGCTGCACCTGCCCGAGTCCGGGCACTTCGAGAAACGCGGCGATGTCCGCCAGAGGATACAGAACGAAGGCACGCTCGGCCATGCGCGGGTGCGGCACCGTCAGCTCCGCTGTCGCAAGTTGTTCCGCACCGAAGACGAGCAGGTCCAGATCGATCACGCGTGGGCCCCAGCGCTGCGCCGCAGGCTCACGGCCGAGTTGCCGCTGCAGCTGCTGCAATTCGCGGTGGAACGCCGACGCGTCCAGTTGCGTGAGCAGGCCCGCCACGGCATTGACGAATTGGGGCTGATCCGTGCGCCCCTGCGGCGCGGTGCGATACAGCGGCGAGCGCGCCCAGAGCCGTGAGTCCGGTATGAAGGCCAGCGCATCGAACGCCTGCAGCACGCGCTCACGGGGGCCATCGAGATTACTGCCGACGCCCACATACGCGGGCTGCCAATGCTGCATTGCTGCGGCGTCAACCGCCGGGATTGGTAGACCGCGTGCGGCCACCGCGTCGACGCCGGCCGCGCGATGAACGGCCGCTGCCACCGCGCGGGGCATTGCCGCCACCACCACCCTGGCCGTTGCCGGAGGCCTCCGCCAGCTGTTCACGCTGGGGCCCCGCGGCTTCCTGCAAGGCAGTCCACCAGGCGACCGTTTCGGCGCTTGCCATGCCGCAATCGGCGCGCAGTGCCAGCAGATCGAATGCCGCCCGAAAGCGCGGATGCTCGAGCGTCCGCAGCGCACGTCGGCCGCGCGGCACTTCCAGTCGCGGCTGCAAGGCGAACATGTCCCGAACCCCAAGCGAAAAACGACGCGGTAGCGAGACCCGCTTCTGCACGGCGCGCACTGCGGCATCAACCGCATCGAAAATCACTGGCAGGTCCGTCCAGCGCTCCTCGGGTGCCTTTTCGATCTCGAGTCCGACGGGACCGTACAGCAGCAATGCAAACAGAAAACCGGGCGTGACGGGCTTATCCGCAGCGACCCGCGCGTCGGTGTTTTCCAGACCGCGGATCAACAGTTGCTCAATGGGGCTGCCGGGAAAGCGCTCAAGGCAGGCTGCAACCGGCGGCAACAGCGCACCGAGCAGGCCGTGCTGCCGCAGCACCGCAAGGCTGCGCGCACCATGGCCGCCCAGGAAAAGTTTCAGCGTCTCCTCGAACAGCCGTGCTGGCGGCACATCGGCGAGCAGATCGCGCAGCGTCGCGATCGGCGCTGCAGTTCCCGGCTCGAGCGTGAAGCCGAGCTTGGCTTCGAATCGTGCCGCGCGCAGCATCCGCACCGGATCTTCACGGTAGCGTGTTTCCGGATCGCCGATCAATCGCAGCCGGCGCGCCTGTATGTCTTCGAGCCCGCCGGTGTAGTCCCAGATCGAAAAGTCCGCGATGTTGTAGTACAACGCGTTGGCCGTGAAGTCGCGTCGCCAGACATCGTCGTCGATGGTGCCGTAGACGTTGTCGCGCAGGATCCGGCCCTGCACATCGACCGAACGATCGAAGTCGTCGTCGTCATCGTCGTCGTTGATATGCGAGTGATCATGGCCCGCCGCCGCCGCAGCCTGCTGCTGGAATCGCGCCGCCTCCGACAGCGGCGCCGGCGCGTCGTCCCCCTCGCCGTCATCGTCATCAGTGTCTTCCGGATCCTCGATCTCGGCACCGGGCGGTGGTGCCGACTGAGCCCGAAAGGTTGCGACTTCAATGATCTCGCGGCCGAAGAATACATGCGCGAGCCGAAAGCGACGGCCGATCAGCCGACAGTTGCGAAACAGTCGCCGCACCTCCTCCGGGTGCGCGTCCGTGGCGACGTCGAAGTCTTTCGGCTGAATGCCGAGCAAGACATCGCGCACGCAACCGCCGACCAGGAAGGCCTGGAAGCCGGCCTCCTTGAGGCGGTAGAGGACGCGCACCGCATCGGGCGAAAGCTGGGAGCGGGAGACCGAATGTTCGGCCCGCGGAATGACGCGGGCGAGCTGGGGTTGGGAAGACAAGGTTGATCGATACCGTGGCGCGGGCCTAAAGAGGCCCCCTATAATACGCGGCTTCGCATTGAAGCACTTGTCTGCGTACGCTCCCTTCGTCTAGAGGCCTAGGACATGGCCCTCTCAAGGCCGTAACACGGGTTCGAATCCCGTAGGGAGCGCCA
>JBBQWY010000051.1:0-16762 GCA_038210215.1 Steroidobacterales bacterium
GCGGATGCAGCGCTGGTCATCGATACGGCCGGCGTCATACGCGACGTTTCATTCGGCAGTGATGAGCTCTCGAAGGAACTGCAGGCCCGCTGGCATGGTCGGCCGTGGCTAGACACTGTCACCGATGACAGCCGACCCAAGATCGAAGCGCTGCTGCGCGATGCCGCAGCGGGCGCGCCAGTCCGCTGGCGCCAGGTCAATCACCCGACGGCGATCGGTTCGGTGCCGGTGCTCTACTCTGCAGTTCGTTTTGGCGACGACGGGCGAGTCGTGGCGGTGGGCCGCGACCTGCGGGCCATGGCGGCACTGCAGCAGCGGTTGATGGATGTTGAGCGGTCGATGGAACGCGACTACTCGCGGCTCCGTGACGCCGAAACACGCTATCGCATGCTGTTCCAACTGGCCTCCGAAGCGATCCTGATCGCCGACGGTGGTAGCCAACGGATCGTCGATGCAAATCCGGCAGCTGCAGAGCTGCTCGGAAGCTCCGTGTCGAAGTTGATCGGTCGACCGCTGGCCGAACAATTCGAGCGCAAGAGTTCTGCTGGCGTCGAAATGCTGCTCGATACGGTACGCGCGGCGGGCAGGGCGGACGACGCGCGGCTGCGCCTTGCAACCGGCGGGGCCGAATGCAGCGTCTCTGCGTCGCTGTTCCGCCAGGACGGAGCCTCTCAGCTGCTGGTACGCCTGACAGATATTGCAGGCGGAGCGCTGCGGGCGATGGGTCCGCAACGTGGCTCACGCCTGCTTGAAGCGGTAGAAAACTCACCGGATGGGTTTGTCGTAACCGATCCGAGCGGGCGGATTCAAAGCGCCAACCGCGCGTTTGTTGATCTCGTGCAATTGACCAATGAAACGCAAGCGCAGGGCGAATCGCTCGATCGATGGCTGGGCCGACCGGGGGTCGATCTGAACGTGCTGATCGCCAATCTGCGCGAGCACTCTTCGGTGCGATTGTTTGCTACGACACTGCGCAGTGAATACGGCGCGAAAGCCGAGGTTGAGATTTCAGCTGTCATGGTCAACGACAGCCGCCAGCCCTATTGCGGCTTCACGATCCGCAACATCGAGCGGCGACTGACCGCTGCGACGCGCAGCAGCCGCGCATTGCCCAAGTCAGTGGATCAGGTGGCTGAGCTTGTCGGACGGGTCGCATTGAAGGACATCGTTCGCGAAACGACCGACGTCATCGAGCGGATGTGCATCGAAGCAGCGCTGGAGCTGACCAAGGACAATCGCGCGTCGGCCGCGGAGATGCTCGGTCTGTCCAGACAAAGCCTGTACGTCAAGTTGCGCCGCTATGGGCTTGGCGATCTGGACGCGGCGGTCGACTGATCCCCGCTGACCGCCAGCGGGATATGTGTCAGATTTTCTAGACGATCGTTACTGTCAAGACCTAGTATGGGACATGGCGCGACCCGCTCCGTCTGCAGTCCTGCAGCTGCTTAAACCCGTCACGTGGTTCGCGCCGATGTGGGCATTTGCCTGCGGCGTTGTTTCCTCGGGAATGTCGGCGGAAGGTAAAGGGCTGATCATCTTCGCGGGCGTACTTCTGGCCGGCCCTCTGGTGTGCGCGACCAGCCAGGCCGTCAACGACTGGTATGACCGCCACGTCGATGCGATCAACGAGCCGGATCGCCCGATCCCTTCGGGTCGCATACCGGGCCGTTGGGGCTTGTATATCGCGTTCGGCTGGACGGGCCTGTCACTGATTGTCGCGACGGCGCTCGGTCCCTGGGGTTTTGCCGCAGCAGTGATCGGACTCGCCCTGGCCTGGGCATACAGCGCACCACCGGTACGCCTGAAGCGCAACGGCTGGTGGGGCAACTCGGCGGTAGCCATCTGTTATGAGGGCCTGCCGTGGATCACGGGAGCGGCCGTGATGCTGGCCGGTGCGATGCCGGACTGGCGGATCTTCGTAATCGCCGCGTTCTACAGTGCTGGCGCGCACGGGATCATGACCCTCAACGATTTCAAGTCGGTCAAAGGCGATCGCCGCATGGGCATCGATTCGCTGCCCGTATTGCTCGGTGAACGCAATGCCGGGCGGGTCGCCTGCTGGATGATGGCAATCCCGCAGGTTGCGGTCATCGCACTGTTGTTCGCCTGGGATCGCGCCTATCACGCGCTGATTGTCACGACGCTGCTGGGCATTCAGTTGCTGCTGATGCGCCGGCTGCTCACGCGACCCGCAGAACTTGCGCCCTGGTACAACGCGACCGGAATTCTTCTCTACGTGATCGGCATGCTCGTCGGCGCTTTCGCGCTGCGTACGGAGTTCAACTGATGACCATCGCTTCGACAGCGTCCAGCACCCCGTTCTCCGGTCACTCCATTGGATGGCTGGGGATTGTGCGGCTCGGGCTGGTCCAGGCGGCGCTGGGTTCGATGGTCGTGATGGCGACCTCAACGATGAATCGCGTCATGGTTGTCGAGCTTGCGCTACCGGCCATGCTGCCCGGCTTCCTCGTCGCGCTGCACTATGTCGTGCAGGTTTTGCGGCCGCGCTTCGGCTGGGGCTCGGATCAGGGCGGGCGGCGCACGCCGTGGATCGTGGGCGGAATGGCCGTGCTGGCGACCGGCACGGTGCTGGCATCAACAGCCATTGCGCTGATGAGTACCGAGTTCATGTTGGGCCTCGGGCTTGCGACCGTGGCCTTCCTGCTGATCGGCGCCGGCGTCGGTGCTGCCGGCACCTGCCTGCTGGTGCTGCTCTCCAAGCAGGTGGCACCTGATCGCCGTGCGGCGGCGGCGACGATCACCTGGGTCATGATGCTGATCGGGTTCATCGTCACCTCAGTGATCGCCGGCAAGAATCTGGACCCGTTCACGTTCACCCGGCTCGTGGAGGTCACCTTCGGTGTGTCGGCGATTGCGCTATTGGTCACGGTGTTCGCCGTGCGCGGCGTAGAGGGCGCAGCGGCGGCTGAACCCGATCTGGCGACGATGCCCCGCTCGAATCTTGAGGTGTCGTTCCGCAATGCGCTGATCCAGGTCTGGAATGAGCCCCAGTCGCGTCGACTTGCCAGCTTCGTGTTCTTTTCGATGATCGCGTACAGCGCGCAGGATCTGATTCTCGAGCCCTTCGCGGGTTCAGTTTTTGGCCTGACACCCGGCGAGACAACCCAGCTGTCGGGCGTGCAGAACGGTGGGGTGCTGGTGGGCATGGTCGTCGTTGCGCTGTTCGGCAGCGGCGTCGCCGGACCCAAATTCGGTTCGCTGCGAGCCTGGACCATCGGCGGCTGCATTGCTTCGGCCATCGCGCTGCTGTCCCTGGCCGTCGCGGGCCTCGTCGGACCCGCCTGGCCGTTGCGTCAGTCAGTGTTCATTCTGGGTGTCGCCAACGGCGTGTTTGCGATCGGTGCCTTGGCCTCGATGATGTCGCTGGTCAGTGTCGGGCGGGCGGCGCGAGAGGGCGTGCGAATGGGCCTTTGGGGCGCCGCCCAGGCCATCGCTTTTGCAATTGGCGGTTTGCTCGGCACGATTTTGGCAGACGTTGCCCGTTGGTTGCTCGGTTCGCCAGCGGCGGCGTATGGTTCAGTCTTCGTCATCGAAGCGATTTTCTTCATTGTTGCCTGCACATTGGTGCCGAAGCTCGATGCCCTGCGCTCATCGCAGACTGCAGTAGGCGAGTCGGGCGTGCTGCGCACGACCTGATCTGAGTTACATTCACCCATCAGCCATCGGAAGGATCCGCAGCATCATGGACAAGCAAACCAGCAGTGCTCTCTACGACGCGATCATCGTGGGCGGCGGACCCTCGGGCGCCACTGCAGCGAACGATCTGGCGAGTACCGGACACAAGGTATTGCTGCTGGATCGTGCGGGACGAATCAAGCCCTGCGGTGGCGCGATTCCGCCGCGATTGATTTCCGACTTCGAGATTCCGGACTCGCTACTGGTTGCGAAAGCCAGATCCGCGCGCATGATTTCGCCGTCAGACCGTCGAGTCGACATGCCGATCGAGGGCGGTTTTGTTGGCATGGTGGACCGCGAGCACTTCGACGAGTGGCTGAGGGTGCGTGCCGCGCTAGCTGGCGCCGAGCGCCGCACGGGTACCTTCCGTCGCCTGATTCAGAACGACGATGGCACCTGCACCGTGGAATTCGACGCGCAAGGGCCGTGTTCCGCGCGGGCGCGCGTGGTAATTGGTGCGGACGGCGCGAAGTCACAAGTGGCGCAGCAGAGCATCAAGAATGCCGATCGGATGAAGTACGTGTTCGCTTATCACGAAATCGTGCGTTCGCCGCCAGCCGATGCGGTTCCTAAGGAAGAATTCGATGCTTCGCGTTGCGATGTCTATTACCGTGGTTCGATGTCGCCGGATTTCTATGGGTGGATCTTCCCGCATGGAGAGACGACCAGCGTCGGTGCGGGCAGTGCACACAAGGGCTTCTCGATCCGCAAGGCCGTCGGCGATATCCGCTCGGTCGCGGGTCTGGCGGACTCCGAGATCGTCCGCCGAGAGGGCGCACCCATTCCGATGAAGCCGCTCGGTCGCTGGGACAACGGTCGCAACATCGTGCTCGCCGGCGATGCGGCCGGTGTGGTGGCACCGGCATCGGGCGAGGGAATCTACTACGCGATGGCCGGAGGGCGATTCGCGGCCGAAGCAACCACCGAATTCCTCCGTACCGGTGACGCGAGCGCGCTGAAGCTCGCCCGCAAGCGCTTCATGGGCCAGCATGGCAGGGTGTTCTGGATCCTCGGGATCATGCAGAAATTCTGGTACTCGAGCGACAAGCGGCGCGAACGCTTTGTCAGCATCTGTCGTGATCCAGACGTGCAGCGCCTGACCTGGGAGGCGTACATGCACAAGCGTCTCGTGCGTTCGCAACCGATGGCGCATGTCCGCATCTTCTTCAAGGATCTCGCGCACCTGATGGGCGTTGTACGCCCCTGAGCCCAGCGCCAGTGCGACGCTGGCAGCCTATTCTCCTGGCAGCACTCGCAGCGATGCTGGTCGCTGTGTTGGGAGCACTTTCTACGGATCTGGGGCCGTGGTATCGAGAGCTGAGCAAACCTGCCTGGAATCCGCCGGATTGGCTGTTCGGGCCGGCGTGGACGCTGATCTATGCGCTGGCTGCGGCTTCAGCCGTAACGGCCTGGTGGGCGTCTCGGTCTCGCGAGCACCGCTGGGCGATCATCTTGCTGTTCGGCTTGAACGGCGCCCTCAACGTCGCGTGGAGCTATCTGTTTTTCAGCGCCAAGCGCCTCGACTGGGCGATGCTCGAGGTCGTGCTGCTGTGGCTGTCGATCGTGTTCCTGATCGCTGTGATCGGCCGGATCTCCAGGCGCTCAGCCTGGCTGCTGGTGCCCTATCTGGCCTGGGTCACTTTTGCGTCGGCGCTGAACTGGGCAGTTCTGTGGCTCAACCCGCTTTGAGGAGATCATGTTGAAGAAAATGCGCACAGCCCTTTTCGCGGTCGCCGTACTCGCAATGCTGTCGGCCTGCGGCGTCAATCCAGTGACTGGGAAGAAGGAAATCCAGTTCATCTCCGCTGAGCAGGAGATCCAGATCGGGCGGCAGCACTACGCGCCGTCGCGCCAGAGTCAGGGCGGAGACCTCAAGCTGCTGCCGGAGCTGACCGCCTATGTCAGCTCAATCGGGCAACGATTGGCAGCCGTTTCCGATCGCGAACTGCCGTACGAATTCGTGGTGCTGAACAGCTCCGTGCCCAATGCTTGGGCGCTTCCGGGGGGCAAGATCGCTGTCAATCGCGGCTTGCTGACGACGCTTGATAATGAGGCAGAACTCGCGGCGGTGCTCGGACACGAGATCGTGCATGCAGCGGCTCGGCATGGCGCAAAGGCGCAGGAGCGCGGCACCTTCCTGCAGGCCGGCATGATTGCGGCGCAGATCGGCGTCGCGGTCAGCGACACGGACCCCAACCTGGGCAATCTGCTGTTGCAAGGCGCCGGCGTCGGTGCGCAGATGGTCTCGCTTCGGTACGGACGCGAAGCGGAACTGGAAGCCGACCTGTTCGGCATGCGCTACATGCAGCGGGCAGGCTACGACCCGCGCGCGGCGATTACGCTGCAACAGAAGTTCCTGGCTCTGTCGCAGAACCAGGGCCGCAACCAGAGCTGGTTCGAAGGGCTGTTTGCATCCCATCCACCATCCGGGGAGCGGGTCGAACGCAATGCACAGACAGCCACGAGCCTGCCCGGTGCAGGAGAACTCGGTGCCGAACGCTACGCCGTGCAGCTGGCGCCGCTGCGCGCTGCCAAACCCGCCTACGACAAGGCCGACGAGGCGATGGCCGCTGCGGGGAAGAAGGAATTTGCACGCGCTCGCCAGCTCGCGAACGAAGCGGCCCGGTTGCTGCCCAAGGAGGGCAGGTTTCAGCAGCTGCTCGGTGATATCGAGATGGCGGAAAAGAAGCCGCAAGCGGCGCTGCCCTTTTACGACAAGGCCATTGAACTCGATTCCGGTTACTTCGGTCCGTATCTCGGCGGAGGGATTGCAGCGTTCCGAGTCGGCAACACCTCGCGTGCAGAGCAACTGTTGAGCCGCAGCGCAGAGCTGCTGCCCACCGCGCCGGCCATGTACTACCTCGGCTCCATTGCCAAGGGCAGGGGCGACGTAGACGGCGCGATGAAGATGTTCCGCTCGGCGGCGGAGTCGAACAGTGAGATCGGCAAGCAGGCAGCACTGGAGTTCGCAACGCTGGACCTGCCGCGCAATCCCGGCAACTACCTGGCTGCCGGGCTGCAGTTCGACGCGCGCGGCGTTGCGATCGCCGTGCTCGAGAATCGGTCACCGGTAACAATCATGCGGGTTGCGCTGACGCCGGTACGCGTCGACGCCGCCGGCCGGATCGTCGAACAGGGGCGTGGCCTGCAACTCGAGCGCGTGATTCGACCCGGTGAGCGCATCACGGTCGACCCAGGAATAGGCACTGTGTCTGCGGAAGTTGCGCCGCAGTTGCGATTGCGCGTTGATGCGGCTGCGCCGGCGGCCACTCCCTAGACGTCAGGCCGCAGCGGTACCGGGCGAGGGCGGCGGGAATCTCTCGCGCAGTACCCGTGCGAGTGCGCGGCAGGCATCGGTGCTCGTGAAGATCCCGACCAGCTTGCCGTCCTTGGTCACGATAGCCGAGCCGATATGTCGCTCTGACATGGCAGCGGCAACCTGATCCAGCGGCATACTCGCTTCGACGACATAGGCATCCTCACGATACGCATCGCTGACGCGAAGCTCGGAAGCATCGGCGCGCTTCCGGTGTGCGAGCAAGGCGCTGCGGACGTCCCGCTCGCTGAGCACGCCACTGAGCCGTCCGTCAGCCATGACCGGAAGATGGCGGAAGTTGCGCGCCTTCATCAGCTGCTCGGCTTCCAGCAAGCTGGCAGTGATCTGTATCGAAAAGGGGAAGGGCGTCATGACGGCAACGACCTGAGGCATATGATTCAAGCGCCGAATCCTCTATCCACTGCGTTTCCAGAACGCCTGCATCTCAATGAACGTAAACGATGCCGACCACGTGATCAGCACGAAACCCGCCAGCGACTGCGGGCCGGTCAGAATCCGCAGCGCTCCCTGCGGCGTGATATCACCCAGGCCGAGGGTCGTAAATACCACCGCCGAGTAGTAACCACAATTGACGATGGTGTTCGCGCCCAGACCTTGCAATGAGCCGTACTGAGGGTCCATCAGTAGCCAGTGGTAGCCAAGACCAAACAGGAAAATTTCCACGCTGTGCAGCGTCAGGATCGCAAAGATCAACACCAGCACGCGCGGCCGATGTCGGGTCTTTAGGTGGGGCAACCAGCCGCTGAGCCAGGCCAGAGTTTCGTAGTGGAGCAAGACACAGAGGCTGACCAGGGCAATGGCCATGCCGGAGACGGTCAGGACCGGTAGCGTCAGGAGTTCCAGAGCTTATTTACCATAATATATATTATACGCATTGAATGCTTCGACTGGCGATCGCATCGTACATTGCGCCATGTCCTATCAGCTTGACGCGATCAGCCGCTGATGTTTGCCCGTGTCGACCGGATTGGGAATCGTACCCATGCTGACGAGCAGCTTGGCGCACTCTGCGGCCGGCACGGGCCGGCTGTACAGATAGCCCTGCGCGTAGCCACAGCCCAGGCTTGCCAGACGCATCGCGTGTTGCCTGGTCTCAACGCCTTCGGCAATGGTCTCCAGGCGCAGGCTGCGCGCCATGCTGATGATCGCACTGACAATCGCCGCGTCATTGGCATCAACCGTCATGTCACGGACGAATGAGCGATCGATTTTCAGGTGATCAATCGGCAGGTGTTTCAGATAGCTCAGACTTGAATAGCCAGTTCCAAAGTCGTCAATCGAGATCCGAACCCCAGCGGCCCGCAAGCCTTCAAGCGCACCGATCTGGCGATCGATCTCACGCATGACCGTGCTCTCGGTCAATTCGACCTGCAGCAACCTTGGATTGATTCCGGCCTCACTGCAGATCGCCAGCACCCGTTCGCGAATATTGGTCCGTTGCAGTTGTTGCGCCGATACGTTCACGGAGACCGGCACGACCGGCAGACCTGCATAAGACCAGGTGCTGATCTGATGGCAAACCTGCCTCAGAACCGCTTCGCCAAGCTCAACGATCAGGCCCGACTCTTCTGCAATCGGAATGAACTGTGACGGCGGAATGTCGCCGAACTCGGGATGGCGCCAACGCGCCAATGCTTCCAGGGCCGCAATCTTCTGGGAGCGCAGGTCCATGACCGGCTGATAGTGGACGCTGATCTGTTGCTCCTGCAGCGCCACACGCAGTGCCTGTTCCAGCTGCATGCGCTGGTGCACCCGATCGTTCATCTCGGGTGCAAAAAACTGGTAGTTGTCGCGACCCCGCTCCTTGGCCCGATACAGCGCAATGTCGGCGCTGCGCAGCAGGTCGGCTGCGTCCGAGCCGTCCGTCGGATAGACCGCCACGCCCATACTGACGCTGACGCTGTACTCGCGCCCTGAGAACACCAGCGGCGCCCGCAAATGCGAGGTGATTCTTCGCGCTATCGCATCAAAGACGATGGCTTCCTTGGCCATCGAGACCACCACGAACTCGTCCCCGCTGATCCTCGCGACCAGATCCTCGCTAGACACAACGTGGCGCAGACGCTCGGCAATCGCCCGCAGGAACTCGTCGCCGGTATCGTGCCCACTTGAGTCGTTGATATTCTTGAAGTTGTCGACATCGATGTAGCAGACCGCAACCGACGACTGACTCGCTGCGGCGCGTTCCAGAATTCCGGGAAGTTTCTGGTTCAGCAACAGACGGTTGGGCAGGTCCGTCAGCGAATCATGATTGGCGAGGTGCTCGAGGCGGCGCTGGTGATCGAGCAGTTTCGCTTCAGCCTGCTTGCGCTGCGATACATCACGAACCATCAGGCAGATGAGCTGGCGACCATCAATGGTCAGTGGATTTGCGGTGATATCCACTTCGATCAACGCACCATCGACACGACGCAGGCGTAATTCACAGGGTACCCCGCCGACCTGTTTTGGCGCACTCAAGATGTTCCACAGCAGCGGCAACGAAGAATTTTCGATGATGCTCTCGACGCTCGCATCGTGGAGCGCGGTGGTGCTATAACCCGTCAGACGCGCGAGTGCCGGATTGCTTTGCAGGATTGCATGGGACTCTGGAGCCAGCAGCGCAATGCCCTCGTCCGCCTGCTCGACAACCGCGCGATACAGTGTTTCGTTGGCGCGCGCCAGGCTCTCCGAGCGCTGGTTGCGGCGGCCCAGAACAAATGCGGTAATCAGCGTGAAAATGACTAGTGCCGCAATACAGGCAAAGAGGTAAATCGCAGTTCTGCGGCCCTGCTGGTAAACCGCCCGGGGAGTCACCGTCGAAAGGATCAGCGCTGAACTACCGTCGAGATTTCGCAAACGCGCGTAGCCGGCGATGTCGTTGCCGCTGAGCGTCAATGCGGTCCGGTCGGTCGAGAAGGGACTGTTGCGCGCCCAGGCGATAATCTGCGAGGGTAGCCCGGTGGGCGGCTTGTCGTTGACTCGCCAGACGCCCACCGGCAATTGGCTGACCATCTCCATGCGCGCAATGGTTGACGGTCGCAGTACCCTGATAAAAATCAGGTGACCGCGCTCCGGCCCGGTGCGATCCGTGCGGATAATCGGATGCGCGCTGAACAGTGCGCTGCCCGCGTTCAGATCGAGCAAGCGCAGTCCGGCCTCCGGCGGACGTTCGCGGAGCATATTCTTCAGATTCTTGGAGACGGCCGTGCGAACGTTTTGCGAGGCGGGCAGTGAATAGGTCTGTGCGCCAGGATTCTGCTCTGCCGAGAAAACTTCCTCGCCTGCTTCATTGACCAGCATCACGACGTCGATCTCCATCTCGCGCAGACCGAGCTCGGAGAAATTCAGTTCGTGGAACTTCGGATTCTGGTCCCGGACGAAGTCATACATTTCGTCCCAGCTCGCATAGTCGTTGCCGACGATGGCAATTTGGCGCACTTCGGCCTGCAACGCCTTGACGACCTGCTCGGTGCTTTGCTCGATGGCCTGCTGCTCAAGGGTTTCGTAGCTTCGCAGCACCACCTGCTGCACGACCAAGCCGAGCGCACCCAGAAAGACCGCTACGGCGAAGATCCAGAATATTGGCTTTCGGGCAAGCATCGTCGATGGCGGGTGCGGGCACGGCTCGGCTGGACGGACAGTTCACAATAGTCACTCAGGGATAGGCGGTGCCCCCGGACATGGATCGCACTATTGGGGGGCCTCGTTCCGACGGGTCCACTGCTTACCGGAACTGGGACACACTACCGCTACGGACTGGGAACCGAGTTTGCGTGTTCCATACCGATGCTGTTGAAAATCGCGTTGGTCATCGCAATCGGGATTGCAGCGAAAGTTCCGGGGACGATTGCTGGTTACTCCGGGCATCCATGGCCTGCATCACGAATTGGGCCTGCGCCGACACTGTAATTTCGGTTTCAGCACCGTGCTGTGGGATCGCTGTTTTGGCAGCTTCGAGCCGATGCGCAGGGACGAGTCACCGGCCCTGGGCATGCAGAGCGCGACGAGCTATGCGCAATGGAACTGGCTACGAATGCTGAGAATGTCTTTTAGACTTTTAAAAACAAGATGTTAGAAGCTCTTATTCAAGTGACAACTCACTAAAGACGGCCGACTTCACAGTTCTGGGCACCAATATTGGCATTACTTGTGACACGTTATATATTCCGAAGCTAGTGCTTTGATTTCACAATATCTTCGCCGCTTGCGGGAGCTCGAATGGACAAGACTTGGCAAAAGTTCCGCGAAGCCATGGTGGTGCTCGCCAGGTCCGGTACTGTCAAGGATCGACTCCACACCGCCTTCCGAAATCACCTGACTGAAGTCGAACCTTCGCAACTGCCGCTGGAATTGCGCGAGGACTTCGCCACGCTCCGTCTTGCCCTGAAACGCGAGCGACCACTGCGAGGCGAAGATGCACTGGCTGCATCGATACGCAAACTGTCTGCCTGCGAAGCGGACGCGCTTGCGACGCAATTGGTGGAGATATTCGCGCGGATGTCGAATCTCGCGCCAGCGTTCGAAAGCACAGAGCGCGGCGCCAAGACCGTCGTACCACTGTTCGCTTCAGACGGTCGCGCCTGAGCCGCGGGCACAGCTGGCCCGAGAAGCAGACGCTCAATCGTCCAGCTTGAACTCGATCGTGTCGAAGCGCGTTGTATCCTCGCCGCGGGCGAGGCGCCGAGCGGCGTCAACGATTGCCCGCGAATCCCACTGGCCTATCTCCGTTGCCATGTCCGTCAGTTTGGGTGGCAGCCAGGCATCGCCGCCGAAACTCGGGACCAGCAAGACCGGGCGATGAATGGCTTGCGCATAGGTCATCTGGAACCCGAGCAACTCTTCCCTCCCGCGACCGAGGCTGCCCAGCGCAATGACGAGTTCCGCAGGCTTGATCTGCAGCCGCAGGTGCTCGCGGAGGGCCTCCGGGTCGGACGGCTGCGGCTCTTCCGGTTTGCTCGTATTCGTGTAGAAGAAATCCCGCGCGCTTTCGAGAAACTCGAACACACGCAGGTAGTCCCCACCTTCATCGAAGGCATGCGTGACGTACAGGCGAATCGGGTTGCTTTCAGACATGGACCTCACACGACGGTTCCGGGTGAGCGGTGCAGTTTACAGTATTAGGTATCTGCTGCCCGTAGAGCACCCGACCCACGTAAACTTGCGCCATGCGACTTCTGGTTTACAACATCCGCTATGCGACCGGCACCGGGCCGGCTTTTCATTTACCCGTCCCCGGAGCGGGTTATCTGCGCAGCAGCCAGCGTGTGCTGGACAACATCACTGAGTTCATCCGTGCGCAGGATCCCGACCTCGTCGGTCTGATCGAAGTCGACACCGGCTCGATCCGGACCGGAATGGTCAACCAGGCTGAGCACATTGCACGCCGGCTCGGGCACTACACGGCGTACGAGTGCAAGTATGGAGCGAGTTCCCTCAACCAGCTGATGCCCATCGTGCGCAAGCAAGGGAACGCGATCCTTGCAGCTCCACGCGTGACCGGTGAGCGCTTCCACTATTTCGACACCGGCATCAAGCGGCTGATCATCGAGCTTGAGCTCGACGACATGTGCCTGTTCCTGGTGCACCTGTCGCTGAAGTACCGTCAGCGCCAGGAGCAGCTGCGCTCGCTCCACGACCTGATCATCAAGTCCAAGAAGCCGGTCATTCTCGCAGGGGATTTCAATACCTTCTGGGGCAACAACGAGATCTTCCTGTTCATGCGCGCCGCCGGGCTGCAGAGCGCCAATCAGCACGGAATGGCTTCGTTTCCGGCTCGCACGCCGCGCGTCGAGCTCGACTTCGTGCTGGTCAGCAAGGGCGTTTCGGTCACGGACTTTCGCATCCCAGCCGTGCAGTACTCCGATCACCTGCCCTTGGTTTGTGATTTCGAAATCACGACTCCGGCCCGCGAAACCCTGACGGCCGCCTGACCCGCACGGAGAGCCTTCCCATGACCGAGAACGCCTGGCGACTGAGCCGCGATGCCGACAATATCGCCTGGCTCGCATTCGACCGGCCCGGATCCTCGGCGAATGCGCTTTCCAGCAGCGTCATGCGGGAGCTGGACGGACTGCTTGTGGAGTTGCAGAAGTCGCCGCCTGCTGGAGTGGTCGTGAAGTCCGACAAGGCCAGCGGTTTTATTGCCGGAGCGGACATCAAGGAATTTCAGGGCTTCACCAGCGAGACGATCGCCTACGAGATGATTTCGGCGGGGCAAGCTGTGCTCGCCCGCCTGGAGTCCCTGCCTTGCCCGACAGTTGCGGCCATACACGGCTTTGCACTCGGTGGCGGCCTGGAGCTCGCACTGGCTTGTCGATACCGCGTGGCTGTGGGAGACGACAAGCTCACGCTGGGTTTGCCCGAAGTGCAGCTCGGCATCCATCCCGGTTTCGGCGGCACTGTGCGGGCGGTCCAACTGCTCGGCGTTCGCCCCGCGATGGATTTGATGCTGACTGGACGCAACGTGCGCGCCGACAAGGCTGCGCAGATCGGACTGGTTGATCGACTCGTCGACTCGCGCGCACAGCTCGATGAAGCCGCGCGGCAGATGATCCGCACGAAACCTGCCGCGCGCAGACCCCCGCTGCTGGAAAGGGCCCTGTCCTGGCCCATGCTGCGCGGCTTCATCAAGCCGAAGATCCTTGCGCAGGTCAGGCGCCGGGCCAGAATCGAGCACTATCCCGCGCCATACGCAATCGTCGACTTGTGGAGTCGATATGGCGCGTCCGGAGCGGGCGCCTATGAGGCCGAGGCGCACTCAATCGCGCGGCTGTTCCTGACCGATACGTCCCGCAACCTCGTGCGTGTCTTCCTGCTGCAGGACCGACTCAAGGCCCTGGGCTCGAAGAGCACCATCGAGGGCGGACATGTTCACGTGGTTGGTGCCGGTGTCATGGGCGGCGACATTGCAGCGTGGTGTGCGCTGAGAGGCTTCAGCGTGACCCTGCAGGACCGAGCACTCGAATACGTGCAGCCTGCGCTGCAGCGTGCCGCGAAACTCTTCGCCAAACGCATTCGTGACCCCGCGAAGCGCAGCGCGGCGACCGTGCGCCTGCAGGCCGATATCGAGGGCGCAGGCGCAGCGCGTGCAGATGTCATCATCGAAGCGATTTTCGAGAACCTCGAAGCCAAACAAGCACTCTATGCTCGGCTGGAGCCGCAGCTCAAACCCGGCGCGATCCTGGCGACGAACACTTCGTCGATCATGCTGGAGCCGCTGGCAGCAAACCTGGCCGATCCCTCGCGACTGGTTGGGCTGCATTTCTTCAACCCGGTCGCGCAGATGCCGTTGGTCGAGATCGTCCGTTCCGCCCAGTCCTCTGCGGAATCGGTGCAGAAGGCGATCGGCTTCACCCGACGCATCGACAAACTTCCCCTGCCGTGCAACAGCGCACCGGGCTTTCTCGTGAATCGTGTACTGGTGCCCTTCCTGCACGAGGCCATGTTCGCGGCGCAGGAAGGCGTGCCACTGCCCGTGATCGACCAGGCCGCGCTCGACTACGGCATGCCGATGGGACCCGTCGAACTTGCCGACGTCGTAGGGCTCGACGTTTGCGCACACGTCGGCGACATCGTTGCGGAATCTCTGCATCGTGAACCGCCCAACCTGACACGTTTGCGCGAGCTGGTGGCCGAAGGAAAACTCGGCCGCAAGAGCGGCGAAGGTTTCTACGTCTGGCGCGACGGTCGGGCGATCAAGCCCCAGATGCCAGACATCGCTGCGCCGGCTGATCTTGCGGATCGAATGGTGCTCGCGATGATCAATGAATGCGTTGCCTGCCTGCGCGAGGGGATCGTCGAAGACGCGGACCTGCTCGACGCGGGGGTCATATTCGGGTCGGGTTTTGCGCCCTTTCGGGGCGGCCCGTTGCACTACGCGCGCAGTCGCGGCTACGCCGAAGTTCATCAGCGCCTGCTCGAACTCACCGAGCAATACGGGAAGCGGTTCACACCGGATCCGGGTTGGGAGCGTCTGCTGCAGCAGCGCGGGGCGTGAACTGCATCGCGAGAGGGCTCTGGAGCCTGTGCTAGCATCGCCCTGCCCAAGCCAGCGCCCTTTGCGCTGTAGTTCTAGACCGGTCGCAGGCAGATGAGCGAAGACAAACCCGTCAGCGTTGAGTTGCTGAAGACCCTCGCCCCGCTGGAGGGGATGAAGAAGGACAATCTGGGCGCGCTGGCGCGCAAGGTTTCCCTGCGGACACTTTCTCCCGGTCGCGCGCTGATCAACGAAGGTGATCGCGACAAGCGCACGATCTGGTTGATCTCGGGCCTGGTCGATGTCCGCGAGGGTGATCGGACCGTGGCCATGGTACGCGGGGGCGCTCCTGAGGCGCGCAGCCCGCTGTGTCCGGGAAATCCCCGCAAGTTTTCCGCACGTGCGGTTGATGAGATCGAGTACCTGTCGATCGACAGTGAACTGCTCGATGTGATCATCACCTGGGATCAGACCGGCACATACGAGGTCTCAGACCTGCGCAGCGCCGAGCCTGATGAATCGAACGACTGGATGACCACACTGCTGTCGAGCAGTTCCTTTCAGCGCATCCCGCCGTCCAATATCCAGGCAATCTTCATGCGGATGCAGCGCCAGTCGTATCGCGCTGACGAGCTGATCATCAAGCAAGGCGACGAAGGCGATTATTTCTACGCGATTGTTTCCGGCAAGGTCGCCGTAACGCGCGAGACGCCGCTGAACAAGGACGGCATCAAGCTCGCCGAGCTTAGTGCCGGAGACACGTTCGGCGAAGAAGCCCTGATCGCGGAGGCGAAGCGCAACGCCACCGTTCGGATGACGACCGACGGTGTCCTGATGCGGCTCGCCAAGCAGGATTTCCGCGAGCTGATGAACGAACCGCTCGTTCAGTACGTTGATGAAGCCCAGGCGCTGGAAATCATCGCCCGCGGTGGAAACTGGCTCGATGTCCGGCTGCCAAGCGAGTACCAGAATCTCGGCGTTGAGAAGTCAATCAACATTCCGCTTTACTTCATCCGTCTGAAGCTCGCGACGCTGAATCCCAAGGCAAGCTACGTCGTCTGCTGCGATACGGGTCGCCGAAGTGCCGCAGCTGCTTACATTCTGGTCGAGAAGGGGTTCGACGCCTACGTGCTGCGCGACGGCATCACCCATAGCAAGCTGCCGTTGAGGCGCTCTGCCTAGTTTGTCTGACTACATCGTATGGTTCTCTTTACAAGCGAATCAACAGGTTAGCGGCTGCTTGTCATCCGTTGTAACGGGCAAACCTAGCCTCGACAGCCGCTCGATAGCCTCAAGTGCAGACTGTGCTGCGGGCCTTTGTCGTTCGATCTCGGCGAAAAGCACAACCCTCAATCGGCGTGCGAATCCAGCTCGCGCTGTGAGCGAGCCGGGAGTCGGCAGCCAGGCCGAGCGCCAGTCAGCGCAAGGCCGGCAGCAGGCCGCGAAGGTCAGCGCACAGCTCACAATGCGAGCGTGCCGGGTAGTCGCCGGCCGCGGCTGCCAAAACAATTAGGAGCGGCAACCCGCCGGCCGTCGGGTTTATTTTTTCAACTGCGGCAATCGGCCCGACTCAACCGCAGCGATCAAAAAACCTCAGCGTTGAGCTGAACCGGTCAACGCACGGCGCCGAGCAACGCCAGGACGACGACGACGCTCACAAGGGACAGCAGCGCCGCTGCGGCAGTCGCGAGCCAGGCACGCCGTGCGAGAGCGTCACGCGACACTAGTGCGCCGTCTCGCGACAGGTGGGTGCCATGACCCACAGCAGCGAC
>JBBQWY010000052.1:0-16745 GCA_038210215.1 Steroidobacterales bacterium
ACCATGTCACCGCCCGGCTCGAGCAAACGGAAGGCCTCGGCAAAGGTCTCGTGGATCGCCTTGGCCGGCACTTCGTGCAGCAGGATGTACGACGTCACGAGGTCGAAATGGGCATCGGGAAATCCGGTGCGTTCGTTCGGCGCGCGGTGCAGCCGCCACGCCCAGCCGTTGCTGTTGGCGACCCGTAAAGCGTACTGCAGTTCGCGCAGGGAGCAGTCCGTGCCCCAGATCTCGGCGTCCGGGAAGCGCTTGGTCAGGGCTGTGGTGTAGTGCCCGGTGCCGCAGCCCATGTCGAGCACGCGGCGGTAGTCGCTGCGCGGTGCCGCGGCGGCCGCGGCCTCGCGCTGCGCAAAGATGTTGCCGGGGAAGGTCGCAGCGACGACCCAGCGATGGATCAGCTCGCCATGGATGAAACCCATGTGCTCGTGTCCGTCCCAGCCGCCGGTCGTGTTGTGGAACCAGTTGTGCCAGTAGGCGGGGATGTCGAGCTCATCTGGCAGCGTCAGCGAGGCCGGCCCGGTGGTGGGTTCGGTCAACTGCGGTTCGAGATGGTCGCGATTCGCCTCGAAGGCGTCGAATGCTGCGCGCGTCAGATTGCCGAGGCCCCATTTGTGCAGCATCAGGAAATTCTGGTAGGCGCGCGAATCCGCGAGCGCCGTTTCAATCTGTGCGTGACGCGCGTCGAGATCCGCGGCGAGGTTGTGGGGGCCGAGGCCGCGTGCCTCGACATCCTTGCGCACGGCGCGCTTGATCTGGCCGCCGACCATGCCGAGTTCGGCGACGAATGCGAGTTCAGCCCGCCCGCGCTGCAGTAATGAAGTCTTCATGATGCTGCTCTCGTTGCAAACGCTACACTACATTATTGCGGTTTCTCCGGCCGAAAGGGAATTCCATGGAGCACTTCGACACGATCCTCGGCCGACGGCTGTCGCGGCGTAGCCTGCTCGCCAGCAGCGGCGCGATCGCGGCGCTGGCGATCTCTGGCGGCACCCTGGGCGCTGCGGCGCCGGCGGCGAGTGCGCGTCTGACGCCGACGCGCCTTACCCCCACGCGCCGCGATGCGCTCGAGCTGCTGGACGGCTACCGCTACAACGTCGTTGCAGGCTGGGGCGATCCGATCCTGCGCACGGGTCGCGCGCTGGACCTGCGGGCACTCGCCGATGGCGCATTGCTGCGGCCGGGCGCCGCAGCGGCGCAGGAGTCGCAGTTCGGTACGAACTGCGACGCCGTGGCGTTTTTTCCAACCGATGCCGCGCGCCGTGACCTCAGCCACCGCGCAGGCCTGCTGTGCGTCAACCACGAATATGTCAACGCGGAGCTGTGCTTCGCCGGCCTCGCGGACACCAGCGCCAAACGGGCGCGCCAACGCGCCGCGTGGATCCGCGCCAATCCGCAGGCCGTTGCGTGGATGCAGGCCGCGCACGGAGTCAGCGTGCTCGGCGTGCAGCGAGACCGCCGCCGCGGATCGTGGCGTGTCGATCGCCGTGCGGAGCAGGCACGCCGCATCACGGCCACCACGGCGTGTGAACTCAGCGGTCCGGCTCGCGGTTCCCGTTTGCTGCGCACTGCGGCCGACCCGCGCGCTGAACGAGTGCTCGGTACGATCGCGAACTGCGCCGGCGGCAAGACGCCCTGGGGCACCTACCTGACGGCCGAAGAAAACATCGACGACTACTTCGGCGGCTTTCGCAGCTGGTCGGAAGCCACTGACGATGCCGCGGCGCTCGCCGCCCACGCCCGTTTCCCGGCAGGCGAGCGCAGCGTTTACGGCTGGGAGCATGTCGATCCACGTTTCGACGTGCGCCGCGAGCCCAACGAAGCGCTGCGTTTTGGCTGGATCGTCGAGATCGATCCGCTCGATCCGACCGCGATGCCGAGAAAGCGCACCGCGCTCGGACGCTTCAGCCACGAAGGCGCCAACACGCAGCTGTGTGCCGATGGACGCGTCGCTGCCTATATGGGCGACGATGAGAAGTTCGAGTACGTCTACAAGTTCGTGACTCGCGAGCGCTTCGATCCCGACAACCGCGCCGCCAATCGTGATCTGCTCGATCATGGCACCTTGTATGCCGCACGCTTCGACGACTCGGGGCGCGGCGAGTGGTTGCCGCTGGTGCACGATGAGAACGGCCCGCTGAACTCGCGCAATGGCTTCCGCGATCAGGGCGATGTCGTCATCAAGGTGCGTGCCGCGGCCGATCTGCTCGGTGCCACACCGATGGACCGACCGGAAGACGTCGAGCCGAACCCGCTGACCGGCCAGGTCTATATCGCCTGCACCAAGAACGGCGACCGTCAGGAATCCGCGGCCACCGAAACGCTCCGCAGTCGCGAAGTTCAGGTCGGCATCGATGCGGCGAATCCGCGCAGTCGCAACGATCGCGGCCACATCATCGAGATCGAAGAAGACCGTGCGGATGCTGCGGCGCTGCGCTTTTCGTGGAATGTGTTCCTGCTCGCCGGCGATCCATCGGCACCGGGCGCCCGCCTGCTGACACGCTATGAGGATCTGGCCAGAGGGGGCCTCGGCGCGGCGGATGCGTATTACGCCGGCTTTGCCGATTCGAGTCAGATCAGTCCGATCGCCTGCCCCGACAATCTCGGCTTCGATCCAGCAGGGCGGCTCTGGATCGTCACCGATACCGACGACCCGGCGCTGCCGAACAACGGCTGCTTCGTCGTGCCGACCAGCGGACCACAACGCGGCCAGCTGCGGCAGATCGCCAGCGGTCCGCTCGGTTCAGAGATCTGCGGTTGCGAGTTCACGCCGGACGGACGCACGCTGTTTCTCGCAATCCAGCATCCCGGCGACGGCGGCAGCGTCGAACGCCCGGTCAGCCACTGGCCAGACGGCGGCGATTCGCAGCCACGCGCGGCGGTCGTGGCGGTCGAGCGCGAGGACGGCGCGCCACTCTGAACCGAACAGCGCGACCGACTCGTGTATCGTCTGCGGCGCACGCCAGTCCGGAACCGGCGACAGGAATCGTCTTTATGAGTATTGCCAACAGCCAGCTGCAGTATCAGTTCGTCAAGCAGGCGCAGGGTTTCAGCCTGCAGATGCGCGAGGGCGCGCCGATCAAGCCGGCCGGTGCCGGTGAAATACTGGTGCGCGTGCGCGCGACGTCGCTGAATCGCCGCGATCGGATGATCCAGAAGGGGTTCTATCCCGTCGCCGACCTGCAGTCGGTCGTGCCGCTGTCGGACGGTGCCGGTGAGGTCGTCGCGATCGGCACCGGAGTGAGCCGCTTCAAGGTCGGCGACAAAGTTGTCGCGAACTTTTTCCAGCGCTGGACCGATGAACGTCCGCCGGCCGACTTCAGTCGCTCGGCGCTCGGCGGCGGCATCGACGGCTTGCTGGCGCAGTACGTGACGCTGCCTGAAGCGGGCTGGCTCGCGGTGCCGGCCCATCTGTCGTTCGAGGAAGCCGCAACGCTGCCCTGCGCTGCGGTGACGGCCTGGAGCGGCCTGGTCACGCGCGGCCGGATGCAGGCGAACGACAACGTGCTACTGCTCGGCACCGGTGGCGTGTCGATCTTCGGCTTGCAGTTCGCTGTGGCGGCGGGCGCAAGAGGCTTCATCACGAGCTCGAGCGACGCCAAACTCGCCGAGGCGCGCAAGCTCGGCGCCACAGGCACCGTCAACTACCGCGACACGCCGGACTGGGAGAAGAGAATCATCGAGCAAAGCGGTGGTATCCAGCAGGTGCTCGAGGTCGGCGGCAAGGGCACGCTGGCCAAATCACTCGCCGCGCTGTCGATTCGCGGTCACATCGCAATGATCGGCGGCCTTGCAGAAGGTTTCGCCGCGGATGTGCCGGCGATCCCTCTGGTCGTCAAGAATGCCAGCGTCTCCGGGATCACGGTCGGCTCACGGGTCGACTTCGAGGCGATGCTCGCGTTCATCGACAAGCATCGGATCCGGCCCGTGATCGACCGGCGGTTCGCTTTCGAAGCCGCCGCTGAGGCGCTCGACTACCTCGACACCGGCAGCCACTTGGGCAAGGTCGTCATCACTCACTGACGCGGGCGGCGCACGCCGCGCGTGGGTTCCGCCTGCAGCGGGTCCTCCGGCCAGTAGTGTTTCGGGTAGCGACCTCGCATGTCCTTGCGAACTTCGCGATACGCGTTGCGCCAGAAGCTCGCAAGGTCGCGCGTGACCTGCAGGGGCCGCTGAGCCGGCGACAGCAACTTGAACGTCACGGCCACGCGACCGCCACCAATGCGCGGCGTATCGGCCATGCCGAAAACCTCCTGCATCCGCATCGCCGCGCAGGGCGCAAGGTCATCGAGATAATCGATTCGCGCGCGCGACCCCGTTGGCAGGGTCAGATGCGTCGGCGCGAGCGAGTCCAGCTGAGACTGCCGGGCATGACCGAGCCGCGCGCGCAGCGCGTCGAGCAGCGGCACGGCCGCCAGCTGGCTGCGCCGCGTGACGCCGGCGAGCCAGGGCGCGAGCCAGGTATCGAGCTCGGCCAGCAAGGCCGCATCGGTGAACAGGGGCCAGTCCTTGCATCGGTCGTCTGGCAGCACGCGCACAAACTCGACCCGCGCCTGCAGCGCGCGCGCCTCGTCGCTCCAGGGCAGCGCACCGAGGCCCATCGAACGCAGTCCGAGCAGCATCGCCGCCGCAGTCCGCTCGGGCGGCGCTGTCCAGGGTCTTTCCGAAAGCACCAGCGCGTCGAGCCGTTCGATCTGGCGCGCCGCTACCGCCTGCTCGCGCTCGAGCCACTCGACCACCGCTTCCGATTCAATCTGCCCGGCCAGCGCGGCATCGATGTCGTCGCGATCGAGGGCCGCTGCAAGCTGAATTCGGGCGTCACGGTCAGAGTCATCCACATCGAGCACAACGATGAACTCGCGCTGCGACAGGGTGTCAGCGCGTTCGAATTGCGCGCCGCGCCCGTTGCTGAGCAGGTAGCGTCGCTCACCCGCCGCGCGTAACCGACCGATTCGATCTGGCCAGGCCGCCGCGAGCAACATTCCCGCAGCACCGGTTTGACGCTCGGCAGATGACACAGCCACCCGTTCGCGCGGCAGCGCACGGCGTAGCTGGGCACTGATCCGGCGCACGCGCTCCAGCGCACGCGCATCGACCTGGTGCACAGTGCTCGAGCGGCGCAGCAGATCGAGCCGCAGACTGATGTCGGTGCCGTTGCTCGCGCCGACGCGCCGCAACAGATCGCGCTCTGTCAGCAGCGCCGCCAGATCGGCACCGAGATCCGGCACGCCATGCTCAGCGGCAACCAGCAACAACTGGGCCAGCCGCGGATGCAGCGGCAGCTCGCTGATGCGACGACCGCGCGCAGTGAGCCGCTGCTCCGGATCGAGCGCCCCAAGGCGTCGAAGCAGGTCGCGTGCGCTGCCGAGGACTGCCGCTGGCGGCGGGTCGAGCCAGCGTAGCTCGGCCGCATCCTGAGCGCCCCAACGCGCCAGATCGAGTGCCAGCGTTGCCAGATCCGCATCGAGGATCTCTGGCGGTGTGAATGCGCCAAGACTGCGATGTGACCCCTCGCTCCACAGCCGATAGCACACACCGTCTGCGACCCGACCGGCGCGGCCACGCCGCTGCTCGGCGGCGGCGCGCGAGATGCGCACCGTCTCGAGGCGCGACATGCCCGTCACCGGATCGAAGCGGCTGCGTCGAGCAAGTCCGCTGTCCACGACCACGCGGATGCCGGGAATGGTCAGGCTCGTTTCGGCGATATTGGTCGCGAGGATGATCTGCCTGCAACCATCGGTCGCGGTGCGCAGCGCCAGGTCCTGGGCGGTGGCGTCGAGCTCGCCGTAAAGCGGCAGCACGCGTAGCAACTGCGGGTTCGAAAATCCTGCACGCGGCGCTGTCCCCTCGAGCATCGATTGCACGCGCCGGATCTCGGCCGCGCCCGGCAGGAACACCAGCACGTCGCCGTCATGTTCACGGAGCGCTCGCTGCACGGCCAGCAGCACGGCGCGCTCCGGCGATTCGGCGCCACCGGGCAGCAGCGGGAACCCGCTACCGAGGTAGTGAACGGCGACGTCGAACGTCCGGCCCTCACAGCGAACGACCGGTGCGTCATCGAGCAAGGCTGCAATCGCCGCACCATCGAGCGTTGCAGACATCACGACGATGCGCAGCTCGGTCTCGAGCGCGCGCCGCGCCTGCAGCAGCAGTGCGAGGCCGAGATCGGCCTGCAGGTTACGCTCGTGGAACTCATCGAACAGCACCGCGCCGACACCTTCGAGCGCAGGATCTGCGTGCAGCATTCGCGTCAGCACACCCTCGGTGACGACTTCAATACGCGTCGCCGCACTGACGCGCGTATCGAGCCGCATCCGATAGCCGACCGTCTGGCCAACCGGCTCTCCGAGCGACGTGGCCATCCGGCTGGCGACGGCGCGCGCCGCCAGGCGCCGCGGCTCGAGCATCAGGATCTTGCGGCGCTTGAGCCACGGTGCATCGAGCAGTGCCAGCGGCACGACCGTGCTCTTGCCGGCACCCGGCGGCGCCTGCAGTACAGCGCTGTTGCCCTGAATCAGCGCAACACGCAGCGCTGGCAGCGCCTGATCGATCGGCAGGCCGGATGGTGCGACGGGTTGGATGCGGTTCTCGGACAGTTGCAGGGCGGATCGCAATTGTATGCAATGGGCGCATGCGAACGCTGCGGCGCCTGTCGATTGGTCTGCTCGGTGCCGTCGCGCTGCTGTGGGTCGCGCTCAGCGCCTATGCCTACTGGCCCATGCAAGCCGAGGTGCCGGCGCGGCAACTCGCCAACACCGAGGATCGCTTCGTTGAGGTTGATGGGCTCGAGTTGCGCTATCGCAGCTGGGGCGTTGCCGGACCCGGCAAGCCCGATCTGGTGCTGATCCACGGCTTCGCCAACTCGCTGCAGAGCTGGCGCGAACTCGCGCCGCTGCTGGCCGGGTGCTGCCATGTCGTGGCGCTCGATCTACCGGGCTACGGACTGTCGGCAAAGCCCGTCGAGCACGATTATCACAACGGCCCGCAGGCGGACGTGGTCGTCGCGGCGGCCCATGCGCTCGGTTTGCGACGAGCGATCTACGTGGGCCATTCGCTCGGCGGCGCCATTGCACTGCAGGCGGTGGTGAAGGATCGCGATGCCGCCGGACTGATCCTGATGAACCCCGGCATCCTGAGCACCGGCGTACCCAGGATCGTACAGCTGCCGGTGCCGCCGTTGCCCAGGCTGTCGGCGCGGATGTTCGCCGATCGTCAGTTTCGGGAGAACTTCCTGAAGAAGTCCTACGTCAATGAGAGCCTCATCACCCCAGCCGTTATGGATGACGTCATGCTCGCCGCGCGCAGCGAAGGCTATGCCACCGGCATGACCTCGCTGATGCAGCAGTATGCCGAAGGCGCGGAGATCGCACTCGCCCCGCAGGTTCGGGTGCCGACGCTGATCGTCTGGGGTGACCAGGATCGGAACAAACCGCTCAACGAGGCCGATCAGCTGCAGGCGCTGTTGCCAGGCTCAGCACTGGTGCGTTTCGCCAACGCTGGCCACTACGTGCATGAGGAAGTGCCGCAGCCCGTCGCCACCGCAATGATCGACTGGCTGATAAGCTAGGCCGACGCAACAGCCTCTGCCGAAGAAGCAACGGACTCAAACATGCGCACCGAGGGCGGACGCGAGAGCAAAAACGTCGAAGACCGGCGCGGCATGGGGGTCGGTCGCGGGCGCGGGATGCGCTTCGGCATCGTCGGCACCTTGATCGCGTTGGCGGCAGCCTGGTTTCTCGGCATCGATCCGCGCGTCGTGCTCGGTGTCGTACAGGTCGCCGAGCAGTTACCGATGGGGCAAGCCGTACCGGAGGCGGGTCGCACCGGCCCGGTGACCGACGCCGGCGGGCGCTTCATGTCGGTCGTGCTCGCCGATACCGAAGACACCCGGGGCGAGATCTTCCGCAACGGTGGCGCACAGTACACGCCGCCGACGCTGGTGCTGTTCGAGTCGCAGGTCCGCTCAGAATGCGGCGTCGCGGATTCCGGCGCCGGACCCTTCTACTGCCCCGCCGATCAGAAAATCTACATCGACCTGGCGTTCTATCGCGAGCTTGAGACGCGCTTCCAGGCACCGGGCGATTTCGCCCAGGCCTATGTGCTCGCGCATGAAGTCGGTCACCACGTGCAGACGCTGCTTGGCACCTCGGCACGCGTCCGCGAAGCCCAGGCGCGCTCCGGTGAGGCCGAACGGAACCTGCTGCAGGTCATGATGGAGCTGCAGGCAGATTGCTACGCAGGCCTTTGGGCGCATCACGCCAATCGCTCACGCCAGATCCTGGAGAGCGGCGACGTGGAAGAAGCCCTTGGTGCCGCAGCGGCCGTCGGCGACGATACGATCCAGCGACACGTGCAAGGCCGAGTCGTGCCCGAGTCGTTCACGCACGGCACGGCTCAGCAGCGCATGGCGTGGTTTCGACGCGGACTCGACAGTGGCCAGCTGCAGGCCTGCGACACTTTTAACTCCGCGCGCTGAAGCAACGCAGCGGTGTGGCGCTCCGCTGCAGCGTCAGTCAGTCTGCTTGTTCTGCGCGATCCAGGTCAGCGCCGCTTCCAGGTCTGCGAGCTCCGCAGCGGTCATTCCCGTGATGCGACCGCCACCCGCGGCGTTCTTGATATTGTCGAGTTCCGTCCCGGCCACGCGGTGCACCCAGACCAGGCCGCGCCGCACCTTTGACGTGAACTTCTGCTGCTTTTCATCATTCATTTAACTTCTCCTTACCAGACTGATAGGCGGCGATTGCAAAAAAAACCCAGCCGGCCATCAGTGACAGCCCGCCGAGCGGCGCGACCATGCCTAGAAAGCTTGGTGCCCCGAAGGTCAGAAGGTAGATGCTACCCGAAAACAGGCCGATGCCCGTGAGCAACAACCGGGTCGACCAGACCAGCCACAAAGACGCATGATTGTGCTGAAAAAGCGCTATTCCAAGCAGCCCCAGCGCATGAAAAAAGTGATAAGTGACAGCTATTTCGAAAGAATCGAATTTCTCGGGACTCAGACGCGGTTTCAGCCCATGAGTTCCGAACGCGCCAAGCATTGTTGCCAGCGCGATCAGCAATCCCGCGGTAACCAGCAGTCGGCGTGAGCGCTGCCAGTTGCTGAGACTGTCATTCATGAAAGAGCACCGCTGATCGGAATACGCATGAATCTCCGCCCGCCAGAATCCGGCGGAGGCAGCGCACCGCCGCGGATGTTGGTCTGAATCGACGGCCACAGCAGGACAGGCTTCGGCAGGTTTGCGTCGCGCGTCGTTCGCAACGCAACGAAACTCTCGACATCGATGCCGTCACGCACATGGACGTTTGCTTTGCGCTGCGCTGCCGGCGTCGTCAGCGAACTCGGATCGCGGCCGGCCGGAGGATAGTCGTGGCAAAGGTACAGTCTCGTGAGATCCGGCATCTTGAGCAGTCGCTGTACCGACGCGTAGAGCGCGTGCGCATCGCCGCCGGGAAAATCGCAGCGGGCCGTGCCAACGTCCGGCATGAAAATCGAATCGCCAACGAAGACCGCATCTTGAATCACGAATGCGACGCTGTCTGGCGTATGCCCGGGCACTGCGAGCACACGCACGCTCAGGTCGCCACAGGAGATTTCCTCGCCTTCCACGAGCAACCGGTCGAACTGCCTGCCGTCGGCGACGAACTCCTCACCGAGTACGAGCAGCTGCTTGAACGTTCGCTGCACGTCGACAATGCCCGCGCCAATCGCGACGCGCGCGCCGAGCAGGCTCTTCAGATACTCGGCAGCAGACAGATGATCGGCATGCGCATGCGTTTCCAGGATCCATTGCACGTCGATGCCCTCTGCGCGGCAGTAGCTGAGGACGGCATCGGCAGACCCGGTTGACACGCAACCCGAGCGCGGATCGTAGTCGAGCACCGGATCGATGATCAGCGCTGCTGCGGAGACGGAATCCCGAACAACGTAGGTGAACGTCGAGGTCGCGTTGTCAAAAAACGTTCTGACAGCAAACGCGACAGCATTCTTGTCGGCAACCATTGGTCAGTGTGACTTGCGCTTGCCGGGCGACCCGGCTGGCGCTCGAGGCACTCGCGGCAAGCCCGTATGCTGCGTACGGATCCGCTGCCTGTGCGTCGGCGCGCGCGCTGCTCCGTGCCCGGTGCCTCCGGTGCCGATCGGCTGGTGCGCCGGGACCAGCTGATGTTTGCCCGGGCCGATCAGATCGGCGCGACCCATGCGTCGCAGCGACTCGCGCAGCACGGGCCAGTTGTTGGCATCGTGGTAGCGCAGGAAAGCCTTGTGCAATCGGCGGACCTTGAGGCCTTTGGGAACACGCACTTCACCGCCATCGCGGCGCAGCCGCTTCAGCGGATTGCGGCCGCTGTGATACATGGCCGTCGCGGTCGCCATCGGTGACGGCAGAAACGCCTGTACCTGATCCGCGCGGAACCCATTCCTCTTCAGCCACAGCGCAAGTTCGAGCATGTCTGCGTCCGTCGTGCCCGGATGCGCGGCGATGAAGTACGGGATCAGGTACTGCTCCTTGCCCGCTTCCTTCGAGTAGCGGTCGAACAGCTCCTTGAAGCGGTCGTAGCTGCCGACGCCCGGCTTCATCATCATCGACAGCGGACCGTCGGTGATGGCCTCCGGCGCAATTTTCAGATAGCCGCCGACATGGTGCTGGGCGAGCTCCTTGACGTACTCCGGGGATTCAATCGCCAGGTCGTAGCGCACACCGGACGCAATCAACACCTTCTTGATGCCGGGCAGCGCCCGTGCCTTGCGATACAACTCGATCAGCGGCTGATGATCGGTGTTCAGGTTCGGGCACACGCCTGGAAATACACAGGACGGCCTGCGGCATGCCGATTCGATTTCGCGCGTTTTGCAGGCGAGCCGGTACATGTTCGCCGTTGGTCCGCCGAGATCAGAAATCACGCCGGTGAAACCGGGCACCTCATCACGCACGGTCTCGATCTCGCGCAGGATCGAGGACTCGGAGCGGCTTTGAATGATTCGCCCCTCATGCTCGGTGATCGAGCAGAACGTGCAGCCGCCAAAACAACCGCGCTGGATCGCAATCGAGAAGCGGATCATCTTGTAGGCGGGGATCGCTGCGTCGCCGTAGAACGGGTGCGGCTGCCGCTGATAGGGCAGCTCGTAGATCCAGTCCATCTCCTCGGTCTGCAGCGGAATCGGTGGCGGGTTCAGCCACACATCGACGCCGCCGTGGCGCTGCACGAGCGCCCGGGCATTGCCAGGATTCGATTCCAGATGCAGGATCCGCGAGGCGTGCGCATACAGCACCGGGTCGTCGCTGACGGCCTCGTAGCTCGGCAAGCGGATCACGCTGCGCTCACGATCCTGATTGCGCACATCGCGCGCAAAACGCACCACCGTTTCGCCGGTCGGCGCGCTCGTGGCGCCGGCACCGATCTCCGGCTTCGCTGCGTACGGGTCGACGGGCGGATTCAAAGGCCCCGGCGTGTCGAGGTGCGTCGAATCGACTTCGATCCAGTCCTCAGGGATCGCGGGCACTGTAAAGACGGTGCCGCGCAAATCGCGAATATCCTGCAGCCGCTCGCCCGCTCCCAGGCGATGCGCGATTTCAACGATCTGTCGTTCGGCATTGCCGAACACCAGCAAATCGGCCTTGGAATCGAGCAGGATCGAGCGGCGGATCTTCTCCGACCAGTAGTCGAAGTGCGCGATGCGCCGCAGGCTCGCCTCGATGCCGCCGATCACAATCGGCACATCGCGAAACGCTTCACGGACACGCTGCGCGTAGACGATGACCGAGCGGTCCGGACGCTTGCCGCCCTCGCCGCCCGGCGTGTAGGCATCGTCGCTGCGCACACGCCGATCGCTGGTGTAGCGGTTGACCATCGAATCCATGTTGCCGGCGGTCACGCCAAAGAACAGATTCGGCGCACCCAGAGCCTTGAACGGCGCCGCGCTGTGCCAGTCGGGTTGCGCGATGATGCCGACCCGAAAACCCTGCGCCTCGAGCACGCGACCCACGATCGCCATGCCGAAACTCGGGTGATCGACGTAAGCGTCGCCGGTGACCAGGATGACATCGCAGCTGTCCCAGCCGAGGGCGTCCATCTCGGCCCGCGACATCGGCAGGAACGGCGCCACGCCAAAGCGCGACGCCCAGTAGCGTCGGTAACTGGTGATTTCTCGGGCCGCGTCCATGGCGGGCATTAGACCATACGGCTGCGCGGCGGCTACCATGGCGCGCGAAACTGCTGCCAGGAGCCCCAAAAGCGATGAGTTCTGAACGCCGGCCGATCAATCACTTCAGGCCCCATCCTTGGCACGGACTCAACATCGGCCGTGACCCTCCGGAGTGGGTCGATGCCTACATCGAAATCACGCCGTTCGACTTCATGAAATATGAAATTGACAAAATCTCGGGCTACCTGCGCCTCGATCGCCCGCACCGCACCTCGTCGATGCCGCCGACCCTGTACGGCTTCATCCCCCGCACCTACTGCGATGAGCGGGTTGCCGCGCTGGCGCGCGGCGCCAAGAAGGGCGATGGTGATCCACTCGACGTCTGCGTGATCTCAGAGCGCCCGGTCAATCACTGCGAAGTGATCGTGCCGGTGCGGGTCATCGGTGGCTTCCAGATGATCGATGGCGGCGAAGCGGACGACAAACTGATCGCGGTTGTCGAGAACGATCACGTCTCCGGCAAGGCACGCACGCTGGCCGACATTGCGCCGATCTACGTCGAGCGTCTGCAGCACTACTTCATGACGTACAAAATGGTGCCGGGACAGCGCAACAAGGTGCGGATCGCACGCGTCTACGAACGCGCTCACGCACTGAAAGTCGTCCGCGCCGCGATGGACGACTACGCGGCCGCTTTTCTCGCCTGAGCCGCGCTGACACGCTCGACTTCGCGCCAGACGCGCAGGTAGTTGCCGCCCCAGATCTTCGCGATGTCGCTTGCGTCATAGCCGCGGCGCAGCAGCTCGCGCGTGACGCTTGGCGCTTCGGCTTCGTTCATGAAGCCGACAACTCCGCCACCATGCTCGAAGTCCGTACCAATGCCAACGTGGTCGACTCCAACGAGTTTCACGACATGCTCGATCTGATCGACGAGATCCGCGACGCTGGCTTTCGGCAGGCTGCGCATCAGGCCGAAGAACTCACCCTGGAAGGCGTTGCGCTGGGCGTCCGGCAGCCTGGCAAGCGCCGCATCGTCCGGAACGCCGGCGCGGGCACGCAGCTCTGCCACCGCTGCGTAATACGACTCCGGCGGACGCTTCAGATAGGCACTGAACGCGACGACGTGCACGACCCCACCGCCGCGCGCGATGCGCTTGATCTCATCGTCGCTCAGATTACGCGCCTCGTTGATCATCGCGCGCACGCCCGAGTGTGACGCGATGACTGGCGCCGCGCTCAACGCGATCACCTGCTCGAGCGCCTTCGATGACAGCTGCGAGACATCGATGATGACGCCGAGGCGGTTCAGCCTTGGAACGAGCTCGCGGCCCAAAGGTGAAAGCCCATCCCATAGCACCTCAGCGTCGCCGTTCTTGGCCAGCGGCCGCGAAGAATCAGCGAGGTAGTTGTGGCTGGCGTGCGTGAAGCCGAGCTGCCGCAGACCCGAGTCGTAGTACTGATCCAGCAGCTCCGCCTTGGCGCCGAGCACGGTGCCGTTCAGCACCGAGACGATCGCTGCCCGCTTGCCCTCCCGCTCGAGCCGCACGACATCATCGGGAGTCAGCGCGAGCGCCATCCGGCTCGGATACCAATCGACTGCGCGGCGAATCGCCGCGAGTTTCTGCTGGCCCGTCGCGACCGCAATGGCGTCCTGCTCGGGTGTTCGCGTCTGCTGCCAGGCGAATACCGCCAATGACGCCGCATCGACTCCGCCGCGCTCGAGCTTCGGCAGATCGAGCTGCGACTTGCCATCCACGCCGGGATCCGCCTTCTCGGTCGCAAACTCCGGCGGCAGATCGACGTGCGCGTCGATGACGATCGCGGCGGCATGTGCCGCAGCGACGTCAGCATCCGATGGCTCGGCACCCACGGCGACCGACGCGCCGATCGCCAGCAGCGCCCCGGCAGCGAGACCGCGCAGCCTGCGCATGGCGGGTTACTTCGCCGGCGCAGGCGTCTGCTCGCGAGCGTAATTCTCGAGCGACGACAGCGACGGACCGTAGTCGGACTCCGGCGGCGTCAACAGCTTGGCGCGCTCGGTCGTGCTCTCGAGCCAGGCGCGCAATTCCGGCGACATGTGGCCCGGGTTGTCCGCACCGGTGAAATCAACCATGTAGAGCGTGTGGCCGGGCTTGGTACCCATCAGCATCCACGGCAGCCATGGCGTCACGCGCGCCCAGCAGCCTGAGCACGGCACCTGCGTCAGGTTCGGGTTCTGCATGTCAGCCAAACTGAAGTAGTAACGATAGAGCTCGGTGACCTGCACCATCGAGCCTGCAGATTCCCGCAGCCACTTTTCGGGCTGCAGCGCATTCGGGTAATACAGGTGGATGTCGGTCGTCAGGTGCATCATGTCGCCTTTGATCGACCACGGCAGGATGAATGGGAACTTCGGCGGCTTCTCGGTGTTGAGTCCGCCGAAGCTCGGCGGATCCGGATAGTCGAGCGTGAGGTTGTAGTTGAACGGGTCATTGATGATCGGCACGACCCGCACCGTCTCGCCCGTGTACGGGTTATCCCAGGCTTCGAGGATCTTGCCGGGGCCGCGCATGGTCATCTCTCGATAAACCACGACTTCGCGCAGCAGCTTGCGGTAACCGCCTTCGATTGGAATCAGACGAGTGGCCGAAAAGCCTTCCATGTAGAACAACGGCTTGACCTTCTCACCTGGCGCGGCACCCATTACCGGGCCCCCAAGCCACCCATAGCGGGTCTTGGTGAAATCGAGATCACCCTGCAGGCGGGCGTAGGCGTCGCGATTCCACTCCGGATCGGCAAAGTTCATCGTGTTGTTGAACTTGATCTTGCTGGTGCCGCGCGAGTTCTTGGTCGTCTGCGCATTCGCCGCGCCCGCGCCGATCGCGGCAGCACCGGCAACGCCAAGACCGGCTGCGAGCTGCAGCATGTCGCGGCGGGAAACTTCTGCCTTGTCTTGATCAGCCATGTCACATCCCCTCGATTGAAATAGAAGATCGGCCCTGCGATTGCTAGACGTCGTCGATCCAGAAGCGCTCGCCGCAACCCTGTTCGCGCCGCGCCACGGTAGCGCAATCGAGCAGTGTTTGCGGCCGGCCTTCCGGCCCATCGTCATCGATGCAGACGCGGACTTCGTACAGGTACGGCCGGCCCCGCTTGGTCGGATCGGCGCTGCGCAGATTCTTGCACATGAAGACAACCCCGCGTGCGAATCCCGGTGATCGAGATGCTATGGCTGCCCGCAGCGTGGCGGCTTTGACTCGACGGCCAGCGAATCGGGCGTGGCGCTCCAGCCCGACTTCCACGTCCGGCATCCAGCGGTTCAGTCGGCGCTGTAGATTGTGCGGCCGCTCGAGTTCGGGACCCACCCAGTCACGCGGATAACTGCCCAGCCGACACTGGCGCAAGGTTCGCTGCACGTCCTCGCAGAATGCCGCCTCCACGGTCAGCGCACCGAGGAGGCGTGTGGAGCGTCTGCTCAGATCGGCACCGCCGCCGGGTTATAGGCCATCAGCCCCAGCGACTCCGCACTCAGATGCCCGCCGGGAGCGTAGTTGTCCGGATCGGCACGGTGGTAGGCGCGCGCGGTCTCGCGCGACTTCAGCATCACGTAAGTGGTCCGCTCGTGACGCGCGCCTTCATAGCGTTGCAGCGCCTGGTCGATCGAGTCCGCAGCACCGAGCGCACGCGCCAGAATCAGGCCGTCCTCGATGCCCATCGCCGCGCCCTGGCCCAGAAACGGCAGCATCGGATGCGCCGCGTCGCCGACCAGAGTGATCCGCCCGCGCGTCCAGGTAGGCAGCGGATCACGATCGTACAGCGCCCATTTGTAGATCGTGTCTGCGGGTGTTGCCGAGATGATCTGCTGGATGCCCTCGTACCAACCCGCGTACTCGGCCTGCAGCTCACCGATACTCGAGCGAATCGACCACCCCTCCTGCTGCCAGTCACTGCGTTCCGACAAGCCAACGTAGTTGACCAACTCTCCCTGGCGAATCAGGTAGCGGGTGAAGTTCCGGCCGGGGCCAATGGAAATACACGATGCCGGCTCGATCAGCCCCAGCGGCAACGCATTGGTGGGCACCAGCCCGCGGTAGGCGATGTAGCCGGTGAAACGCGGCTGGGACGCACCGAATACCTGGGTCCGCAGCGCCGAGCGGGCCCCATCAGCGCCAATCAGCAAGTCCGCTTCGACCGTCTCGCCGTTCGCAAACTGCACGGCCGCACCACGGGCAGTGTCGCGGACCGCGATGAACCGCGCGCCGAGCACCAGCGCCTCTGGATCAGCCTGAGTGACAAGTCTTGCTAGGGCTGCGTGCAGATCCGCGCGATGCACCTGGTAATATGGCGCGCCATAGCGCTGCAGCATTTCATCGCCGCGCGGAATGTCCACCAAGGTCTCGCCAGTGCGCCAGTGCTTGACGCCGCCGCGTTGCGGGCGCATGCCGATCCGCTCCAGCGTCTCACCTAGGCCCAGCGCATGCAGTACATGCGTAGCGTTGGGGCTGATCGTGAGCCCCGCGCCCACCTCGCCGAGTTGCGGGGTCTGCTCATAGACCCGCACGCGAAAGCCCTGCAGCTGCAGCGCGCGCGCGGCCGTGAGGCCGGCGATGCCGGCGCCGATCAGCGC
>JBBQWY010000053.1:0-16124 GCA_038210215.1 Steroidobacterales bacterium
TACATGACTGGTGTCACCAGCCGGGCGAGCAGCGTCGAGCTGATCAGGCCGCCGATGATGACCCAGGCCATCGGCGAATACAGGCCGATGTTCTGCACCGCCAGCGGCAGCAGTCCGCCGATCGCGGTGGCCGAGGTCAGCAGGATCGGCAGGAAGCGAATCTCGCCGGCCTGCTCGATGGCATCGTCGAGTGTCGCGCCTTGCTCGCGCATTTGATTCGTGAAGTCGACGAACAGGATCGAATTCTTGATCTCGATGCCGATCAGCGCGATGAAGCCGATGCTGGCCGTGAACGAAATGGTATTGCCCGTGATCAAGAGCATCGCAAGCCCACCCAGAATGCCGAGCGGCACCACGGTCAACACGATCAGCGTCGACTTGAAGCTGCCGAACTCCAGCACCAGGATCGCAAAGATTCCGAACACCGCCACCAGGGCGGCGGTCCCGATGCCACCAAACGCTTCCGCACCGGCCTCGGCGTCGCCACCGAGCACATATCGATAACCGCGTGGCCAGTCGATCTGCTCGAGTCGCTGCACTGCATCGCCCGTGACCTTGGCCGTGTTGAAGCCACGCTCGATCTGCGAGTTGATCGTGACGGCGCGCTGGCGATCGAAGCGTGCGATCTGCACCGGAGCGCGTTCGAACTCGAGCTTCGCCAGTTGCGACAACGGCAGGGAGGCGCCGCTTGCCGTGGGAATGCGCACCTGTTCGAGCGCCTTGAGATCGGCACGCCCTTCGAACGGCGTGCGGACGGTAATCGCATACTGCTCGCCAGTCGCGTCCTTGAAAGTACCGGCCTCTAGTCCCGAGACCGACAGGCGCACGGCGCGATCGAACTCGATCATCGGCACGCCGAGCTGGGCAGCCTTCTGCGGATCCACGTCGAGTTTCAGATTGGTACGCGCGACCTTCAGCGGGTTGTCGACGTCGCGGGTGCCGGGCGTGTCGTTGAGCGTCTTCTCGACCCGCGCGGCGAGTGTCTCGATGACGCCGAGGTCATTGCCAACCACGCGGACCGCCAGCGGCGCCGTGATGGGCGGTCCGTTGATGAACTCGCGCACCGTGAAGCGTGCGGCAGGGTAGCCGTCGAGCTCGGCTCGCAACTGGTCGAGACGCTCGGGCGTGCGGCGCGTGTCGAAGTCCTTGAGTCGCACGAACAGCTCGCCGTAGTTCGGCGCGTCGTTGCGCACGATCAGGTTGTAGTAGATCAGCGGATTGCCATGCCCGACGTTAGTGAACCACGAGCGAACTTCCGGCATTGCCGCGATCTTCGCTTCGGCAAACTTCACGGCACGATCGGTTTCGGCCAGGCTCGAGCCATTCGGCGTCTCGATCGACACCACGAATTGCGGCGTGTCGGCCTTCGGGAACAGGCTCGAACCGACCACGGGCACCAGCGCCGCGGACAGCAGCAGCGAGCCACCGATGGCCACCCACACGGTCGCTTTCGGCCGCGCCAGGCAGTAGTGCAGCGCAGGGCGGTAGTAGCGATGGATGGCACCCATGATGGTCTGCAGCAACTTGCTGCCTTCGGCGGGTTCACCTTCCTTCAGCATCCGGCTCGCCAGGAACGGAATGATGAACAGCGCGATCAGCAGCGAACCGATGATCGTGGCGACCACCGCGGTCGGCAGCACGCGGATGAACTTGCCGGCCGTGCCGGGCAGTGCGAGCAGCGGCAGGAATGCGAACACGAGCGTTGCCGTGCAGCCAAGAATCGCGACGAAAATCTGCCGTGTGCCGGCGAGCGCCGCCTGGGCGCGCGTGTAACCCATGCGCAGATGGCGCGCGATGTTCTCGACCACGACGATCGAATCGTCAACGAGCAGACCGAGGGCCACGACGAAGCCCGCAATGGACAGCTGGTTCAGCGAATAGCCGAGGAAGTACAGCACCGTAATGCCGAAAGCGAGCGAAAGCGGAATCGCGATCATGACGATGCTCGCGGCGCGCCAGCCGAGTGGCAACAGCGTCAGCAGCACCAGCGAGATCGCGATGCTGAAGTCGATGTAGAGTCGATTGAGCCTCGACGCCACATTGCGGGACTGGTCGAAGCCTTCCTCCAGCACGATTCGCTTCGGCAGAATCGACCCGAACGCGGCGGTCTCTGCGTCAATGCGTTGCTTGACGTCGAGGATATTGAAGCCGTCCTTCATGTTCGCGGTTACGAATACGGCACGCTTGCCGTTGTAGCGACCAACATGGGTCAGCTGCTGCGAATCCCAGCGCACGTCGGCGACATCCCGCACCCGGACGTTGCGACCCCCTGCAGCGCTGACGACGGTGTCGCGAACCTGGTCAAGGTCGGTATAGGCGCCGGAGGTTTTCAGGCTGAAGCTGCGCGATCCGAGATCGAGCACGCCGGCGGGAATGCTCGCGTTCTGGCTTTGCACGGCCTGCACGACCTGCGCGGGCGCGAGCTGCAGCTCCGCCATGCGTTGCAGGTCGAGCTCGACGCGCAGTTCACGGCGCGGATACGCCCAGGTCTCGGAGGTCAGGATGCCGTTGATGCTCTTCAGGGTGTCCTTGAGTTCGCGGGCGTAGTCCTCCAGTTCGCGATACGGCGCCTCGTCGGAGACCAGAGCGAACTGCACGATGTTCACCAGGCCCGGACTGAACTTGCGGATGATCAGTTCGCGGACTTCGGCAGGCAGCGTTGGTCGCAGTGAGTTGATCTCGCGGGTGACCTCGTCGTATTTCTTCTCGGCGTCGGTGAAGGCCTCGAATTCGATCGCGGTGAACGCCAGACCGTCGACGATGGTGGTCTCCAACTTGCGGACGTCGTCGAGTTCCGCGAGACGATCTTCGATCGGCTTGACGACCAGGCGCTCCAGGTCCTCGGGGTCGGCGCCCGGCATGATCGCCGCGATGCTGAAACCCGAAATCTTGAACGAGGGGTCTTCCTCGCGCGGCATCGCGGTGAACGTGAACCAGCCGAGTGCGATCAGGCAGAAGAAAAGCACCAGCGTGAACTGGTAGCGGCGGATCGGAAACTCGAGCAGTGACATGTCAGCCTGTGGCGCCGGCTGCATCATCGACGATGCGGATGGCTTCGCCATCCTCGAGGTAGGGCGCGCCGTCGGTGATGATCGGATCTCCCGGCGCGACGCCGCTGGCGATCGCGACCTGGCCATTCGCGATGAAGGCAATCTTGACGCTGCGTCGTTCGGCGCGCGATTTTCTGGCCAGGAACACGCTGGCCAGGTCGCGCTGGCCTTCGACCACGGCGCCGATCGGCACGTAGGTCAGCGTCTCATTCCGGCCCGCTGACGCCGACAATTCGATTTTTGCGACCAGGCCCGTGGCCAGCGCCACACCCGGCGCGTCGAGCTGGACTTCGATCGGAAACAGCCCGCTGCCGGGCTCTGCCGCATTGGCGATCAGCGACACTTTGCCGGTGAACTGCTGGTCCGGGTAGGCGTCGGTGCGCACGGTTGCCGGGTCGCCAAGCCGCAGCTGCACGATCTCGCGGTCGGCGAGCGCCGCGCGCACGATATAACCTGAATCGAGCGCACCCAGCACGAGCACGGTCTGGCCAGGCGGCACCTGTTCGCGCTCCTCGGCGAGCCGCTGCAGCACGACGGCATCGGTGGGCGCGACGATCTTCGAGTAGCCAAGATTGAATTGCGCGGCGCTGAGTCCGGCGGTGGCTACCGCCGCAGCGGTGCGCAGATCCTGCAGCTGCTCGAGGCTGATGACCTGATCGGCGTAGAGCCGCGCGCCCCGCGCCTGATCGCGTTCTGCCTTGGCCGCGCCTTCGCGCGCCTGCGCAACCTGCGCGCCGACCTCGGCGAGCTCGATTTCGGCCAGCAGCTGGCCCTTTTTGACGCGATCCCCGGCCTGCACGCTCAGCCGGCGAATCACGCCGCCGACCTTGAAAGATAGCCGCATTTCGTCACCGGTCGCGATCTGGCCAACCGCATCGATCGGTGGCGTCGACGGGCCGCTGGTGGCCGGCATCACGCGCACCGGCGTCGGTGCGGCGGTTGCGACCGGCTCGCTGTCGGCGCAGGCGGCGAGCCCAAGCAGCGGCAGGCTCAGCAGCAGGATGATCGACAGCGGTCGTCGCATTGGCGTGGCGTCCCTATTCATTTGCCAAAGTCAGTTGCCAAGACCGGCGGGCAGGTTGCCGGCAGCAGTGGCGTAGTCGAGCTCGGCCTGGCGCGCGAGCAGCGCGAAGCGGGTCAGGTTCAGATTCAGCTCCGCGCCAGTCAGGGCGGTGCGCGCATCGATGAACTCGACCTGGCTGATCGCGCCTTCGTCGCGCTTGCGACTCGCGATCCGGAACGCCGCGCGCGCGGCCTCGGCACGCGCCGCGGCGGTGCGCTGCGAGTCGGCACTCGTCTGCAGTGCGTCGAGCGTCTGTTGCACTTCGAGTTCGACCTGGCGGGCCAGCTCATCGCGTTGCACGCTGATCTGCCGTTGCTGCGCCCGCGCGCCGCGCAGCTCCGCCGCGCGCGCACCGCCGTCGAAGAAGGTCCAGTTCAACAGCAGCGAAATCGTGCTGAAGTTGCGGCCACTGCCAAACTCATAGCGCTCGCCCTCGATGCCCGCATCGATACCGAGCGCGAGCGTGGGTCGACCTGCCGCGCGGGCAAGATCGACGCGGGCAGCGGCGGCGTCGACGCTGCGGTCGAGCTGCGAGATCTCCGGGCGCGCGTCCAGTGCGGCCGCACGCAGGGTTTCAAGCTCGCGCGCGACGATCGCGACTTCCGCGGCGATTTCGCCGCTCTCGAGTTCGCTGGCCAGGGGATCGTTCAGCAGGAAATTCAGAAAGCTTCGCGCCTGATCGCGCGCATTGCCCGCCTCGCGCAGCTGCTGGTCAACGGCCAGCAGTTCGGCGCGCGCGCGCAGCACCAGGTCCTGCGTGATCCGACCGTTGCGGAACAGTGATTCGTTGACGCGCAGGTTTTCCTCGAGCAACGTCCGACTGGCTGCCACAATCCCGGTTGCCTTGCTCGCCTGCATCCAGACGAGGTAGCCGACACTGACATCGCGCTTCAGGCGCCGCGCCAGGGCAATGCGCTCGAACTGCGCTGCGTCGTAGAGCGCACGCTGCGCGCGCAGCGCGGCTGGAACCGCCGGCACATACAGCGGCTGGCGCAGCGTCAGGCGCGTGTCCTGCTCGCGCTCGCGAATGAAGCTGAAGCTCTCGTTTGGAATCGGGCCGAACTCCGCCGGGCGACCCTGCGCGACCAGCAACTCGTTGAGCGCCGCGTAGGCTGGATTGAGCAGCTGCGCGAGCGGCAATTCAATCTGTCGGCCGCCTTGCGCACGGGTGTAGCGTGCAGCCAGCGCAACTTCCGGGAAAAAACGGGCCCGCGCCGCATCGAGCTCCGCGAGTCGCTGCTCGAGGGCGAGCGACTCGCTGCGCAGCGACAGATTGGCCTGCAGACCGCGTGCGACGTAGTCGTCGATGACCGCGCCGACCGGCCGATCGGCGGCGGATGCCCAACTGGCTGCCGCCAACAGCGCAAGCGCGGCCGCCGCACGCATCGAGAAAAGGGCTTTCAGTCGTACGGCCACAGGACAATTCTCTAGTTCGCGGCGATCGACCGGCGGCACAGCTGCAGTCCGTTGCTGACCAGCTGCTGCGTGCTGACTCCGTCATGGGCGAGCACATTGGCCTTGGTAGCGGCCAGCTGGATCGTTCCGTGCATGAACGCCCACAGCGTCACGGCGACCAGCATCGGGGTGCCGACATCGGCCCGCACCGAACCATCGCGGATCCCCTGCTCGATGGCCTGCACCATGATCTGGTGCACACGATCGCCGGCGGCAACACAGGCACCTTCGTTGCCGGCGTCTGGCGAGATATCGGCCGCGTGCGCTTCGAAGCGGGCCAGCGCCTCAAAATGCACGGGAAATTCCTGCGCGAATGTGACGTAGGCCTGGCCGCAGGCTTCGACCTGCTCGAGTCCATTGGAATGCCAAGCCACCGCGTCGACAAACCTTAGTCGGAGCGTCTCGAGTGCTCGCTCGCAGATTGCGAGCAGCAGGTCGTCCTTGTCCTGGAAGTACACGTACAGCAGCGCCCGCGACAGGCGCGCGCGGCGCGCGACTTCGTCCATGGTCATCTGCTCGATGCCGACCTCGGCGGCTACGGCTTCGGCGGCATCGAGCAGCTCGGCGCGACGCCTTTCCTTCTCCTCGAGCCGGCGGTCGGTAAGTTCGTTCATGCCGATCAGGCTAGCGAACTTGCTGACACGATGTCAATGATTAGACAGGTGTCAAATAAACCAGGCTCGAAGTGCCCAAAATGCAATCATTCCGCCAGCAATGGTGCCGATCGTGCTCCTACTGGCAGCGAAAACACCTACCGCAACGATCCCCGCCATCAGCCGGAAGTTGTCCAGCTGCAGCTGTAGTTGGCCACTCGCGAACAGCAGATCCGGCACGATGATTGCGGTCAACGCGCAGGCCGGGGCATAGCGCAGCGCCGCCGTGAAGCGTACCGGCAGGCGCAGCCGCTCGCCGACCAGCAGCATCCCGGAGCGTGTCAGCACCGTCGAGAGCGCGAGCAGCGCGATGCCAAGCCAGATGTAGGCAGTTTGGCTCATGCCGCACGCCGCTCGAACAGCAGCGCGACCGCAACCCCACCCGCGACGGCGGCGAGCAGGCCGAGCTTCATCGGCCAGTGGAAGGTCACGACCGACAGCAGCGCCGCGGTCGCAACACCCGCCAGCGGCGGCCACTGCGCGCAGGCTGGCACGACCAGCGCGAGCAACGCGAGCGTCCCGGCGAGCTCCAGGCCCCAGTCGAGCGGAATCGAATCCGCTGCGAGAATGCCGATCACCGAGGCGACCTGCCAGACCAGCCAATTGAAGGTCGCGCCCGTGACGAAGTAACGCAAATGATGCGGCGATTGCGGTTCGTTGTGCCGGAACGCCAGGAACTTCACCAGCACGATATCGCCAATCAGGTAGCCGAGGCCGAGTCGTCGCGGCGCGGTCTGGGGCGCGAATACATCGCGCACAGTCATGCTGTAGACGACGAAGCGCAGGTTGACGAGCACCGCGGTGAAGAACACGACCCACAGCGGTGCGCCGACCGCGAGCAGCGGCAGCACTGCGAGCTGCGCGGAGCCCGCGTAGGCGGTAAAGGTCATGCCGAGCGCCTGCGGCACGCTCAGCCCCGCCTTGACCATGGCCACGCCCGTGACGAGTCCCCAGGCGAAGATGCCCGGCGAGGTTTCGCCAATATCGCGAAGGCTGCGCAGCTCGACCGAGCGCGCAGTTGCCTCGGCTGAGCTGCTCAGGAAAGGTCTGCCGCGTGCGGCTTCAGCACGGCCAGATCGATGATCTGCAGCGCTCGCTGATGCGTGGCTTTCAGCTTGACGCGCGGCGCGCAGCCGGCCTGCCAGGCTTCCAGCCAGCGCGCTGCGCAGAGGCACCACTGGTCGCCAGCTTTCAGGCCCGGAAACTGGAATTCGGGCTTGGGTGTGGAAAGATCGTTGCCGCGCGCGCGCGAAAACTCGAGAAACTCATCGGTCAGCAGCGCGCAGACCGTGTGCGAACCGACATCGTGGATATCGGTCTCGCAACAGCCATTGCGGTTCCAGCCGGTCAGGGGCTGCAGGCTGCATGCCTGCAGCGCTTCCCCGAATACGTTCAATTGCCGCGAGTCGTCGCCACTACTGCCATCCATAGCGGGGACGATACCCGTCCGTCGCGTCCGCCGCCAAGGATCCGCAGAAGTCCCTACTCGCGGTTCAAACGAGAATGATTTACATTTGGAGGGTTATGGATCCAGAAGCCAATAATCTTGCCGAGCCGCTCAGCGCGCTGCGCCGGGCGGAGCGGGGACTTATTGTGGCCTTGGACGACAGCGGCGAATCATTCGGCGACGATCAGCACGCCACGATCGCACGCCGACTGCTCGAGCTCGGCTTCATCCCGGGCGCCGAAGTTGAACTGATCGCAACGATGTGGCCGGGCGATGATCCGCTCGCGGTGCGCGTCGGCGGCGCAACCTTTGCCTTGCGACGCCACGAAGCGCATGTCGTGCGCATCCGGCGCCTCAGCGGAAGCTGATGGACACCAGCGTTGTCAGTGAACGTGAGCTTCGCATTGCGCTGCTCGGCCTGCCGAACTGTGGCAAGACGGCGCTGTTCAACCGGCTGACGGGCAGTCGCCAGAAGGTTGCGAACTATCCGGGCGTCACGGTCGAGCGCAAAGAAGGCAGCTTCACGACGCGGGCCGGTCGCCGCGTACGAGTACTCGATCTGCCCGGCACTTACAGCCTGAAGCCGACCACGCTCGACGAGGCGATCGCGCGCGACGTCGCACTGGGTCGATTGGCCAACGTCCCACGTCCGGAGCTGATTGTGCTGGTCGCGGATGCAACCCATCTGACGCTGTCACTGCGACTGGTGCTCGATGCCAAACGGCTTGGTATCCCGCTGGTGCTCGCGTTGAACATGAGTGATCTCGCCAGACGGCGCGGCTTTGCGCTTGATCGCGAATCCCTGGCCTGCCAACTGCAGATTCCGGTTGTCGAGACGGTCGCTGTCGAAGGCCGGGGTGCCGCGGCGCTGATCGATCAGCTCGATCGCAGCGCTGCCTTGCTCACTCACCCGTCGGAGCCGGTTGCGTGGACAGAACCGACTGCCGAGGACGTGCGCGCGGCGCATGCGGAGGCGCAGCGGATTCTTGTTGTCAGTGGTTACCGCGAGCCGCTGCGCAGCCGGGCGCAGGCGGCTGCGGACAGCCTGCTGATGCATCCGATCTACGGCATGCTGATTCTCGGCGCATTGCTGTTCTTCGTATTCCAGGCTGTGTTCAGCTGGGCCGAAGCCCCGATGGGCTGGATCGATGCGGGCATCGCGGCGCTTGGCAACGGTGTGGGCCGCTTGCTGCCGGACGGAGCCCTCAGCAGTCTGCTGCGCGACGGCATCATTGCCGGCGTCGGCAGCGTGCTGATCTTCCTGCCGCAGATCCTGCTGCTGTTCCTGTTCATCCTGGCGCTGGAAGACAGCGGCTATCTGCCGCGCGCGGCGTATCTGCTCGATCGGGTCATGGGCAGTGTCGGCCTGTCGGGCCGGGCGTTTATCCCGCTGCTGTCGTCATTCGCATGCGCGATTCCGGGAATCATGGCGACACGCACCATTCCGAATCTGCGCGATCGCATCGCGACGATCATGATTGCGCCGTTGATGACCTGCTCCGCACGGCTCCCCGTCTACACCTTGTTGATTGGCGCCTTCGTGCCCCCACGCCAGATCGGCGTGTTCAACCTGCGCGGCATGGTGCTGTTTGCCCTGTACTTTGCCGGCATTGCCAGCGCACTGGTCGTGGGCTGGGTCATGAAGCATCTGCTGGCGCAGCGCGGCCACCATCCACTGATGCTGGAGCTGCCTGATTACCAGTGGCCGAATCTGCGCAACCTGCTGATGGGTTTGTACGAGCGGGCGATGATTTTCCTGCGCCGTGTCGGCGGCATCATCCTCGCGATGACGATCCTGCTGTGGTTTCTGTCGAGTTATCCTGCGCCGCCAGCCGGCGCGACCGGGGTACCGATCGAATACAGCATTGCCGGCTCGATCGGCCGCGCACTCGAACACGTGTTCGCACCGATTGGTTTCAACTGGCAGATCTCGATCGCCCTGGTGCCCGGTATGGCAGCGCGGGAAGTCGCGGTGGGCGCACTTGGCACGGTGTATGCGCTGTCGGCGGCTGATGAGAACCTGACCGGGGCGCTGGCACCGATGCTTGCCGCCAGCTGGAGTCTGGCCACCGCGCTATCGCTGCTCGCCTGGTACGTGTTCGCGCCGCAGTGCCTGTCGACGCTTGCAGTGGTGAAGCGGGAGACCAACAGCTGGCGCTATCCGCTCATCATGGCGGCGTATCTGTTTGCGCTTGCTTATGCCGCGGCATTTGTCACCTACCGGCTCGCATTGGCATTCGGCTGAGGCGGCGCATCATGTGGCAGAATGTCATCATTGCATTGCTGGTGATTGCCGCCGCGGTCTATGTCGTCCGGGCGCTGTTGCCACGGCGGCGCCCAAAGACTGACGCCCCCTGCAGCGCCTGCGGAAAGTCTCACGAGGTAGACAGAAAATGAAGGACTCACCCTTTTCGGACCCGGACAGTCAGGCGGTGATCGTCTCGCTGAACCGCGTGCTCGAGCTCGAGCTCGCCGGCGTCGTGCGCTATATGCACTACAGCTTCATGGTGTTCGGTCACAGCCGGATTCCGATCGTGGGCTGGCTGCGCGCCCAGGCCGACGAATCACGCGACCATGCGATTCTGGCCGGCGAACACATCAGCTCGCTCGGCAGTCATCCGTCGCTGAAGATCGGATCGTTGCTCGAGACGCACAAGCACAGCATCAACGACATCCTCGCCGAGGCGTATGCGCACGAGCACGAGGGACTCGAGGAGTACCGCAAGCTGCTGAAGCTGGTCACTGCCAAGAGCATCATGCTCGAGGAATACGCCCGCACGCAGATCGCAGCCGAAGAAGAGCATCTGGCCGAGATCCGCAAGATGATGCGAGCGCCCGGCTCGATCTGAGGCTGGCGATGCATCGCTTGCAAGGGATCAGCGCGCTGGCGGTGCTGCTCGCGGGCTGCAGTGTGCTGTCTGGCTGTTCGGGCAAAGACGTGCCGCCGATGGTCGATCGGATGGCGTCCGAGATACCACGCTTCGCGGGCAGTGGACCCTTTGTCGTCACCGACGGTGCGGGCCTGCAGCTCGCTCTTCAGGGTCCGGCGAAGCGGATTGTCAGCCTGTCGCCGGGCGGTACGGAGCTGCTGTATGCCGCTGGCGCCGGCGGGCGCATCGTTGCAACGGTCCAGTACGCCGACTTTCCGGAGGCGGCGAGGTCGCTGCCGCGTGTTGGCGATGCCAACGCGCTCGACTATGAACGGCTTGTCGCGCTGCAGCCGGATGTGATCGTGGTCTGGGAGAACCTCACCAACCGGATCGCGGTCGAGAGCCTGCACAAGCTGCAGTTGCCGGTGTATTTCATTCGGGCGCGCACGCTCAGCGATATTCCGGCAACGGTGCGCGCGCTGGGCACGCTTGCCGGAACGAGTGAGCCGGCCGAAACTGCGGCGGTGGAGCTCGATCGCAAGGTCGCAGCGCTGGTGCGGCGGCCCGTACCGGCACAGCCACTGCGGGTGTTCTACATGATCTGGGCGGAGCCGCTTTATACGGTTGGCAGCCGCCACATCATCACCGATGCCATCGAACTGTGCGGCGGCAGGAATATTTTCGATGACATCGATTTCCCGGCGCCGATCGTCGAGATCGAGGCGATCGTCAAACGCGACCCGGAACTGATGATCCTGTCCGTGCCGCCGATCACCGCACGCGACTGGCGCGAGCGTTGGGCGCAGTTCACGTCGATCCGTGCTGTGGCGACCAACCAGATGCCGCGCTTCGAAGACCCGGCGCTCGATCGAATGGGGCCGACCGCGATCGATGCAGTCGAATCGCTGTGCAAGGTCATCGACGGCGCGCGCGCGGCGCACAGCCTGGCGACAGCTAGTCCCTGAAGTTCTCGAACTGCAGCGGCCGGTCGACCTCGGCCTTGCGCAGCACCGCAATCGCGTCCTGCAGGTCGTCGCGCTTCTTGCCGGTCACGCGCAACTTGTCGCCCTGGATGCTGGCCTGCACCTTGAGCTTTGATTCCTTGATGATCTTCTGCAGCTTCTTGCCGCACTCCTGATCGACCCCGTGGCGCAGCACGACATCCTGGCGCGCCTCGGCCAGGTTCTTCTGCGCGTCCTTGATGTCGAGGCACGCCACGTCGATACCGCGTTTGGCCAGCTTGGCTTTGAGGATGTCGAGCATCTGCGTCAACTGGAATTCGACCTCCGCCTTCTGCGTGATCGTGAAGTCCTTGAGCTCGAATCTCGCGCCGGTGTTCTTGAAATCGAAGCGCTGGGTCAGCTCGCGATTGGCCTGATCCACCGCATTGGTTAGCTCATGTGAATCGATTTCCGAGACGGTATCGAATGAAGGCATGGGTCAGGCCGTCTCGTTGAGCAGTTCGGTGATCAGAGCCGTGAACCCGGACTTGAGTTTCTCGTAGTGCTCGCCCGTTGCAGGGCCCGCGAAACCGCTGTGTATTCGGCGCACGGTGCCGCGCCGGTCGATGAAGATCGTGGTCGGAAAAGCAAACACGCCCGTCAGCTCCGGCATCCGCAAAGCTGCGTCCTGCTTGTCGGACGTGCCGGCAATCAGCGTGGTGTATTCGATACCGTAGCGGGCGCGGAAGCGCTCAGTCGCCTCGACGGCGCGCGGCATGTCGCCGAACTGCTCGAACATCAGCGACACGATCTCCAGTCCCTGCTCTCGGTACTCGGCGTACAGCGGCGCGAGGAACGCAGCTTCGTCATGGCAGTTCGGGCACCAGCTGCCCGCGAGCGCAACGACCAGCACCTTGCCCGCAAAGCGGCGATCGCGACTCGAGACTGGCTTGCCGTCGAGATCCGGAAAACTGAAGTTCAGGCGCTGCTGGCCCTCACGCATCTGCGTCGTGTCATAGGCACTGGCAAGTTCCGCTTTCGCATCGCGCCTTGCGCTGAACGTTTCGTTGTAACCCGTGCCGGACCAGAATTGTCCTTGCATCGTACCGTCCGGAGCAAGCTGCGCTTCGTAGAGGAACACATGGCCGCCATCGAACTTGGCGAGCTTCAGCGTGTTGCCGACGACGTCCCCGGCGAGATAGCGGTGATCACCGGTTGGTGTCAGGAAGGTGCCGACGACTTCGTTACCGCGCTGCCGGAACTCGCCGATCGCTGGCGACGGTTGGCCGTTGCCATCGAAGGTCACGGCCCAGCGGCCCGATACGTCCGCCGGCGCACCGACCGAAGCGGCGTCGCTGGGCGCGGCCGGATTGACGAAGCGATACATCGCACCGCGGCGCGCGGCAAACGCAATGACCTGCTCCTTGCCACCCGGCTTCAACATGGTCAGTTCGCCCTGCATCGCCTCGCCTGCCAGCGTGGCGCTGAGTCGGTTCTCGTAGCCGGGCATTTGCACCGTCAGCGCATTGCCGCTGAGCTCGATCTCCGTAACGCGGATGCGATCATCACCGTTGACGATCTCGGCATTCCAGCGCTCGCCGTCGCGTGCAAAGATCAGTCCGAAGGGCAGTTCACCGCCGGGCAGCGCCAGCGTGGCGCGCCAGTTGCCCTCCAGCTCAGCCACGACAGCCGGCCGTTGCACCGACGCATTGCGTTCGCATGCCATCAGTCCTCCAAGCAGCAAGAGTGCGCAGACAGTCGAGCGCAACCAACGACACGGGTCAGGCACGTAGGGTTTTCTCCAATGCATCGACAGCCGTCTTGCCGGCTTTCCCCTGCAGATACTGCAGCATGACAGGGACGAAGCTCTTGGCATGCTGCTGCGTCAGCCCGAGCTGCGTGAATCCGGCGAGGATGCCAGCGATGATCGCCGCATTGCTGTTGCCGAGCGCCGCGGCGAATCCGCCGAACAGCTTGCCGAGCCCACCGCTTTGCGGGGCCTTGCCGATCAAGTTATCGATACCGTTGACTTTGCCAAGTAGTTTGCTGAACTCAGGCGGACCCATCTTGTCGCGGGCCGCGCGCAGCAGGATCGCCGCGCCTCCTGTTGCCTGGCTCTCGTTGACGCCGAGCTGCTTGACCAGTTGATCGATCATTTCCTTCATGACGACTCCTTCACGACAGCGCGCTGGGCGTGGCCCATACGAGGGCGGTTTCGATGACTTCTAGATCGGATTTGCGTGGGGTTACGGCGACCTGGCGCAGCGGCAGCGCAGCCGGTTCAAGCTCACGCGAGAGCTGCTCGATTTCGGATTCACACTCAGCCTGCAGATCGACGAGCCGCTGCTGGAGCACTTCGCGGCTCTCCTCGGCACGATCGACATCCGCGCTCTCGCGGCCAATGCGTGACGCGGAGCGCGCCGCCGTCGAGACTCGCCCGACCGTGGCCGCCGATATCTTCTTGCGGCCGAACAGCGCGCCCAGCACCGACGCGCCCACCGACATTGCGGTTTGCACTTTCCGGTCCTTCAGTTGATCCTGCTCGCGCGCAATCCGCTCGTCCGCGCGACGCAGCTGGTCCTGCAGTCGCTGCACCTTGGGGGCCAGTTTGTCGCGCAGGCTGGCAACCTGCTCGTCGCGTTTCTCGCGCACGGCCAGCGACAGCCGGGCGCGAAAGTCTCCTTCGGCTTCGCCCGGTGTCGAAGCAAGCTTCACCGCGTCACAGACCAGCAGCACAGCCCGTTCGTTCTGATAGAGATGTGATTCAAGTTGCTTGCCGTAGTCTTTGTAGCTGGCTGCCCGCATCGCGGCACCGGGCAGTTCATCGAAGTCAGCGCCCGCGAGCGGTGCGCGGGTCAGGCGCGGGTCGAGCGACTCGTGCACAGTACCTTCGGACCACAGCGCCTGTTTGCCGTCGTCCGAAAGCGGCGCCAGATAGCTCCGTGCGCTCCATTGGTCGAGCCCGAGCTTGCCGTCAACGAAGTGCAGCCGCGCGATGCCGAGCACCCTCGGGCGGTACCGCGGGCTCATGTCGCCGCTGGACAGGAAGTACTCGGTGATACCGGGCTGCAGAGCAGGGCGACTGGCGGGCTTGGTCGTGCCGGCCGCGGCAGTCGGGGTCGGCGCAGTGGCCGGGTTGGCGGATGCCGCAGACGCGGCTATCGCTGCACGTGCTGCCTTTGCCGGCGCCATGACCTTCGCAATCTCGGCGCCCGTCAGCGGTCCGCGCAGGTAGGACAGTGCCCAGCGGCTCTTCATCAGGATCGGCGCATCTTCGTGCACATTGCGCATCAGGAACACGCGCTGCGACAGCGATGACATCATCCTGTCGAGCGCGGCCCGATCGAAGCCGCCGGCGCTCGTCAGCGCCGACTCCAGGCCATCGATGACCCGCAGCTTGTCGCGCTCGGTCTGCAGTCTTCCAATCAACCAGGTGCCGCAGTTGGCGAGCCCCTTGTAGTCCAGATCCACGGGATTCTGCGTCGCCAGCACGCAGCCGAGCCCGAAGGCGCGGGCCTGCTTCAGCAGCGTCAGCATCGGCAGTTTCGAGGGCGGGTTTGCGGTCGGCGGGAAGTAGCCGAAGATTTCGTCCATGTACAGCAGCGCGCGCAGGCTCGACGTTCCCGACTGCTGCCGCATCCACGCGATGACCTCGTTCAGCACCAGCGTCACGATAAACATGCGTTCGGCGTCGCCCAGGTGTGCGATCGAGATGATCGAGATGCGTGGTTTACCTTCCGGCGTGAACAGCAGCCGCTGCGCATCGAGCGGTTCGCCTTTCATCCAGGTCTCGAAGCCGGGCGAGGCGAGCAGGTTGTTGATCGCCATCGCGAGCGCCAGCCGATCCTTGGTCGGGTAGAACGTCTCGAGGTCGAAGGCGCCAATCTTGTCGAACGGCGGTTTCTGCACTGCGTGGATCAGGCCGGTCAGATCAAGGTTGGTGCCCTCGCGCCACGCCGCTTCGATGATGTTCGCGAGCAGGATGTGTTCGCGGCTCTGCAGCGGATCGGCCTCGCGGCCGAGCAACGACAACAGCCCCGCGACGATGGCGCCGACCCGTTCGCGCAGCGCCGTTGAATCGGCGAGCTGCGCGGCGGGCGGCGCCGCGAATGACCGCAATACCGACAACGCCAGGCCCGTCTCGGCGCCTGGCGTGTAGATCGACACCTCAACGGAGTCGCGAAACCTGCCGATGCGTTCGGGAGTCTGGCCCCATTCGGCGAGCCCGTTCTTCCAGGTCTCCGCGGTGCGCGCCGCGAGCGCGTCGATGCTGAGACCTTTGCGCTCGGCGTCGGCCGGATCCATCCATGGCGCGAACTGCGCGGCTTCGAGTTCTGGAAACGCCAGCAGCAGATTGCCGAGATCGCCCTTCGGGTCGATGCAGATCGCCGGGATGCCGTCGATCGCCGCTTCCTCGAGCAGCGACAGGCAAAGGCCGGTCTTGCCGCTGCCGGTCATGCCGACGCAGACCGCGTGGGTGGTCAGGTCCTTCGAGTCATAAAGGACCAGATTGTCCGTCAGTGCCGCACTCGCGGCCTCGTACTCGCGCCCAAGGTAGAATGCGCCCAGTTTCTCGTAGTCGACCGCCATGCCCCGATTCTAGGGCGTGTGGCGCGCGCCGTCAGCGCCGGCAGGTCAGCGGCCG
>JBBQWY010000054.1:0-16050 GCA_038210215.1 Steroidobacterales bacterium
TTCGCCCTCGCCACCAAGACGGATGCGATCACCGCTGTCGACACCGGCCGGCACCTTGACCGAAAGCTTGCGCGTGGAACGGATCCGCCCCTGTCCGAGACAGGTATCACACGGATTCTTGACGATCTTCCCGGACCCACGGCATCGCGGGCAGGTTTGCTGCAGCTGGAAGAAGCCCTGCGAGACACGCACCTGGCCGTTACCGTTGCAGGTATCGCAGGTAACCGGCGTATGGCCCTTCGCCGCGCCACTGCCCCCGCAGGTCTCGCACTGCATCAGTCGCGGCACTTCGATTTCGACCGAGTGGCCGAACACTGCTTCAGGCAATTCGAGTTCGAGGCCATAGCGAAGGTCGGCACCGCGGAATACCTGCGAGCGGCCGCCACCGCGGCGCGCGCCGCCGAAGATGTCGCCAAAGACATCGCCGAAAATGTCGCCAAAATCAGGCCCGCCGGCCCCGCCACCCTGGCGCGCCGAATCGATGCCGGCATGCCCGTGCTGATCATAGATCGCGCGCTTCTGCGCGTCCGACAGGACTTCGTAGGCTTCCTTGGTCTCCTTGAAGCGTGCCTCGGCCGTGGCGTCGTCCGGGTTGCGATCCGGATGGTGCTTCATCGCCAGACGACGATAGGCTTTCTTGATCTCCGCCTCCGAGGCGTTCTTCGCAACCTCGAGGACTTTGTAGTAGTCACGTTTCGACATGGGCGGCGAAGACTAGCTCACTTAAGAGGCCTTGCGATCCTTGTCCTGGACCTCTTCGAACTCCGCGTCCACGACATTGTCGTCTTGCGCCTTGCCCGACTCGCCCTGCCGGGCGTCACCGCCCTGGTCCGCCGGCGAATGGGCCTGCTGTGCAAGCGCAGAGGACGCCTGCATCAGCGCCTCCAGCTTCTTCTCGATCTTGTCCTTGTCGTCGCCCTTGACGACGCCGCGCAGATCCGAAAGGGCCGACTCGACCTTGGCGCGCTCCGCGGGCTCGACCTTATCGCCAAGCTCGGACAGCGATTTTTCAACCGAGTGCAGCATCGCATCGGCCTTGTTGCGAGTCTCCGCCAGTTGGCGGAAATGTTTGTCCTCCTCGGCATGCGCCTCGGCATCGGTGACCATGCGCTTGATCTCGTCCTCGGTCAGGCCTGAAGACGCCTTGATGACGATCCGCTGCTCCTTGCCGGTGGCCTTGTCCTTGGCAGACACGTTCAGGATGCCGTTCGCGTCGATGTCGAAGGTGACTTCAACCTGCGGCAGGCCCCGCGGCGCTGCCGGCAGGTCAGTCAGGTCGAACTTGCCGAGCGACTTGTTGTCGGTCGAGCGGTCGCGCTCACCCTGCAGCACGTGAATCGTCACCGCAGTCTGGTTGTCATCCGCGGTCGAGAACACCTGCGAGTGCTTGGTCGGAATCGTCGTGTTCTTGTCGATCAGCTTGGTCATGATGCTGCCCAACGTCTCGATGCCGAGCGACAGCGGCGTCACATCCAGCAGCAGCACGTCCTTGACGTCACCGGCCAAGACACCGCCCTGGATGGCTGCGCCAGCTGCCACCGCTTCGTCGGGGTTGACGTCCTTGCGTGGCTCCTGGCCGAAGAAGTCCTTGACGTGCTTCTGCACCAAGGGCATCCGCGTCTGACCGCCGACGAGAATCACTTCGGAGACCTCGCTCGGCGCAAGGCCGGCATCCTTGAGCGCGATCTTGCAGGGCTCGATGGTCTTGCGAACGAGATCCTCGACGATCGACTCGAGCTTCGCCCGCGTGAACTTGACGGCCAGGTGCTTCGGACCTGAAGCGTCCATCGTGATGTATGGCAAGTTGATGTCGGTCTGCTGGCTCGAGGACAGCTCGATCTTGGCCTTCTCGGCCGCCTCCTTCAGACGCTGCAGTGCCAGCGGATCCTTGCGGACATCGACGCCGGACTCCTTCAGGAATTCGTCAGCCAGATAGTGGATGACCTTGTTGTCGAAGTCTTCGCCACCGAGGAAGGTATCGCCATTGGTCGACAGCACTTCGAACTGGCGTTCGCCGTCGACTTCGGCGATCTCGATGATCGAAATGTCGAAGGTGCCGCCGCCCAGGTCATAGACCGCGATCTTGCGATCACCGCCGGCCTTGTCGAGCCCATAGGCCAGCGCTGCCGCCGTCGGCTCGTTGATGATGCGCTTGACGTTGAGGCCGGCAATGCGGCCGGCATCCTTGGTGGCCTGACGCTGCGAGTCATTGAAGTACGCAGGCACGGTAATCACCGCTTCGGTCACTTCCTCGCCGAGGAAATCCTCCGCAGTCTTCTTCATTTTCAACAGCACGCGGGCCGACACTTCCGGCGGTGCCATCCTCTTGCCCTGCGCCTCGACCCAGGCGTCGCCGTTCTCGTTCTTGACGATCTTGTAGGGAACCATACCGATGTCCTTTTGAACCATCGGTTCGTCGAAGCGCCGGCCGATCAGACGCTTGACCGCATAAAGCGTGTTGTGCGGATTGGTGACGGCCTGGCGCTTGGCGGACTGCCCGACCAGGACCTCGTCGTCCTTGGTGAAGGCGACGATCGACGGCGTGGTGCGGTCACCCTCGCTGTTCTCGATCACGCGCGGTTTGCCGCCTTCCATGATCGCAACGCACGAGTTGGTCGTGCCGAGATCGATGCCGATGACTTTGCCCATGGTTCTGCTCCGAAAATGCTGTTGAGTCGTCCGTACCGAAAAGGTGGGGCCGCCTGACCCCAATTCAAGCCCGCCTTCAGCCGTCGGTCGCCCCGCCAGGAGCTTTGGCGACAATCACCCGCGCCGCCCGCAGCAGCCTGCCATGCAGCAAGTAGCCGCGCTGCACGACCGCCAGCACGGAATTGGGCTCTGCCGTCGCGGATTCCTGGGCAAGCATGGCCTCGTGAAGGTTTGCGTCGAACGGCTCGCCCAGCGGGTCGATCTCCTCGATACCCAGTTTCTCGAGAGCGTTGCCAAACAGCCGCAGGGTCGCGGCCTGGCCTTCTGCCAACGCGGCAGCGTCGAGCCTAGATACATTCTCGACAGCCAGATCAAGACTGTCCTTGACCGGGATCAGCTCCTGCGCAAACTTCTCAAGACCAAACCGATGCGCTGCTTCGACGTCGCGCTGAGCGCGCTTGCGCACGTTGTCGAGGTCCGCAACGGCACGCAGATACTGATCCCAGTGATTACGCGCGCGTTCCTCGGCCTCGGCTAGCTGCACCTTGAGCTGCTCCAGCTCAATCAGGCTTGCCGCAGTCTCGGGCATCAGGGTCGTGGTACCGCCGCCGAAATCTGCTGCAGGGGTCGACTGGCCGGATTCCGGCGTGCCTGTAGTCGCGTCGCGGTCATATGGTGATCGAGACTTGGGCATATAGATCCCTTATAAATCAGCTAATTAAAAGACTCTTCTCGAAATGTTATCTCGAGAGCATAACGCTCCCCTATTTTGGGTCTCAGCGCCGCGAATTCAAGGTCGCGCTGAGCAATTTCGCCGTGACATTTACAATCGGGATGACTCGCTCGTAAGCCATTCGGGTCGGCCCGATGACACCGATGACACCGACAATTTCCTTGTCCGTCGCATAGGGCGCTGTAACGACGCTGCATTCATCGAGCACCTGAAACCCGGATTCCTGACCGATGAAGATCTGCACGCCTTCGGCCCGCAGGCTCTGATCCAGCAGATGAAGAAAATCGCGCTTCTCGTTGAAGACCTCGAACAGCCGCCGCAAGCGCTCGACGCTGGTCAGACGCGCCGCTCCCATCAGGTTGGTTTCACCGGCGATCACGTACTCGAGCTTGGAGTCCGCCTCGGTTTCGAAGACCTGCTGCGCGAAGCTGATCGCATCGAGCATGATCTCATTCATCCGCTCGCGCGCTTCCTGCAGCTGCGCGAGGATCGCCTTGCGCGCTTCCTGCAGCGTGCGACCCGACAGCTGCTCGTTCAGAAAGTTGGATGCCCTTCGCAACTCCTCGGCACTGTAGGGACGCGCCATCTGGATGATCCGGTTCTGGACCTCGCGCTCATCAAGCACCAGGATCGCCAGCACCCGCTGCTCCGACAGGCCGACGAACTCGACATGCGAGATCGACGCAAGCCGTGCGCGTGGCAGGGTCACCACGCCGGCAAGCTGGGTCACGTTCGACAGCAGCTGCGAAGCGAGCGAGACGATGTTCTTGGAGCTCTCGTGCGCGCTGCCGTCGAACTGTCTGCGCAGCTCATCGATCGCGTCCGATTCGGGCGCCTGCGCCTTCAGCAGCGTGTCGACAAAGAACCGATAGCCCTTGCTGGTCGGGATGCGCCCGGCAGAAGTATGGGGTGATGCGACGAAGCCAAGCGCTTCAAGATCCGCCATGACATTGCGAATCGTCGCTGAACTCAGCCCAGAGCCGGTATCGCGCGACAGGCTGCGGGAACCAACCGGCTGGCCATCGCGAATGTAGCTCTCGACCAGCGCCCGCAGCAGCTGCTGTGCGCGCTCGGAGAGTAGATCGTCGTAGTCTTGCGGCACTCGCTGAGGCTAACCAGCCGCTTTCCTTACCGTCAAGCTCTCCCGCAAAACGGTTTTCCGTGGCAATGCCAGCGAAACTCGCTTGGGACGTCAGCGGGCGGCATGCTACATAGATGGCCCGCCCCGGATACCCCGCATGTCCAAGACAAGAATCTGCGCCCTGATCAGTCGCTACGCCGATGCCCGCGTCGCCGAGAGCCTGGCGCTGGCGACCGAGTATCTCGGCAGCCGCGGCGTTCAGGTGCTGGTGCCCGACGACGAATCGCTCGCTGCCACGCCAGACGGCGCCGAGCGCGTCAGCGAAGCGGAAGTCGCCGCTCGCGCCGAACTGGTGGTCGCGATCGGCGGCGACGGCACCCTGTTGTATGCAGCCGGCCTGGTCGCCGAGCGCGGCACGCCGCTGCTTGGCATCAATCGCGGGCGGCTCGGCTTCCTGACCGATGTACTGCCGGAAGACATGCTCGGTTCCATTGCTGCGGCGCTAGACGGCCAGTGCGCAATCGATCAGCGTCGCCTCCTCGACGCCACGCTGAGTGGTCCGCGTGGTCCGACGCAGCACGGCCTCGCCCTGAACGACGTCGTCATGCAAAAATGGCAGACCGGGCATCTGCTCGATTTCGAAACCTACATCAATGGTGTCTACGTCAATACTCATGGCGGGGATGGCCTGGTGGTCTCTTCTGCGACCGGCTCGACCGCCTATGCCTTGTCGTGCGGGGGCCCAATCGTCGAGCCGCAACTCGACGTCGTGGTGGTCGCGCCGATCTGTCCGCATGCCCTGTCAGACCGACCCATCGTTGTCTCGGCGCGCTCCAGGATCGATGTCAGGCTGGGCGATCGCCCGGAATGCCGGGCTGAAGTCACTTGCGACGGCCGCGTGCTCGGGGACTTCCTGCCAGACGACTGCCTGACCATCCGACCCTCGGCGCACCAGGTTCAACTGCTGCATCCCAGCGGTTACGACTATTTCCGCTTGCTCCGTTCGAAGCTCCATTGGGGTCGACGCAGTTTCGAGGCGCCGCGGTAAAGTCAGTGCTGACGCACCTGAATATTCGCGATCTGGCAGTCGTTGCGGCGCTTGAAATCGACCTGTCGGCGGGGCTGACCGTCCTGACCGGTGAAACTGGCGCCGGCAAGTCGATCATCGTCGATGCGCTGCAGCTGGTGACCGGTGGGCGCGGCGGCGCAGAGCTCGTGCGGCACGGAGCCGAGCGGGCCGAGGTGGTCGCGACCTTCGACACACCCGCCAACTACCCTGCGCTCACCAGCCTGCTGCAGGAGCAGTCGATTCCGGCTGACGATGAAGTGGTGCTGCGCCGCGTGGTCACGCGCGACGGCAAGTCCCGCGGCTATGTCAACGGCCAGCAGCTGCCGCTGCAGATACTGCGACAGGTCGGCAGCCTGCTGCTCGACATCCATGGCCAGCATGAATTCCAGTCGCTCGTCAGAGCGAACGAACAACGCGCCCTGCTCGATCGCTACGGCGATCATGCGGAGCTTGCGCAGCGCGTCATGTCGCTGCACCGCAGCGCGCGTCAACTGCTTGCAGAAGCGCAGGCAGCGACGACCAATGCCGAGCAGCGTGAAGCGCGAATCGAGCTGCTGCGCTTTCAGGTCAGCGAGATCGAATCGTTGCAGCTCGGAGCGCAGGAACCGGCAGATCTGCTCGAAGAGCGGCGCCGACTGGCGCATCGCGGCAAGCTCGCCGAAGCGACCGCCGGAGCACTGCAACTGCTGTATGAATCGGACGAAGCCAGCGCGCATGCGCTCGGTGGCAAGGCTCTGGCTCTGCTGCGTAGTTGCGCGGACCTCGATCCGCGCCTGGCGCAGATCTCGGGCACAGTCGATGAAGCTGTGATCCGCACGCGCGAGGCCGCGCGCGACCTTGCAAGCTATGTCGATTGCCTCGATCTCGATCCCGCGCGACTGGAATGGGTCGAGCAGCGTCTGGCTGCCATCGAGGCGATCGCGCGCAAGCATCGCGTGGCGCCTGCAGAACTGCTGACTCGCTTCGCGGAGCTCAGCTCGGAGCGGAACGCGATCGAACAGATCGAAGGACAGCTCGAAGCGCTGCGGCAACAGTCTGCCGCGGCCGCCGCAAGCTGGACAGAACAGGCGCGCGAACTGAGTGCCAGGCGCGCTACGGCCGGCGCGCGTTTGGCAGAGTCGATCAGCGCACGGATGCAGACCCTTGGCATGACAGGCGGTCGGCTTGAAGTCTCGCTGACACCGATCCCGGTCGCGGCGGGCGCGACCGCTGTGGGCGGTCTCGAAGAGGTGGAATTTCTGGTGTCCGCGAACCCCGGTCAACCGTTGCGTTCGATTGCCAAGGTAGCCTCGGGCGGCGAACTCAGTCGCTTGTCGCTCGCGGTACAGGTCGCCATCGCGACCGAAGATGCCGCAAGCGAGACCTCCGCCAACTGCATGGTCTTCGATGAGGTCGATGCCGGCATTGGCGGCGCGGTGGCACAGATCGTCGGCCAGGAACTGGCGCAACTGGGTCGTCGTGCGCAGGTCTTGTGCGTGACGCATCTCGCGCAAGTCGCCTCGCAAGCCGCGCACCACCTGCGCGTCGTCAAGCTCACCGACGGCAAGACCACCCGCACCACCGTCAGTTCGCTGAACCAGGCCGAGCAGGTCGAGGAGGTCGCACGAATGATCGGCGGCGTCGAAATCAGCGACACGGCTCGGGAGCACGCCCGCGAAATGCTCGACATGCGGGACTCTGTGGCCGGCGTGGCCGAAAAGCAGAGCAGCCGCGGAGCGCGCCGCAAGCGCGGCAGGACCAGGGCCTAGTCGCTCACCCCCTGCTTGCTGCGGGAGGCGCGGTGCGGGCAGGACGGCTTCAGGCAGCCGCCATACATGACCAGCGCGTGGTGCTGGATCTCGAACCCCAACTTCTTGGCGACGGACTCCTGACGCTGCTCAATGCTGTCGTCGACGAACTCCTCGACCCGGCCGCAGTCCATGCAGACGATATGATCGTGGTGCTCGCCCTCGTCGAGCTCGAAAACCGCCATGCCATCCGCAAAGTGGTGCCGCCGCACCAGACCGGCGGCCTCGAACTGCGTCAGCACGCGGTACACGGTCGCAAGGCCGATATCCTCGCGGGAATCGAGTAGCTTGCGGTAAATATCCTCGGCAGACAGATGCCGCGGCGTGCTGCCCTCGAGAATCTCGAGGATCTTCAGCCGCGGCAGCGTCACCTTGAGCCCCGCCTTGCGTAGATCCGTGCCTTCCAAGCTTGCGATCCGCCCCTTCAGGTATGATCCTAGCCATTATGCGCCAACGAGCCGTATTTCTCCGCACTACCCTGCTGATCGCCGCCCTTGGCGTTCCGTTTGTGGCGGGTGGCTGCGTCTATCGCATGGCAATCCAGCAGGGAAACTATCTCGATCCCGCGCAGGTCTCGCAAGTTCAGGTCGGGATGACTCCCTCGCAGGTGCGTTTCCTGCTCGGCACGCCGATGCTGCCTGACGCGTTCGACGCGGAACGCTGGGACTATCTCTATTACCTGAAGATCGGTCGCCTCAAGGATCCACAGCAGCAACGCCTGACGATTCGATTCGACGACGACAAGGTCGCCACGATCGAGAACCAGGGCATCGATGCGCCACCGGCCGTCAGCGACGCAGCTGCGCCCGCCGCCGCCGCTGCTGCTTCGGATCCAGGCTGAGCGCCCGGTAAATCTCGACGCGATCGCCGTCTGACAGACGTGCGGCACGATCGCAACGCCGGCCGAAGACACCGATCGGTGCATGATCCCAGTCGAGTTTACTCGCCAGCTTGGGCTCGCTACTGCGCCATTGCGCACGCGCCGCCTCGAGCGCATCGCCTGCGGTTGCGTCCGCATCAAGCAGCAGGTCGACCCGAAAGACAGCGTCAGGCGTCGCGTAGATCACGGTGCATTTCACGACTCGGGCTCGGCACGCGAGGCTGTGCGGGCGCGCACCACGAAGGCATCAACGAGCGAGGCTGCCATTTCGGCGAATACCGGCTCGAGCACGACCGCTGAGACTGCATTGCTGAACTGGAACTTCAGCTGCAACTCGACCCGGCAGCCGCTGTCGCCCACCGCTGTCAGCGTCCAGCAGCCCTCCAGGGCGTCGAACGGGCCGCGCAGGAAATTCATCTGGATGCTGTGATCTGGCACCAGGGTGTTGCGGGTCGTGAACTCCGTGCGCAAGGGTCCGCGCTTGACCGTCAGCGACGCCACGACCTCCGACTCGGAGCTGGATTCGAGGCGCGCGGCCACGCACCACGGCAGGAACTCCGGGTAACGCTCGACATCGTTGATCAGGCCAAACAGCACGCGAGGGGTGGTCGAAACCAGGGCGCTGCGGCGGATCTCCTTCATGCCGTGGATTCTCGCGGATGGGTCGGCAGCGAACAACAGCAGGCGGTTAAACTGGCGGTCCGATGAGCAAGTCACCGCCCGCGAGCAAACCTCCAAAAGCGTCGCGCAGCGAGGAGCCGCGCCGTCCGATTGCCGAGAATCGCCGCGCTCGTTACGACTATTTCATCGAAGAGCGTTACGAAGCCGGCCTTGCGCTGCAGGGTTGGGAAGTGAAATCCCTGCGCGCCGGCAAGGCGCAGCTTTCAGAGTCCTATGTGTACCTGCGCAACAGCGAAGCATTTCTGCTCGGGGCACACATCAATCCGCTGAACACCAGCTCGACTCACGTTGAGACCAACCCGACGCGCACGCGCAAGCTGCTGCTCAATGCGCGTGAACTGGCGCACCTGGTCGGCGCCGTGGAACGGGAAGGCTACACGATCGTGCCGGTGGAGCTGTACTGGAAAAACGGACGCGCCAAGCTTGCCATCGGTCTCGCCAAGGGCAAGAAGCAGCACGACAAGCGCGCGGTGGAAAAAGATCGCGACTGGCAGCGTGACAAGGCGCGCGCCCTGCGTCGGGGTTAGAGCATCGACGACAGCAGCGTCGCAATACCGAGGAACGACGCGAAGCCGACGATGTCCGTCACGGTCGTCAGGATGATCGACGACGCCAGCGCAGGATCCTGGCCGAAGCGACGCAGCAGTACCGGCACGAGGGCGCCGGCAAGCCCTGCGGCCACCATCGAGATCACCATCGCCAGGGCGCAGACCAGCACAAGGCCCCAGGAGCGGCTCCACAGGTAAACACCGAGACCGGCCGTCACTGCAACGGCGACGCCGTTCGTCAGGCCGACGGCAAACTCCTTGCCCACAACTCTCGGCCAGTGGCGCACTGTTATTTCGCGCAGTGCCAGACCCCGCATCGTCACCGCCAGCGCCTGCGCGCCGGAGTTACCGGACTGACCTGCGACCACGGGCAGCAGTACCGCCAGTGCCGTGAACTTCGCAATCGTGCTCTCAAACATGCCAACGACTGCGGCAGCGAGAAATGCCGTCAGCAGATTGATCTGCAACCATGGCAACCGCCGCGCAATCGCAAAACCCGCCGGCGACAGTGCCCGCTCATCCCGACTCGCCCCGACCATGGTCTGCATGTCGAGGCTGGTTTCCTGCTGCAGCGCGGCGAGCAGCGCGCCCTGGCGCACGACCCCGATGAAGCGGCCATCCATGTTGACGACCGGCAGCTCCGTGATCGGCATGGCCTGCAAGCGCTCGACGAACTCCTCACGCGGATCGAGATCGTTCGCGACTGCAAGCAATGGACGCATCACCGAGGACACCGGACGATCGTCATCGGTGATGGCTAGATCCTGGATCTCGACCCGACCGAGGAGCCGCAGCTGTGGATCGACGACAAACACTTCGCGCAAACCGCGCGTCTTGATTGTCTTGAGTCGCTCGAGCGCTTCGCCGACGGTGATTTCAGCATGCAAAGGCGTGACGCGGGTATCCATCAGCTTGCCGGCCACGTCGTCGGGATAGTCGAGCAGGCTTTGCAACTCTTTCGCGACCTGCGGGTCGAGCGCGCCGAGCAGCGACTGCCGCTCCGCGTTGTCCAGCTGCGCCAGAGCCGCGGCGGTCGCCGCAGGTTCGGCTTCGGCAAGCAGGCCGTGCGCCTGCTCAGCCGGCAGCGCCAACAACGTCGCGGCGGCCGTGTCCGCGGTCATGCACTGCCAGACCCGCACTCGCACGATCATTCCCTGCTGCTCGAGCAAAGCCGCTGCCACGCGCGGCTCCATGCGCTCGATGTGACGCGCCGCTTCCAGCGGATAGTCCTGCAGATAGCGGCGCGTCAGCGCCGTGACGGCCTGGGTGGCGGCCACCGCACTCATCAAGGTGTCCGCGTCGGCGCTGCGACTGCCGCAACAACCGCTTCGGTCAGCGACGAGACCGCAAGCCAGTACGCATTGAACGCGGCGGTCGGCAAGCCGGCGCCATCCGCCGGCGAGGCCGCCGGCTGCGTCAAGAGGCGCCGCCGCAGAGTGGATGCCGACAGCACACCGAGGAACCGACCGCCGCGCTCGACGATCGGCACCACGTTGGCTTCCGACCAGGCTGGACTATCGGCCGCCGCCTGCAGCGGCATCAGCGCTGGCAGCGTGACCACGGATTTCAGCAGAGTCTGTAGCGTCACACCCTCGTTTGCAGTCAGCAGCTGCGCGACCGGCACCACACCCAGCAACTGTTGCTCGGCACCGAGCACATAGACATCCGGCGGATGACCCTGCTGCAGACGCGCGACGGCCTGCAAGGCATCGCCGGCACCGGCTGCGGCTGGCAACGCGACGACATCAGTGTCCACGACGGCACCGAGCGCGTCGTCTGGATAGCGCAACAGCGTCTGACATGTCAGGGCCATCGCCGTGGGCAACTGCTCGAGTGCGCGCGCACGCCGCACGTCGTCAAAGTGTCGCAGCACGCCCGCCGCGGCAGGTGCCGACAGCGCGCCAAGCACCAGACCCAGTCGCTCGATCGCCAGCGGCGCGAGACACCGCGCTGCCGCACCGGGCAGCATTGCGCCAAGCACTGGCGCGCTCAACCGCACGGGTATGGCACCCAGCAGCTGTGCCACGCTCAGCGCTGGCAGGCGTTCGAGTTCGCGCGCGGCATCGAGCGGATGCGCGGCGAGATAGGCGTGGGTCAAGTCATCGAGGTTGATCATGCTCACCCCCATCAACCCTGAGCAGCACCGCTTCGCGGCTGAACACGGCACCCGGGATGACGAGCCGACCCTCCTCCGTCTCGAGCACCACCGAGTAACCTGTCAATTCGAGGATGCGTCCTTCATGCCCCGCAATCCGGATCTGCTGCCCAGCGCTGAACGACTGCCTCAGTTGGTAGACACCGATCATGTTGGCGACGTGCCAGCGCGCACCGAGACTGGTCGCGACCACAACGCCACCGGCAATCGCCAGCAGCGCCGCACCGGCAAAAATCGCAACGAACGTGACCTTGATGCCGATCTGCTCGGCACCGACCAGAATCGCGCCTACCAGGATCGTCAACTGCGCGGCGCGCGCAAGCGCCGTCCGCTGCGCCAACGGCATGCTGCCGGACCCTGACAGCACGAGATCCGCCGCAAAACGCGCCAGCACGACGCCTGCAACGATGATCAACAGGCCCGCAACGATTGTCGGCAGATACTCGAGCAGTCGCGTCAGCCATTGCGTGAAGACCGGCAGCCCGAGCGTCTGTGTCGCCGCCGTGCCGAACAGCAGGATGACGCCCCAGAACACGACACCGCCGAGCAGGTTCGAAGAGCGTGCAACCGGCAGGCGCGCAGCACGCCCCTCGCCGAGCAGCCGTCGCAGGCCGAGGTCCAGCCATTGCACCAGCCGATGGGTCAGTGCCCTGAGCAGCAGCGCCAGCAGCCAGCCTGCCAGCAAGAGCAGCAAAGCGCCGCCAATGGCAGGTAGCGATCCGAGCGCGCCGCTGATCAGTTCGTCTGTGAGGGCAGTCACACGCCCGCCGAATGAAATCGCAGCACTGATGTGCGTCATATCGGTTAAAATACGCGCTCAGTTACTTGGGGGCGACCGGTTTCGACGTGGGTTGCGAACCTTCAAGGGCGTACCGAGGCGCATGGCCCTCGTTAATCACTGTGCAAACTTTAGTTGCCAACAACGACAACTACGCCTTAGCCGCCTAAATCAGCGGTTAACCTCTGACCAGTTCGTGCCTATGCGACTGAATCAGGGGTAGCGTTCATAGGATCGCGATACAGCGTGCGACAGGCTGGATCGTCAAGAGTTACTGTCTGCTGGCTGAGCGTTTTCCCTGCCACTCGGGTAGCGCAAGGTGAGAAAACAAAGAGATGGCTACGTACGTAGAGCTTGAAGTCTAGGACTTGCGGACGCGGGTTCAATTCCCGCCGCCTCCACCATCAATGTGAAATCCCAACCCTTTCCAGGTTGGGATTTCTTTGCCCGTTCCCAGATGATTGCGCGGGTTTGGATGCGGCCGGTTGTGGTCGGTCGATCTTGATCCGGCCTTGGAAATTTCATGGAAGCGCTTTTCATCTCGACTGGGGTCGTCGCGCTTGCGGAAATCGGCGACAAAACCCAGCTCCTCGCGTTCATCCTCGCGGCGCGATTCAAGAAGCCTCTCCCAATCATTGCTGGCATCCTGTGCGCGACCATCGTGAATCATGGTCTGGCAGGTGCGTTGGGAGCTTGGATCACCTCGGCTGTTAGCCCTGGCATCCTGCGCTGGATCTTGGGTGCATCGTTCATCGGCATGGCCATCTGGACGATGATCCCGGACAAGATCGAGGAAGAGGAAACCCAAGTCGCCAAGAGTTTCGGCGTGTTTGGAGCAACGCTGATCACGTTCTTCTTGGCCGAGATGGGTGACAAGACTCAGATCGCTACGGTCGCCATGGCTGCGCACTTCGCCAGTCCTGTGCTGGTGGTCATCGGGACGACCCTGGGCATGTTGCTGGCAGACGTTCCAGCTGTCTTCGTGGGTGACAAGCTTGCCAACAAGATCCCGATGAAGCTGGTGCACTCGATCGCGGCTGGTGTCTTTGCCCTGTTGGGCGTTGCAATCCTGCTCGGCGCCGGTGCCAAGTGGGGCTCTTGAGCATTCGCGACCACGTCTTTGACGAAGGAAGCGGCGAGGCGGCCTTCGTCACCGCGGGCATCTGAAGCGCTCGCGACCCGGTCAGCCAGCCCATGAGCTGCGTCTTTACTACCGCACGACATACGCACCGCGGCGCAGGCCCTCGGCGCTGGCATATCGGCTGCGGTCCAGCGTGGGCAGATCCTGCCGCGTCAGCACGAGCAGGACAGGTCGGGACGTCTTTGCCCACCGCGATGCTGTCGTGCGTGAACACGTTCACCAAGTGCAAGCGCATCAATGCGGCCAGCCGGATGGCGGGCCGCCTGTAGCCGCCGTGTGCCGCCAGCCCGTTGATGATGGCGCCCATTGCATGCTCGCGCACGCCGAAAGGCAGGTTGCGGCCGGCGCGGCTTCAGCCGCAGGCGTCGCGGCCCTGCGCGTCTTCGCCGACCCGCAGCGGCGGGTTGAAGGTGCCTTGCCCCTTCAGCGCCCTGTGGGTCGACGGATCCAGGTCGGCCGAGGGCCGGCGCCGGTTACCCCGCCGCCCAGCAACAACCCGGACGCCATCAACGGTGGATCCGGCCCGACATCGGGGTCTCAGCCTTGCCACTGCCAGTTCCGGATCTCCGGCATGTCCTGACCGTGCTTGTCGATGTATTGCTTATGCTCGATGAGCTTTTCCTTGAGCTGCCGCTTCAACGCGAGGCCTTTGTCGCCCGTCTGCGGCAGGCGGTCGATGACATCCATCACGAGGTGGAAGCGGTCGAGGTCGTTCAGCACAGTCATATCGAACGGCGTCGTGATCGTGCCCTCTTCCTTGTAGCCGCGCACGTGGATGTTGTCGTGGTTGGTGCGCCGATACGTCAGCCGGTGGATCAGCCACGGGTAGCCGTGGAAGGCGAAGATCACGTGCTTGTCGCGGGTGAACAGCTCGTCGAAGTCGCGGTCACTCAAGCCGTGTGGATGCTCGGATTCGGACTGCAGCCGCATCAGATCGACGACGTTGACGGCGCGGACCTTCAGCTCCGGCAGGTGCTCGCGCAGGATCGATACCGCGGCCAGTGTCTCCAGCGTCGGCACGTCGCCGCAGCAGGCCATCACCACGTCCGGCGCTTGGTCGCCGTCGTTGCTGGCCCACTCCCAGATGCCGATCCCCTGGATGCAGTGCTTCACCGCCGCGTCCATCGTCAGCCACTGCGGCGCCGGGTGCTTGCCCGCCACCACCACGTTGACGAAGTGCCGGCTGCGCAGGCACTGGTCCATCACCGACAGCAGGCAGTTCGCGTCCGGCGGCAGATAGACGCGCACCACCTCGGCTTTTTTGTTGACCACGTGGTCGATGAAGCCCGGGTCCTGGTGTGAGAAGCCGTTGTGGTCCTGGCGCCAGACGTGCGAGGCCAGCAGATAATTCAGCGATGCGATCTTGCGCCGCCAAGGAATATGCGCCGTCACCGTCAGCCACTTGGCGTGCTGGTTGAACATCGAGTCGATGATGTGGATGAAGGCTTCGTAGCAGTTGAAGATGCCGTGGCGTCCGGTCAGCAGATAGCCTTCCAGCCAGCCCTCGCACTGATGCTCGCTGAGCATCTCCATCACGCGGCCGGTCGGCGCCAAAAACTCATCGTTGGGTTCGGTGGCTGCGTCCCACTGCCGCTGCGTGACTTCGAACAGCGCCCCGAGGCCGTTGGAGAGCGTCACGTCGGCACCAAACACTCGGAAGTTGCGCTCCTCGTCATTCAAGGTCGCCACGTCGCGAAGGAAAGGCCCGAGTACGCGGGTGTCGCCGATGCCGGGCGCGCCGGGCACAGGCACGTCGCAGGCGTAGTCGCGGAAATCGGGCAGGCGCAGGTCGCGCAGCAGCATGCCGCCGTTGGCGTGCGGATTGGCGCCCATTCTGCGCGTGCCCACCGGCGCAAGCTCGGCCAGCTCCGGGATCAGCCGGCCCTGCGCGTCGAACAGTTCTTCGGCTCGGTAGCTCTTCAGCCACTGCTCGAGCAATCCAAGATGGGCCGGATTCCTAGCCGAGTCCTTGAGCGGCACCTGGTGGGAGCGGAACGTGCCCTCGATCTGCACGCCGTCGACCACTTCCGGTCCCGTCCAGCCCTTGGGTGAATCGAGCACGATCACCGGCCAGCGCGGGCGCACCGCCTTGCCGGTAGCGCGTGCCTCGTTCTGGGCCGTGCGGATCTGCTCAATCGCGGTGTCCAGCGCCGTGGCCATCGCCTCGTGCATCAGGGCTGGCTCGTGACCGGCGACAAACAACGGCGTCCAGCCATAGCCGCGCAGCAATTGCTCGAGTTCTTCGCGCGTGATGCGCGCGAGCACGGTCGGGTTGGCGATCTTGTAGCCGTTGAGGTGCAGGATCGGCAGCACCGCACCGTCAGTCACCGGATCGAGAAACTTGTTCGAATGCCACGCCGTGGCCAGCGGCCCGGTCTCGGCTTCGCCATCGCCGATCACACAGGCAACGATCAGCTCGGGGTTGTCGAACACCGCGCCAAAGGAGTGGCTGAGCGAATAGCCGAGTTCGCCGCCTTCGTGGATCGAGCCCGGGCATTCGGGTGACGCGTGGCTCGGAATACCACCGGGAAACGAGAACTGCCGGAAG
>JBBQWY010000055.1:0-15015 GCA_038210215.1 Steroidobacterales bacterium
CAGGCGCAGACTGCCCTGAACCTCGAGCGGCCCACCGAGATCTCGAACCGCACCCGGGATCGAACCGTCCGGTTCAGCGGGAGCGCTGAACTCGATTCGATAACTACCGAGCGGCGCACGGTTGTTGAGTTGTGCGAGATCACGGGCCTCGAGCCAACCGGTGACAGCTGTGATTTTTCGAGCGCTTGATCGCAGCTCATCGAAGCGCGCTGTCACGTCGCCGGACAACGGCGGCAACTGCGCGAACAACGCCGAGCCCAGCGTGTACCGCAGGTCGGCGTCGACGAGGCGGATCTCGCCACCGAGGCCGAGCGACACGATGCCGCTGAACTGCAGCACGCTACGATTTGTGTCGACCTGCGCCTGCAGCCGTCCGCGCAATAGTGAGCCTGCGTGCACGTGCCAGCGCGCGGTGCCGAGATCGATCCATGGCAGTCGCAGCGCTGCACAGCTGCCTCTCCAGAGCGTGCCCCGCGGCTGCTCGCAGGCAATACCCGCCGGCAGCTGACCGATGACCCACTGCAGCGGCAGGCGGGCGATCAAAGTCAGCATAAAGCCGAGCGCAGCGGCGACAAGAGGCCATCGAAAAGACATGAATCAGCGCGCTGCGCCGGGCCCCGCAGCTGAGCGCAGCGACAGCGAGGCGTTGACCATGCCGGTTTCGGCTGCCGGCTCGACGCTGGCGGCGGCGATCGCAATGCCGTGCTGCTGGCCCAGACGCGCGACCAGCGTGATCAAGGCATCGAACGAGGCAGCGTTGAAACGGATCCGCAGCGACCCGTCTGGCGCACTTTCCGAGGCGCCGAGCGCTGCCGCCAGACCCGCTTCGCGTGCGGCTCGATCGACCAGTACGACGAGCGGTTCATTGCTGTTGCTGGCGCCAATAGGGCCGGCAGCGAGAATCTGCGCGGAGCCGGCCTGGGCGAACTCCAGGTCCCGTTGTTGTTGATCGAGGCTGCTGCGCGCGGCATCCACGGAGCGCTGCAGTTGCCACACCAGACCCACGACGAGGATCGCTGCGGCGAGTACGGCGCCTACGGTCAGCACGCGCTGATCGCGTTGCGACAGATTGCCGTACCAGGCGGCCAGGGCGAGCTTCACGTGCTCGCTCCGCCCGCCAGCACGCGGATTCGACCTTCGTAAGCCGTTGCGGTTGCCGATCCGCCCTGCAGCTGTGCTTCCCAGCCCGCAGCGCGCAGGCTGGCGCTGATGCTCTCGAGGCCACTGGCATTGTCGGCCTTGACGCGCATTTCGAGCGCACCGTCCTGATAGGAAAGCGTCTGGATCCTGGCACCGGGCGCGGCGGCAAGCGCCTGCGCCAGTGCGGCCAACGCTGGCAACAGTTCACCGCCAGCGGCATCGCCGCCGCGCGCACGCTGTAACGCCTCGGCGAGCCTGGCTCGCCCGGCACTGAGGTTGTCGCTGGTGCCAGGCCCGAAAGTGGCGTTGAGGACTTCGGCATACTGACTGGTCACGCGCTGACGCTCGGCTTGCAGTCTGGACAGCTCCCAAAGCCCAGATCCAACCGTCAGCAGCAAGGCCGCCGCGGCCAGTCCGGCAGCCCACCGCCATCGCTGCCATGCTCCGGTTCCACGTCGCCGCGGTTCGAATTCGCCCTGCAGCAGGTTCACGGCGTGCGCGCTTCCGACCGACTGCGCGAGCAGCGGCAAGGCGCCCTGTGGCAGCAACTGGATGCGCAGGCTTGCCAGGCGTTGATGCCAGGCTTCCGCTGCGACACCGAAGCGGCTCCAGCCTGACTCGGTCGCGTACAGCAGGACCGCATGCTCGCCATCCGCGGCAGCACTGCCTTCAATCAGCAGCTCCATTGCGGTATCCAGCGAATCGACCGGTATCGATGCAATCGTGCCGTCGCGCAACCGTGCGTGCAAAGTGCGCTCGTCGAGCAGTGCGACGATCTGGCCCACATTCGCCGGCAGCAGCGTCGCCTCCGAGTAGACGGCATCCGGCTCCAGACCCGCCTCCCGCAGTGCCGTCAGCCAGCGCGTGAACAACGCTCGATCGACGACATTGACGGCGGTCCGCCCCCCGGCACCACGCGCGCCGATGGCAAAATGCAAGGCCTCTACATCATCGGCCAGCTGGTCTTCAACGGCGAACGGCACGGCCTGCAGTAGCTTCGCGCCAGCTCTCGCGGGCAATTCGACGCATAGCGACATCACTTCGGTCGCCGGGACGATGACGGCCAGGCGACGCTCGCGAGCCAGCGAGACGACCGCTTGCAGTGTGGTCTCGGCGGGCAGCGACAAGGCCTGCCCATCGCTGCGCAGGTGCATCCACGTCACCGGGGAGTGCGCGCCAAGTTCAGCCGTGGGCGCGACTTCGAGCTTGATGATCAGCCAGTCGGCCATGTGTTCTTGAGCGTGTATTGTTGATCAGGGAGTGAAGCTGCGGGCGATGACGCGGACCCGCGCAGGACCACCGGCGCCGCTCTCATAGCCCAGCAGACTGTACAAGGCGAACTGTGCACTGCCAACCGTCGTCACACTGCGCAATGAGAAGTACGTCGAAGTCTCGCCAAAGCTGAACGCCTGTTGCAATCTGGCGAACAGCTGCGGATCGGTGAAACTCGCCTGAAACACGCTGCTGCGCGGAAAGCAGCCTCCTTCGCGATTGCGCGCCAGCGCTTCGGGGGCCTGGCTCCATTGTCGCTGATCGGCGAGCGCGTCGAGCAGCACTGCCGAAGCCGTGCACAGGTTGATCGCGCTGCCGCGCGGGAGTGCCGTCACGTAGGGCAGCAGCTTGCGGTAGCGTTCGGCGCCGAATCCGCGCAGCGCCAATAGCTCGCTGGCCGAAGTGATGGCGCGATTCGGTGCCCGATAGCCCGGAGTCTCGCTGCTGTAGCTCGCATCCTCCGCGCCAGCGGGTTCAGGCTGGCCGTCTGCGTCCAGCCAGTCGACCATTCGCGCGGCCCACTCAGGCTCCAGATCCAGGTTCCGGAGCAGGCGCTCGAAAACGGCCATGGCGTCTTCCTGCTTGACGCCGTCCGCATCGACGAGATGGTTGAGGTTGAAGCGTCCGTCGAGATCGCCGAGTTGCGCGGTCAACACCACTCCTGGCAGTACCTCGAGCGGACCAATCGGTCGCGCCCACAGCTGACCGCCATGAATGACGCCGCTGCCGTCGCGCAGCTGCTCGGTGACCGCGAATGCCGCCAGGGCTTCAGCGCCACCGCCCACCAACAAGGCCTGGTCGAGTGCATTGCCGCCTTCTGCGCGCCGCGCCATCATCCCCGTATCGAAGGCGATCGCTGCGGCAACGATGGTCGCCAGCGCCACCATGATGATCGCTGTCAGCAACACGACCCCACGCTGCCGCTTCATCCGGCGACCTCGATGACCCGTCGTACGCTGCCGATATCGGTGACATCGAGCGTCAGCTCCACGGCGATCGGTCGCTGTCGCAGGCGCCGCGCCGGCGGCCCAGACACCAGTGGCGACGGCCATTGGTCGAGCCACTGGCGGCTCGCGTCCATGTAGCGCAAGCGCACTGCCGTGACACCACGCAGCAGCACCCGCCTGCGCGGCGTCACGGCCTGGGTCCGATCGAGCACCGGCCATACGAGGCGCACCAGATCCGTGCCGTCGAGCAGGTACTCGATGCGTTGCAGTTCCGGGCGCTGCAGGCCAGCGAAATTGGACACTCCGCCGCGCGTGAAGGAGACCAGCGAAGTGGTGCGCGGATCCGCGAGCAGCGCCGGTTCGTCCGCCGTGCCGAGCGCGTCGCGCACGGGTCGTGGCGCAACCTGCACAAAGTCCTGGACGAAGGTTCGCATGCCGCGCTGCAGGTCACCGAGTCGTTGCTGCTGAATGCGAACCCGATCCCGGCTCTCGAGCGATTGAGTGATCGCGCCATATCCAATCGCAAACATCAGCGCCGCAACGAACAGCGCAATCAGCAACTCGACGAGCGTGAAGCCGCGCGTACCGGGAAGCCTCGCGCTCACGTTGCTCCGTCTGCTGGTTCGTCGGAAGGGGTCGAATCATCAGAGGCCCGAGACTCTGCAGGTGCCGGTTCCCAGTCGGGCAGGGCCCCGTTCGGAGCCGCGAGCGCCGCGCCGAGCACGCCGCTGACTGTCGCGGTCCAGTCTCCGCCTGCCTCCGGCTCATCGGCTGCGGCGGTCTCGAGCGGTCGGACGCTGACGTCGATCCGGCGCACGCCGGGCAGCTCGGTTGCCGCAATGATCTGTTGCCACTGCCAGCGACTGCCGGCGTATTCGACGTCACCCGTGGTGCGCCCATCGCTGGGCGGCGCCGTGGCGAGGCGCGTCTCAACAATCCGGTTGCCGGCGATCCATTGCGCGAACGTCTTGTCGCGCAGGTAAGTTGTGCTGCGTGCCGCGGAGTTCAACGCCGCCAGCAGGGCCGCGCAGCCGGCCGCAACGATGACCAGTGCGACGAGCACTTCGATCAGCGTGAAACCGCGGGAGCGCGCACGACTCACGGAGTCTGCTCCTGCAGCTCGCCGGTCGCGACACGGCCTTCGTCATCGGTCTCCACCAGAATCGATGAGCTCGTACCGGTGCGGCGGATCGTGATCGCAAAGGGCGTCAGCTCACCGGAGGCGCCGATCACGATCTGGGGCGTCGGTGCGAGCTTCGTCGCCGTCTCTGGTACGACGATTCGCCGGCCTTCGAGACTCACTTCGAATGCCAGTCCATCCGGCAGGCGGCGCGGGCGCAGCTCATCGTCACGGATCTCGAGCCACTGCGCAGTGACCGGATCGAACGACAGGAAGGAATACTGATTTGCAAGAACGCTCAGCCCCAAGTCGCGACTCTGCAGCTCCGCCTGTTCGCCGCCGTACTCGATCAGCGCTGCCAGACGGTCGGCCGCGGTTTCCAGCGCGCGGTCGCGCCCGGCAACGCCAATGGCGAGCACCGCGCCGCCGATCATGACGCCGATGATGACCAGCACGACGAGCATCTCGACCAGAGTGAAGCCCGTTGCGCGGCCACGAATCATGGCGTTTCCTCAAGAGTCGCGATCCTAGTTATCGAGATTCCAGTTGCCGATGTTGTCGCGGTCGGTCTCTTCGGTGCCTTCGTCGCCATCCGGTCCGACGGAATAGAGGTCATACTCCCGGCCGCGCGATCCCGGATAGGCATAGCGGTAATCGCTGCCCCAGGGATCCTTGGAGATGCGCGACAGATAGCCACCGGCCTTCCAGTTACGCACGCTCGGGTCGTCCGGCTTCTGCACCAGCGCAACGAGACCCTGCTGGCCGGTGGGGTAGCGCGCGGTATCGAGTCGGTACATGGACAGCGCAGTTTCGAGCATCTGGATGTCACCGCGAACCTTTGTGATCCGTGCCTCGTCGACACGCCCCATGACCTGCGGCACGATAAAGGCCGCCAGCAGCCCGATGATGACCACCACCACCATGATCTCGATCAGAGTAAAGCCCCGTTGAGGCAGACCCATTTGCAGCGATCGCTTTGTCTTCATGGCCGTGGATACTAACAAATCAACATGACGGCCCGGATGTCGCCAGCTCGCGACCTTGCCACCTCGCTCAACCTGAACGGGGCCCATGCCGTTGGCCTTGCCGTGCTGCTGGCACTGGTCGGGCTGCCGACCCTGATCGGCGGCGAGACCGCATTCGCAGCGGGACGGTACGATCGGATCGCGATCGCCGACGGCGAGTGGTGGCGCCTGCTGAGCGGCCACTTCGTGCATTTCGATCGGCTACATGCGGCGGCGAACCTCGCCGGCACCGTGCTGGTCTGGGCGCTGGTGGGTGGACGCCTGCGTGTCTTGCAGTGGCAGATGCTGCTGCTGCCCATGGCAGGCGGCATCAGCGCCGCACTCTGGTGGGGCTCGCCGATGATCACATGGTATGTCGGCGCGTCGGGTCTGTTGCACGGCCTGTTGGCCTGTGGATTGCTGATCGGCGCCTTCGCTCACGATCGCCTGGCCTGGCTCGCGCTGGCGATCATGGCGGGCAAGCTTGGCGTCGAGCAGCTGCGCGGTGCCATGCCGTTTGCCGAAACACTGCCGGTGGTCACTGCGGCGCATCTTTATGGCGCCCTGTTGGGCCTGGTCGCCGGGCTTGCGTGGGTGCTGCGTGCGCATCGCTATAATCCCGGCCCGCGCTAGTGTCCCGAAGCTCGAGGTCTTGATGCAGTTGGTGTTTGTTTTTCCCGGCCAGGGTTCGCAGTCGGTCGGCATGCTGGCCGAACTGCATCAGCGCCATGCGGAGGTGCGCGACTGCTTCATCGAGGCTTCGGAACAGCTGGGTTTCGATCTGTGGGAGCTGGTCAATCAGGGTCCTGCGGAGCGTCTGAACGAGACCGAACACACTCAGCCCGCTTTGCTGTGCGCGTCGGTGGCGGTCTGGCGCACCTGGCTGAGTCTGGGCGGTCGACGGCCGGATGTCGTGGCCGGCCACAGCCTCGGCGAGTTTTCCGCGCTGGTTGCTGCGGGTGCGCTGGCTTTCGGCGATGCGATTCAACTGGTGCGGGATCGTGGCCGATTCATGCAGGAAGCCGTGCCGGTGGGGCAGGGTGCGATGGCGGCGATCATGGGTCTGGAAGACAATCTGATTGATCAGGTCTGCGCCCTGGGGGTCGTCGGCGGTGGCGCAGGTTCGGTCTGCGAAGCCGTGAACTTCAATTCTCCGGGCCAGGTGGTCATTGCGGGCACGGCAGCGGCGGTCAGCGCCGCGGCAGAGTCGGCGCGACAGCATGGTGCCAAGCGCGCGGTCATGCTGCCGGTCAGTGCGCCGTTCCACAGTTCGCTGATGCACGGCGCCGCCGAGCGTTTCGTTACTCCAATGGGCAAACTTCCGATTGCTGTGCCCAGCCTGCGCTTCGTCAGTTCCGTGGACTCGAACGCTTACTCGGACCCGGAGGCGATCCGTACGCTGCTGGTCCGTCAGCTGGCGAGTCCGGTCCACTGGACGAAAACCGTGCGCATGCTGAGTCTGGAGCAGCCGACGATGTTCGTTGAATGCGGTCCGGGTAAAGTGCTGACGGGGCTGAACCGGCGCGCCGAGAAGCGCACTGATTGCGCGTATCTGGCGATCGAGGATGGCCCGAGTGTCGAGGCAGCGCTGGGCGCGGCCGCCGCCTCCTGTGTGTGACGATAGGGGATTTCTTGAATGAACCAGGCAGACGTAGCACTCGTGACTGGCGCCTCGCGCGGCATCGGCCGCGCCATTGCCGAGCGGCTCGCGGCCGACGGTTTGATGGTGCTCGGCACGGCGACCACGGCTGGTGGCGCGACCGAGATCACACAAAGACTGGCAACGGCCGCTGCGCCGGGTCGCGGCATGGTGCTGGACGTTGCCTCGGCGGAATCGATTGATGCATTGCTTTCGGACCTGCAGCAGCAGGGCCTGGCGCCGCTCGTGCTGGTCAACAATGCGGCGATCACTCGCGACACCTTGCTGCTGCGCATGAAAATCGAGGATTGGGAGCAGGTGCTGACCACCAATCTGACATCCGTGTTTCGATTGTCCAAGGCACTGCTGCGACCGATGCTGAAGGAACGACGCGGCCGCATCGTCAACCTGACTTCGATTGTCGCTGTGACCGGCAATGCCGGGCAGGCGAACTACGCTGCAGCGAAGGCCGGCATGCTTGGCTTCACGAAGTCGCTCGCCAAGGAAGTTGCCGGCCGCAACATCACAGTCAATGCGGTGGCGCCTGGTTTCATCGACACAGACATGACGCGGGCATTGGACGATGCGCAGCGCAGCACGTTGACGGCGCAGATTCCGGCCGGCCGGCTGGGATCGCCAGGGGATATCGCCGCTGCGGTCGCGTTCCTGGTATCGGATCACGCCGCCTATATCACCGGGCAGACCCTGCACGTGAATGGCGGAATGTACATGTGCTGATAGGGCCTATTTCTATCTGAAACAATGGCTTACCGTCTAAAAACGGCTCGATTTCGACAGTGGCAGCGATGCCACTGTTCCCCTACAATACCGCCCCCGCAGTGCCTTGGACTGCAGGCACACCTGGTCTCCAAGAGGACATAACAGCGATGAGCACGGTCGAACAGCAGGTCAAGGCCATAGTTGCAGAGCAATTGGGCGTCAAGCCTGAGCAGGTCACGAACGAAGCGTCGTTCGTCGACGATCTCGGCGCAGATTCCCTCGATACGGTCGAGCTGGTCATGGCACTCGAAGAAGAATTCGAGACCGAGATTCCCGATGAAGACGCCGAAAAAATCACCACCGTCCAGCAAGCGGTCGATTACATCAACGAACGCCGCAAGGCCTGACATTCACAGTCCCGGGCACTCAGCCCCCATGTTGAGCCTCGACGCGCCCTCGCCGGAGCGCGCTCCTTGAGCAAGCGACGCGTGGTCGTGACGGGCCTGGGGATCGTCTCGCCGGTCGGCAGCAGCATCGCGAGTGCCTGGGAAGCCGTTCTCGCGGGGCAAAGCGGCATCGGCCCCATCACACGCTTCGATGTCTCGGCGTTTGCGACCCGGATCGCCGGTGCCGTGAAGGGCTTCGAGCTGGCAGAGTACCTGCCACCGAAGGAGGCGCGCCGTATGGACGAGTTCATGCATTACGGCGTGGCTGCAGGCGTGCAGGCGTTCAACGATGCCGGACTCGATTCTGCCGCGCTCGATCTCGAGCGTTGCGGCCTGGCGACCGGTGCGGGTATAGGCGGACTCGAGACGATCGAAGCCGAATACGGCGCGTATCTGGCGAGCAACAGCCCGCGCAGAATCTCGCCGTTCTTCATTCCCTCGTCGATCATCAACATGATCTCGGGCCACCTGTCGATCCGCTTCGGGCTTAAGGGCCCGAACCTCGGCGTGGTCACCGCCTGCACGACCTCGACGCATGCGATCGGAATCGGCATGCGCACGATCCAGTATGGTGATGCCGACCTGATGATCACCGGTGGTGCCGAGATGTCCACCACGCATTGCGGCATTGGTGGCTTCAGCCAGGCCAAGGCGCTTTCACAGCGCAATGACGAGCCGGAACGGGCCTCGCGTCCCTGGGATCGGGACCGTGACGGGTTCGTGGCCAGCGATGGCGGGGGCATGGTGGTTCTCGAGGAACTCGAGCACGCCAGGCGACGTGGCGCGCCCATCTACGCGGAGCTGATCGGTTTCGGGATGAGCGGCGATGCGCACCACATCACGGCACCGCCGGAGGATGGCGAGGGTGCACGGCTTGCGATGCGCAATGCGCTGCGCGACGCGGCGATCAACCCGGACGCGGTCGACTACCTGAACGCCCATGCCACCTCGACGCAGCTCGGCGATCTCGCCGAAACCATCGCGATCAAGCGGGCCTTTGGTGACCACGCGGCGAAGCTGGCAGTCAATTCAACCAAGTCGATGACCGGTCATCTGCTCGGGGCCGCCGGAGTCGTCGAGGCTATTTTCTCGGTGCTGGCGATTCGCGATCGGGTGTCGCCGCCGACGATCAATCTTGACGCGCCAAGCGAGGGCTGCGACCTGGATTACGTGCCGCACACCGCGCGCCAGATGAAGATCGACGTTGCCGTCAGCAACTCGTTCGGTTTTGGCGGCACCAACGGCACGCTGGTGTTTCGCCGCTTCGACGGCTGATTGGCCGCGGCGCTCTCTGTGCAGCCGATCGAGGCCAGCCCTGCGGCGCTGCGCCAGCTGGCTTTCCGTTGGCCCGATCGTTACCCCGTTCTGTACGACAGCGCCATTGCGGACCAGGGTGATCCGTGGACGGTCGTTACCGCGCTGCCTGCCGGCCATCTGGCTCTTGGCCGCGACGGGCGGCTGGTTACAAGCGAATCCGATTTGTCTGCCTTGGGAGCATTTCTGCCGGCACTCGAGCGTTGGTGGCAGCGCGACGCGACGCCGGTGCCAGAGCTCGCTGCGATGCCCTGGAGGGGAGGCTTTTCGGTCTTTCTGGGCTATGAGCTCGGCGCAGAGATCGAGCCGCGATTGAAGTCGATGCCGCGCTCGTCAGAGCCGTGGCTGGCCTGGGCGATCCGGGTGCAGGCCGCCGTCGTGCATCAGCATCGCACCGGCCGCAGTTGGTTGCTGACCGAGCCCAGCGCGCGGCACAGCAGGCGCGAAGCGTTGCAGCAGCTGGAGTCGGACCTGCAGGCTGCAGCAATGCCCGTCACGCTTGAATGCGCCAGTGGCGCAGCGCTGACCGCCACTATTCTCGCGGAGGATGCGCCCGAGCTTTATCTGAGGCAGGTCGAGGCGGCTCGAGAGTACATTCGCGCCGGGGAGATCTATCAGATCAATCTGTCGCGCGCGTGGCGCGGGGAACGGGAGCCGGGGACGGATCTGGCTGCGCTCTACCAGCAACTTCGCAGCGTCAATCCGGCGCCCTTTGCGGCCTTTGCCCAATGGCGCGGACAGTGCTTGCTGTCCGCGTCGCCCGAGAGATTGGTGCATGTCGACCGGGGTCGTATCAACACCCGCCCCATCGCCGGCACGCGGCCGCGCAGCGGTCATGCGGTCAGGCATCATCACGAGACGGGCGCCCTGCTGGCCAGCGCCAAGGAGCGCGCGGAGCACGTCATGATGATCGATCTGGAGCGCAATGATCTGGGTCGACTGTGCCTCGCCGGGACAGTCAGTGTTGACGAGTTCATGGCGCTGGAAAGTTATCCGCATGTGCACCACATCGTTTCCAGCATCAGCGGCGCGCTGCGGCCCGCGGTCACGCCGATCGATGTGATCCGCGCGGTGTTTCCAGGCGGCACCATTACCGGTTGTCCCAAGATTCGGTGCATGGAGCTGATCGCCTCGATCGAGAACGAGGGGCGCGGAGCCTACACCGGGTCGCTCGGGACGATCGGCCTCGATGGTCGACTTGACCTGAATATCCTGATCCGAACGCTGGTGGCAACCGATTCGAGCTTGCAGCTGCGCACGGGTGCAGGAATCGTTGCTGATTCTGTCGCGGAACTCGAACTCGAAGAGACCCGTGCTAAAGCACGCGGTGTGCTGGATGCCTTGAGGGTGGCCTCGTGACTCGCGTCTGGGTCGATGGCGAGCCAGGCGATCAGATCGCTGTCGCCGACCGCGGTCTGCAGTACGGCGATGGCTTGTTCGAGACGATTGCCTGTCGCGCCGGCAGGATCAGATTCCTCGAACTGCACCTTGCGCGCCTGCAGCGCGGCGCCGAAGTACTGGCCTTGCCGTTGCCGCCCCTGAGCTTGTTGCGCGCCGAGCTTACGAACGCCGCGGCCGCGGGCGCCGCGGTATCGCTGCTGAAGCTGATCGTCACTCGTGGCGTGGCGGGCCGTGGCTACGCGCCGCCGGCAGCACCGACGGCCAACCGCATCCTGTGGCACTGGACCGATGAGCCAGCGCCGCCCGAACGCTGTGCGAGGCTGGGCGTTGCCGCGATGCGCCTCGCAGCCTCGCCACGGCTGGCAGGCATCAAGCATCTGAATAGGCTTGAGCAAGTGCTCGGGCGCGCTGAACTCGCCAGCGCCGGCTGGGACGAAGCCTTGATGCTCACCGCAGACGGTGCCGTGGCTTGTGCGACCGCTGCGAATATTTTCGCAGTCGTTGGCGGGTTGCTGCGCACCCCGCGTATCGACACAGCGGGTATTCGTGGCGTCATGCGGGCCGTCGTGTTGCGCGAGGCACCCAAGCTCGGGTTGCCTGTCGAGGAGGGTCGGCTGACCTTGCCGGAGCTGGCGGCTGCCAGTGAGCTCTTCCTGACCAATGCACGCGTCGGGGTGCTTCCCGTGGAACACCTGCAGGGTGTGTTCATCGGAGCAGGTCCGATTGCCGCCCGAATCCGCACGCATGTCGCGTCGCTCGACGACTAAACTTCGATGGCATGCGCAAAGCCCTCCTGATATTGGCAACTCTGGCCGCGATGGCACTGATCGGCGCCGCGCTGGCTCAGCGCTGGCTCGTTGCCGGTCTCGATACGCCGGGTCCGCATTCAGAGCCGGTCATCATCCAGATCCAGCCGGGGCTGTCGGAACGCGCCGTGCTGACGCGTCTGCACGCTGCCGGGGTGCTCAGCGAGCCGCGCGCCATCCAGCTTTGGCTGCGACTGTACGCAACGGGTCGTTCCTTCAAGGCCGGCAACTACGAACTTCCAGCGGACGCCACGCCGCGAGCGATACTCGAACAGCTATGGTCGGGCCGCGTCGTGCTCGAGTCGCTGACGGTGATCGAGGGCTGGACCTTTGCGCAGATGCGTGCAGCAGTCGCGGCACATTCGGCACTGCGACATACCGTATCGGGCCTCGACGAGGCCGCGATCATGACTGCTCTGGGACTCGACGGCCTGCACCCCGAAGGTCGTTTTTATCCAGACACCTACCGGTTTGCGGCCGGCACAACTGATCTGGAGATCCTCAGGCTCGCCCATGAGCAACTGGATAGGCGACTCGAGCGCTATTGGCGCGAGCGCGCTGCCGATACGCCGTTGCAATCCGCTTATGAAGCGCTGATTCTCGCATCGATTGTCGAGAAGGAATCGGCGTTGCCCGCAGAGCGGCCCTTGATTGCGGGAGTCTACGTTTCGCGGCTGCGTCGCGGCATGCGCCTGCAGTCGGATCCGACCGTGATCTATGGACTGGGTGATCGCTACGACGGTGACATTCGCACCGTTGATCTGCGCACCGACACACCGTACAACACCTACACCCGCGGGGGACTGCCGCCAACCCCCATTGCTCTGCCCGGCGATGCGGCGCTGCGCGCGGTCGCGCAGCCGACCGAAACGGGAGCGCTGTTTTTCGTCGCCACGGGATTGCCCGATGGTTCCCATGAGTTTAATGAGGATTACGCCGGGCATAAGCTTGCCGTTACGCGGATGCTCGAGCGACAGCGCGCGAGTGCGCGGACAGGATCGCCCCGACCGGGTTCACCCCGACCGGGTCCACAATGATGACTCCGGCCCGCGGCAGACTCATCACGCTCGAGGGCATTGAAGGTGCCGGCAAGTCCTCCACAGCGGTACAGTTGCGCGAACGGATCGAGGCGGATTTAAAGGTGCGCTGCGAGTTGACGCGGGAACCCGGCGGCACGCCGCTCGCGGAGCGCCTGCGCGATGTCCTGCTCAACGCCGGCAGTGAGCACCTGTCCGGCGAAGCGGAAACACTGCTGATGTTCGCGGCACGCAGTATCCATGTCGAAGGTTTCATCCGGCCGCGGCTCGCTGCCGGCGTCTGGGTGGTTTGCGATCGGTTCACGGATGCAACGCGCGCGTATCAGGGTGCGGGGCGCGGTGTCGACGCGGCGCTGATCGAGACTCTGGCCCACGCAGTGCATGCAGACCTCACGCCCGACTTGACGCTGCTGTTTGATCTGCCGGTTGCGGTGGGTCTGGAGCGTGCCGCCCGGCGCCGGGCCGCGTCGAACACCGACCGTTTCGAGGGCGAGACCTTGGACTTTTTCGAGCGCGTACGGGTCCGCTACCTTGAGCTTGCAGCCGCTGAACCGCTGCGATTTCAAGTCCTCGATGCTACGGCGCCGCCGGAAAGCGTGCTCGACGGCGCGCTGCGCGCGCTCGGAACCCTGGCGATGCCAGCAATGCGCGAGCTTCGGTGATGAACGCCATTCTGAACGCGCAGACGACCTTGCCTTGGCTGGAAGCTCAGCAGCTGCGCCTGAAGCAGGCTGCGTCCAGCGGCCGGCTCGGCGGCGGGTGGCTGATTGGCGGCGAGCAGGGAGCTGGCGCCTTGTGGCTGGCACGCTGGACCGCTGCACTGGCGCTGTGCAAGAGCGCAAGCGCCCCGTGTGGGCACTGCGTGGCATGCAAGCAGGTTTTCGATGACCAGCATCCGGATTGCCAGTTCATCGGGCTGCAAGAGGAAGCCCAGGAGATCAAGGTTGAGCAGCTGCGAGCGCTGATCGCGGGGTTTTCGCTAACCAGCCACGGCGGTGGCGCCAAGGTCTGCATCATCGCGCCGGCTGAGCGGATGAACCGGTTCGCCGCGAATGCGCTGCTCAAGACCCTCGAAGAGCCGTCCGGCCGTGCGCTGCTGATACTCGTCGCCGAGCAACCGACGCGGCTGCTCGCAACGCTGCGCAGTCGCTGTCAGCAGCTCTCAGTGCCCAAGCCGACGCAGCAGGCGGCTGCCGAGTGGCTGTCCGAGAAAGCCGGTCCGGGGCGCTGGGCTGAGTTGCTCGCGCTTGTGGGCAACGCACCGCTGCAGGCTCTGCAACTCGATGCCGAGCAATGCCTGTCGATGTGGCAGGAAACGCGCGATGCACTGCGGCCCGCAGAGCTCTCCGGGATCGATCCCGTGATGCTCGCTGAGGCATGGAGTCGTACGCAGCCTGTACTGCGCCTGCGGATCATTGAGACCTGGCTCACAGAACGGATCTTCGCTTGGGCACGGTCGCAGGGTACGTCGGACGAACTGCGTGTTGACGCGCAGTTGCATGAGGGCGGGGAGGGCTTGAATATACGGATGCTGTTCGGTTCACTGGAGGCACTTCGTGAGGCGCGGGCTTTGGCGGAGACGCCCGTGAACCGCACGCTGATGCTCGAGCGGTTGCTGTGGATGCTGCGCGGCGCCGCGACGCAGCGGCGCCCGCGTTGGAGATCGGACCCTACATGAAAGAACTCGGAACTCGCAGCGGCAAGCCTGGCTTGCTGACGCTGACGATCAAGGACAAGAGCGCGCTGTATCTTGCGTACATGCCTTTTGTGCGCAATGGCGGGCTGTTCATCCCGACCAACAGCAACTATAGGCTCGGAGACGAGGTGTTCATGTTGCTGAACCTGATGGGTGAGGACGAGAAACTGCCGGTGGCCGGCAAGGTCATCTGGGTAACGCCGAAGGGCGCTCAAGGCAAACGCACAGCAGGAATTGGCGTGCAGTTCAGCGATCAGGACCGCGGCCAGACCCAGAAGAAAATCGAAACCTACCTGGCCGGTGCGCTTGCCGGCGACAAGCCCACGCATACGATGTAGGGTCGGACCGATTCGCGGCGTTTCGCCTGCTTTCGCCTTCCTTCGCAATACAGCGTAATTACCGTAGTATTCACCACATTCGCTGATGTTCAGCGGGTGCGGCCTGGCCCTGTTTTGGCGGTCGCGGATACAAGC
>JBBQWY010000056.1:0-14577 GCA_038210215.1 Steroidobacterales bacterium
CCGGTCGGCGCCGACTGCATGCATCACCAATATCTGCTGCTGCCCGCGCGAGCGTGATCGAGTCATAGCGGAGCACAGGCGACACCGACGCTCAGATCGCTGAAATGCTGGGTGTTGCGCGTGGCCAGCGTCGCGTTTCTCGACACCGCTATTTCGGCGATCTGAGTGTCACGCATGTCCGCAGGGCGCTGACCACTCGCTGCTAGCCGATGATCACATGAGCTTCGCTCAGCTTGCGGCTGATCTCGTCCGGCACATGCCGCTGCAGTGTCGACACCTCAATCGAGCGTCACGCGCCGCAGCCGCAGCGCATTGCCCACTACGCTGACCGAGGACAGCGCCATCGCCGCCGCTGCGATCACCGGCGAGAGCAGGATTCCGAACACCGGGTAGAGCACCCCGGCCGCCACCGGCACGCCCATCGCGTTGTAGGCGAAGGCGAAGACCAGGTTCTGCCGGATATTGCGCATCACCGCGATGGATAGGCGCCGTGCGCGGAAGATGCCGGTCAGATCGCCGCCCAGCAGCGTCACGCCGGCGCTCTCGATCGCCACATCCGTGCCGGTGCCCATGGCGATGCCGATCTCGGCCGCGGCCAGCGCGGGCGCGTCGTTCACACCGTCGCCCGCCATTGCGACGTGCCGCCCCTCGGCCTTCAGCCGCTCGACGATGCGCTGCTTGTCCTCCGGCAGCACCTCGGCCTCGACTTCGGTGATGCCGAGCCGCCGAGCCACGGCCTCGGCCGTGGTGCGGTTGTCGCCGGTCAGCATCACCACCCGCACGCCCGCTTCGCGCAGCGCGGCCAGCGCCGGCGCCGTGCTCTTCTTGATCGGGTCGGCCACCGCGACCAGACCGGCGGCGGTGCCATCGAGCGCCACGAAGAACACCGTGGCGCCGTCACTGCGCAAGCGTTCCGCCTCGCCTTCCAAGGCGGCGAGGTCCACGCCCTGCTCGCGCATGAGCCGCGCATTGCCGATCGCGGCGCGACGGCCTTCGACCGTGCCGGTCACGCCGCGGCCGGTAGGCGCGTCGAAACCATCCACGGGCGGCGGATCAAGGCCACGCTCCTGCGCCGCGCGCACCACTGCCTCGGCCAGCGGGTGCTGGCTCGGGCGCTCCAGCCCGGCGGCGAGGCGAAGCAGCTCGTCCTCGGCGAGGTCGGCCGTGGGTACGAGCGCGACGACTCGCGGCCGACCCTCCGTCAGCGTGCCCGTCTTGTCGACCACCAGCGTGTCCATCCGCTCCAGCCGCTCCAGCGCCTCGGCATTCTTGATCAGCACGCCGGCCTGCGCGCCGCGACCGACACCGACCATGATGCTCATCGGCGTGGCGAGACCCAGCGCGCAGGGGCAGGCGATGATCAGCACCGTCACCGCCGCGATCATTGCGAAGGCGAAGCGCGGCTCCGGCCCCCAGATCGCCCACGCGGCGAAGGCCAGCACGGCGATAGTGATCACCAACGGCACGAACCAGCCAGCCACCTGATCGGCAAGGCGCTGGATCGGCGCGCGGGAGCGTTGCGCGCCGGCGACCATGCGCACGATCTGCGCCAGCACGGTGTCCTGCCCGACGCGGTCAGCACGCATGACGAAGCCGCCCTGGCCGTTCAGCGTGCCGCCGATGACCTTGTCGCCCACGGTCTTGGCCACGGGCACGGATTCGCCGGTCACCAGGCTCTCATCCACATTGGAGGCGCCCTCGACCACGGCGCCATCCAGCGGCACTTTGTCGCCGGGTCGGACGCGCAGTCGCTCGCCCACCGCGACGGCGGAGAGCGGAACTTCCTCGTCGCCGCCATCCTCCCGCACGCGCCGCGCCTGCGCGGGAGCGAGGTCCAGCAAGGCGCGGATTGCGCCGCCCGTGCGTTCGCGCGCCCGCAACTCCAGCATCTGGCCGAGCAGGACCAGGACCACGATCACCGCCGCCGCCTCGAAGTAGACCGCCACCGAGCCGTCGGCAGCGCGGAACGCCGGCGGGAAGACGCCGGGCGCCACCGTCGCCACCGTGCTGAACAACCAGGCGACACCGGTGCCGAGCGCGATCAGCGTGAACATATTGAGGTTGCGGCTGACGACCGAGGCCCAGCCGCGTGCGAAGAATGGCCAGCCGGCCCAGAGCACGACCGGCGTGGCCAGCGCGAACTGCACCCAGTTGCCGACCGCCGGGCCGCCCGGCAGCTGCCAGCCGATCAGGTGTCCGCCCATCTCGAGCAGAAAGACCGGAAGCGTGAGGACAAGGCCGACCCAGAAGCGGCGCGTGAAGTCCGTCAGTTCGGGATTCGGACCGGTATCCGCGGTCGGCGTCTCGGGCTCCAGCGCCATGCCGCAGATCGGGCAACTTCCCGGCTCCGCCTGCCGGATCTGCGGGTGCATCGGGCAGGTCCAGATCGTCTCCGGCGCCACCGCCTCGACCCGCGGCGCGGACTTGGGGGCGAGATACTTGCCCGGCTCGGCCACGAACTTCGTGCGGCAGCCAGCGGAGCAGAAATGGTAGGCGGTTCCAGCGTGCTCGGCATGGTGCGGCGTCTGCTGCGGCTCCACGGTCATGCCACAGACCGGGTCCTTCACTGCCGTCGCGTGCTCGGGGTGCGCGCCCATCACGAGAGGATCAGAACCATAGCCGGACCCCGACCACATAATTGGTGACGCTGGCCTGTGCGCCCTCGGCGCGGGCGAAGTCGGCACTCTTGCCGATGCGCCACTCCTGCTCGATGCCGACATAAGGCGCGAATTCGCGGCGGATCTCGTAGCGAAGTCGCAGCCCCAGTTCGGCACGGTTGAACCCGGCGCCGATACCGAGTTCGGGGACGTCCTCGGCAGCCACGTTCAGTTCGACGCGAGCCTGGGCGATCAGGCGCTGGGTGATGCGCTGGTCGAGCTCGGCCTCGAAGCGGGCGGTGAGCTCGCCCTGGGTGGACAGAAATGCCGCAGCGTCGACCTCGAAGCGGTAGGGCGCGAGGCCCTGTATGCCGATCACGGCGTGGGTGCGAGACGGTCCGACGAAATCATGGCGGACGCCGGCCTGCAGGTCGAAAAAAGGTGCGACGGCGCGGCTCCACAGTGCCTGCACTTCGGCCTGTTCGGCGGACTCGCCGAAGGCGCCTTCCCCTTCGCTCTTGATCCACAGCTTGTCGATGTCGCCGCCGACCCAGCCCTGCGCATCCCACAAATAGCCATCGGAGCCCTCACGGGCGCGATACTCCGCCCGATCGGCCATGAACCAGGAGAAGGACTGGCCGCCATTCTCATGGCGCAGCTGTTCGCGCGAGGCACGCATCGCCTCCGCGCCCCATATCGTATTGGCGGCGGACGGCGGACCCTGGCCCGCTTTGGGAGGCGGCGGCGTCTCCAATGTGGGCGCCTCGTCAGCGGCAGGCTCCCGGGTATCCAGCGTGAGCGGCGCATGGCCGGCGTGCTGGGCGAGCGTTGGCGCGGCAAGTGCCAGCAGCGGCAGCGCAAACAGGCGCTTCATGCAGCGGCGCTCGGTGCAGCGACGCTCGGTGCAGCGACGCTCACCACCTGCATCATGCCGGCGTGCATGTGGTAGAGAAGGTGGCAATGAAAGGCCCAGTCGCCGGGTTCGTTGGCGGTCAGGTCAAACTGGGCGCTGCCGCCGGGCTGGACGATGACGGTGTGCTTCAGCGGCTGATGGGCGGCATCCTGGCCGTTTGCCAGCTCGAAGAAATGGCCGTGCAGGTGAATGGGGTGCGCCATCATCGTGTCGTTCACCAGCTTCACCCGCACTCGCTCGTCGAAAGCGAAGCGGATCGGCTGGTCGCTCACGGCGCTGAATTTCTGGCCGTCGAACGACCACATGTAGCGCTCCATGTTGCCGGTGAGATGCAGCTCCAGCAGGCGAGTTGGCGCGCGCACCGGATTGGCCGCCAAGCTCGCGAGCTTCCGGTAGTCGAGTGTGCGGTGGCCTACATCGGCCAGCCCGATGCCAGGATCGCCCATGCGGTCGGCAGGGTTCATCGACACCATGTCGATGCCCGGCCCCACCTCTACATCGGGCGGCAGCAGCGACGTGTCGCGCATCGACATGCCGCCCATGTCCATAGCCGCCGCGGGGTCGGGCGCGGCTGGCGCGTGGCCCATCGCGGCGTGATCCATTTCGGCCATCCCAACTGCGGAGCCATGGTTCATGCCCATGTCGCCCATGGTGAGCAGCGGCGGCTTGCGCAGCGGTGGCACCGGCGCGCGCAGACCCGGCGCCGAGGCGAGCGTCGCCAACGCCATGCCGGAGCGGTCCATCGACTCGGCGACGATCGTGTAGGCCGGCATCGCGCCCGGGGTGACGATCACGTCGTAGGTTTCGGCTACGCCGATCTGCAGCTCGTCCACCTCGACCGGGCGCACATTCTGGCCGTCGGCACTGACGACTGTCATCGGCAGGCCCGGGATCCGGACGTTGAAGAAGGTCATCGCCGAGCCGTTGATGATCCGCAGCCGCAGCCGCTCGCCGGGGCGGACCAGATACTCCAAGCCCGCCAGTGGCCCATGGCCATTGGCGAGATAGGTGTAGGCGGAGCCGGTCACGTCGGCGATGTCGGTCGGCGACATGCGCATGCGCGCCCACATCCGACGGTCGGCGGCAGACAAGGGATAATCGTCGGTTGCACTGGTCTGCTGATAGTTGAAATAGCCCTCGCCCTGCTTGAGCTTGGCCATGATCGTGTGAGGGTGAACTGGCGTGAACTCACTCAAGAACAGCACATGCTCACGGTCGGCCTTTATCGGCTCCGCCCCGGCGGGGTCGACGATCAGCGGCCCGTAGTGCCCCGCCTGCTCCTGCAGCCCCGAATGGCTGTGCCACCAGTAGGTGCCTGACTGGCGGATCGGAAACTCGTAGATAAAGGTCTCGCCCGGCCGGATGCCGGGGAAGCTGATACCCGGCACACCGTCATACTGAAATGGCACCAAGAGGCCGTGCCAGTGAATCGAACTGTCCTCGTCGAGCGTGTTGCGGACCTTGAGGCGCACATGATCGCCCTCGCGCAACCGCACGAGCGGGCCGGGCACGCTGCCGTTGACGGCGATGCCAGGGCCCGACCTGCCCTGCACGGTGCGATGACCGCTGCCGATCACAAGGTCGATCTCGGTGCCGCGCACTTCGTCGAACCCGGCGCGAATATGGCCGCCTGCCAGGCCAGCGCCGCGCGCCCACGCCGGCAGCGCCAGCGCGGCGGTGCCGAGGCCGGCGACGGACAGCAGATGGCGGCGAGAAATGGCTAGCATGCGAGCGCATTCCAACTTACGGTTTACGTCACGATAGTATACCCAGTAGGGGTATTTGCAAGTTGAGGTTTAGTGCTTTGAAAAATGACCGAACCCAGACAATCAACCGCCTGCGCCGCATCGAGGGGCAGGTGCGTGGTGTCGCGCAGATGCTGGCGGATGAGCGCTACTGCATCGACATCCTGCATCAGGTACAGGCGATCAAAGCGGCGCTCGGCAAGGCCGAAAGCGACATCCTCAAGGAACACGCCGCGTCCTGCGTGGCGCAGGCCATTGAGTCCGGTGAGACAGAAGCGCAGCGGGCCAAGTTCAACGAACTGGTGGATCTGTTCGACAAAATGAAGCGCTGAATAGGAAACGTCTGACGCGCTCTCGTGCTCCGATCCTATGGAAGCGGCAGCGCGATCTGACCACAATGATTCGAAGGGAATCCGGGCCCTTTACACTCACGAGCTCGGCCTCGGTCTGCCATGACCATGGCTCATTGCACCGAATCGTTCAGCGCTAGCTAGAGGAAACGCCGATGGCCAATTACTCAAGGTTTGGCATGATGATCGTCACCTCGACGCTCGTCATGTTTGTACTGATGTATCTGAACACGTACATCACCGAACATGTTTACTTCAGCGAAACACGCCTTTACATGGCATTGATGATGGGCGCATCAATGGCGATGGTCATGTTCCTGTTCATGCGCAGCATGTACACGAACAAAGGCGCAAATGCGCTTTTGCTGCTCGCCGCCGCCGCTGCCTTCGTGGTCACTTTGTGGTTGGTTAGAAGCCAGGCAACGATCTCCGATGTGTCCTACATGAAAGCCATGATCCCGCACCATTCGATTGCGATTCTAACGAGCCGGCGCGCGAATATCCGTGACCCACGCGTGCGCGAACTTGCCGACGGAATCATTGACGCGCAAGTACGCGAGATAGACGAGATGCAGCGGCTGATCGCAGCTCTTGAGGCGAAGCCTCTAGCTGGCAACGCTCCGGCACTTGCGCCCGTTCCTGCTGAATGAGCGGTCTGTGCCTGCCGTGGCAGCGCTTGATAGCAGCGCGATTCGGCTACTGGGTACCGATCGAAGGCAGGCAATCGGCAGCGTCTGCCGCGGCGAGACACATCGCCATGATCCGGAAAGAACCGTCACGCCCGCGCTTGACCTCGACCTGCACAGCGTCGCCTTCGACGAACCTCGCCAGATCGATATCTGAAGTCGCTTCAAAGTACATCGTCATGCTACCCATGCCAATTTTCGGCATCGCTTCGTGCTCGAGCAGCACGCGGTTGCCTGCCAAGTCGACACCGTTGACAATGCCGCGGCCCCGATCAGTCTCGTCGGTTGCGGTTGCGGTTGCGGTTGCGGCTGCGGCTGCGGCAACATCGGCAGCCGGAGCGACGCCGCCAGGCGCAGGCGCCTCACCGCCGCAGCTGCTCAGCGCGCCCACGACAAGGACAGCTGCTACCCGAAGCAGCTTAAAGCTGCAAAGCTCTTTACGACGACTCATACCTTGTTCCCCTGTGAACACTTAGCGGTGGAATTCCGATTCGCCGAGCTGGCGACTCACGCGAACGTAGTAAATGACGGGTATCACGATCAACGTCAGCACCGTCGTGCTCAGCATTCCGCCCAGCATCGGCAGCGCGATACGTCGCATCACATCGGACCCCAGTCCTTCGGTCAGAAAAATTGGCGTAAGACCTGCAACGATCGTCGCGACCGTCATCAGCTTCGGTCGCACGCGCATCAGCGCCCCACGGCGAATCGCTTCGAGCAGCGCGGGTCGATTGTCTGGCCTGCTTTCGCGAACCTGCTGGTCGATGTAGAGCAGCATCACGACGGCCGTCTCAACCGCAATGCCGCCCAGCGCGATGAATCCGACCGCAACGCCCACCGACAGGTTATAGCCCGCAAGCCACACCGCCCAGATACCGCCGATCAGTCCGAACGGCAGTGACAGCATGATGATCGCGGTCCGATCGAAGCGTCGGAAATGCAGCATCAATAACAGGAAGATCAACGCAACTGCAGCCGGAATCGCAATCATCAGCCGTTGATTGGCCTTCTCGTACTGTTCGTACTGGCCAGACCATTGCAGCGCATAGCCGGGTGGCAACTGCACCGATTCGGCGACCACTTTGCGTGCCTCATTCACGTAGCCACCGAGGTCCCGATCGCCAATGTCAACGAACACCCAGCCCGTCAGCCGCGCATTCTCGGAGCGCAGCATCGGCGGCCCCTCGACATAGGCGATGTCGGCAAGCTCTCCCAATGGCACTTGCGCGCCAGTCGGTGCGGGCACGAGCACATCAAGAAGATCGTCTGCGGATTCGCGGAACGGCCGATCGTAGCGCAGCATGATGTCATAGCGTTCCCGTCCCTGGACACTCTCGGCCAGACGCATGCCGCCCAGGGCTGTCTGAATCACCGCCTGGAACACGCCCATGTCGATATTGCGACGCGCGAGTTCCTCGCGACTCGGTGTGATCTCAAGATACCGACCGCCCAGCACCCGGTCGGCGAACGCAGACCGAGTGCCAGGCACCGCGGCCACAACCCGCTCGACGTCACGGGCCAGGCGCTCGATCGTTGGCAGATCGTCGCCTGTAATCTTGATACCGATTGGCGTGCGAACACCGGTTGAGACCATGTCCATCCGGATCTTGATCGGATAGCCCCACGAATTCACCAGGCCCGGCATCTGCAGCCGGGAATTCAGATCCTCGATCAGTTGCTCGGCTGTCAGCCCTGGCCGCCACTGGGACTTCGGTTTCAGGTGAATCCAGGTTTCGATCATTGTCAGCGGCGCAGGATCCGTCGCCGTGTCAGCGCGGCCTGCCTTGCCGAACACGCGCTCAACTTCCGGCACGGTTCGAATGACTCGATTGGTCTGGCTCAGAATCTCGCGCATTTTCGATGACGAGGCTCCGGGCAGCGTTGTCGGCATGTACAGCAGCTCGCCCTCGTACAGTGCCGGCATGAACTCAGAGCCGATGCGCGCCAATGGCAATACGACGCTAATCGTTAGTACTGCGGTTATGGCGAGGGTCAGCCACTGGTGCTTCAGTGCAGCATCCAGCAGGGGCGAATACAGCCGCACGAAAAACCGATTGACCGGATTCTCTTCTTCAGTGCGGATGCGTCCTCGCATCAGCCACATCATCAGCACCGGCACCAGAAATACCGACAGCAGCGCGGCGAACGCCATGGCATAGGTCTTGGTAAACGCCAGCGGTGAGAACAGTCGATAGCTCTCGCCCGTCAACGCAAAAACCGGCAGAAAAGACACTGTAATGATCAGCAGCGCGAAGAAAAGCCCAGGACCCACTTCCTGCGCCGCTGCAAGCAACGTCGCACGCCGCTGCGCGGCTTCCGGGGAAGGTCCCAAGGCCGCAAGCTTTCGACTTGCGTTCTCCACCATTACGATCGAAGCATCGACCATCGCACCGATGGCAATGGCAATTCCGCCCAGCGACATGATGTTCGCCGTAACGCCCTGTGCCGACATGACCAGGAATGCACCGAGCACGCCCAGCGGCAGCGTGATCAGAGCCACGAATGCAGCCCGAACGTGCAGCAGAAAAATCAGCGTAACCAGGGCAACAGCAATCGCTTCCTCGATCAGCTTGGTCCGTAGATAGGCAACGGCACCCGATATCAGCGGTGCACGGTCATAGACCGTGACCACCTCAACTCCCTCGGGCAGACCGCGCTGCAGGTCCTGAAGCTTGCGCTTGACGCCATCGATGACCTGCAACGCGTTTTCGCCATCGCGCATGATCACGATGCCCGCGACCGTCTCACCTTCACCGTTGAGCTCGACGATGCCGCGCCGCAGCGCCGGCCCCTCCACCACTCTGGCCACATCGCCAAGCGTGACTGGCGTGCCGTTGTCGGCATAGACCACGACCTGCTCCAGCGCCCGAAGGTTCTGAACGTAACCGACCGATCGGATCAGAAACTCGGTCTCGGCCTGTTCAATCAGACGCCCACCCACCTCGCTGCTGGCGGCACGCACTGCGGCGGCGATCCGTGCAATGGACACATCGTAGGCCCGCAGACGATTGGGATCGATAAGAACCTGATACTCACGGACGAAGCCACCGACCGATGCGACTTCAGCGACTCCGGCAACGCCTGCGAGTTCCAGCTTCAGGAACCAGTCCTGGATCGATCGCAGCTGCGCGAGGTCGAGCTTACCGCTCCGATCCACCAACGCATACTGATAGACCCAGCCCACGCCGGTTGCATCAGGGCCGATCCGCGGCACGGCGTTGGCAGGCAACGCAGCACCGACGCGCGACAGCGCCTCGACGACACGCGAGCGCGCCCAGTACAGATCGACATCGTCCTCGAAGATCACATAGATGAAGCTCGAGCCGAACATCGAAGCGCCGCGGACGTCCTTGGTGCGTGGCAAACCGAGCAAGGCCGTGGACAACGGATAAGTGACCAGATCCTCGACAATCTGTGGCGATTGACCGGGAAAGTCCGTACGGATAATGACCTGGGTGTCGGTCATGTCCGGTATTGCGTCCAGCGGCGTACGCAGCAGCGCGAGCCAACCCGCTACCGCAAGCGCGGCGGCCAAGGTGAGCACGATCAGCTGATTGTCTACTGACCAGGCAATCAGTCGCGCCACTGCAGATTTGGACGGATCGGGTCCGACCAGATCATCGTTATCGGCTGGGTTCATTGCGCGACCGGCGTTCCGGCCATCGGATCCGGCCACTCGACCCTGGAGAATGACTCTGTGCCGTAGGGATTGCGTGCGGGTCCGCCCTGCTGCAGCCACAGCTTGCCGTTCTTGTCACGGTAGAGAATCAGGCCGACGTTGCGATAGTGCGCCGGAGCGCCGCGGAGCAACCAGGGTTCAAGCGCTGTCACCAACGCGGAGAGCTGCTGCGCGAGCAACGGTCCGCTGCGCGCCTTCTGTGCACCCTGCAGCGCTCGAACGGACGCATCGATGATCGGCACCAGCTGGGAGTTGGCATACTCCACTCGCAGGATCGCGCCGATCTTCAGCGTCGGTTCCAGAAACGTTGCATCGACCTGATAGCGATCCGTCAGCGCCTCGTGCAAGTACAGCGCCGCATCCACGAAGTGATCCAGCAGCGCCAGGTTCGAGCCGTCAAGCGGCAGTTCGGACAGCGGTGTCTGAAGGCTCAGCGGCGGGCGGCCAAACTTCGCCATGCCTTCACGCAGATTGATTTCGGAATCGAGCAGGAACTGCCCACTCGCCACGACCCGGTCACCTGCCACAAGCCCGCTCACGATCTCGGTGCGCTCAGAGCTCGAGGCGCCGATCTCAACGGCGCGGCTCGTGAATCGACCCTCGCCCAGCGCCAGGATCACATGCGCACCGCGCGAATCCCTGAGTACGGCCTCCTTCGGTACTGAGAGACGCTCATCCCCACCACGCTCGAACGTCACATCCGCGTACGCCCCAGGGCGGAGATGCCCGGCACTGTTGTCAACCTCGATGCGCACGCGAGCGGTGCGCGTGCGCGCATCGATGGTCGGATAAATGAAGTCCACCCGACCCTCGCGCGGCGCTCGTGCCGCGCTTGGGAAGCGTAGGGAGGCCGGCATGCCGGTATCGATGAACTCGATATCCTGCTCGGCCACGGACGCAATGACCCAGACCTCCGCATACGATTGCAGCCTCAGAATCGGTGTGCCAGGTCGAACATAGGTTCCGTCGCGTGCCTCGAGCCTCAGTACCGTCCCACCCGCCTCCGCATAGACCGGAACGCGTTCAGCAACGGTGCGACTCTCGGCCACGCGAGCGATCGTGCCTGGCTGCATGCCGAGCGAACGCAGCCGCTGCCGTACGGCGGCAATCCGCGCTTCGTTACCGATCTTCAGCGCCGCAATCAGATCCTTTTGCGCTGCGATGAGCGTCGGACTGTAGATCCGATAGAGCAGCGCACCGGGGCGAACCATGTCGCCCTCGGCACGCACCGTAAGGTCTTCGATCCAGCCTTCGAGGCGTGACACCGACACCGCTTCCAAGCGGGTATTGGACTCGACGTTCCCGAACGCTCGCACCTGCTCTCCAAAGCGGGCAGTCGCGACAGTCGCCGTGCGCACACCCATGGTCTGCAACATCGCGGATTCGACGGAGATACCGCCACCCGCTGCCATTGCATCTTTCTTCAGCGGCACGAGATCCATGCCGCAGATCGGACAGGTGCCATCCGGATCCGTCGAGATATAGTGCGGATGCATCGGGCAGGTGTACTGATCCTCGGCGCGCAGATCCGCTGCCCCGACAAGCAGAACCAAAGACGAGACCAGAAACAGCAGCAGCGTCTTCACGGGACCACCAACATGCTGTTGGCGCGGAAAGTGGCAACGTCGCGTCGCAGCTCATCACCAATGAGCTGGGCTTGAAGTCGCAAGCGGGCGATCTCGGCATCCAGATACGGAGAATAGTCACCGATCCCGGATTCGTAATTGCGCAGCAGTGCTGCAAGCTGCAGATCAAGCGCCGCAATTTTTTGCTGCAGCATCGTGGCACTGCCGTCGGCTCCAAGGCGTGCCTCACGCATGCTGCGCCAATCGGCTTCCGCCCGCCTTGCCGCAGCGTTGCGCTCCTGCTCGGATGCCAATCGGCGCTGCTGCGCCGCGCGCAGCCGCGGCTCCTGACTACTGCTCGCCCACACGGGCAATGACACGGTCAGCATCGCCGAGAACCAGTCATCGCCCACGAACGTACTACCTGGGCCACCGCGACCGTCCTCGCGCATCTGGTAAGTCAGACTCAAGCCGAAATTGGGCCGAAGACCACTACGCGCCTCGTCGACCGCGGCAGCGGCCACTGCCACACCCGCCCTCGACAGTTGCACGGCCTGAAAACTCTCGGGGTCGCCGTCCCAGTCGATGAGTTCCGGTTGCGGCACTCTCGGCAAGCTCGCTGGCACGTCACCGATCAGGTCCCGCAAGCGGGCTTGCAACGTGCCCCGTTCACTTGCAAACCAGACCCGCTCGCGTGCCACTTCCGCTTTCTCTACATCCATCTGGGCGAGCCGAAACACAATAGGACGGCCTGCTTCGATCTCAGCTGCAATGACGTCGGTCAGCTCATCGAGTTTCCGTTCCCGCTGCACCGCCAGCGCCTGCTGTGCCTCGACGCGACCGAGATCGCGCAGCGTGGAATACAAATCTGCGCGAAGCGACTGCCAGCGCAGGTCGGCCAGTCGCTCGGTCGCGATCGCGCGCTCGCTGGCACCCGCAGCACGCGCCACTCTTGTGGTTCGATTGGGTATCTGCTGACTGATGCCGATCGCCTTGTTGGTCGGAAGAAAGCGATCGAAGACTGGATCAGAGATCGGGACATTGTTGACGCCCAGCGAGAGGACCGGGTCCGGTAGACCCATCGCCGCTTCCGCCAGCCGCTCATTCGCTTCAACCTCGAATTGCAACGCCTGCAGCGCCGGATGGCTGCGCAATTGCGCCTCCAAATCGGCGAGTACACCGGCGTTCAGTGCCGGCGTGACAGCAAAAGCTATGCAAAAGACAGTGAGACCGCGCAGCACACCCATCCGTCGCCGCCACCTTACCACTCGATCTGCTGACCATCGAAGCGATACCAGCGTCCCGAACCCTCCATCGTCAACCCATCGACGACTTTGATCATGCCAGCCACACTGCTGTCGATATCGGTCATGCTGGCACGCATCTCGGGCGACATCGCATCGTGATTGTCTGGCGTGCCGTAGGTGTTGACGACTCCGGGTGACAGCGCGACGACAACAATCCCGTCTTTCTCCAGATCCAGCGCGAGGTTGCGCAGAACCATATTGAGCGCGACCTTACTCGCCTTGTAGTAGTACAAACCGGAGTGGATCCGCGGATAGGCTGCGAACGAGGCCACCCGCGCACTAATGCCGACAATTTTCTTTTGTCGACCTGCCCGCAGATTGGGCAGCAGTCGCTCACTGACCAGCAGCGCGGACAGCGCATTCACGCGCATATAGGTGTCGAACCGATCAGGCTCGAGCGTGCCCAGACGCTGCTCCGGCTCATCGCCCAGCATGCCCACGTTGTTCACCAGCACGTCGATCGGTTGCCCGGCGAGGCGCTTGGCCAGTTCGTCGACCGATTCAGGATCGGTAGCGTCAAGCAGCTCGATCTGTAGGCGACCGGTGCGCGCCGCAAGCTCTTGCAGCTCGCTTGCCTGTGCGGGCTGGCGGGCCGTCGCGATTACGTTCCAGCCCCGTTCCGCATACTTCTGCGCCCACGCGAGCCCCAGCCCTCGGTTTGCACCGGTCACCAGCACAGTCGGCGCCTCGTTTGCACCGACTTGCTGGGCGTGAGCGGGCAGTGGCGCCAGCAAAGCACCGAGGACGATCAGTAGTCTTTTCAGCATGTTTTAGTCCTCAGAAAATCTGCCGCGATTGTTTGCCAGTTCTCATGGCTGTGGCTTGGTAGCAGGGCCCAGCTTCTTTCGCTCAGCTGCGATCTGCTGCATCGTTGCGCCGAGCTGCGGCTTGTCGGCCTTCTTCAGAACCATGAATGGAGACGGCGCAGGCCGCGCCCAGACTTTCCATGCCGGCTCGCCATCCGGAACCGTATCCACCCAACGCACTTCCTCGTTGGCGCACTTCTGGATCGTCTTGAAGTACAGGATCTTGTCCGGAGTGTCTGGCGTACGCACGAGCATGGTGAAACGCACCATCTGGTCAGACGGAACGTTTCCACCAGACCACGACACCTGGTCAACAACATCCGTGACGCGCGTTCCTCCTTCGCCAACCTGTGGCGTGTCGAGTTTTCGACGCGTGATGCGCAGCGTCCAACCAGGCTTCTGCTCCGGACTTACTATTGGAATGCCGTCCGGGACCTTGACGCGAATCTCCGTTGTCGGTGAATTGCCGCAACCATGCGGCACGACCAGAGTGACGTACTCCTGGTAGGCCGCGCGCCCCTCCATCTCCTGAAGTACGACATGTGCCGATGCAGCGCCTGAAACTGAGGCACCCGCAGCTGCAATCCAAAAAACCACTGGTTTCATTGTCTGTTTCCCGTTGATGTCTGCGGAGCTATCGGCTCGCCGCTGCCCGCTTCGGTGGCTCAGCGCCGGACCAAGGATACTGCGGCCGGGCCGGCTTCTCGAGAATCAGGAACGGCGAGGGACCCGAAGTGGCCGACATGAACTCCAGCAACTTCTTGCCGAAGTCCGACGCCTTGATATCCAGCGCCTGCTTCGGCAGGTCGACGTACTTGTCATCGCCCTTCTCGCAGTCGTTGATGGTGCGGAAGAACAGCATCGTCCCTGGCTGGTCCGGCAGCGCCGCCCGGAACTTGAAGCCCTCGAAAGACCCGAGCGCCGGGATG
>JBBQWY010000057.1:0-14316 GCA_038210215.1 Steroidobacterales bacterium
TTTGGATTCAACCCGCGCCGCGTTCCACCTGCTGCCAGGCCAGACGGGCAAAGAGGCCGACATTGCTGGCCGCCTGCTCGGCATTGGCCGAGGACGCCGTGCCGCGCGCCAGTCGGCCCCGGATGCCGTGCAGAATCGCGGCAAACCGGAACAGATTGTAGGCGATGTAAAACTCATAGTTCGGGATGCCGTCTCTACCGGTTCTCGCGCAGTACGCAGCAACATACTGTCGTTCCGACGGCAGTCCGAGTGCGGCAAGATCTGCGCCTGCCAGCCCGGTGACGATCGTCGGCGGCACGCGATACATCATCGCGTGGTAGGTGAAATCCGCCAGCGGATGCCCCAGGGTCGACAGTTCCCAGTCGAGCACCGCGATGACATGCGGCTCGATCGGATGGAATACCAGGTTGTCACAACGAAAGTCGCCATGGACCAGCGTGGTCTCATCGCGAGGTGGAATGTTCTGCGGCAGCCAGTCGATAAGCCGGTCAAGCCATTCGTCGCGGCCGGCCTGCTCGTCCTGCTGATACTGCCGCGACCAGCGCGCGATCTGGCGCGCGAAATAATTGCCCGGGCGTCCGAACTCGGCCAGCCCGATCGCAGCCGGGTCAAGGCTGTGCAGCCGCGCAATCGTCGCGTTCATCGCGTCGAAATAGGCAGCGCGGTCAACAACGGGTAGCGTCTCCAGGCGCGCGTCCCAGAAAATTCTGCCGTCAACGAACTCCATGACGTAGAACGGGGTACCGACCACACCGGAGTCCTCGCACATCACCAGGGCGGCCGGCACCGGAAAGCCCACGCGCCCAAGCGCCGAGATCACCGCGAACTCGCGCTCAATGGCGTGTGCGCCCTTCAACAGCTCGCCCGAAGGCTTGCGCCGCAGTACGTAGTCGCGCTCAGGCGTGCTCAGACGATAGGTCGGATTCGACTGGCCGCCGCTGAACTGCTGCAGCTGACAGGGCCCGCGAAAGCCCGCGAGGTTCTGCCGCAGCCAGCACTCCAGCGCGACGACATCGAGCGCTGGCGCGGTACTCACGTCCCGCCGGATCGCCGGGTCCAGTCGCGCTGCAGACGCCGCGCCAGTGACCAGCGATGCACTTCGCTCGGCCCGTCGTAGATCCGGAACGCCCGGATCTCGCGGAACACCTGCTCGACGATCGTATCGCGCGTAATGCCCAGACCCCCGAGCACCTGTACGCAGCGGTCGGCGACGCGAAACAGCGCCTCCGACACCGCCACCTTCGTCATGCTCGATTCGCGTGTGCCGCGCTGGCCGGCGTCGAGCACGCCGGCGCACCAGTCGATCATCAGTTCTGCCTGCTGCAACTCGATCTGATTGTCCGCCAGCATGAAGCCGACACCTTCGTGTTCGACCAGCGTCTTACCGAACGCCTGGCGCCGACAGGCGTAGTCGACGGCGATGTCCTGCGCGCGCTGCGCCGCGCCGTGCCAGCGCATGCAGTGCGTCAGTCGCGCCGGAGCGAGTCGCAGTTGCGCATAGCGAAAGCCCTGATGCAGCTCGCCGAGAATTCGCGATTCCGGCACGCGCAACCCGACCAGCGCCATGACGGCGTGGCCGCCCGGCATGGACGTATCCAGCGTGTCGAGTACGCGTTCTATGCGGATCGCCGGATCATCGAGGTCGACCAGGAACATCGTCGCGCCGGACTCGCTGGTCCGCGCCATGACGATGCCAAACGTGGCGCCGTCCGCGCCGCTGATCAGCCACTTGCGTCCGTCGATCTGCCAGCCGTCACCGATCTTTACCGCGCGCGTCTGCAGCATCTGCGGATCGGATCCGGCGCCCCCGTCGGGCTCTGTCATCAGGAACGCCGAACGCACCTGCGCGGCCACGAGCGGCTGCAGATACCGCGCGCGCTGGGCAGCGTTGGCAACCTTGTGCAGCAGGAACATGTTGCCCTCGTCGGGCGCCATGACATTGAGTGCAACGGGTCCGAGCGGCGAATAGCCGGCCGCCCGCAGCACGCGTGCCGTATCGCGATGCGAAAGGTGCTCGCCGTCGACAATATGCGGCGCAATGAGTTTGGCCGCACGGGCCTGCTCACGCAGTTCCGCGACCAGGTCGAACGACGGGCCGTGCGGGCCAAGCCGCGAATCCCGCTCGGCGGGAATCACGTGTTCGCGAACGAAGCCCTCGACGCGCGCCACCAGCGCCGCCACCGGATCATCAGTTGCGGCGGGGGTGGTCACCAGCGTGCGCTGCGACGAGGCGGGCGGCGGGCAGCGTCAGCTGCCCGCTTCCTCGCCCACGCTGGCGTTGTCCTCGATCTCGACCACGGTGCCGCCGACGTCCATGTAGCTGCGGCCCGGTTCGCTATTGGATCGACGCCGGTGAGCGTGGGCTGCGAAGCCCGTACCCGCCGGAATCAAACGACCCACGATGACGTTTTCCTTCAGGCCACGCAGATCGTCCTTGAGGCCCCGAACCGCGGCTTCGGTCAGCACGCGCGTGGTCTCCTGGAACGATGCCGCCGAAATGAACGACTCCGTCGCCAGCGATGCCTTGGTGATGCCGAGCAGCACCGGCGTCAGCGACGCGGACTGTTTGTTGTCGGCGCGGGTGCGATCGTTGATTTCGAGTGCCCGCGACCGGTCGAGCTGCTCGCCCTTGAGCAGCGCGGTGTCGCCCGGCACTTCAACCTCGACCTTCCGCAGCATCTGCCGGATGATGACCTCGATGTGCTTGTCGTTGATCTTGACGCCCTGCAGTCGGTAGACGTCCTGGATCTCGCGCACCAGATAGTTGGCCAGCGATTCGATGCCCTGCAGGCGCAGGATGTCATGCGGGTTCGGTTCGCCGTCGGCGATCACTTCGCCGCGGGTCACCTGTTCGCCCTCGAACACGTTGAGCTGGCGCCACTTCGGAATCAGCTCCTCGTAACGCTCGCTCTTCTCGTCCACGATTACGAGCCGCCGCTTGCCCTTGGTCTCCTTGCCAAAGCTGACCGTCCCGCTCTTCTCGGCGAGGATCGCCTGCTCCTTCGGCTTGCGAGCCTCGAACAGATCGGCGACACGGGGCAGTCCACCGGTGATGTCACGGGTCTTGGACGACTCCTGCGGAATACGCGCAATGATGTCGCCGACCGAGACCTTGGCGCCGTCGCCGAGGCTGATCAACGCGCCCGAAGGCAGCGTGTAGACCGCCGGCAGATCCGTGTTCGCAAACGGCACTTCCTTGCCCTTCGCGTTGACGAGCGAGATCGTCGGGCGCAGTTCCTTGCCGCCGCGCTGCTTCGGGTCGAGCACCACGACCGAAGACAGACCGGTCACATCGTCGACCTGGGTCGTGATCGTCAACCCGTCGACGAAGTCCTGATACTTCAGGAAACCGGCAACTTCGGTCACGACCGGATGAGTGTGCGGATCCCAGGTCGCAACGGTCTGCCCCGCTGCAACGGTTGCCCCTTCCTTGCCGCTGATCTGCGCGCCGTATGGAATCTTGTAGCGCTCACGCTCGCGCCCAAATTCATCGACGACCCCGATCTCACCCGAGCGCGATACCGCGACCAGATAGCCCTTCTCGTGCTCGACCGTCTTGATGTTGTGGAAACGCAGCATGCCCTTGTTACGCACTTCGACGCTCGAGCTTGCTGCAGCACGCGAGGCCGCGCCACCAATGTGGAACGTACGCATGGTCAGCTGCGTGCCCGGCTCACCGATCGACTGAGCGGCCATGACTCCCACCGCTTCGCCGATGTTGATGATCCGTCCACGCGCCAGGTCACGCCCGTAGCAGGTCGCGCAGACACCGTAGCGCGTGCGGCAGGTAATCGGCGAGCGCACCAGCACCTGGTCCACGCCCTCCTGTTCGAGCAGCAGCACGCCCGCTTCGTCGAGCAGCGTTCCGGTCGGCAGCAGCACCGTGCTCTTCGAGCCGGGCTTGATGACGTCATCGACGATCACGCGCCCGAGTACCCGCTCACCCAGGCCTTCAACGACGTCGCCACCCTCGACCAGCGGGTTCATCGTCAGACCCTCGGACGTACCGCAATCAGGCTCGGTCACAACAAGGTCCTGCGCCACGTCGACAAGCCTGCGGGTCAGGTAGCCCGAGTTCGCAGTCTTGAGTGCCGTATCCGCCAGCCCCTTGCGAGCGCCGTGGGTCGAGATGAAGTACTGCAGGACGTTGAGGCCCTCGCGAAAGTTCGCCGTGATCGGCGTCTCGATGATCGAGCCGTCGGGCTTCGCCATCAGGCCGCGCATGCCGGCGAGCTGGCGGATCTGCGCAGCGCTGCCGCGGGCGCCCGAGTCCGCCATCATGAAGATCGAATTGAACGACTTCTGCTTCTGCTTCTGGCCCTGCGAATCGACCGCATCTTCGGTGCCGAGCTTGTCCATCATCGCCTTGGCGACTTGGTCGTTGGCCCGTGACCAGATGTCGACAACCTTGTTGTAGCGCTCACCGTTCGTGACGAGACCGGAGGCGTACTGGTCCTGGATCTCCTTGACTTCACGATCCGCGGCAGCAACCAGCTTGGTCTTCTGCTCCGGAATCACGATGTCGTCGATACCGAAGGACACCGATGACCGGGTCGCGTAATGGAAGCCCGTGTACATCAGGCGGTCGGCATAGACCACCGTGTCCTTGAGGCCAAGCACGCGATAGCAGGCGTTGATCGTTCCGGAAATGGTCTTCTTCGTCATGTCCTGGTTGACGATGTCGAAAGACAGACCGTCGGGAAGGATGTCCGACAACAGCGCGCGACCCACCGTAGTGGCCACGCGTCGACGACTGACGATCTTCTCGCTGCCGACGATCTTCACTTCGCGAACGCGAACTGTCACGCGCGCCTGCAGATCGACCTCGCGAGTCTCATAGGCACGATGAACTTCCTTGACGTCGGAGAAGACCATGCCTTCGCCCTTGGCGCCAATGCGCTCGCGGGTCATGTAATAAAGGCCGAGCACGACGTCCTGCGACGGCACGATGATCGGATCGCCATTGGCTGGCGACAGGATGTTGTTCGTCGACATCATCAAGGCACGGGCTTCGAGCTGTGCTTCGAGCGACAGCGGCACGTGCACGGCCATCTGGTCGCCGTCGAAGTCGGCATTGAACGCCGTGCAAACCAGCGGATGCAGCTGAATGGCCTTGCCTTCGATCAGCACTGGCTCGAACGCCTGGATGCCGAGACGGTGCAGGGTCGGTGCGCGGTTCAGCAGCACCGGATGCTCGCGGATCACCTCTTCGAGGATGTCCCAGACCTCCGGGCCCTCGCGCTCGACCAGCCGCTTGGCTGCCTTGATCGTCGACGCGTCGCCGCGCAGCTGCAGCTTCTGGAAGATGAACGGCTTGAAAAGCTCGAGCGCCATCTTCTTCGGCAGACCGCACTGGTGCAGGCGCAGAGTCGGGCCGACCACGATGACCGAACGACCGGAGTAATCGACACGCTTGCCGAGCAGGTTCTGGCGGAACCGGCCCTGCTTGCCCTTGATCATGTCGGCGAGCGACTTCAGTGGGCGCTTGTTGGTGCCGGTGATCGCGCGGCCACGACGACCGTTGTCGAGCAGCGCATCGACGGCTTCCTGCAGCATGCGCTTTTCGTTGCGGACAATGATGTCCGGCGCATTGAGCTCGAGCAGCCGGCGCAGCCGGTTGTTGCGGTTGATGACGCGACGGTAGAGGTCGTTGAGGTCCGAGGTCGCAAAGCGGCCACCATCGAGCGGCACCAGCGGACGCAGGTCCGGCGGCAGCACGGGCAGCACGGTCAGCACCATCCACTCGGGCTTGTTACCCGACTCGATGAACGATTCGACGAGCTTCAGGCGCTTGGACAGGCGCTTGAGTTTTGTCTCTGATGCGGTGGCCAGCATGTCCTCGCGGATCTTGACGAGCTCGGCCTTCAGATCGATCGACTTCAGCAGTTCGTGTACCGCCTCGGCGCCCATTCGTGCATCGAACTCGTCGCCATGTGCCTCGATCGCCTCGAGGTACATCTCGTCGGTCAGCAACTGGCCGCGCTGCATCGGCGTCATGCCCGGGTCGATGACCACAAACGCTTCGAAATACAGCACGCGCTCGATCTCGCGCAGCGTCATGTCGAGCATCAGGCCGATTCGCGACGGCAGGGACTTCAGGAACCAGATGTGCGCGGTCGGGCTCGCGAGGTCGATGTGGCCCATGCGCTCGCGGCGCACCTTGGACTGCGTGACCTCGACACCGCACTTCTCGCAGACGACGCCGCGATGCTTGAGACGCTTGTACTTGCCGCACAGGCACTCGTAGTCCTTCACCGGCCCGAAGATCTTCGCGCAGAAGAGCCCGTCGCGTTCCGGCTTGAACGTGCGGTAGTTGATCGTTTCGGGCTTCTTGACCTCGCCGAACGACCAGGACTTGATCATCTCGGGCGATGCGAGCCCGATCTTGATCGAGTCGAAATGCTCGACCGGAGCGTGCTGCTTGAACAACTTCAGTAGGTCTTTCATATATTCACCTCAATCCTGTTCGAGCTCGATATTGATGCTGAGCGAACGGATCTCCTTGACCAGAACGTTGAAGCTTTCGGGCATGCCCGCATCCATCTGGTGATTGCCGTCGACGATGCTCTTGTACATCTTCGTGCGACCGTTCACGTCGTCGGACTTGACCGTCAGCATTTCCTGCAGCGTATAGGCAGCGCCATAGGCCTCGAGCGCCCAGACTTCCATCTCGCCGAAGCGCTGACCGCCAAACTGCGCCTTGCCACCGAGCGGCTGCTGGGTGACCAGCGAGTACGGTCCGGTGGAACGGGCATGCATCTTGTCGTCGACCAGATGGTTCAGCTTCAGCATGTACATGTAGCCGACCGTGACGTCGCGCTCAAAGCGCTCGCCGCTGCGACCGTCGTACAGCTGCGTCTGGCCGGACAGCGGCAGATCCGCGAGCGCCAGCAGACCTTTGATCTCGGCTTCGCTCGCACCGTCGAACACCGGAGTGGCAATGGGCACGCCGCGCGACAGATTGCGGGCGAGTTCCACGACTTCGGCATCGCTCAGTGACGCGATGTTCTCTTTCTGTCCACCGCTCTCGTTGTAGACCCGGGTGATGAAGCCGCGCAGCTCGCCGACGGCGGCCTGCTGCTCGACCATCCTGCCGATCTTGAGTCCGATACCCTTCGCCGCCCAGCCCAGATGCGTCTCGAGCACCTGACCGACGTTCATTCGTGAGGGCACGCCCAGTGGATTCAGCACGATGTCGACCGGCGTGCCATCCGCGAGGAACGGCATGTCCTCAACCGGCACGATCGTCGAGATCACGCCCTTGTTCCCATGGCGACCCGCCATCTTGTCGCCAGGCTGTACACGACGCTTCACCGCGAGGTACACCTTGACCATCTTCAACACGCCCGGCGCCAGATCATCGCCGGCTGTGATCTTGGCCTTCTTGTCGTCGAGCTTCTTGTCGAACATTTTCCGCTGCGCCTTGAGGCGCTCGGACGTGGCCTCGAGCGCCGCATTGGCGTCCTCGCCATCGAGACGAATCTCGAACCATTGATCACGCGGCAGCCCATCCAGATACTCGGCAGTGATCGCGGTGCCGCTCTTGAGGCGGTTCGGACCGCCAGCCGCAGCGGTGCCGATCAGCAGCGAGCGGACCCGCTGGAACATGTCGTCCTCGAGAATGCGCTGCTGGTCGCCGAAGTCCTTGCGGACCCGCTCGATCTCGGCCTTCTCGATCGACAGGGCCCGGCTGTCCTTGTCGACGCCATCGCGCGTGAACACGCGCACGTCGATAACGGTGCCGTCCATGCCCGGCGGCACGCGCAGGGACGTGTCTTTGACGTCGCTGGCCTTCTCGCCGAAGATCGCCCGCAGCAGCTTCTCTTCCGGGGTCAGCTGCGTCTCGCCCTTCGGGGTGACCTTGCCGACCAGGATGTCTGCGGCGCGCACTTCTGCGCCAATGAACGCGATGCCTGCCTCGTCGAGCTTGGCGAGCGCGGTGTCGCCGACGTTGGGGATGTCGGCAGTGATTTCCTCGGGGCCCAGCTTGGTGTCGCGGGCCACGCAGGTCAGCTCCTCGATGTGGATCGTCGTGAAGCGATCCTCCTGCACGACGCGCTCCGAGATCAGGATCGAATCCTCGAAGTTGTAGCCGTTCCAGGGCATAAACGCGACCAGCATGTTCTGGCCGAGCGCGAGTTCGCCGAGATCGGTTGACGGGCCATCCGCCAGCACATCACCGCGCTCGATCTTGTCGCCCGCATTCACCAGCGGCCGCTGATTGATACAGGTGTTCTGGTTCGAACGCGTGTACTTGGTCAGGTTGTAGATGTCGACACCCGGCTCCGCGGCCGTGGTCTCACCGTCATCGACCCGAACCACAATCCGCGATGCGTCCACCGAATCGACAATGCCGCCGCGCCGCCCGATCACGGTAACGCCGGAATCGATCGCCACGGGACGCTCCATGCCGGTGCCTACCAGCGGCGTTTCCGCGCGCAGCGTCGGAACCGCCTGGCGTTGCATGTTGGAGCCCATCAGCGCGCGGTTCGCGTCGTCATGCTCGAGGAACGGAATCAACGAAGCGGCTACCGAGACGATCTGCTTCGGCGAGACGTCCATGTAGTTGATGCGATCCTTCGGCATCAGCGTGAACTCGTTCTGGTACCGGCACGAGACCAGTTCCTCCACGAGTTCGCGCTTCGATCCGAGATCCGCATTGGCCTGGGCGATTGCGTAGTCGCCTTCCTCGATCGCCGACAGGAAGTCGATCTGATCCGTCACGCGGCCGTTCTCGACGCGCCGATACGGCGTCTCGAGGAAGCCATACTGGTTTGTGCGCGCATAGACGGACAATGAATTGATCAGACCGATGTTCGGACCTTCCGGCGTTTCGATCGGGCACACCCGCCCGTAGTGCGTCGGATGCACGTCGCGAACTTCGAAGCCGGCACGCTCGCGTGTCAGGCCGCCTGGGCCCAGCGCCGATACGCGCCGCTTGTGGGTAACTTCCGACAGCGGGTTGTTCTGGTCCATGAACTGCGACAGCTGCGAGGATCCGAAGAACTCCTTGACCGCCGCCGCCACCGGCTTGGCGTTGATCATTTCCTGGGGCATCAGCGGTTCGCTCTCGGCGATCGTCAGACGCTCCTTGACCGCGCGCTCGACGCGCACGAGCCCTACCCGGAACGCGTTCTCGGCCATTTCACCAACCGAACGCACGCGCCGATTGCCGAGATGATCGATGTCATCGACGCCGCCTTCACCGTTGCGGATCGAGATCAGAACCTTCAGCACTTCGAGGATGTCTTCCTTCGAAAGCACGCCGCTGCCAAGAATCTCGCTGCGACCTACGCGGCGATTGAACTTCATCCGGCCGACGGCTGAAAGATCGTAGCGCTCGTCGTTGAAAAACAGATTCGTGAAAAGATTCTCTGCCGCATCCTTGGTCGGCGGCTCGCCGGGACGCATCATCCTGTAGATCTCGACGAGCGCCTCGAGCCGCATCTTGGTCGGGTCAATGCGCAGCGTGTCGGAAATGTACGCGCCGCGATCCAGGTCGTTGGTATAGAGCGTGCGCAGTTCCGTGATGCCGGCTTCGATGACTGCCTCGACCGAGGCGGCCGTCAGAACTTCGTTGGCCTTGGCGATGATCTCACCGGTGTCGGTGTTGACGACGTCGTGCGCGAGAACCTTGCCGTACATGTAGTCCCGCGGCACGGTCAGCTTCTTGACGCCCGCTTCCTCGAGCTGACGCACATGGCGCGCCGTGATGCGCCGGCCTTCCTCGACCACAAGCTCATCGCCGATCCGGATCTCGAACCGCGCGGTCTCGCCACGCAGGCGCTGCGGCACGAGCTCGAGTGCGGCCTCTTCCTCGCTGATGAAGAACGTGTTCTTGTCGAAGAACAGATCGAGGATCTCGGTTTCGTTCATGCCGAGGGCGCGCAGGATGATCGTCACCGGCAGCTTGCGCCGCCGGTCGATACGCGCGAACACGCAATCCTTGGCATCGAACTCGAAGTCGAGCCAAGAACCGCGGTAAGGAATGATCCGCGCCGAGAACAACAGCTTGCCCGAGGAGTGGGACTTGCCTCGATCATGGTCAAAGAACACGCCCGGGCTGCGGTGCAGCTGCGAGACGATCACGCGCTCGGTGCCGTTGATCACGAACGTGCCGTTGTCGGTCATCAGCGGCAGTTCGCCGAGGTAGACCTCCTGTTCGCGAACGTCCTTGATGGGCTTCTTTGCGCCAGTGGCTTCCTTGTCGTAGACAACCAGCCGCACCTTGACGCGCAGCGGCGCAGCATAGGTCAGGCCGCGGAGCTGGCACTCCTTGACGTCGAATACCGGCTCACCGAGCCGATAGCTGACGTACTCCAGGATCGCGTTACCGGAGTAACTGCTGATCGGGAACACCGACTTGAACGCGGCATGCAGCCCGATGTCGCCGCGGTTCGCTTCAGCCTTCTCGGTCTGGAGGAACTGACGATACGAATCGAGCTGAATTGCTAGCAGGTACGGCGTCTGGAGAATGCTCGCCTGCTTGCCGAAGTTCTTGCGGATGCGCTTCTTCTCAGTGAAGGAGTACGCCATCTGACACCTCTGGAATCAATAGAAACACGCGCAGCAACAGATATCCCGGGTCAAGCGACCCGGGACACCCGCGCTGCGTGTTGTGATCGACGGAGAAAGCGCACGTGGATTACTTGATCTCCACTTTCGCGCCCACATCCTCAAGCTTCTTCTTCATGCCGTCGCTATCCGCCTTCGACACGGCTTCTTTGACCGTGCTCGGGGCGCCTTCGACGAGGTCCTTGGCTTCCTTGAGCCCCAGGCCTGTCAGTTCGCGCACAACCTTGATGACTCCGACCTTCTTGTCGGCCGGGTATTCCTTGAGAATAACCGTGAACTCGGTCTGCTCTTCAACAGGCGCAGCCGGCGCCGCAGCGCCGCCAGCGGCAACCATCGCCACCGGCGCGGCTGCAGTCACGTTGAACTTCTTCTCCATGTCGGAGATCAGGTCAACGACTTCGAGCACGCTCATCTTGGAAATTGCGTCGAGGATATCGTCCTTGGAAACAGCCATTTAATTAACTCCAAAAAATATTTAACAAGTTCAGGCGCCAGCCGCTTGCTTCTGATCGCCCTTCTTCTGCTCAGCAAGGGCCGCGATCGTACGAACGAGCTTGGTATGCGGAGCGGCAACCGTTCTCACGAACTTCTCGATCGGAGCCTTGAGCACGCCCAAGAGCATCGACAGAGCCTGATCGCGAGTCGGCAGTGACGCGATCTTCTCCAGATCCCGTCCCGGCAGCACGCTGCCGCCGAGGGAAAGGAGAGTCGCGACCAGCTTGTCGTTGGTCTTCGCGAAGTCCTTGACCACGCGCGCAGCCGCGCCCGGATCATCCTTCGAGAAAGCCAGCAACAGCGGACCCTTCAGATGGGACCCGATCGGCTCGAACACCGTACCGGCCACGGCCCTGCGGGCGAGCGTGTTCTTTACGACACGCATGTAAACGCCTTTGGACCGCGCCTCGGCACGAAGCTGAGTCATCTGTGTGACCGTCAACCCGCGGTACTCTGCCGCCACCACGGATTGCGCGGTCGCAGCGACTTTCGCCACTTCGTCTACCAACGCTTTCTTGTCTTCTAGGTTCAAAGCCACTTTGTTATTGCCTCAGTTCCTGAAGATCATCTTCTACTTCAAACACCCGGTCCGCTTGCGCGGGCCGGCCCCTGTTGACGATGACCTTCAACCGAGGACGATCCTCGTTTGAGAAGCACACCGTCTGCGCAGGCTGCACCGATTAAGGAGTCCACCGGTTTCCCGGCTCCTCCGCCTGCGGTCTTCGACGAAACAGCTGCGCCCGTGCGCAACTGCCCGCTTCAATCAACTCTTTCGTTCAACCTTCCAGCGACGACTGATCGATCACGACTCCCGGCCCCATCGTCGATGAGACCGTGACCCGCTTCAGATAAATGCCCTTGGACGTCGCTGGCTTGGCCTTCTGCAGGTCTGCCAGCAGCGCTTGCAGATTCTCGATGAGCTGCTGAGGCTCGAAGCTCGCCTTGCCCAGCATGCAGTGCACGATGCCACCCTTGTCAACGCGATAGCGGACCTGGCCGCTCTTGGCATTCTTGACCGCACCGGCGACGTCCGGGGTCACAGTGCCGACTTTCGGGTTGGGCATCAGGCCGCGCGGCCCGAGAATCTGGCCGAGCTGCCCCACCACACGCATCGCATCCGGGCTTGCGATCACAACGTCGAAGTTGAGTTCGCCCTTCTTGACCTGCTCGGCAAGGTCCTCGAGGCCGACGATGTCAGCGCCGGCGGCCTTCGCAGCGTCCACATTCTTGCCTGACGTGAACACTGCAACGCGGACGCTCTTGCCGATGCCGTGCGGCAGCACGGTCGAACCGCGCACCTGCTGATCGGACTTGGCGGCATCGATGCCGAGGTTCACAGCGACGTCGACCGACTCGTTGAACTTCGCCTTCGCGAGCTCGCGGACAATCCGAAACGCTTCGGCAGCCGGATAGGACTTCCCGGGCTGCAGCTGTGAGCTCCAGGATTTCATGCGCTTTGCAACAGCCGGCATTTCAGACTCCCTCCACATCAACGCCCATCGAGCGCGCGCTGCCAGCGATCGTCCGCACAGCAGCGTCCAGATCAGCCGCGGTCAGATCCGGCTGCTTCATCTTGGCGATTTCCTCGAGCTGCTGGCGCGAGATCTTGCCGACCTTCGCGGTGTGCGGCGTGGCGCTGCCCTTCTCGATGCCGATCGCCTTGCGGATCAGCACCGACGCCGGCGGCGTCTTCATGATGAACGTGAAGCTGCGATCCGAATAAACGGTGATCACCACCGGAATCGGCAGCCCCTTCTCGAGCTTCTGCGTGGCAGCGTTGAACTGCTTGCAGAACTCCATGATGTTGACGCCCTGCTGGCCGAGCGCAGGACCAATCGGGGGCGACGGATTTGCAGAGCCCGCGGGCACCTGCAGCTTTACGTATCCCTGTACTTTCTTCGCCATTCAATGCTCTCCTGGGTGCAAGCGCCCGCCGCAGCGAGCTCCCCATGCGTGTCCCTACCGTCATGAACAGGCGATCCGTCGCCTGTCCGTCGAATGCTGCCGGCAACCTGATCGGCCGCCAGCCGCGCTGAATTCCCAGTCTCAGGCCTTCTCGACCTGCGAAAAGTCGAGTTCCACCGGTGTGGATCGACCCAGAATCTGAACCGCAACATGCAGGCGGTTCTTCTCGTAGTTGACGCTCTCGACGACTCCATTGAAGTCGTTGAACGGGCCTTCGGCCACTCGCACGACCTCGCCCGGCTCGTAGATGACCTTGGGCCGTGGCTTCTCGACGCCTTCCTCGACCCGTCGCAGGATCTGGTTGGCTTCCTTGTCACTGATCGGCGCCGGCTTCTCAGGCGTGCCGCCGATGAATCCGAGCACCTTCGGGACATCGCGCACCAGATGCCATGTCTCTTCGTTCATCTCCATCTGCACGAGCACATAGCCCGGGTAGAACTTCCGCTCGCTCTTGCGTTTCTGGCCCTCGCGCATCTCGACGACTTCTTCGGTCGGCACCAGAACTTCGCCGAACATGTGCTCGAGCCCTGCACGCTTGACGCGTTCCATCAACCCGCTTTGCACGCGGTGTTCGAAATTCGAGTACGCATGCACGACATACCAACGCAGAGCCATTGTCTGAATCCCTCTGTATCGGCGCTCAGGCGCCCGGACCTGAACCGAGAATCGAGCGCGTGGCCCAGGCGAGGAAGGCATCGACGATCCAGAAAAACAGCGCCATGATCACTACGAAGATGAACACCACCAAGGTAGTCTTCAGCGTCTCGTCACGGGTCGGCCAGAACACCTTGTAGAGTTCGATTCGCGCATCGAGCGCGAACTTCCTGGCATCGCGACCGTGCTGCGAGAACGCGAACACGGTACCACCGACCAGCAACCCGCCCGCGAACACCAGCCACCGGATCCAGTTCGCCTGCTCGCCGCGCAGGACATAAAAAGCAAACACGCCCGCGAGCGCAATCACGATCGCGGCGACCAGCTTCATGGTCTCGGTTTTACCCGGACCGTCCTGTTTGACAACTTCGTTCATGGTTCTTCAGTGGCAGGCCAGGAGGGAATCGAACCCCCAACCTGCGGTTTTGGAGACCGCCGCTCTGCCAATTGAGCTACTGGCCTAATCTTTACTTCAATATCTTCGCGACGACGCCTGCACCGACGGTACGGCCGCCCTCGCGGATCGCGAAGCGCAGCCCGTCTTCCATCGCAATCGGCGCCAGCAACTCCACCGTCATCTTGATGTTGTCACCCGGCATCACCATCTCCGTGTCGCCCGGCAATTCA
>JBBQWY010000058.1:0-14228 GCA_038210215.1 Steroidobacterales bacterium
AGCGGGCAAGCTCACTTCATTTCCGCGCAGCGTCAAGCTGAAGCGAACCGAAGAAGTCTGGTTCTCGTGGATCGTCTACAAGTCGCGCAAGCACCGCGACCAGGTCAACGCCAAGGTCATGCAGGACCCGAGAATGGCGAAATTCATGGACCCCAAGACGATGCCCCTCGATGCGAAACGGATGTTTTATGGCGGCTTCAAGATCAAAGTCGCGAGCAAGCCGCGCTGATGCGCGCTTCAAAGGAGAGCCAGTATGGCCGGATACTTTCACATGAAGACCGCTGAGGGCGGAATCGAGTCCGTGCGTGGCAACGCCGTCAACGACGCAGCGTTCGAACGCAAGACGGCCAAGGATGGCTCGCCTTTCTTCGTGCTGAAGTCACCCGCGAACGGCCAGATCATCGGCAACAGCGAGATGTACTCGTCCGCCGCGGCCATGGAGAACGGCATCTCGTCCGTCAAGGCCAACGCTCCAGGCGCCGCGATCAAGGAAGACTGATGCGCGCCGCGATGCTTGCCTGGGCGCTTTTGGTAGTGGCTGCTGCGCCCGCGCTGGCGCAGATCACGGTTGTGCAGGCAGACCGAGTGCTTGCGGAGCCTGGGAAAGCGCCTCGCGGGCCGACTTCAATCGTGATCGAGCAGGGGCGGATCGTTGCGTTGCTCGACGGTCGGCAGCCCGGTCCTGCCGGCGCAACGGTCATTGACCTGGGTCCGCGCTTCGTGCTGCCGGGCCTGATCGACAGCCACGTACACCTCGCGAGTGATGCGGGCGGGCAGGCGGCACTGATTGAGCGCGTGACGTCGAGTCCGGGGCAGGATGCGCTGCGCGCGCAGTGGAATGGCATGAAGACTCTGCGCGCCGGCTTCACGACCGTCCGCAACCTCGGCGATCGCAGTGGTGCGACGCTGGCGCTGCGCGATGCCATTGAGGCTGGCTGGGTGCAGGGTCCGCGCATTGTCGATGCGGGCCGCTCGATCTCGGTGACCTCCGGGCACATGGACGGCACGTTGAGCATGGCCGAAGACCTGCACAGCGCGCTCGCCCAGGACAACCTTTGTGACGGTGTCGATGCCTGTCGTGAAGCGGTGCGCCGTCAGATCCGACGCGGCGTCGACGTGATCAAGATTGCGACCACTGGCGGCGTCAACAGCCGGATCGGTGTGGGTATCGGTCTGCAGATGTTCGACGACGAGGCGAGAGCTGCGATCGAGACGGCTCATCTGCATGGCAAGCAGGTCGCCGTACACGCGCATGGCACAGAGCGGATCAACCTGGCGTTGGCCGCCGGTGCCGACTCGATCGAACATGGCACCGTGCCGAACGCCTATCCGCCGGCGGTACTCGAGAAGGTCAAGTGGCGGCTGGAGATCACCGACAAGGCTCTCGAGTTGGCGGTCCCGGCCGGTGTCAGGATCGCGTTTGGCACGGATGCGGGCGTCTCGCGGCACGGTCGCAACGCTGACGAGTTCGAGCTGATGGTCGAGCACGGCATGACCCCGGCCACGGCCATTGTGGCGGCGACGGTTGGGGCAGCCGAGCTGCTGGGCCTCAAGGATCAGATCGGCGCCATTCGGCCAGGGCTGTCAGCGGACCTGATTGCGGTTGCCGGCGACCCGTTGGCGGACGTCAGGGCCCTCAAGAGCGTCGGATTCGTGATGAAGGCGGGCGAGATCATCAAGAGCGACTGATTCAGCGCGTCGCACCGTCCAAATGGGCGACAGCCCGAGCCAATTGCCTGCCCGATCCAGGGCTTTCATGTCAAAATAGGCGGCTAGAGGCCGCGCTGGCCCCAGACGACACAGCATTCGTCCGGGGCGAACGCGGCCATTGTTTGTGACCTCTTCAACGCATCCTGACGACTACGGACACTGCCATGGCTCGCACTACTGCTCTCGCCGACATTCGCAACATCGGCATCATCGCTCACGTTGACGCGGGCAAGACCACGACCACCGAACGCATCCTGTACTACACGGGGCGCAAGCACACGATCATCGACATTCACGATACGAAAGATCTCAAGACGTCGACGACCACCGACTATCTCGAACAGGAGCAGAAGCGCGGCATTACAATTCAGAGCGCCGCGGTCTCGACGTTCTGGCGCAAGAAGAAGATCAACGTCATCGATACCCCGGGGCACGTCGACTTCACGATCGAGGTCAATCGGTCGCTGCGCGTGCTGGACGGTGCCGTGGTCGTGTTCGACGGTGTGGCCGGTGTCGAGCCGCAGTCGGAAACCAACTGGCGTCTGGCCGACAATTACCAGGTGCCGCGCATCTGCTACGTCAACAAGATGGACCGCAGCGGCGCATCGTTCACGCGCTGCATCGATATGATCAAGAAGCGCCTCGGTGCGCGGCCGTTACCGATCCAGATCCCGATCGGTTCGGAAGACAACTTCAAGGGCGTGATCGATCTGGTCGAGATGAAGGCTCTGGTCTGGGACTCCGACGACAAGGACTCTGTCTGGCAGGTGCTCGACGTCACCGACGATCTGGCCGACAAGCTCGGCATCACCGTGCCGACCGATCGCGCGCTCCTCTCCCAGGTTGAAAAGTACCGCACCGAACTCGTCGACACCTGCCTCGAGATGGACGACGCGGCCATGGAAGCGCATCTGATCGATGGCGCGATGCCCTCCTTCGAGACGATCCGTGCCTGCCTGCGTAAGGGCACTTTGAACTCGGCGTTCACGCTGGTGTTGTGCGGCTCGTCGTACAAGAACAAGGGCGTGCAGCAGGTGCTCGATGCGGTGGTCGATTATCTGCCGGCACCGACCGACGTGCCGTCGATCAAGACAGTCGACGCCGACGGCAACACGGTGGGCGAGCGCGCCTGTTCAGACGAAGAGCCGTTCTCTGCGCTTGCGTTCAAGGTCATCAACGATGCCTACGGCGCGTTGACCTTCATACGCGTCTATTCCGGCGTGCTGACCAAGGGCGCCTCGGTGCTGAATACAACCCGCGGCAAGCGCGAGAAGATTGGCCGCATGGTCGAGATGTTCGCCAAGGAAGCGAATCCGATTGAGGAAGCGCGCGCCGGCGATATCGTCGCGCTCGTGTCGCTCGCCGAAACCGATACCGGTGATACGCTGTGTGACTCGTCAGCGCCGGTTGTGCTCGAGCGGATGCGCTTCCCGGACCCGGTCATCAGTGTCTCGGTCAAGGCCAAGGCGAAGGCTGAGCAGGAGAAGTTCAACGCAGCCCTCGGCAAGATGGTGCGCGCCGATCCCTCGCTGCACCTCGAGACAGACCGCGAGACGCTGCAGACCATTCTGCGCGGTATGGGCGAACTGCATCTCGAGGTGACGCTCGATCGCATGCGCACGGAATTCAACGTCGAAGGCGAAATGGGTGAACCCCAGGTGGCCTATCGCGAGGCCTTCACCAAGCCGGTCGAAGAGCACTACACGCACAAGAAGCAGACCGGTGGTTCCGGCCAGTTTGCCGAGGTGTGGATCAAGTTCGAGCCGCTCGAGCGCGGCGCGGGTTTCGAGTTCGTCGACAAGACCGTGGGCGGATCGGTGCCGCGCGAGTACGTGCCGGCGGTCGAGAAGGGCCTGAAGGTGCAGAAAGAGGACGGTGTGCTCGCGCGCTATCCGACGGTGGACTTCCGCGCCACGTTGATCGATGGCAGCTACCACGACGTCGATTCCAATGCGTTGACTTTCGAAATCGCCGCCAAGGCCTGCTTCCGCGAGGCGATCCGCAAGGCATCGCCAATCCTGCTCGAGCCGGTCATGAAGGTGGAAGCCGTCACGCCGGGGGATTACCTTGGTGACGTCATCGGTGACATCAATCGTCGTCGTGGTTCCATTCAGGATCAGCTCGAGCGAGGCACGAACATTGCGGTCGTGGCCACCGTGCCGCTGTCGGAAATGTTCGGCTACATCGGCCAGCTGCGCGCGATGACCAGCGGCCGGGCGTCATACACGATGGAGTTCTCGCACTACGATGTTGTGCCACGCAACGTCGCGGAGGAAGTCATCGAATCGGTGAAGAAGGCCGCGGCCACGGGCTGAGGGACGGTGCGGAGCTGCTAGTCGCTGCACAGCGGCAGCAGCGAGCGGTCGACTCCGAAACCACAGGCGTTGCGGTTCGGATCGGCGGTTATGGCGAACTGCTTAAATCGCATCGACAGCGCGTCGTGAATCGGCGGCCGGCCGATGAGCGAGTTGCCATTGCTCTGGATCGATCTGACCGCCTCGGTCAACTGAAGGACTAGAACGGCCTCCGGCGCTACTCCGAGCAAGCCCGACATCCGCCAAGCGTCGGCGTCATTCTTCGATTGGCCGCTCGTCACCGACTGACTATTGACGGATATTTTCGGCGGGACCAAAGTGGGAATTTATACTAGCGCCGGTCTGCTATGGCGCGTCAACTCGACATCGTTGGCTAAATGGCGAGGCTATGCTTATCAGTCGCTCCCGATCTTATGCGTTTCATTGACGCGCTGTCGGTAAGCCTGGCCTCAAGGTTGCTCCATAGCGCTCGAGCTTTCACCTGACTGGCAGGAACAGCCATTGGCACCTATGCGCGTCCTCATAGTTTCTGAGAACGTATCCATGAAAATGGGGGGCGAGTCCAGCCTGCCTCACTATTACGCCAAGTTGCTGGAACAGCGTGGAGTTGAAGCCTGGCTCGCGTGCCACGAGCGGGTGCGCGAAGAGGTCCTGGCGCAGTTCCCAGGCATAGGGAACCGACTGCGCTTTATCGAGAATTCCCGGATTCAGCGCTGGCTGCTTCGCAGTAGCAGCTTGGTTCTCTGGAAGATTTGTCGACTGGAAAGGAATTCAGTACCTCATACCTGCATTTGAACAGGCAGCTGCCCGGGACCCGACTTGCGTGCTGGAGCTAATCGGTGGGGGCGGCGAGTTTGAGCGCGAAGTGCAACAGTTGGCGGCGCAGCCTGTCATCAGCAAGCGGATCCGTTTTCATGGATGGGTCGCACGCGAAAGAGCAGCAGAGAGCTTGCGTGACGCAGATGTTTTCGTTATGCCCTCGCTGCGCGAGTGCGGAGGCACCGCGATACTTGAGGCAATGGCGCTGGGAAAACCTGTAATCGCCACACGTTGGGGAGGCCCTGCTGACTACGTGGACGATCGCTGCGGAATTTTGGTGCCACCCGACAGCGTTGCCGGGTTCGTGGCTGGTCTTGCTGACGCCATAGTGCGGCTGACCCAGTCGAGTGAGCTACGTAGCCGCCTAGGACTCGGAGGTTTGCAACGTGTGAAAGAGGACTACCTTGCATGGGATGCGAAGGCAGACCGCGTGCTGACCGTTCTCAATGAGGTGCTTCTGAAACGGGATACTGACTCAATCGCGCACGTGCAGAGGTGAGCGCTAGCGCATGCGCCGTACATCAGCAGCCTCGGTTTGCTACGTGCAATGATGGTAAGGAAGGAGGCTGTCCATTCTGTTGACCATCGTCATGGTTGTAGGCGACCGACGGACGGCTCCTGCTCATTGCTGCGGAGAGCCCGTCGCCAAGCACGGGCCGCTGAGCTACGCGCAGAACGGCGGTGGTGTGAGGGTGAAGACGGCCGCGCCCGCGGGAGCCGTAACTCCAGCGCCGGGTTGGGCCGGCGGCTCGGTGAGCACGACGAGGACGGGGACCACGCCGCCCGCGTCAACACCATGATCCTGGAGTCGGGTCGTCGTACGAGTCGATGATGCTGCCGCGCACTCAGGCAGGCGACGTGGATGAGGTGCGGGCCTCGTCGAGTTCGCGAATCCCTGGAGCCGCTCGCGCCATGAGGTGACCGGGCACGTGACCGGAACCCAGCTCGATCAGCCGCCGCTTCCCGGCTGCGCTAGCCGAAAGTGGGGATGGCCGGCATGCGGTAGAGTACGTACGACAATAACAATCCATGCACCAAGGGGCATCGGCTCGACTCCAGGGCCGCTTCTGTCAATCCAGGGAGTCCGAACGTGACCGACGCCGTTATCGTTTCCACCGCGCGCACGCCGATCGGCCGCGCTTTTCGCGGCGCCTTCAATCACACCAAGTCGCCGACGCTGGCGGGTCACGTGATTCGCCATGCCGTTGCACGAGCGGGGGTCGAGCCTGCAGAGGTGGATGATGTCGTGCTGGGTACCGCGATGCCTGCCGGCACCGCCGGCATGAACGTCGGTCGACTTGCAGCGCTGGCTGCCGGACTTCCATCGAGCGTCGCCGGGCAGACCATCGATCGCCAGTGCGCGTCGGGACTGATGGCCATTTCGATCGCGGCGAAGCAGGTGCTCGTCGACGGCATGCAGGTCGTCGTCGGCGGTGGGCAGGAGAACATCTCGGCGCTCAATGTGCCGTTCTTTGAATGGGCGGCGCGGGAGAAAGACGAAGCGCTGCTCGCGATCTCGCCGCACGCGTACATGCCGATGCTTGAGACCGCCGAGATCGTCTCGAAGCGCTATGGAGTCGATCGCGAACGGCAGGACGAGTACGCGCTCACGTCACAACAACGGACAGCGTCTGCGCAGGCCGCCGGCTACTTCGAACGCGAGATCGTACCGCTGGCGACGCGCATGGCGGTGACCGACAAGCAGTCCGGTCACGTGACGCTGCGCGAAGTCTTGCTCGAGCGGGATGAGGGCAACCGCCCGGAGACGACTCTCGAGGGCCTGCGCGCGCTGAAGCCCGTCGTCGACGGCGGTGTCATCACGGCGGGCAACGCGAGCCAGCTTTCCGATGGCGCGTCGGCTGCTGTCGTTGTGCACGAGAAATTCGCGAGCCGGCGCGGCATGACGCCGCTGGGCCGCTACCTCGGCATCTCCGTCGCGGGCTGCGCGCCGGAGGAAATGGGAATCGGTCCGGTGTTCGCAGTGCCGAAACTGCTCAAGCAGCATGGCCTGGGCATCGACGACATTGGACTGTGGGAGCTCAACGAGGCGTTCGCAGTCCAGGCGCTCTATTGCCGCGATCGTCTCGGGATCGACCCCGAGCGGTACAACGTCAACGGAGGCGGAATCTCGGTCGGCCATCCTTACGGCATGACCGGCGCGCGTCTTGTCGGCCATGCGCTGCTGGAAGGCAAGCGACGCGGCGTGAAGCTCGTCGTCGTCACGATGTGCGTTGGCGGCGGAATGGGCGCGGCGGGGCTGTTCGAGGTTCTATAGCAATGCACCGGCGGGCCATGGGCCTGTCAACGGGCTGATACTGGAGACGAGACCGACGAGGCTTACCGATGCCGATCCGACTTGCCACACCCGCATCACGGGCCTATGCCTACCCGCTGCTGATTCGGCGGCTGTTACAGACGGCGATCGCCGCGGCGCCGGCGCAGGAGATCGTCTATCGGGATCGCCTTCGCCACACCTATGGAACACTGAACGAACGAGTGGGGCGCCTGGCATCGGGTCTCGCTCGCCTTGGGGTCGAGCCGGGTACGACGGTTGCAGTCATGGACTGGGACAGCCACCGCTACCTCGAGTGCTTCTTCTCGGTACCGATGATGGGCGCGGTGCTGATGACGGTGAACGTGCGGCTGACCCCTGCGCAGATCGCCTATACGCTGAACGATGCCGGCGCAGAGGTGCTTCTGCTGCATCGCGACTTCATTCCGATCTTCGAGGCGTTCAGGGACCAGGTGCACTCCCTGCGGAAAGTCGTGCTGATCGAAGACGGCGCTGCCGCCCAGGCTGCGACGCCATGGGCCGCTGCCGAGTTCGAGCAGCTCGTCGGGGCGTCCTCGCCCGACTATGCATTCGAGGACTTCGACGAAAACGCGCTGGCGACCACTTTCTACACCACCGGCACGACCGGAGATCCCAAGGGCGTTTGCTTCAGTCATCGGCAGCTGGTGCTGCACACGCTGGCGTTGCTGTGCGCCTGCGCGAGTCCTGCGTACGGACAGTCCTTCAGGCACGGCGATGTGTACCTGCCGTTGACGCCGATGTTTCACGTGCATGCCTGGGGCTTTCCGTACGTTGCGACGATGCTGGGCGTCAAGCAGGTTTATCCGGGTCGCTGGACTGCGGCCGATATTCTTTCGCTGCGTGCGCGGGAACAGGTGACCTTTTCGCACTGTGTTCCCACCGTGTTGCAGCTGCTGCTGGCTGAGGCGCAGGCCATCGATGCAAACCCGCAGGGTTGGAAGATCTGCATCGGCGGCTCCGTTCTGACGCCCGGTCTTGCACGCGCCGCGCTGGCGCGCGGCATTGACGTATTTGCCGCGTACGGGATGTCGGAGACGGCCCCGGTACTGACGATGACCCGCTTGCAGCAGGCGCCGACCTCGCCGGCGTCGGAACGCGAGGTGGAGACACGATGCCGGACGGGCTTGCCGATACCGCTCGTCGAGCTGCGTCTCGTTGAGCCCGGAAGTGAAGTGCCCGATGCGTCGTCGCTCGCCGAGGGTGAGCTCACGGTGCGTACGCCCTGGCTGACTCCGTGCTATGTGGGGAAGCCCGCGGCCTCGGAAGACCTGTGGCGCGACGGCTATCTGCATACCCAGGACGTCGCGAGGATCGACGCTCAGGGTTACCTGCAGATCACTGATCGACTGAAGGATGTGATCAAGACCGGTGGAGAGTGGGTGTCGTCGATCGATCTCGAGAATCTGATATCGCGCCACCCGGATGTGCTGGAGGTCGCTGTCGTCGCCGTTTCGGATGTCGTGTGGGGAGAGCGCCCGCATGTGCTCGTCGTACCGAGACCGGAGCGAGGCAAGGATCTGACGGCTCAGGAAGTGCGTGACGTCGTGGTGACGGCGGTCGCCGACGGCGTGCTGCCGCGTTTTGCGGTGCCGGAGCGAATCACATTCGTCGAGCGGCTTGAGAAGACCAGCGTCGGCAAGATCAACAAGCGCGCTCTTCGTGACCAGTACGGCGCGGACGTTGATCGTTCCCTAGCTCCAGGCCCTTGCCGCCGCCCAACAGTGAGGTGATGGTGCAACGGATCGGGAACTCGGACTGGAGTAGGCCAGCTTCAGTGAGGCGCTGTGGTTTTCCCGGAGATATGCACGTCAAGGAGTACAGGTCAGGTCACATCAACGTTCCATGGACAGCCTTTGCGGCAACCGCCGTCACTCGGGTTTGACTTCGGTTTCGCCGGGCACGGGGTCTGTCCGGTGCCTTCTGACTGCTGTCCTGCGCCCGACATCACTGTCAATCGATCTGGCCAGTTTTCCGGCCGCACCTTCTACGGCCAGGGTCAGCGAGCCCGCCACATGACTCACCGCTACGGGCTTGTATCCCTCCAGACGCGCTTCCAACACGCAGCGCTTGTCATCCTGACCGCCTTTGTTGGCATTCTCATCGCTCAGGTGCATCTCGACTCGCGTGATGTGCTCTTCGAATCGACCAAGGCTGCTTTCCACAATCTGACGTAGCTGCGACGCCTCCGATTCATGAACTTTCAGGCTCTGGTCAGTATTGATCTGTAGCTGCATGCTGTGCTCCGAAATGACTTACTTGTGCCGGTCATCTTCGAGACCGCTCAAACCAGTCTAGTCTCCCGATACGGTTGCCGCTGTGTATTCGTACTTGCTGTCTCGAGACGGCGAACAGGACATGATCTGTGCCGGCGCTGGGATTGAGCTGCTACGCTTTGCGGGACCACTTAGTGCGTTGGCTTTCGGCGGCTGCTAGTTCCGATTTCGACGCTGCTTTTCGGTATTCCAAGTTTAGTTCAGCTCAAGACCTATCTCGGCTCCCGAAGCGGTCCTATCGGGAGTCATGTTGTTGGGTTCTGTCACGTCAAGGCGGCGGCGCTCCGCCGTCTTCGTCATGGGGCAGGGATAAGGAGACTGGACGGACGATCGCTAATTCGGTCTCTGCATCAAGGGCTTGACGGTATCAATGCGTGCGCGTCTCCTTGCCTTGGCGTCGAACGTCGCTGTGGCTTGGCATCCGGGCTGTCGATGACGGGATTCGATCAGGCAATCCGCAAAGTCGGCAACGGAGTCCTTCCAGGAGTAGAGAGCCTGTTCAATTGACGGCTCGTCCTCGAATGCCTGATCCGCAACGTCCAGCAGCGTCGAAAATGCCGACAGGATTTCCGGCTTTGTGAGTTCATGCCGCCTGCGCAGCACCCACACTGACCAGGACGGGTTCGTTACTGACCGCCTCGCGCTTGATCAGTTGCCGTGCTTTCTCGAACTGTGGCTGATCGTCCCGTACCAGATATCGAACGAGGACATTGGTTTCGAGGCCGAGCACGAACGTGACAGCAGTGCCACGGGTACGGATTTCCGGCCCTTCCTGTGCAGCAGGCCTGCGAGTTCAGACACGCGTTTGCTTTTCACGCGCATGATGACGACGCCGTCCGGCATCAACGTAAATGTCATCCTGTCGCCCGCTTTCATGCGCAGACCATCGCGAATCGCCTTCGGAATCGTGGTTTGACCCTTGCTGGTCAGGGTTGGATTATGGCGTAACGCAAGTTCATCGCAGCGGGCGGCAGCGCGGCCAGATTCTGCGGCTCCGTTGGTCACGCAGTTCGCCGGGTGTCCTGCGGCTGTCCGTGCTTCACAGTCTGGGGCCGGCATCCCCTAAGATAGTGGTGCGCTTGCTGCCCAATCGCTCCCGGTCTCTCGCGAGAGGACAACGTCAAGATGATCACGGTCCACCATCTCAATAATTCCCGCTCCCAGCGAATTCTCTGGCTGCTCGAGGAATTGGAACTGCCCTACGAGATCGTGCGCTACCAGCGCGACCCGGCCACGATGCTGGCGCCTGACTCTCTGCGCGCCATCCATCCACTCGGTAAATCGCCGGTGATTACGGATGGTGATGTGACACTGGCCGAGACGGGCGCGATCGTCGAGTATGTGGCGGAGCGCTACGGCAACGGTCGACTGCGACCCGTTCCCGGCACGCCTCAGGCGCTGCAGTGCAAGTACTGGCTGCATTACGCCGAAGGCTCGGCGATGCCGCCGCTGCTACTGAAGCTGATCTTCGACCGGATTGAGACGCAGCCCGCGCCGTTCTTCATCCGGCCGGTGCTGCGAATGATTGCGGGCAAGGTGAAGTCCGGCTTCGTCGGGCCGCAGCTGAAGCTCCATCTGGATTATGTGGAGACTGCACTCTCCCAGAGCACCTGGTTTGCCGGGAATGAGTTCACGATTGCCGATATCCAGATGAGCTTTCCGCTCGAAGCAGCGGCGGCGCGCACCGGGCTCGATGCCGGGCGGCCGCACCTCTGGCGGTTCCTTGAGACCATTCATGCCCGTCCGGCCTACCGGCGCGCGCTCGAGAAAGGTGGGCCCTACAGCTTTAGTTGAGTTCAGGGCCTATCTCGGCTCGCGAAGCGGTGATATCGGGAACCCTATTGTCGAGTCGTACAGCGTCAAGATTCAACGAGCGCCGAATATTGACCAGCCGCTCGACGTCGACCGTCAAAGATTTCAGTGAGTTGGCGCGCTGACCGGCGTCGAGAAAGCGCCGGTTCACAGCGAGCCGCGCTGTTCAGCCGCTGACTAGACTTCAGTTCCAAGTCGTCGGCGTTTGCCGCGTTGAAACAGTCGAAGTCCCTTGAGCGCCCGGAACTCGCCAGGCTGGTATTTTGATGCGGTGGATCGACGAGCCGCAGGTGTCAGTAAGTCGCCTTCATGCTCGATCCTGACGGGCGCGCTACGACTTCGGAAAGTACCGCACACCCTCAAGGCCCTCGAAGTCCGCATCGAGGGTCCAGAGCGTCGCGCCAGCACGCCGGGCCGTGGCGAGCATCACGCTGTCGGCCATCGGGAGTCGGTGCCGGACCGACAGTTCCGCTGCCGCCAAGGCGATCGCACGATCAAGATCGACGACAGCGCCTTGCTCCATGACGGCAACCGCCTGCAGTGCGTCGTCGTCACCGTGCTGCTGCAGTACGCGCTTGAAAACTTCGTACAGCGAGAGCGTCGGCACGATCAGTGACGCCGTGTCCTCGATCGGTTTCGCAAACGCCCGGGCCTGGGGTCCGCCGGCGAAATACTCCAGCCAACCTGATGAGTCGACGACGTTCACACGCGGTCTGCGTCCCGGTCGACAGACGTGTCGAGGCCCTTCAGAAAGCCGCGCGCCTGCTTTGCCGACTTCACGGGCACGAGTTCGAGCCGGCCCCGGTACTCGAGCGCGTGCAGTTTCATGCCGGGTCGGATGCCCAACGATTCGCGGATGGTTCGTGGAATGACGATCTGGTACTTCGACGACACGGTTACAGTCACTTTACGTTCTCTTTATCGATATCTGAAGAGTAAAGTATCATGGCGCCTCTCGGCCAACAATCTGAGTCCACTTGTCACGGCGAACGGTGAGGCCGCCCGGTCTCAGGTCACTTCGCCACCGGCACGAGCTTCAGCTTGCGCAGTTCCGGCCGGTAGCGCCGCAGGAACCGATCCAGGATGTCGGTCGGCGACGCATCGAGACAGCCCCTGACGGACTTCTCGATGTGCGGCGGCACCTCGCCGTAGAACGCCTCGGCACTCGCGCGCCAGTGCGGAGTCTGGACGGGGGCTGACGGCCGCGTTGAGGCCTCGGCCGCCGTTCTGCCGAAGAAGGAGGTTGGGCGGTGAGCGGCTGGAGTGGTGAGCGGCGATGGACAGTAGGCAGCAGGACTGTCGAGCGAGACAGATGTCGCGAGTGGGCGTAGATCAACCCCCGAAGCGCTTCACCCCGGCTTTCCGGGCGGCCTTGTCGAGGTCGGCGTCGAGCGTCGCAAGCGGCAGTCCGGTGCGTAGCGCCAGGTCGAGATAGGACGCGTCATACGAGGAGAGCCGATGGCGGCGCGCGAGAGACAGCGTATCGGTCAGCGCGCGCGCGGCGGTGGCCCCGTCCGTGCGAATCCGGGTGTCGGCCAGCATCGTCAGGAACGCTTCGCTCTGCGCCTCGGACAACAGACCCCTGGCTTCTGCGCGCGCGATGACGTTGGCGATCTCAAGGCTCCAGGTCGCCGGCACTTCCGCACCCTGATCAGGTGACTTCATCGCTTCGAGAACTTTCGCAGCGTAGGCACGCTCGGCTGGGCTTGCATCGCTGAGCAGCCAGGACAGCGTGACCGAGGCGTCGAGTACGAAGGCGGTCACTCCCGGCCTTCCGCGATGAGTGCCTTGATACTGACTTTCCGTCGCCCCTTCAGCGGATTGGCGAGCATGAATGTCTGGAACGCCTCGATGGCAGCGCGGGCGTCTGGGGCGCGGGCCGCCTCGCTCGGCACGAGGTCCGCGATCGCCTCGCCGCGATTGGTGATCGTGAAGCGCTTGCCGGCCTTCACTTCACGCAGTAGTTCGGATAAGCGGGTCTTGGCGTCATAGGCGCCAATCTCGGTCTTCATGGGCCGGACTCCTCTACTGGCAACCAGCCTACCGACTAGTCGTCTTAACCACAACCCCGGCCGGTCAGAAGGGCGCAGCAGCGCTCGTCTGACGAAGCTCGTCACCTCGCCGCCAGCGATGATCAGGTGACTGGAGTTGACCCGGTTTCGTGGTCACCTCACCGTTGGATATGGAGAAGTTCACGATGGCAGAGAAGGCGGTCCGGTACGCGCCGGAGTTCAAGCGACAGATGGTCGGGCTGGTTCGTGCGGGACGCAAGCCCGCAGCGCTGTCGAAAGAGTTTGGTCCCAGCGCCTGGACGATCGGATTGTGGGTCAAGCAGGCGGCGCGTGACGCCGGCAAGGGCGACGGCGGGCTGACGAGCGCGGAGCGCGAGGAGCTGACGCGACTGCGGCGCGAGAACCGGCGACTAAAGGAGGAGCGCGAGATCCTCTCAAAAGCCGCGGCCTGGTTCGCCACGGAGAAGGCGCTCACGAAGCGCTCTTCGGATTCGTGAGAGCGAACCAGGCCACCCATGCAGTGGGGCGGGTGTGCCGCAACGGTCTGATGATTGCCCTGGGCTGTTGACCGGCACCGAACATTGACCAGATTCTCGGGCCTCCCGGTCTACAACGCAGAGCAGACCGATTGCCTTAGTAGACCATCAAGTTCAGCGATATACAGTGAATCGAGTTGGTCGAGCTTGAACGCCGGTCCCTGGTCAAGTGCACTCGGCCTAGGAACGACAACGTCGCTAACGGCACGGCCCGGGTACGTGACGGGATATGCTCGAAAAACATCGGACAATCTAATGAGACAGGTGCTCATATTCGGAGCGCAGGACTCGCTGCGGCGGGAAGCTCGCGATCCTCGCCGGCATCGAAGAGCCCGAAGTCATCGCGAAGATTCTGGCGCAGATGGAGAAGACTGCGCCGGATCGGCATCAAGCCGAGCTGCCACTCGGCGCACGCTCACCGCCGACACAGGCGCGGC
>JBBQWY010000059.1:0-14138 GCA_038210215.1 Steroidobacterales bacterium
CGTCTTCGGGCTCGACCAGATGATCTCATCGACCGTCTCGGTCATCATCGTGCCGCCCTCGCCCGGCACCGGCTTCGGCAACTTGCGCATCTTGGTCTCGACCTGCCAGTCGCGCGTGTTCGCCACGCTCACCCGCATCACGCCCTCGGGCATCCTGATCCGCACCCGATTGACCGGGCTGCCCTTGCAGCCGTGCGTCACGCGCATCTCGAGATCCTGCACATAGCCTGCCGGTGCGTACATCGACGTGAACGTGTTGTGAGCCATGGCGGGTGTTGCCGCCAGCGAAGCAATGCCGGTCGCCATCAGTGTCATTGGTTTGAGTTTCATCGTGAGTCCCGTTGAGTTGGACGATTCATTATTCAGTCACGCCGGATTCAGTCACGCCGGATTCAGTCACGCCGGCAGCGTTCGCCGGCTGCGTTTCCGCCACCACAGCCACGCGCCGGTTGCAAACAGTCCGGCCGGCAGCAAACCGAGCACGAACCACAGCCACTGGGTCACGCGCCCACCAAAGCTGCCGAAATGCCAGGGCGCCATATTACCCAGCAGCCGTGCGCTCGCTGGCAGTTCGCCGTGTCGGTCGATTCGAAGAATGTCACTTGTCGTCGGGTCGAGATACACCCGGTGGCGGCCGAACACGAAGTCACCCGGTTCCCGGAACGAAACCACCGCCGGCATGCCGTCGCGACGCGAAGGTCTGAGCTCATCAAGACGCGCCAGGGGGACGGCCGCACTCACCGCCGCCACGATTGCGCTCGCAACAGCCGGCGTGGCCCCAGTTGATGGGGCAGCGGCCACCGGTGCCGGCACGCCGGCCGTGCCTGCAATCAGTGCAATGGTCGCGGTCGCCGTACTGCGGTAGGCGTAGTAAAGCGCGGTGGCGCTGATCAGGGCGAGCGCCAGGCACGCCACGAGTCCGCTGATGGCATGCAGATCGCGCCAACGCGCCGCAGCTGGACGAGTCCGAACCCTCAGCGCCAAGCGCCGATTGCGCCATCCTGGCCACCAGAGAATCGGACCCGTGACCGCAAGGCCAAGCAGGACCGCCGCGCTGACGCCATTGACCTTGAGACCGGCTTCATCGCTGAACAGTGCGTAGTGAAAGTCCTGCAACCACCAGACCCAGCCGCGGGCACGGGCGCGCTGGCCGAGCACTTCGCCACGGTACGGATCAACAAATACGCCGATCAAATCGGCGTCCTTCAGATTCCGGGCGCCGCGCTTCTGCAGTAGCACTTCGATCGAATCGCTCGCCTGCTGCGGCAGGACCACCCGAACCACTTCGCGCGCGGGATGCACGCTCGCGCCAATCTCAATCACGCGCTCGAGTGGCAGCTGTGCGGCAAGCGGTTGTAGTTGATGCCAATCGCTGACCTGCCAGCGCTCGATATCGGCACGAAACACCAGGGCACTGCCGGTGAGCCCCACGACCGCAATCAGCAGGCCGATCGTCAGACCGCCCCAGGTGTGCAGGGTGTGCAGGGCCTTCTTCATTTAGAATGTCGCGTCATGAACAAGCAAATCAAACTCTGTACCGCATCCGCTTTGCTGACGCTGCTGGCCCTGCCCGTGCACGCACAGACACCGCAGGCGCCCGCTCGAACCCCGATCGCGGAGAATACCGGGCCGAATGTGACCATTACCCACCGGGCCAGCGGCGTTTACCGTTACGAGACCATCAGCGATGGCCGCGTTCGCGGCGAAGAACGCTGGCAGTTTCTCGCGCATCCGGACGGATCGCGAACCTTGATGGTCTGGCACGATCTGGCGGCGCGCAACGCCCAATTCACGGTCGTGCTGCGCGTGGCGGGGAATTTTCGGCCGCTGGAAGCTTTCGTCAATTACTGGAATGGCGGTGCTTACAAAGGCAGCGGCCACTTTGTCGTGAGCGGCGACAAGCTTTTTGCGCACAGCACCGGACCGTCCGGCCCGCACAACGCGACAGTCGAAGTACCGGAGCAGTTCTCGATCGGCACGCACCCAGTTGCCGGAGATGGCTGGCACACCTGGGGCGCCGATCCGGCGCAGCGCGGGGCGCAGAGCGGTCTGCTGTACGCCGTCGAAGCCAGCACCGACGTAACCAAACCCATACTCGGCACGCTGACGCCGATTCCCGTTGAGTTCATCGGCCCGGAAAGCATCACCGTGCCTGCCGGCCGCTTCGAGACCTGGCACGTGAAAGTGGCGGGCATGAACGATCTGTGGATCACGCCCGAAGATCGCCTGGTCATCAAGTCGGTGATCCCCGCGCGCGACCTGCAGTATGTGCTGACCGAAGCGAGCGGCGAGCTGCGCTGACGACGGCACACGTGGCATCAGTCGCTGCCCTGCATCTGCTCGAGATACACGCGCTCGAGATCGGCATGACTCAGATCCTGGGCGGCGTACTCGGCGCGCAGCAGCCCGCCGCGCATGATGCCCACCCGTGTGCCAGTTTCGCGGGCACGAAACAGATCGTGCGTGGCCATCAGGATCGCTGCGCCATCGCGCGCCAGCGACAGGATCAGTTCAGAGAACTCATTGCTGGCCTTCGGGTCCAGTCCAGACGTTGGCTCATCGAGCAACAGTGCGTCAGCGCGCTTTGCGATCGCGATCGCGACGCCGACCTTCTGGCGCATGCCCTTGGAGAAACCCTTGAGCGGGCGGTCGTGCGCAGACCGCGCGAGTCCGGCCCGATCCAGGCACTCGCGCAGCTCGGTCGGTCCGTGACCCTGACCGCTGAGCCGCGCGAAGTACTCGAGGTTCTCGAAGCCGCTGAGCTCACCATATAACGTCACGGTTTCGGGAATGTAGGCGAGCTTGTGGCGAGCGGCCGTCGGATCCGCCTGCACATCGATGCCGCTGACCAGTGCCTGTCCCGACGTCGGCTGCAGGAAGCCCAGAAACAGATTGATGGTCGTCGTCTTGCCGGCGCCGTTGGCACCAAGCAGACAATAGATCTCGCCGCGCCCGACATGGAGATCGAGACTCCTGAGCGCAGCGACCTCGCCATAAGACTTCGTCAGCTGGCGCGCTTCGAGCACTTTTTCAGGGGCGGTGACGCTTGGCGAATCAGACAACGGAGTACTCCTTCAGGCGACGCAGTGCAGCAAACCCCAGCAGCCCTACCATTGCGGCCAGCGCGAACAGCGGCAACAATGCCTCGCCCAAGAGCCGCGAAGGACGTGATCCGGCAAAGCTGAACCGGGGCAACTGCCGATAGTCCTCCGCAGTCAACGTTCCGCCCACCGCGAGCGGCTCGCTGAAGAACTTTGACCAGCCGCCCTGAAAGCGCTGCGCCTCCTGCCTGAATGCAACATGACGCCTCCCATCACTGCCAGCCAGACCCGTCAGCAGCTGATACGTGGTCGTACCGGGAGACAGATACTGCATCGCCGCGACGACGCGCCGCTGGGCCGCGGCCTGCGCGTCGAACGCCACCAGCAATGGCGCCATGGCTGCACCGATCTGCTGTTCCGACTCCGCGACGCTTTGGTAATAGGCAGTCTGGTCCATGTCCCCACCCTGCATGTCCGGGTGGTCGAAAAAGTAAACCGCACGCGCCACGGCTGCAGCGCGGTCCGCAGCCTCCGTGGCTTCGCGCAGCTCGGTCGTCAGCGTGACTCGCGAAGGTGCTGGAAAGACCGTCGTTGCGGCCAGGTTGGTCAGCGAGGGCAGCACGACCACGAACAACAGCCATGCGCCGGCGAGCAGAGTCGCGTTCCGATCGGAGCTGCGCGGCACGGCATTGATGAACAGCGCCAGTGCGAACCAGACTGCCGCATAGAGTACAAAGCCAAGCAACCACAACAGCATGCCGACTGCGCCCTCGCCACTTGCCAGCGGCACACCCGCGATGCCAGCCGCAATCAACAAGGCGAGGCACAGCGGCAGCACGAGCACCAGCATGCGGACCGCAAGCTTGGTCAGCACGAAACGTCCGAGGCGCACGCCTTGAGACAGGGCAATCGTCAGTATGCCGCGCTCCCGATCACCCGAAATCAAGTCGAACGACAAGGCGATGATCACGAGCGGCACGAGCCAGATCAGCACGAAGCTGACGTCGAAGCTGCCAAGCGCCAGTCGCAGCGGATTGTCCAGCACCGCTGCGGTCATGAACTGGTGACTGCCGCGCGCAGTGACGGCATAGACGTCCGGTAACAGATCCGCCTGCCCGATTGCGAGCGGAGCGAGTGCTGCCGGCGTCAGCACCGCAGGCTGGCTCAGAAGGCTATAGCCGACCATGCCAGGTGACGTCGCAGTCGGCGCACCGCGTGCGGCCTGTTCGGCGAGCGCACTCGCAAGCAATTGCGCGTCGGCAACAATGCGCGCCGTGGCGTCGGCGCGCTGCGCCGTCAAGGCCGCACCATTCAGCGCCGCGGCAACCAGCAATAGAATCAAGCCCAGCAGAGCACCGAGCGCCACTCCTTGTCGGCGCAGCAATCGCAGTTCGTCGCGGATCGCGTGGCTGAGACTGATCATGCCGCCAGCACCCGCAACCGGCGCAGCGTCACGATCGCCAGCCCGAAGACCACCGCTGACCAGAGCACCAGCGCCGTCAACGGACCTGCACTGCGCGCCAACGAAGCCGACAGTGGCTGCGGCGAGTAGCTGTAGCCCCCCGTGCGTCGCCACAGCTCTGCACCGGCTCGATAGTCGAGTTGGCCAGGGCGCGAATTGAAGGTGATGTCACGGTTCAGCGCCTCCATCACCGTGCGCCGGAAACGCTCGGCGTCGGCTTCGAAATGACGCTGATGCGCGAGACTGGTACCGGCGAGTTCCTGCGATACCAGGCTCACCGCGAGGCGCGGCGAAAGGAGGCTCGCAGCCTCGACGACATCCACCTGCGCATCGACGGCGGCATCGAAGCGACCGAAGTGACGGTCATAGACCGCATTGCCGATCTCGTCCTGGATTTCGAACACGATGCCCTGGAAATTGATCGGCAGATCCTCGATGCGATCCACCTTGTAAAGCTTCAGCAAGGCTTCGCGGCGCTGCTCAACGCGCATTGCTGGTGAAACACCATCGATCCCGGTCGCAAGGTCCTCATCGATTGCCGCTACGATCTGGCTCGCAGCGGGTGTGGGCGCGGCGATGCGACCCGCGTCGGCTGCGAGCCGGGGCAACATGAACGTCGTCAGTGCCCAGAAGCCGAGCAACATCAGCAGCGCGTTCTGTGCCGTGCTCGCCCGCGCCGAGACGATCAGTACCAATGTCAGAACCAGGGCGGCATACAGCAGATGCACCAGCACCAGCAGCGCTGCTGCGCCGAGCCACTGGGTGCCGGTCGCGGCCACCAGCAGCACCAAGGCACCCAGCAGCAACGGTGCGCTCAGCAACAGGAACGCAGCCCCCAGCCCCAGAAACTTGCCCACAAAGACCTGCGCAGCAGAAACCCCGGTGCTCAACACCTGGCGCAACGTACCGACTTCGCGCTCGCGCGCAAAGGTCCCGTAGCCGAGCAGGATCAACGCCAGCGGCATCAGGGCCTGGAACACAAACGCCAGCGACAGCTCGCCAAAGCGCCCGAGCGCCGTCATGTCGTCGGCTGGACGACCGTTCGCGAAGTTCCGCTTGTGCGCCTCGAGCCAGATCGAAACGCCCTCGAACGCCTGCACGCCTGGGTCGAAGAACCCCAGCGGCAGTGCCGGACGAAACGCGTACAAGCCATAGTGCGCGGCCGAGTGCGGGTTCTTCTCGCCCTGCAGGGTCCATTGCTCCTCGATCAGCGCCTGCGCGACGGCGCGCTCCGAAGACAGTTGCGCATAGCGCGCCGCGGCGCTCGCCAATGCAAGCACACCGAGCAGCAGCAGCAGCAGGGCACCGGCGCGAACCCGGCCGTCACGGACACAGCTGCGAAATTCCTGCCTGGCAACGACGCCGATCACTTCAGCGGCACCGTGCCTTCGAACGTGATCTTGTCGAAGTCATCGACAAACGCATCGATGGAGATCCGCCATTCGCCCGGGATGATCAAGTCAGACATCATGAAGTGAAACATGTCGGGCGGCATTGCCTCACCTTCGCTTTCGATGCCCTCGAGCGACGCCGCGGGCAGCGAGGCATTGAGCGTCGCACTCTGCATCGCGACCGGATTGCCAGCGGTGGTGCTAAACCGCAGCATCACCATATTCGCCCCGGGTTTCGCCGGCGTGATTTCCACATCGACACTGTAACTGCCCGATGTCCAGGTCTGCCGGAAACCCTCGGCGGACGCCATCGAGGCTGTGCCCATCGCAGCCTGGTCGGCCAAGGCACGCGGCGGGGTCGGCAGTGTCAGTGAGGCGGCGAGCGCGATGACCAGCAGTATCGCCACACTCTCGATGCCGATCGACCGGCGGATGCGCGCCGCAGCGTCCGGTTCGTCGCGCAGCAAGGCCGGAGTCAAACGTTGTTTGTTGTACAGCGCCAGCACAAGCACGAACAGCACCAGGCCGATCTTGATCAACAGCTGCTGCCCGTACTGGGTCGTGACCAGCATGCCGATCGAGCGGACCTGGATCCAACTGATCGTGACCCCAGCGACCAGCAAACCGCCGACCAACCAGATCGCCCGCGATGAGAACTGATCCATGACGCGTCCGGCCGCCGGTGCGCTGAGCTCGCGGGTCGTTGCAATCAACGGACGCAGCGCAGCGAACCAGAAGCCTGCAGCGATCAGATGCAGTCCGACACTGGTTGCGGCCAGCCACACCGGTGCAGCGGTTGCCGCGTGGCCGGTGACGAGAAAGCTCGCTACCAGCAACGCCGCTGCGCCCCACAAGGGCCAGGCTTCACGCTGCCGGAATGCCCAGAAAGCCAGCAACGCACCGGGGACGCCAAGCAGCGCACTGACGCCAAAGGTGGATGCGAACCCAGCAGACCAGGTCGCACCAGAGAACAGCGCCCCGCCGCCCCCGGCGACGATGTCAGCACCGCCGATGGCCACGGCCAGCACGAAACTGATCGAGGCGATGGCTGCGGCCCACCGACCCTGGTTGCGCACGCCGGCGCCGCTGCCCGCCGGCCACTCCATCAGCAGCAGCAGCAGCGCCGAGCCGAGCGCCAGCAGCACGCTGGCGTACAGCACCAGACGGTTCACGAAATTGGGTATCACCCAAATGCTCGCCTCGCCGCCCGAGACCGACTCTGTGCCGGCGGACACGGGTTCACCGACTCCGAACGCAAAGGATCCACCGACCGGATGCGTATCGGCAGAGATCACGCGGTAGGAAATCACATACGTTCCCTGCGGCAAGCCGCCGGTCAGCGGCAGCACGAGGTTGTTGCCCTCGATACGAATCTCGGCGGGTTCACCGGCCGCTTCACCGGTGCGATCCAGCACGCGAAAAAATACCGGCCCGACGTTCTCGTTGAAGCGCAGCTCGATCTGCTCGGGCGACACGTCGATCTGCTGGTTTGCCTCTGGGCTCGAACCCAGCAACACCGCGTGAGCGTGAGCCATGCTTGGCCACGACAATGCAGCGAGCAGCGCCATGCCGAATGAGAACCCTATTGCCTTCATCAAACTCTCCGTGCTCGGTTGCAGACCGTCAGACGACACCGTCACGTTGCAACGCCTCGATCTGCGCCGGTGTGAAACCGAGTCCTGCCAGCAACGCAGCAGTATGCTCACCGATCTTCGGCAGCGCGCCGCCCTGCGTGGGCCTGACGCCATCCATTTCCATCGGCAGGATCGGCAACTGGGCCTTGCGGCCATCAGGCAGGGTCACATCACCCAGACCGCCACTGGCGAGCAGGTGCGGATCCTCGAACAAGTCTTCGGGCCGTGCGATCGGCGCGAACGGCAAGCCGGTCCGTTCAAGCTTTGCAACCAGGTCGGCTTTGGAGAACGTCTTGAACAGCGCGCGCACCTGCGGCAGCAACTGCTCGCGCGACTGCACGCGCTGGGAGTTGGTCTTGAAGTCCGGGTTGGCGCCGAGCTCCTGCTGCGCGAACGCCGCGCAGAACTTCTGCCACAGGCCATCCGAAACGATGCCGACGAATACCTGCTGATCGTCGCGGGTCTCGAACACATCGTAGATCGCCCAAGCCGACACCCGCACCGGCATGGGCTTCGCCGGCTGGCCGGTTACCGCCTGTTGCGCCATATGCTGGCCGACCAGATAGACCGTCGTCTCGAATAGCGAGCTGCTGACCTTCTGGCCACGCCCGGTACGGTGCCGCTGCTCGAGCGCGGCGAGGATCCCGATCACGCCAAACATGCCGCCCGTGACATCGATGACCGAGGTCCCCGCCCGCAGCGGTCGCCCCGGCGGACCCGTCATGTAGGCAAGGCCGCCCATCATCTGCGCCACTTCGTCGAGCGCGGTGCGATGTTCATACGGTCCTGCGAGAAAGCCCTTCTCCGAGCAGTAGATCAGCCGCGGATTCTCCGCCGCCAGGTCTTCATAGCCAAGACCGAGACGATCCATCGCGCCGCTGCGGAAATTCTCGATGCAGATATCGGCACCGGCCGTCAGTTGCTTCGCAATCGCCAGACCTCGCGGATCCTTCAGGTTCAGGCAGATGCTCTGCTTGTTGCGGTTGTACATCGGGAAGTAACCCGCGCCCGAACCCAGCAGCTCGCGGGTCGCATCGCCGCCAACCGGTTCAACCTTGATGACCTCGGCACCGAGCTCGACGAGGATCGCGCCGACGGCGGGGCCCATGACCATGTGCGTGAACTCGACGACCTTCAGGCCCGCGAGCGGCAGCTGCGCCGTCATGCTGTCACCAAGGTGGGCGTCGCCGCCTCGAAACCGAGTGGCAGTCCGGCGTCCGGCGTGAAGCCATACAGGGCCTCGCCGGGCAATGCGTCGCGCAGGATCTCACGCACCTGCAGCAGTCGCGGCAGATCGATACCCGTTTGCAAACCCATGGCCTCGAGCATGAACACGAGATCCTCTGTAACGATGTTGCCGGACGCACCCGGCGCAAAGGGACAGCCGCCGAGTCCGCCGATTGAACTGTCGAAAGTTGTGATGCCGACCTCGAGCCCCGCAATGACATTGGCGAGTCCGAGGCCACGCGTATTGTGAAGGTGCAGCCCGGTCAGCGCCGCGTCACCGACTGCTGCCCTCACCCGCTTGACCAGCATCCGCACCTGCGCCGGATTCGCATAGCCGGTGGTATCCGAGAGCCCCACTTCGTCGCAGCCCGCCTGCATCATCGCCTCGGCCAGCCGCACCACGGTGTCGGCCGGGATCGGCCCTTCAATCGTGCAACCAAATGCCGTCGACAAGCCGCCTTCGAAGTGCGGGCGCTGCGCTTTCGGCAGCGACTGCAGCAGCGCGACGATCGCGCGCGTCTCATCCAGCATCTGGGCGTGGGTGCGCCGCACGTTCTTCAGACTGTGCGTCTCCGACACCGACAGCGGAATCGTGATCTTGTGCGCGCCGGCCGCCACCGCGGCCTCGGCACCCTTCAGGTTCGGCACCAGCACGGCCACCGTCAGCCCCGGGATCGTGCGGGCAAACCGCACGACTTCGGCCGTATCGGCAAGCTGCGGCAGCAGCTTTGCTGGAACAAAACTACCCACCTCGATCTCGGTGACGCCCGCTGCGGCTTCGGCCGTGATCCAGGCCTGCTTGGCCGCCAAAGGCATGACGCGATCAATGCTCTGCAGAGCGTCGCGCGGGCCGACCTCGCTGATCAGAATCGTAGCTTTGCTGTCTTTGCTCATGGCTTTTCCAGGTAGATCCATGGTCGCAGGTCACGGTCGCGCCGCTGAAACGCCGCAATGGCAGCGGCCGACTTCAAGGTCAGATCGATCGCATCGAGGCCTTCGAGCAGCATGTCGCGCGCCTCACGCCCGATCTGGAAGGGATACTGCGTGCCGTCTGGTGCCACAACCCGCTGCGCAGCGAGGTCGACGACGATCGGATTCGATTGCGGATCCCTCGCCACCTGCGCGGCAAGCGCACGTACGATATCGCCTTCGAGTGGCACCGGCACGATGCCGTTGCGAACGCAGTTGTTGTAGAAGATCGGCGCGAAACTCGGTGCGAGGATCGATCGAATGCCGTACTCGTGCAGCGCCCAGACCGCGTGCTCGCGGCTCGAGCCGCAGCCGAAGTTCTCGCCGCCGAGCAGAATCTGCGCGTTCGCATAGGCGGGCCAGTTCAGCACGAACGACGGCTCGGGGTCGCGACCCCCGATCTCGGTGTAGCGCCAACCGGCAAACAAGCCGTCGGCGAGACCCGTTTTCGAGACCGTCTTCATTTCGCGCGAGGGGATGATCGCATCGGTATCGATGTTCGCGCGCAGCAGCGGCGCCGCGACGGCCGTCAAAGTCTCGAAGCGATCCATCAGGCAGCCCGCGCCAGCGAGCGCGCATCGGCGAGCCGACCCATCACCGCACTCGCCGCGACGGTTTCGGGGCTCGCAATATGGGTGCGGGTCTGCGGACCCTGCCGGCTTTCGAAATTGCGGTTCGTCGACGACACGACGCGCTCGCCGTGACCAAAACTCTCGCCGCCGGCATAGAAGCACATCGAACAACCGGACTCGCGCCACTCGAACCCGGCCGCGCGGAATACCGTATCGAGGCCCTCCGCTTCGGCGGCACGTTTGACGCTCATCGAGCCCGGCACGCAGATGGCTTTGACGCCTGCGGCGACCTGGCGGCCACGCAGCAGTTGCGCTGCGCGACGCAGATCGGAAAGACGACTGTTGGTGCAGGAACCAATGAACGCCGCATCGATCGGCAGATCCTGCATGGCCTGTCCCGGCACGAGTCCCATGTAGTTCATCGCGCGACCATACGCTTCAGCGGTCGTGCCGCTGTCCGCGGCAGTCGGCACCCTGGCGGTAATCGGCACCGCATGCTGCGGACTCGTGCCCCAGGTGATCATCGGTGCGAGCTCGCTGACATCGAGTGCGATCTCGCGATCGAAGCTCGCGTCCTGATCGCTGACCAAGTCACGCCAGTGCAGGAGCGCGCGGTCCCACATGGCGCCCTTCGGCGCGTAGCGACGGCCGTGCAAATACTCGAAAGTCTTGTCGTCCGGGGCAATGAACCCGGACACCGCCGAAAACTCTGTCGCCATATTGCAGAGCGTGAGCCGCGCTTCGATGTCGAGCGCGGTCACCGCGCTGCCTGCGTACTCGACCACATGGCCATTGCCGCCGACCGAGCCGTGCGTCGAAATCAGCAGCAGACTCAGATCCTTGGCCGTGACCCCCGGTGCCAGCGCGCCGTCAAAACGAACGCGCAGCGTGCGCGGCTTGGCAATGCGCAATGTGCCGGTGGCCATCGCGTGCTCTGCTTCGGTGGAGCCGATGCCCCAGGCAAAGGCGCCAATCGCACCCTGCGTACACGTATGGCTGTCCGGGCAAACGATGGTCGTGCCGGGCAGCACGATCGCGAGCTCCGGCGAAATCACGTGCACGATGCCCTGGTCAGGATCGCGGACGTCGATCAGATTGATACCGGCCGCCTGCGCCGCAGCGCGCGTTTCGGTGATGAAGGCGCGCCCGCCCGGCACGCGGGTGTCATCGCCCCGGCCCGGCGTGGTATCGACGATGTGATCCATGGTGCAGAACACCCTCGCGGGATCCTGCACTTGGCGTCCCGCGGCGCTGAGGCTCTTCAGCGCCACCGATCCGGTGCGTTCGTGAAGAAAAACCCGATCGATCGCGATCAACGCTGTGCCGTCAGCGGTCTCGTCAACGAGATGCTGGGCCCAGATTTTCTCGAATAACGTCGTGGCCACGCTTGAATTATACGGTCAGCGCGGGTCGGGCGGCGGCGACCCCACGTAGCGGTAGAAAACCCGCTTCATCAAGCCCTCATTCCAGTGCGACTGTTCCTCGCGTTCTGCGATCGACGGTTCGTGTTGATCGACCGCATCGCCAGCGATCACGCCGGCAGCTGCATTGAGCCCTTCGAGGGTGCGGACACGCTGCCGCAACACCGCAACCTCCGCGGTCAGCGCCGTGACCGCAGCGAGCAGCTTGTTGACCTCCTCGCCGCCTGAGCCGTAAACCTCCCGCGGACCGCGCGCCAGCCGCGGAATGGTCACGCCGGTCATGCCGGCTCTCCCGGCTTGGTTGCCAGCAGCGCGAACAGGCCAAAGCGTCCCGATTTCCAGTCGGCCTGCGGATTGGCGCTGGACGGTGGCGCATAGATCTGCATCGGTGCAAAGCCGATCTCGATCGCTTCCTTGGCGAAGCCTGCGGACTGCAGCTGCTGGCCCCAGTCGAGATCATGCATTCGCATCCAGAAATGCTCGTTGTTGTAATGGGCATCGCCATCGAACACGATCTGCTGGAACACATCGGGAATGAAGGCCGCGTTCGGCAGATCAAGTACAACGAGCGCGCCGCCCGCTGCCAGCAAGCGAAAGCTTTCGGCGAGGATCTTCGGCACCGCAGCGGCCGAGGTTTCATGGAACATGATGTGCGAGGTGATCAGATCGAAGTGGCCGTCCGGGTAACCGGTTGCGGCGGCATCCGCCTGGCGCAGATGCATCGGCACGCCGAGCTTCTCGGCGCGAAGATGCCCGAACCGCAGCAGCGGCGCCCCCACATCGACCCCGTGCAGCTCGGCCGCGGGAAAGGCCTCCGCAAACGGCAGCATCGGGCTTCCCGTGCCGCAGCCGAGATCCAGAATCCGCCGCGGCTTGAAGTCCGGTCGCTTGGCCTGCAGGAAAGCCAGACTTGCGCGTCCGGCCCCATCGCTGCGCGGACCGCCGCCGGGGCTGTAAAGGAACCCGCCGCGGTCATACAGCGCACCATTGGCAAGATCACCGTCGGTCCACTCCGTGTGGTAACTGCCCGGCATGCAGTGCGTATCCATCGCGCGCAGATAGCGCGGAATCTCGAGCTCCGGATGCAGCTGCAGCGAACCCTCGGCCTTGTCGATCTGGCGGAACTCCTGCAGCAGCCGCGGCGCTTCGCGCTCGACGGTGTCAGCGGTCGAGCTCCAGATCTGCTCCTGGCTGATCCGGTGCAGGTCAGAGAAAAACTGATACTCCGGCTGTTCAAGCAAGGCCGCGCGAACCTTGTTTCGGTCCCGCGCATCGGCCGGGCTCGCGGCCGCGAGCGCTGGCGCGACTCGCTGCTCGTAGGCCCGGTGGGCCGCGCCGCGCGCACTGCTGAACACGAACTGCCGCAGATGCTTGGCAAAGGTCTGCCGACTTCGCTCATCGAGCAGCGGCTGCAGCAGCACGTCGCCCGAAGTCTGATCTGCGGTGTCGAACATCGGAACCTCGGTCAGTCGCTGGAATGCTGCTGATGCTAAGCCGGACGGCACCGCCACGTGAGGGGAGCCCGGATCGTCGCCGCCACGCGGGCGCGATGACGCACCGAGTTCTCGCCCGACTACTCCGCATGCCTATGATCATCCCGTGCGCAGCTTCCACAACCCAAGTCGGCTTCATCTTGCCGTGCTTGGGGCAACCGCACTGGCCGTCCTAGGCTGTACGCCGCCGCCCACGACTGCGCAGGTCACCGGACCGCTGGCACTCGATGTTCCTGAGCTATGCACGAAGTGCCTGGAAGTCCTGCGCTGTGAAAGCGGCGACCGCGAGACGATCTACGTCCTGCATGAGAAGAGCTTCGGCGCCCAGATTGCGACCATCTGGACCTACCTGGTCTGGCTCGTGCGCGCCAAGACCGAGGACTTCCGCGATGCCAGCATACTGGTTCGCGAAAGAGTCGCCGGCGAATGGGGTCCGGTGTCGCGAACCGACGACTTGCGCGCACGGCTCGATATCTGGAATCGCCGGATCGAGCTGCCCGGGGCCGTGATCAGTCTGAAGGATGCGAGCTGGACCGATGCTGCCGGTGCGCGGCTCGGGCGCTGCACGCAGTTGCGCAATCTCGATGCGTCCCGATTCCTGAAGGAGCTGCCATGAGCGAAGTCGCCGCGGCTCGCCCGGCTTTCAGCTGGAAATTCTGGCGTGCCCAGCCGATGAAGGGCACGGGTATCGGCTTCGTGCTGTTCCTGCGAATCCTCTACGGAATCTTTTACTTGGGCGCCTCGATCAACAAGGTCCAGCGCAAACAGCATGTCCAGCGACTACCCGCTGCAGATGTTCCTGAAGCAGCTCGAGCTGCTCGATCCGAACACCCTGGCCGCGATGTACCTGCGCGGCTTCATCATTCCGAACTACCCGTTCATCGGCTGGTTCATCACGCTCGGCGAGATTGCCGTGGCGATCGGGCTG
>JBBQWY010000060.1:0-13704 GCA_038210215.1 Steroidobacterales bacterium
ATGAAGCTGCCGCCAAAACGCTGATCGAACTCGCGCGACGGGCGCGCGTCGAGCACCTGCTGTTGCGAGCGTCCGGCGCGCAGAGCCCTGGCGACCCGATCGCGCACGACGACCAGCATGTCGCGGTAAGCCTGCACATCTGCGCGCGTGCTCAGCGGACCATGCCCGGGGATCACGCGCGTTTGCGCGTTGGTGCGCGCGAGGATGTCGTCGAGCGCCAGGATCAGTCCATTGATCGTGCCGCCGGAGCTGAGGTCGACAAACGGATAGGCCGGCGTGATGAACACATCTCCGGCATGCACGACATTGCTGGTTTCGAAATACAGCACGACATCGGAGTCTGTGTGCGCCGCCGCGACATGCCTGGCGTTGATCGTCTCGCCGTTCAGGTGCAGCGTCACGCCATGCTCGAAGGTGACGATTGGCAGGGCCGCCGGACTTGCGGGTAGCACCTCCGACTTGAACAGGTCGACAAACTGGCGCGTCGACATGCGGCTGCGGGTGTTCGCGTGCGCGACGATCACAGAGCCCGTGCCGCCGAAGGCCTCGTTGCCGCCCGTGTGGTCGCCATGCCAATGCGTGTTCAGCACGAAGCGCACCGGTCGGTCTGTCAGCAACGCGATTGCTGCACGGATCTTCGGCGCGAGCGGCTCGAACTGGTCGTCGACCAGCACGGCACCATCGGGCCCGGTCAGCAGCGCCATGTTGCCGCCCGCGCCGGTCAGCAGATACAGCTGATCCGTCAGCGGCTGCGAGGCGATCTGCACCTTGCTGAAATCCTGCTGTTGGGTGAACGCCATGCCAGGCAAGGCGGCCATCGCTGCGGCGGCGACCGCCAGCCGCATCATTAGCTTTGCGCACTGTTCATTCGCGAGTACCCCTGACCGATGGCGCCGCGCACGCTCCGAGTCCGAGCACCGCGGCATCTGCAAGGCACCACTGGCCCGGGCGCAGATCGCGCGGCAGCTCGACAACACCATAGCGTATCCGCGTCAGTCGACTGACCTCGAGACCGACGGCCTGCCAGATCCGGCGCACTTCACGATTGCGACCCTCGTGCAACACGACCCGGTAGTAGGCATGGCTGTCGCTGCCGGGAACCTCGACCAGGCGATCGAAGCTTGCCGGGCCATCCTCGAGCCGCACGCCGGCGCGCAGCTCAGCCAGCGCTGCCGCCGATGCGCGCCCTCGCAGCCGCACGAGGTATTCGCGCTCGATCTCGCTGGAAGGGTGCATCAGGTGATGCGCCAGGTCGCCATCGGTCGTGAACAGCAGCAAGCCCGCCGTGTTGACGTCCAACCTGCCGACGACGATCCAGCGGCCCTGCGGCGGCGACGGCAGCCGAGCGAACACATTTGGCCGACCCTCCGGATCGGCGCGGGTCGTCACTTCGCCGAGCGGCTTGTGGTAGATCAGCAAGTCAGGTTCAGCCACGCGCGGTGCCTGCCGTTCGATCGCCTTGCCATCGACGCTGATCGCATCGCCCGCTGAGACCCGATCACCGAGCTGAGCGATTCGCCCGTTGATCGCAACCCGGCCAGCGCGAATCCAGTCTTCGATGGCGCGGCGTGAGCCGAGCCCCTGGCCGGCCAGGAACTTTTGCAGGCGTTCCGGCGTCGCCGATTCTGGATCGGTCATCAGCGGGTCCTGCTCAGCGCACCGGCAGCGAGACCCGACGCGGCAACTCCGGCGGCGTCCGGCCATCCGTCGCCGTGGCGGCGCGCGTGACGTGGCGTCGGGTCAGGTGCGGACCGAACAGCTGCAGGAAGTCATAGGCATAGCCCCGCAGCAGGCTGCCGCGCCGAAACCCGACCCAAGTGGTGTGGATCGGGAACAGGTGCGCGGCATCGATGACGGCGAAGCGCTTAGGGTCGGCGGCTTCGATTGCCACGCTCGCCACGATGCCAACGCCCAGCCCGAGCTCCACGTAGGTCTTGATCACGTCCGAATCACGCGCGGTCAGCGCAACGCGCGGCACCAACCCTTCCCGCGCGAACAGCTCTTGCAGCGACGACGGACCCGAGAAGCTGAACACATAGGTGACGAGGGGGTAGGCGGCCAGCTGACGCAACGTCGGTCGAGCGATGAGCGCGAGCGGATGCTCACGCGGCACGATGATGCGGCGCTGCCAGCGATACACGGGCAGCAGTACAAGGTCACGGAACAGACCTTCGGAGCCGGTCGCGATCGCCAGCTGCACGCGATCGTCGGCCACCATCTCGGCGATCTGCTCGGACGTGCCCTGGTGCAGGTGCAGCTCGACCTCGGGATACCGCAAGCGAAACGCCTTTACGACCGGTGGCAGCACATAGCGGGCCTGGGTATGCGTGGTGGCGATCGACAACTCGCCGCGATCCTGGGCAGTGATGTCGGCCGCAACCGACTCGAGGCTGTCGAGCTCGGTGACCGCGCGGGCAGCGAATTCGAGCACGCGCTGGCCCTCCGGCGTGACGCGCACCAGGGCACGGCCTTCGCGCACGAACAGTTCGAATCCCAGCTCGCGCTCCAGTGCACTCAGTGCCCGGCTGACGGCCGGTTGCGAGGTACCGAGCGCTGCCGCGGCCTGGGTCACCGACAGCCTGTTGTGCCGCACCGCGAGGGCGCAGCGCAAATGTGACAGGTTCATGTTGCGATGACAAAGATCAGACGGGGGCTCATGCCGATAATGTTATCAGCAGATGTGTCGCATCGCGCTAAGATCAGCACTTCCGCCCAGTAGGATGAGCAGCATGATTTACGACTCCATCCTCGGAACGATCGGCCGCACGCCGATCGTACGCATCAACCGCCTCGCACCCGACCACGTGACGATGTATGTGAAGTGCGAGTTCTTCAACCCGCTGTCCTCGGTCAAGGACCGGCTGGCAATTGCGATCATCGAAGATGCAGAGCAGCGCGGCACGCTGCGACCCGGGCAAACCGTTGTCGAGGCCACCTCCGGCAACACCGGCATTGCGCTCGCAATGGTCTGCGCAGCCAAGGGCTATCCGTTCGTTGCCGTGATGATCGAGACCTTCTCGGTCGAGCGGCGCAAGATCATGCGCGCGCTGGGCGCAAAAGTGATCCTGACAGCCGCTGCCGAGCGCGGCACCGGCATGGTCCGCAAGGCAGCCGAACTTGCCGAGAAGCACGGCTGGTTCCTCGCGCAGCAGTTCGACAACCCGGCGAACCCAGCCTATCACCGCAGCACCACCGGCCCTGAGATCCTCAGCGATTTCGCGGGCAAGCGGCTCGATTTTTTTGTCAGCGGCTGGGGCACCGGCGGCACGCTGACCGGCGCCGGTGAGGTCATCAAGCTCGCGCGGCCCACCACACAGATTATTGCGACCGAACCCGAGAACGCAGCGCTGCTGTCGGGCAAGCCGTTCTCGCCGCACAAGATCCAGGGCTGGACGCCGGACTTCATCCCCTCCGTGCTGAACCGCGACATCGCCGATCGCATCGTGCTGGTCAGCGACACCGAAGCGATCGAGACCGCGCGGGCGCTCGCGCAGCGCGAGGGCATCTTCTGCGGCATCTCCTGCGGCGGCACGTTTGCCGCGGCGCTGAAGGTCGCCCGCGAAGCGCCAAGCGGATCCGTATTGCTTGCGATGCTGCCGGACACCGGTGAACGCTATCTGTCGACGCCACTGTTCGAGGGCATCGCCGAAGGCTCAGACCCGGAGCCATGAGCGCGCCTACGCTTGCGGCATCCCGCCACGCGTTCCTGCCAGATCCGTTCGTCACCCGAAGCGGCGAGGCGCTGTACGGCGCGCGCATCGCCCATGAAACCTGGGGTGCTCTGAACGCTGAACGCGACAACGCGATCCTGCTGTTCACGGGCCTGTCGCCCTCGGCCCACGCTGCGTCGTCGGCGCTCGACCCCTCACCGGGCTGGTGGCAGGACATCATCGGCCCGGGGCGACCGCTGGACACCGATCGCTACCTGATCGTCTGTGTGAACTCGCTAGGGGGCTGCTTCGGTTCAACCGGCCCGGCTTCACCCAGCCCGGTTGACGGTGCAGCGTATCGACTGCGGTTTCCGCATCTTGCGATCGAGGACATTGCCCGCGGGGGCATGGAGACGCTGCGCACGCTCGGTGTCGAGCGCGCCGACACCGTCATCGGCCCCTCGCTGGGCGGCATGGTCGTGCTCGCGTACGCGGCACTGTTTCCGGGCCGGGCGCGGCGGCTGATCAGCATCTCAGGCACCGCAGCCGCGTCGCCGGTGGCGCTGGCGCTGCGCGCCGTGCAGCGCGAGGCGATCCTGCGCGACCCGGACTGGCAGGGCGGCAACTATTCGCCGTCGCGACCGCCAGTGAACGGTCTGTCGATCGCACGCAAGCTCGGCACGATCACCTATCGCTCGGCACTCGAGTGGCAGCAGCGCTTCGGCCGCCAGCGCATCGACGCCGCGCGTCGCGGTGGCGACCCGTTCGCCGCGCAGTTCGAGATCGAGTCCTACCTGCAGGCTCAGGCAGAGCGCTTTGCGACCAGCTTCGATGCCAACTGCTATCTGTATCTGTCGCGGGCCATGGACGCGTTCGATCTGGCCGAGCACGGCAGTGCCCATGAGCTGTTTGTCAGAGCGAAGCTGCAGGCAGCGCTGGTGATCGGCGCTGAAACCGACATGCTGTTCCGGATCGAAGAGCAGGCGGCGATCGCCTATGATCTGCAGCGCGCCAGCATACCGACCACTTTTGTGCGCGCGACGTCTGCCGAAGGGCACGACGCGTTTCTCGTCGACCTCGACACCTTCGGTAACGCGATCAGGAGTTTTCTCAATGCGAGCTGAAACGATTGCCGTTCATGGCGGCTACAGCCCCGACCCGACCACCAAGGCCGTTGCGGTGCCGATCTACCAGACCACGTCCTATGCGTTCGACAGCGCCCAGCACGGCGCGGACCTGTTTGATCTCAAGGTCCAGGGCAACATCTACACCCGCATCATGAATCCGACCACGGATGTGCTCGAGAAGCGCGTCGCGGAACTCGAAGGCGGCATCGGCGCGCTGGGCCTTGCCTCGGGCAGCGCCGCGGTGACCTACGCGATCATGACGATCGCGGAATCCGGCGACAACATCGTGACTTCCAGCGCGCTGTACGGCGGCACCTACAACCTGTTCGCGCACACGCTGCCGCAGTTCGGCATCACCGTGAAGTTCGCTGACTACAGCAAGCCAGAGGAGTTCGAGAAGCTGATCGACTCGCGCACCAAGGCGTTGTTCTGCGAATCGATCGGCAATCCGCTCGGCAACGTCACCGACTTCGGCGCGCTGGCCGAGATCGCGCACCGGCATGGCGTGCCGCTGATCGTCGACAACACGGTCCCCTCGCCCTACCTGTGCCGGCCGTTCGATTTCGGCGCGGATATCGTCGTGCATTCGCTGACCAAGTATCTGGGCGGCCACGGCAACAGCATCGGTGGTGCAATCGTCGACTCCGGCCGCTTTCCCTGGGCCGAGCACAAAGAAAAATTCCGACGACTCAACGAACCGGATGTGTCCTATCACGGCGTGGTCTACACCGAAGCACTCGGACCCGCGGCGTTCATCGGGCGCGCACGGGTGGTGCCGCTGCGCAACATGGGGGCGGCGCTGTCGCCGTTCAATTCGTTCCTGATCCTGCAGGGCATCGAGACGCTGCCGGTGCGCATGGACCGGATCTGCGAGAACACGCTCGCGGTCGCGAGCTACCTCAAGGATCACCCGAAGGTCAGCTGGGTCAAGTACGCGGGCCTGCCCGAACACCCCGGCAATGCGCTGGTGCGCAAGTACATGGGCGGTCGCGCGTCGGGCATCCTGACCTTCGGTGTCAAAGGCGGCCGTGCCGCCGGCGAGAAGTTCCTCGACGCGCTGAAGCTGGTCATCCGGCTGGTCAACATCGGTGATGCGCGCTCACTGGCGACTCACCCGGCCTCGACGACCCATCGTCAGCTGTCGCCGGCGGAACTGGCCTCGGCCGGCGTCTCCGAAGACATGGTGCGGCTGTCGATCGGCCTCGAGCACATCGACGATCTGCGTGACGATCTCGATCAGGCGCTTGGAGGCAGATAAGGTCTCTCGCTAGGGGCGGCCCTCGACGGCGGGCAGCAGCGGCGGCAGCGGACACTGCAGCAGCGCGCAGACGGTCCGCAGCAGCTCGGCTTCCTCGACGGACAGCTGGCTGTCGTGCGCAATCGTCACAACCAGCCCCTCGACGAGGCTGCGCTTGGCGATCGGGTTCAGCGCGTTGAGCTGGTCCAAGGCTGTGGCCAAGGCGCGCGGCCAGTCTGCTGGCACATCAAGCGGCGGCTGGCGTCGCGGCAGCACGCGGCTGATGCCGGCGAGATAAGCGCGCTCCGCCGCGGCAGCATCGTCCGGGTGCCCGCTATGCGCCAGTACCGCGAACAGCACACCGGCGGGCCGGAACATCGTGCCGAGACCCCGGTTACCGCTGGTCGCGCCGGGAGCGTCGTCGTGCAGCAGCACGGCGGCGACCAGTCGACCGAGGCAGAACTCGAAGATCTCGATCTTCTGATCGACGGTGCTGAGTTCACCGATCAGCGCGATCAGTTCGATTCGGTCCAGCCGCGGCAAGCGCTGCAGTAACGGCAGCAGGTGCTGCGCCGCCGGCAGGCGCAGCATCGGCGGCAGCTGCGCGACCAAGCTGATCGCAGCAGGCAGGCCCTTAGTCAAGGTGGCGCCGAGGCTGCTCGCGATTGCGCGGATCTGCGCGTCCCGGGTATTGGCCTCACGACTCAGCAACAGACCCAGCACATAGCAGCGCGCCTCGGCCGCCCCGCCCACGCAGGCTCGAAGCGCCTCCGGCAACGCCAGCCGCAGTCGCCGCGCCTCCTCGACATGCAGCGTCTCAGGGTTGCCGACCCGCGCGGCGATCTGCTCGGGCGCAGCCGCCACCGCACCGCGCAACCCCGCGACCACGGCCGCAGTGGCCACGCTCGCCGCCGCAGCACGTCCCGCCTTGATCTCGCGCACCGCGTCGGACGCCAGTTGCGGCAGATCGCTCGCCCGCACGCTCGGATCCAGCGCCCGAACCCGCGCGGCCAGCGGCGGATGGGTCGCCAACAGCTGCGGATAGCCGGCCGCGAACAGCATGTGCGCGACTTCGCCGAGACCCTGATCCGAGAGCCGTGAGCCGCGCTCGAGACCCATGATCTTCAGCAGCGCCTGCTTGAGGCCCGAAGGATCGCGCGTGAACTGCACCGCCGAGGCATCCGCGAGACGTTCGCGCGAGCGGCACACCGCAGCCTGGATCAGCCGGCCGCTGGCGGCGCCGAAATAGCCCAGCACGCGCATCGCAATGCCGACCAGCACCAGCGCATTGCCGCGACGGTTACCACGCGCGGCAACGTGTGTCAGGAAGCGACCGATCAGGCCGATCACGATCAGACCATACAGCCAGCCCATGACCCGGATGTTCAGTCGCATATCGCCGTTGAGGATGTGGCTGAATTCGTGCGCGACCACACCCTGCAGCTCGTCACGCTGCAGATCGTCGATGGCGCCACGGGTCACGGTCACCGCTGCGCTCGCCGGCGAATGCCCGGCCGCAAAAGCGTTGATGCCGCGTTCGTTCTCGAGCACATAGACACCTGGCACCGGCACGCCCGAGGCAATCGCCATCTCCTCGACGACATTGCGCAGGCGTCGCAGCCCCGGTTCGCGGGTGTCGTGCATGACCGGGGTGGCACCCATCGAGCGGGCCACCACACCGCCGCCGTCGCGCAGGCCGACGCTGCGATACAGGCTCGCGAGCATGATCAGCGCAAACCAGAACAGCACTGCAAGGAACGCCAGCTCGGGGTTGTCGGCCGGGTTGGTGCCGAGTGCCAGCATCACCACGGTCGACAGGATCGCGACCACCAGCAGCACGGCGACACCGAACGCGAGCAGCAGCCAACGCGTCCGGCGTCGTGCCGAATCCTGCTGCGAAAAGAAGTCCAACGGCTGAGCTTCAGGAGAAATCGACTTTGGGTGCCTCGCGGGCCTCGGGCTTGATGATGTCGAGCATCTGCGCGGGCAGGAACGAGAACATGCCCGCAACAATGTTGCTCGGGAACATTTCGCGCAGGTTGTTGTAGATCAGCACCGCATCGTTGTAGGCCTGGCGCGCGAAAGACACCTTGTTCTCGGTCGTCGTCAGCTCTTCCGACAGCTGCATCATGGTCGTGTTGGCCTTCAGGTCCGGATAGGCCTCTGCGACGGCGAGCAGACGGCCGAGGGCGCCGGCAAGCTGGGCGTCAGCGCCGGAAAGCTTCTGCACCGCAGCCGGATCAGTGGGGTTCGCGGCCGCGGCCTTCAGGTCGATGACCGCCGTATTGCGCGCCCTGATGACCGCCTCGAGCGTTTCACGCTCGTGCTTGATATAGGCCTTGGCGGTTTCGACCAGATTCGGGATCAGGTCGTAGCGCCGCGTCAGCTGCACATCGATCTGCGCGAACGCATTGGCGATGGTGTTGCGCGCCGCGACCAGGCGGTTGTAGAGGCTGACTGCAAAGACGGCAGCCAGCACCAGCACGATCAAGGTGATCAGTCCGGTCATCGACGTCTCCCTGGCTGTTTCGCAGCCTTGGTTTTCGCTTTTGGTTTCGGTTTTGGTTTCTTCTCTGTGGCGGCTGCGACTTCTTCCTGCAGTACGCGGAACAGGCTGTCGATGAACTCCTTGCGCTGTACGCCCAGGCGCGCTTCATCGTCCGGCGAAAACTCATGCGCATCGACTGCGCCGGCTTTGATCGCACCGCCTTTGACCTGCAGCGCTTCCATCGCCGCCAGCCGCTCACGCAGCGTCCAGACCTCGCTGGCGAGCGTCACAACCATGTTCAGCACCTTGTCGATCGCAGGGTCGCTGAAAAAGTAGCTGCGACCACCGCGGATCGTGCGTCGCATCGGTTGCTTGTTGCTGTTTTTCTGCGTGGTCATCGGACTTATTTCCAGGCTCCAAAGCAGTACCAGCGAATGCCCTCGACAAGCCGCCCGGTCTTGTCGCTGTCGACGTCGACCGGCTTGCGCACGGCGTCGCGCAGTCCCTGCTCGCCATAGCCTGCCACCGACGGCACGACGAACTGCACGTAGCGTTTCGGATCGAAGCCGGCCTGGCGACACAGCACCTCGGGCTTCAGATCGCGGAACGGCTTGTAGTAAGGCTCGTTGTTGTAATAGCTGTCCCAGTCCAGATAGAACGCGTCATAGGGTGACAGCTGCGAATTCGGCGGCAGTTCCATGTGCAGCATCAAGCCACCCGGGCGCAGCACGCGATGCGCTTCCGAGAAAACCTTCGCGATGCCCTTGCGCGGTACTTCGTGCAGGAACATCGACGAGAACACCAGATCGAAACTCGCGTCGGGAAAGTCGACCGCCTCGGCATTCATCTGGTGAAAGTGCATTTCCCTGCCCTGGGCCTGTGCGCGGGCGCTGGCGTAGCGCAGGCAGGGCGCGGCGACGTCGATGCCATGCACCTCGGCTTTCGGGTAAGTGTCTTTCCATGAGCCGGTGTTGTGGCCGATGGTGCAGCCGAGATCGAGAATACGCTGGGGTGCGAAGTCCGGATACTTCAGCTTGATGAAGCGGGCAATCGACTGGCCGATGTCGTCGAGGTTCTGGCCCATCAGGCCAAAGGAAAAGACGGCCAGACCATTGTCATAGAGTGCGCCGGCCGCCAGATCGTCCTGGTCGCACTCGCCGTCGTAGTTGCCAGCCATCAGGTGCACATCGACGGCTGAGACCGAGCGCGGCACTTCGAAGCCGTGCTGCAGCGTCAGCGAACCTTTCGCGGCAGCGGCGCCGAGCTTCTGCGCCTTGCCCTTGAGCTCATCGCGCTGCCGCTCGAGCGGCGGGATCACGGACTGCCAGACCATGTCCTGTGTCGTGACGCGCAGACTCGAATAGAACTTGAAGTACTCGTTCGACTTGATCGCCTGGTGCACGTCCGGGCCGTCCTTCGGCGCGCGGCGCTGACGACGCCGGAACCCAGGCTCCACGTCGGCATCCCAGACCTTGTGCATGCCGTCGGCCATGTCCATCAGCACATGTGCACGCAGCCCCGAGACGAAGTTCATCCGCGCCTTTTCGTCGCGCGTCTTGCGCAGTTTCAGATCGTGCTTGAGTTCGAGCATGCCGGCCTCCTTTGCAATCAGACTGATTATGTCGCAGGTGCACTGTGATGTGCATCACATCACAGCGCCGGTGGTCGGTGGATGTGCTCCGTTCGTCAGTCGGACCGGCGGCGCGCTTGCGACCTCGCGACCATACCTGACATGGAAAACAGGCACCACACCCACTGCATGTCGTCGCCAGCCCGCTCACGTGGCTTCACCTTGTTCGAACTGTTCGTGGCGCTCGCCATCGCCGGCATCCTGTTCGGACTGGCTGTGCCTTCCTTCCAGAGCTACGGCCGCAACACCCGCGCCGTAGCGGCCTCCGGGGACCTCGTCACGGCCTTCAACTATGCGCGCAGCGAATCGGCGCGCCGCTCGATCGCGGTCACGGTTTGCGCGAGCGCGGACATGCTCTCCTGTGCGAATGCGGCCGCCTGGCCGACCGGCTGGATCGCCTTTCAGGACCTCAACAACGATGGCGCCGTCGATGCCGGCGAGGACATCGAACAGGTCTGGCAGGGCCCGGGCGCTGTCGACGTCGTGATGACCGGCACCGTCAACGCGATCCGCTTCATGCCGACCGGCACGGTCATGCCCGCCGCCGCGCAGACCTTCACGGTGCAGTCGGCATCGTGCGCGGTCGGACAGACCAATCAGCGCCGGATCCGCATCAGCGGCATCGGCTCGATCAACAGCGATCGCATCAACTGCACCTGAGGCATGCGCATGACCCCCAAACGTTCCCGCGGCTTCACCCTGGTCGAGTCCCTGGTTGCCCTGCTGGTGCTGTCGATCGGCCTGCTCGGCGTGGCTGCCATGCAGCTGATGGGCCTGCGTGCCAACAGCGGCTCGTACCAGCGATCCCAGGCGACCTTCCTTGCGCAGGACATCACCGACCGGATGCGCGCCAACCGCGATCGGGCGCTCGCCGGAAACTACAACGTGGCCTATGGCGCAGCGACGCCGACGATCAATGCAACCGCCGAAGCAGACATCGACGCCTGGAAAGCTCGTCTGGCGCTGACGCTGCCTGCGGCAGCCAGCGGCAATGCCGCCGATGATCCGGATGGAGAAATCGACGTAGACCTCGCGACCCGCATCGCGACGATCCGCATCCGCTGGGACGACACCAAGGGTGTCGAAGCACCCCTTCAATTCGTCATGCGGACCCGGATCTGACGCCATGATTCACAACAACAAACAACGCGGTTTCAGCATCGTCGAACTGATGGTCGCAATGCTGATCAGCGTGCTGCTGCTCGGCGGCGTGCTGTCGGTGATGTACACCTCACGCATCACCTACGACGAGAACACCCGGATTGCGCGCCTGCAGGAGTACGCGCGCTCCAGCATCGAGCTGATGCTGCGCGATCTGCGCAGCTCCGGCCAACATGGATGCGCGCGACCGCTCGATGCCGGTACCTTTCGCAACCTACTGGTGACGCCGACCGCCGTGCGCTACAACTTCGCCGTTGCCGTGCAGGGATATGAGGGGACCGTAGGACCCTTCGCGCCGGCAATGCCGACTGGCGCAGCGACAGGCATCCCCAACGCGCTGGCCGGCAATGACGTGATCGCGATCCGCACGGTGCGCTCGGACATTCCACCGATGCGGCTCGCCGCACCATTCGCGGGCGGCACTGGAACGCTTGATGTCGACCGCACCAATGCACCGGCCCTGCCTGCGGGCACGCCGCTGCTGATCAGCGACTGCGAGTTCGCGAATGTGATCACGAACTCCGCCGCGGTCGCCTCCGGTGCGAGCGTGCTGCTGGCGCGCGCGACGGGACCCATCGCGGTGCCAGGTTCGATCCAACAGCCAGGCAATACGACTGTGCCCCTGCCACCCTACGCGGCTGGCACGCTGATTGCTGCGGTCGAAACGGTGACCTACTACATCCGGCTCAATGCTGCCGGGGAGCCGGCGCTGTGGCGGATCGTCGGCAACAACCCGCCGCAGGAACTGGTCGAGGGCGTCGAGCGACTCGAGTTGCAGTACGGCGAGGACACCAACGGCGACCAGCTGGTCGACGCGTATCGAAATGCGAATGCGGTCGGCAACTGGGACAACGTGCTGTCGATATCGATTGCGATGCTGCTGCGCTCACCGGATCCGAGCGTTGATCCGTCGGCCGGACAGACCTACGACATGCTCGGCACCGTGGTCGGTCCATTTGCCGACCAGCGCCCACGACTGCTTTTTACGACCACCGCCAACGTCCGCAACCGCACGGGCTGACACCACATGAAGTACCAGAATCGAATCGGCCCGGACCTCCGCCGCCAACGCGGCGCGATCCTCGTGACCTCGCTGCTGCTGCTGCTCAGTCTGACGGTGATCGGCGTGTCGGTGGTGCAGATCACGCGCATGCAGGAACGCATGGCTGGCAACACCCGTGACCTGAATCTCGCCTTCCAGGGCGCCGAGGCCGGTCTGCGTGACGGCGAGGACTTTCTGCTCAATGCGATCGCCGTGGTGCCGTGCGTGGCTGCGCCCTGTGAGGTGTTTGCCCGCGGCACGCTGCCCTTGCTCGCGAACCAGGACGAAGCCTGGTGGAACGGCAACTCGCTGGAGTACGGCGTCGACGGCGCCCAGGAACTCACCGAGCTGGATGACGACCCGCAGTTCGTGGTCGAACAGCTCGCGCAGATTGAGGACAGCCTGATTCAGGGCCAGGGAGTGCCGCCGGTGCGGGACTTCTTCCAGGTGACCGCCCGCTCGACCGGCGGTACGGGCTTTACGAATGTTCTAGTGCAATCCACCTACGCCACGCGCATCGACTAGGCGAAACTGACATGACCATCAAACAAAAGATCACCAAGCTGCTGGCGGGCAGCGCCTTCGGCGTCTATTCGCTGTTCGGCGTCCAGGCCGCCGTCAGCGCGCCGCTCGCGCTGCCAAACGTGCCGGTGTTCATTGAAGACAATGCGCCGCCGCTCAACATGCTGGTGGTCGGCCGCGATCACAAGCTCTATTACGAAGCCTACAACGACGCGTCGGACATCAATGGCGACGGCGTTCTGGATGTCGGCTTTCGTCCGGCGATCGAGTACTACGGCTACTTTGATTCGGGTCGTTGCTACACCTATGGGGGAGGGCAGTTCAATCCGGTGCGCGCGGCGGGTGCGCTAAATGTATGCGGTGGTCTGGGTGAGTGGAGCGGCAACTGGCTGAACTACGTAACGACCTCGCGAATCGATGCGCTGCGCAAGGTGCTGTACGGCGGCACTCGGCACATCGACAACGCCGGCAACGTCGTTCTTGAGCGGAGTTTCATTCCGCAGGACGCACACAGCTGGGGCAAGGAGTACACCAGCGTTGCCGTCGACGGCTACCTGATCACGAACTACGCCCCTTACGGGCTACCGGCCGTCGGCACGCGCCACCTTTTTGCGAACACGACCTTGCTGACCGACGCAGCGCAGCTGCCGCGGCTCCGTGTGCTGACCAGCATCAACCGACGAATCTGGGAGTGGGTCAGCATCGAACGGCCGGTCGCGAACAATCGCGTCGACCACGGTGGCTCTGGCCCCGTTGTGGCCCCCACGGACTTCACGGTTCGAGTCAGAGTCTGCCAGACCGGTCAGATCGACCTGCTCGATCCCAGCAACAACTGCCGTCAGTATCC
>JBBQWY010000061.1:0-13407 GCA_038210215.1 Steroidobacterales bacterium
CCCTGACGCACTGACGCCCAGCAACCGCGGCCGCAAGATCACGCGAATGTGTATCGGGGCAGACCCGGCGCGCCGCGCTTTGCAGTCTGCGGTACAGCGTTCGCGTGCCCGCTTCGGTTTTTACATCAAGGTCCCCGTAAGCGACAGCGAGACTGGGCGCCGCGTCTTCCTGCACTCCATCTCCAGCATAGGTAACGCTGCTGGCGGCGAGGGCCGCAAACGCAACCACACTCAACGCGATTCGCATTCTTCGTTCAATCATGACTGTTCTCCTGGTTGGCTCTGTATTGAATCGGGCACCCGGTGTGTGCCTTGATTGATTAGGCGCTCACCAAACGACGTTGCCATCCTGCCGATCACGTACCGGTCCTCATCGGTGGCGTGTTCGTCCCACTCCCGTGGCGTCTGCGAAGCGCGGCGTCGATTCGTCCCCGAAACCAACGTGATCGTCCCTACCCGACCGCAATGTGGCGTTGCAGCGATGCGATCGAGTTGCGATCCGCGCTAGGCTTGGAACATGGCAGCCGTCTCTCCGCTATCCCGGGCTCCGGCCCCCACGCTGTCGATGGATCACGCCATCGACGGTCTGCGCCGTTGGCAGTTCCTGCTGATCACGCTGCTGTTCTGGGTTTACGTGACCGCGTCGAACGTGATGTTCGCGCACAGCTTTGGCCTCGGGCTCGCGCCGATGACCAACGAGCAGGTCTTTGCGTCCTGGGATCGACGCGTTGTGCAGCACGCCCTGCTGCTGCCCTTCCTTCTCGGCTGCTATTACTGGTCGCTGAGGATCGGTTGGCGCCCTTACCGGTTTGCCGCGGCCAAGCAGCTGTTTCTCGCGGTTGGCTTCGCCCTGTTGCCGCAACCGGCCATGACAGCCTCGCACATGCTGTCCAAGTACCTACCGGGCATGGGCATGCCCATAGAATGGCCAACCGAACCGGATTGGTATCTGCCGCACCTTGGCATCTGGACAGCCAGCGCCACGACCTTTTTGTTGCAGTACGGATTCGGCCTCGCCCTGCTCACGGGTTTCGCGCTTTATCAGCGCTTTCGCGACGCCGAGGTCCGACTCGCCACAGTCGAGAAGCAGTCGCAGTCGGCGCGACTGGCTGCGCTGCGCATGCAGCTGTCGCCTCACACGCTGTTCAATCTGCTGAACACGATAAAGGGTCAGATCGAATGGGATCCGCCGGCCGCTCAGCAGCTGCTGGTACAGCTGTCGGACCTGCTGCGCCGGCTGCTCAACGCCGGCGAGCGCGAGTTCGCGACGCTGACCGATGAAGTTCAATTCGCGACGCTGTACCTGCAGCTGCAACGCAGTCGCTTTGCAGATCGACTGACCATTACGCTGCCTGAGGGGGACACGTTGCCGCCCGTCTGGGTTCCGAGCCTGATCCTGCAGCCGCTGATCGAGAATGCCGTGCAGCACGGCATGCGCGGCCATGATGGTCCCGTGCAGATCTCGCTCGCGGTCACGGCCGACGAAGCAGACCTGGTTCTGCGGCTCAGCAACAGCTGCGCAGCCATTGAAGACCAACCCGATCGGCGCGAGGGAATCGGCCTGCGTAACGTCAGGGAGCGGCTGCGGGTTCATTTCGGCGATCGCGCGGCTCTGCGCGCCGAACGGGACTCAGCTGCTCTGTGGGTCTCCGAAATCCGGCTACCGAGAGTGCACTCACCATGAAGGTCGTGATCGTCGATGACGAGGCCGCAGCGCGGCGCACACTGCGTGGGCTATGCGACGCTCGCAGCGGCTTCGATGTGGTTGGCGAGTTCAGCAGTGCAGCGGCCGCTGCAGCCGAGTTGGAACGCTTGTCGCCAGATCTGGTCTTCCTCGACATCCAGATGGACGGCACCAGCGGGCTGCAACTGGCGCGCAGCCTGCCCAAGGCTGCGACGCCGCTGACCGTGTTCGTGACCGCGCATGACAACCACGCCGTCGAGGCTTTCGAACTGCATGCGATCGACTACCTGCTGAAGCCGTTCAACGAGGCGCGCTTCGATGCCAGTTTGGCGCGCGCCAGGCATTTGCTTGAAACCCAGAACGACGGCCTGCGATCGGCACGGATGTTCGAAGCCCTCGCAGCACTTGAAGACAACGCTCGCGCGCTGCAGGCACCGCCAGCGCGGCTGCTCGGCGAGGCCGGCGGCACGCTGCATCTTCTGGAGGCGACAGCCATTGAGCGGGTCGAAAGCGACCGCAACTACGTCACGCTGCACGCCGGTGACCAGAGCTATCAGGCGCGCAGCACCTTACTGCAGGCGGAGGCGGCGCTTCAGAGTGAACCGATGTTGAAGATCAGCCGCTCGTGCCTGATCAACACGCGACACCTGTGTGAAATCAGCCGCACGCCGCGCGGTGATTTTATCTTCGTGTTGCGTAGCGGCGCCACGGTGACGAGCAGCGAAGGCTATCGGGAGCCGGTGCGCGAATACCTGAAGAACCTGCGCGTTGCGAGCTGACGCGCTGGGTCAGACGTTCGCGGCGGGTTTGCGCAGCGGCTTCGGCAGGCCGAACACGACGGTCTCTTCGCGACCGGCACGCTCAGCCGGAGCTTCGGCACCCCACACACGCAACTGCTGAATGACGCCCTGCACCAGCACTTCGGGCGCGGATGCACCGGCGGTGAGCCCGACCACGGTGCGTGATTCAAACCACTCGCGCTTCAGGTCCTCGGGACCGTCGACCAGATAGGCCGGTACGCCGGCGCGTTCGCCGAGTTCGACGAGCCGGTTCGAATTGCTGCTGGTCTTCGAGCCCACCACAATCAGGATGTCGCACTGCTGCAGCAGGTCCTTGACCGCATCCTGGCGGTTCTGGGTCGCGTAGCAGATGTCTTCCTTGCGTGGACTCGCAAGCGTCGGGAAGCGTCGCTTCAGCGCCGCGACGATGCTGGCTGTGTCGTCGACCGACAGTGTGGTCTGGGTCACGAATGCCAGGTTCTCGGCATCGCTGACCTCGAGCGCCTCGACATCGGCGACATTCTCGACCAGATGCATGCGGCCACCGCGGGAGGTGTCGAAGCGCCCCATCGTGCCTTCCACTTCCGGATGCCCGTCGTGGCCGATCAGGATCACATCGCGGCCCTCGCGGGCGTACAGCTGCACTTCCATGTGCACCTTGGTCACGAGCGGGCAGGTCGCATCGAACACGGCAAGGCCGCGGCGTGCCGCCTCCTGCTCGACCGTCAGCGCCACACCATGCGCAGAGAAGATCACCGTGGCGTTGTCCGGCACCTCATCGAGCTCCTCGACGAACACCGCGCCGATCTCGCGCAGCCGATCGACAACGTGCCGGTTGTGGACGACCTCATGCCGCACATAGATCGGCGCGCCGTAGAGCTCCACAGCCCGTTCGACGATGTCGATCGCCCGGTCGACCCCGGCACAGAAACCGCGTGGATTCGCCAGCATTATTTTCATCCACCCACCTCACGCTGGGCACGTTCGCGGCGCCACTCGAAGAACGCATCCAGCAACAACAGCCCTGCGCCGATGGTAATCGCTGCGTCAGCAATATTGAATGCCGGGAAATAGGCCCCCTGCCAGTGCGCATGAATAAAGTCGACCACGTAGCCATGCTCGAGCCGATCGAGCACATTGCCGATCGCGCCGCCCATGATCAACGCAAGGCCTGAGGCAAGCGCCCGCTGCTGGCTCGACACGATCTGCCGCAGCCAGTAGATGATGCCGATGCTGACGCCGGTGGCGAGGATCGTGAAGAACCAGCGCTGCCAGCCGCCGGCGCCGGCCAGAAAGCTGAACGCCGCGCCGGGGTTGTGCAGTCGCGTGATATCGAGCACCGGCAGCACGACCGTCGTTTCGAACAATTGGTAATTGCGTTCGATCCAGCCCTTGCTGATCTGATCCGCCACGATGATCAGCGCGCTCAGTGGCAGCCAGCGCCAACCACTCACCGAGGCCACAGGCTTGCTCATGCGTACTCCCGCCGTTCGCCAGCGCCTGCCACGTTCACGACGCAGCGACCGCACAGCTCCGGATGCTCCGCATGCTGGCCGACATCGGCTCGATGATGCCAACAGCGTACACACTTTGGCGCCGCTGACTTGTTCGCCTTGATCACGAATCGCGCCGGCAGATCGGCGCGCACCACGACCTCGGCCTTGGACACAATCAGCACAAAGCGCAGTTCATCGCCCAGCGCCGCAAGCCTGGCTGCATCGGCTGCGCTGCAGGCAATCTCGACCTCGGCTTCGAGTGGCGCGCCCAGAGTGCCGGCGGCGCGCAGCAACTCGAGTTCGCGGCTGACGTCGCCGCGCAGCGCGATGACCGCTTCCCAATCGACCGCGGGCGCCGGCACCGTCGGCAGCGTGTGCCAGGTCTCGAGGAACACCGAGCGGCTGCGCGTTCCGGGCAGGTGCTCCCAGATTTCGTCGGCCGTGAACGACAGGATCGGCGCCAGCCAGCGCACCATCGCCTCGGCGATGTGCTGCATCGCCGTCTGTGCCGAGCGCCGCGCCAGGCTCGCGGTCGGCATGGTGTAAAGCCGATCCTTCAACACGTCGAGATAGAACGCGCCCAGGTCAACGACGCAGAAATTGTGCACCTTCTGATAGATCAGATGGAACTGGTACGTCCGGTAGGCCTCGATGATCTCGCGCTGGATCACGCTCGCCCGCGCCAGCGCCCAGCGATCGAGCTCCAGCAGCTGCGCAGGCGCCACCGCCTCGCGCGCGAGGTCGAATCCCGCGAGGTTGCCCAGCAAAAAGCGCGTGGTATTACGCATCCGGCGATAAGACTCCGACATCCGCTTCAGGATCTCGTCGGATGCGCTCATCTCGTTCGAGTAATCGGTCGCCGCCACCCACAGCCGCAGCACATCGGCGCCGAGCGACTGCGTGACCTTCTGCGGCAGGATCACGTTGCCGAGCGACTTCGACATCTTGCGGCCCTTGTCATCGACCACAAAGCCATGCGTCAGCACCGCCTTGTACGGCGCGCGCCCGGCAAGCGCCTCGGACATCAGCAGCGAGGAATGAAACCAGCCGCGATGCTGGTCCGAGCCTTCGAGATAAAGATCCACGGGAGCGGTGATCTCCGGCCGCGTAGCAGCCACGCAGGCGAACGACAGACCCGAGTCCGCCCAGACGTCCATGACATCCGTGACCCTGTCGTACTCGGAAGCTTCGTCGCCCAGCAGCTCTGCCGGGTCGAGCGCGAACCATGCGTCGATGCCGCCGGCCTGCACGCGGTCGGCGACCGCGTCGATCAGCTCCGGCGTGCGCGGATGCAGCGCACCACTCTGGCGGTTCACGAACAGCGGGATCGGCACGCCCCAGGTGCGCTGGCGCGAGATACACCAGTCCGGCCGCTTCTCGATCATGCCGGTGATACGCGGCTCGCCCCAGGCCGGCGTCCACTTGACGCCCTTGATGTCGCGCAGCGCACCGGCGCGCAGCCCGCGCTGATCCATGCTGATGAACCACTGCGGCGTCGCGCGAAAGATCAGCGGCGACTTGTGGCGCCAGCAGTGCGGATAACTGTGGCGGTAGCGTTCCGCATGCAGCAAGGCGCCGCGCTCGGCGAGCACCTCGACGATCTTCGGGTTCGCCTCCTCGACAGTGAGGCCCGCGAACAATGGCGTGGCGGGCAGGAACCGACCATCGCCCCCGACCGGGTTATTGACCGGCAGCGCATAGCGCGCGCCAACGATGAAGTCATCCTGGCCATGCGCGGGCGCGGTGTGCACGGCGCCAGTGCCCGCCTCCACCGTGACGTGTTCACCCAGAATCACCGGCACCTGCCGTTCAAGGAACGGATGCTGCAGCAGCAGCTTCTCGAGCACGCGACCCTCGAAACGCGCGCGCACTACGCCTGGCTGCAGGCCGTAGCGCTCGACGGCCGCGCCAAGCAGGTCTTCCGCCAGCACAAGCCGTCGGCGCTGCGGGCCATCACCGACCTCGACGAGCACGTAGAGCAAATCATCGCGCAGCGTCACGGCCTCGTTGGCCGGCAGGGTCCAGGGCGTGGTGGTCCAGATCACGACCGCGACGGGCAAGCCATCGAGCGAGCCCGGTGCCACGCCCACCCGCACCGCAAAGTCCGTCGCATCGACGACCCTGAAGGCAACATCAACGGCCGTCGAAGTCTTCTCTTCATACTCGACCTCGGCCTCGGCCAGCGCCGAGCGGCAGTCGAGACACCAGTGCACGGGCTTGGCGCCCTTGTACAGATGGCCATTGCGAACAATCTGCGCAAACGAGCGCAGCTGCTCGGCCTCGTAGGCCGGATCCATCGTCAGGTACGGCCGCTCCCAGTCCCCCAGCACGCCGAAGCGCTGGAACTCGGTGCGCTGCAACTCCACCTGCGCCGCTGCGAACTCGCGGCAGGCCGCACGGAACGCCGCCGCATCGAGCTTGCCACCCGGACGCCCGTGCTTCTTCTCGACCGCCAGCTCGATCGGCAAACCGTGGCAGTCCCAGCCCGGAATGTACGGCGCATCATGGCCGTCGAGCGTGCGCGACTTGACGACGATGTCCTTGAGGATCTTGTTGACGGCATGCCCCAGATGCAGCGCGCCGTTCGCGTAGGGCGGGCCATCGTGCAGCACGAAGCGCGGCCGGCCCGCAGCGACCCGCCGCAGCTCGTCATAGAGTCCGCTGCGCTGCCACTCGGCGAGCCGCAGCGGTTCGCGCCGCGCCAGATCCGCCTTCATCGGGAAGTCGGTCTGCGGAAGGTTGATCGTATGCTTGTAGTCCGCCACGTTGGTCCTGGTTCTGATCGTGAAATCCTTAACGGCGCATCATCGCGCAACAGCCAGCGCGGCGCGCGCCGTTGCGGCGTCCGCATGCATCTGCTGCACCAGCGCATCGAGGTCATCAAACTTGAGTTCCTCGCGCAGTTTGCGCACGAACTCGACCTCGATCTCGCGACCGTACAGGTCGCCGGCAAAATCGAACAGGTGCGTCTCCAGCAGGGGCTCCACGCCATTGACCGTCGGCCGGGTGCCGAGGCTCGCGACCCCATCCCGCGGTTCAGCATCCACCCCATGCACGCGCACCGCAAAGATTCCGCCGAGCGGCAGACGGCGACGCTTCGGCCGCAGGTTCGCGGTCGGATAACCCAGCGTCCGCCCGAGTTGCGCGCCGCGCTCGACCCGGCCGCGCATCGTGTACGGACGGCCGAGCCACTGCGCAGCTTTATCGAAGGCGCCGCGGGCGAGTGCCGCACGCACCGCCGTGCTGCTGACCCGCTCGCCCTCGACCACGACCGACGGTATCACCTGCACGCCAAAGCCGTGCTCTCGCCCCGCCGCTTCGAGCATCCAGGCATTCGCCTCACCGTGCCGGCCAAAGCGAAAATCGTAGCCGACGACGATGCCGCGGGCATGCAGATCGCGCGCCAGCAGCTGCGCAAACTCGTCCCCCGGCATCGCCCGCAGCGCGTCGGTGAAACGCAGGATGCAGACCGCATCGAGTCCCGTCGTCTGCAGCAGCCGCCAGCGTTCGCGGAAGTTCGTCAGCCGCGCCGGCGGGTCGTCTGGCCGCAGCACCTCGCGCGGCATCGGCTCGAACGACAGCAGCAGCGCCGGTACGCCACGCTCGCGCGCCCGCTGCACCGCCGCTGCGATCAGCGCCGCATGCCCGAGGTGCAGCCCGTCGAAGGTGCCGATCGTGATCCAGCCGCCGCGGTGGCGCTCGCGAATCGCGCCCACGCCGCGCAAGAGTTCCATGCAAGATTTCGTCACAACCGATTGTATTCTATAGAAGTTCTATTCGGACCGGTGACGCAGCTGCGAGGGCCTGAGCCCGGCGATCCACAAGGCCGCAAAATAAGTGGCCGCCGCGGCGGTGATGCAGACGGCGAGCCGCCCCGCGCGCTCCGCGGCGGGCGCCGCCAGCCAGGTGGCAAGGTCGCGCCCGAACCACCACAGCAGTGCTGCCATCGCGGCATTCGCAAACACCACCCGCGCCAGCAAGGCGTTCCAGCCCGGGCCGGGGCGGTAGACACCTTCGCGGCGCAAACCGCGCCACAGCAGGAACGTATTGACCGCCGCGGAGATGCAGGTGGACGTGGCGAGCAGCACATGTGGAATCGGAAAGCCGGCCAGATGCGCCGGCAGCACCACCGCGAGGTTCAGACCCATGTTGACGCCGAGCGCGATCAGGCCTACGCGCACCGGCGTGCGGGTGTTCTGGCGCGCGAAGTAGCCGGGTGCGAGCACCTTGACGAAGCTGAACCCGAGCAAGCCCCACGAATACGCCATCAACGCGTAGGACGCCATCAGCACGTCCTGGTCGGTGAACTTGCCATAGCCGAAGATCGTCGCCGTCAGCGGCCCCGCAAACACCAGCAGCGCGACCGAGGCCGGCGCGACCAGCACCACGACCAGACGCAGCGCCCAGTCGAGCGTTGCCGTGAAACGCTGCATCGACTGCTGCGCATGGTTCGCGGACAGGCCCGGCAGGATCACCGTCGCGAGCGCAATGCTGAACACGCCGAGCGGGAATTCCATCAGCCGGTCGGCGTAATAGAGCCACGCAATGCTGCCGGTCACGAGGAACGAAGCGATCAGCGTGTCGAGCAGCAGGCTGACCTGCGCCATCGACGAGCCAATAATCCCGGGGATCATCAGCCGCGCAATCTTGCGCACCCCTTCGGCGGCCGGCCGCCAGCGCGGCCAGCTCAACAGACCCAGTCGCGCAACCGAGGGCAGCTGGAACAGCAGCTGCAGCGCGCCGGCCACGAACACACCCATCGCGAGCGCAACTCCGGGGTTGGCGCTGTTGGTCGCGACGAACAGCGCGAACAGGATCATCACCACGTTCATGATCACCTGCGTGAACGCTGGCACCGCGAAACGCCCGTAGCTGTTCAGCACGCCGCTGAACAGCGCCGTCAGCGAAATGAAAAACAGATAAGGGAAGGTCCAGCGCAGCATCGACACCGTCAGTTCGTACTTGCCCTGCTCCTGCGTGAAGCCCGGCGCAAACAGCAGGATGATCAGCGGCGCGGCGATCACGCCGATGGCGCTGACCACCAGCAGCACCGTGCCGAAGGTGCCGAGCACGCCGCCGACCAGCTCACGGACTTCGGCTTCGTCCCGCTTGACCTTGTACTCGGTGATCACCGGCACGAAGGACTGCGAGAACGAGCCTTCGGCAAACAGCCGGCGCAGGAAGTTCGGGATCTTGAACGCCACCAGGAACGCGTCCATCAGCGTGCCGGCACCGAAGGCCTGCGAATAGACCATGTCGCGCAGAAGGCCCGAGACGCGCGAGATCAGCGTTGTAAGCCCCACCACCGTGGTGCTCTTGAATATGGCGCGACTCATGAGCCGCAGCACTATAGCTGAATGCCGGGCCCCCGAACGTTGACAAGACCCCGCACGCTGCGCAGACTACGCGGCCCTTCCGCCCGGCCGTGCCGGACGCCTGATTTTCTGGAGTTTTTTGTGGCCAATACGAAGTCTGCCGAGAAAGCTGCGAGGCAAGCTGCCAGCCAGCGGCTGCGCAATGTCGCGACGATGTCGCGCGCCCGTTCGGCGATCCGCTCGGTGCTTACGGCTATTGCCGCCGGCAACAAGGACGAGGCGACCAAGACCTACCGCGCGACCGTCTCGACGATCGACTCGCTGGTCAACAAGAAGCTGATCCACCGCAACAAGGCCGCCCGGCACAAGTCGCGGCTCAACGCGCGGATCAAAGCGCTGAGCTGATCAGCTGCCGCTGCCTTCGTCGAACGGCAACCCGGGCGCCCAGGCCTCTCCTTCAAAGACGTTGCTGGCCGATTTGTCGGCTGCCTTGCGGGCGCGGCCCGGCTTGGCTTTGCGCGCACCCGTGGCCTTTTTGGCCGCCTTGCCTTCCGGGTCCAATCGCTCCAGCTCCATCAGCACCGCCAGGCGCTGATCGCTGCGGGCGACCTCGCGCCAGTCCTCGCCTTCCGGCCAGGGTTCCAGCGCCCCCCGCAATGCCCACAACGCGTTCAGCGAGCGCGTACCGGATGCGCGGCGCAGCCGAATGAAGGTGGCCAGCGCGCCGGCCCGTCGCAGCTGCGTCGGCGTGTAGATGCCGATTTCGGCGAGCTGCGCTTCGGTGCGCGGCCCGAGGTTGCGCAGATCGCGGATCCGCAGCCGGATCTTGCCGGCCGCGATGCGCTTACGAACCTTGCTGTTGCGCACGCTCTAGCGAGTCCAGAAAACGCATGACCTCTTCCATCAACTCCCGCGTGCCGCCACCCGTGGCGCCGGAAATCACGAACACCGGTCCCTTGAAGCGCAACGCCCGCACGATCGCCTTGGCTTTCTTCTGCGCCTCGGCGGGCAGCAGCAGATCGCTTTTGTTCAGCACCAGCCAGCGCGGCTTGCGCGCCAGCTCCTTGTTGAACTTGCGCAGCTCCGCGACGATCGCGCGCGCATCGGCGACCGGGTCGGCCGCCGGATCCGGCGGCAGCAGATCAACGAGATGCAGCAGCAATCGCGTGCGCTGCAGATGCCGCAGGAAGCGCATGCCGAGGCCGGCCCCATCCGCGGCGCCTTCGATCAGGCCCGGGATATCGGCCATCACGAAGCTGCGGTGCTCACCGCAGTAAACGACACCGAGGTTTGGATGCAGCGTCGTGAACGGGTAGTCCGCGACGCGCGGCCGTGCCGCCGACACCGCACGGATCAGCGTCGATTTGCCGGCATTGGGCAGCCCCAGCAGACCGACATCGGCGATCAGCTTCAGCTCGAGCTCAAGCATCCGCTTCTCGCCCGGCAGCCCCGGGCCGAACTTGCGCGGCGCGCGATTGGTGCTCGACTTGAAGCGCGTATTGCCCCAGCCGCCCTTGCCACCGCGCGCCACCTGCAGCGTGTCCCCCACGCTGGTCAGATCGCCGAGCTGCTCGCCGGTTTCCTTGTCGCGGACGATCGTGCCGACCGGCACCGGCACGTAGAGGTCATCGCCACCCTTGCCCACCTTGTCGTTGCCACTGCCCGCCTCGCCCGAGCGAGCCTTGAATGTGCGCGAGATGCGATAGTCCGCCAGCGTATTGATGCCGGCCGCTGCACGCAGATAGACACTGCCACCGAGGCCTCCGTCGCCGCCATCGGGACCACCGAACGGCACGAACTTCTCGCGTCGAAAACTCAGGCAGCCGCGGCCGCCGTTGCCGGCCTGGACCGAGAGTCGCGCTTCATCTACAAATTTCATGGTGCAAACGAAAACCCCGGCGCGAGGCCGGGGTTCACGGTGGCGGCTCGCTGCAGCCGATCAGATCTGCGCCTCATCGGGCACGACTGCGACAAAAGTCTTCTGCGGCGCACCACGGCGTGAGAACTCTACCTTGCCGTGTCGCAGCGCGAACAGCGTGTGGTCCGAACCGATGCCGACGTTGGCACCCGGCCGGTACACCGTGCCGCGCTGGCGGATGATGATGTTGCCGGCGAGCACGTGCTCTCCGCCGAAAGCCTTCACGCCGAGGCGCTTGCTGTGCGATTCACGACCGTTGCGGGTGCTACCGCCTGCTTTCTTATGTGCCATGTCTGTCTCCGTACCGGGCCTTAGCCCGCGCTGATGTCCGTGATCTTGATTTCGGTGTACTTCTGCCGATGGTTGCCCATGCGCAGGTAGTGCTTGCGGCGGCGAAACTTCACGATCGCTTTCTTCTCGCCCTGGCCGTGCTTCTCGACTGTGGCCTGCACCGAAGCACCGGTGATGCGCGGCGAACCCACCGTGACGCTGTCGCCCGAACCCACCAGCAGCACGTGATCGAGCTTGAACGACTCACCGGCTTCGATCTCGAGCTTCTCGACGCGCAGCACGCTGCCCTTCTCGACTCGATACTGCTTACCGCCCGTGACGACAACCGCGTACATGCTTCGCTCCAGATAAATGAACCGCGCGGGCGGCGTGCAAGCCGTTGAACGACAAGCGATTTCACGCGCAGCGGAAAGGCCGCGAATTCTACGGCCCGCGCCGCCTACGGTCAAACGCCGTTTGCGCGCCAGAGGCACCCCGCCATTCGACCAGAGAACCCCTAGTTTCGCTTGAAAATCAAATGTTTGAGCGCATCCTCCCGCTCCGTTACGATGGCAGTCCTCATGCAATTAGACGAAATCAGAACCCTCGTCCGGCCCGATCTCGACTCGATCGACGCCGTGATCCGCGTACGGATGCGCAGCACCGTCGGCCTCGTCGACCAGGTGGCCGACTACATCATCGGCGGTGGCGGCAAACGCCTGCGGCCGCTGATCGTCGTGCTGGCCGCCCGCGCCTGCGGTTACAACGGCAGCAGCCATATCGATGCCGCCGCGTTCATCGAATTCATTCACACCGCGACCCTGCTGCATGACGACGTCGTCGACGGCTCCGCCAAGCGCCGCGGCCGCGCCACCGCCAATGCCCTGTATGGCAACCAGGCCACCGTGCTGGTCGGCGATTTCGTGTACTCCCGCGCGTTCCAGATGATGGCCGAGATCGGCTCCCAGCGCGTGATCGAGATCATGTCCGAAGCGACCAACGTGATTGCCGAAGGCGAAGTGCTGCAGCTGATGAATGCGCACGACCCCGAGACCACCCAGGCGCGTTACCTCGAAGTGATCTACCGCAAGACCGCCAAACTGTTCGAAGCCGGCGCCGAAGTGGCCGCCGTGCTCGCCGGCGCGAGCCCCAGCCTGCAGCAGGCGCTCGCCACGTATGGCAAGCACCTCGGTGCCGCGTACCAACTGGTCGACGACGTGCTCGACTATCGTTCAGATCCCGCGCTGCTCGGCAAGAACCTCGGCGACGATCTGGCCGAAGGCAAGCCGACCCTGCCGCTGATCCACGCCCTGAAGAGCACTGCGGACCCCGCCACCCAGGAAATGATGCGCGCGGCGATTCGCGATGGCGGCCTCGCCCAGCTGTCGCCCGTGCTGGCCGCAATTGAATCGACCGGAGCGCTTGAGTACACTCGCCGGCTCGCTCAGGACGAGGCCGATCAGGCACTGGTCGCCCTGCGTGCCCTGCCCGAGACACCGTACAAGAAGGGCCTCGCCTCGATTGTCCGCTTCGTCGTCGAGCGCACTTATTGATTTGATTCGCCGGATTTCGGGATGTAGCTCAGCCTGGTAGAGCACTACGTTCGGGACGTAGGAGTCGGAGGTTCAAATCCTCTCATCCCGACCAATTGAAACAATGAGTTAGCGACGAGCCGCCCCTCTCCAGGCGCGACAACTGACACGCAACTGGCACGCAAAACGTCAGCTGGCGTGGGTTGATCCTCGATTTGTTCGCCCAGAATCGGCCGGTGAACGAGCCGCGACAGATCGGCAAAGTAGTCATCAATCGCAGCTGCAGCCTTCGCGAGAAACTCTGGTGCGTAGTGCACGTACTGTGAGGTCGTACTCGGGATCGCGTGCCCGAGCACCAGCTCAATCTCGTGCCAGGGAACACCGCGCTTGGCAAGTTCTGTCGCCACGGTGTG
>JBBQWY010000062.1:0-13384 GCA_038210215.1 Steroidobacterales bacterium
CTGCGGCTGCCGGCCAGCACTTATGTCGCGGTGCTGGTCCGCTCGCACCTCGGTCAGGTCGCGCCGCCGGTGGATGAACAGGTCCGGTTGCTGCGCCAAGAGATCCGCCAGCTCGCCGCCCTGAGTCGGCATGTCGCACAGCTCACTGACGCGCTGGAGGACGCCGGCTCTGTGCCGGCTTCGCTGAAGCGCGAGACTGTCACGATGCTCGCGATCTGCACCCAGCTGCGCGATCACACCCGTGCGTTGCTGCAGGCCCACATCGACTCCTGGGAGATCGGCCATGACGTCGAGGCCCGCTGAACCCTGGGCCGGACGGCCGCTGCTGGATATTGTGTCGCTGGCCTGTCGGGGCCCGGGCCGACGCGACGCGTTCACGCGCGACGAGATTGCGCTGCTGCACCGGACCGCACGCGGGGCGCCGGAGGTGATGGTCAAAGTACTGAGGCAGGCCGCATCGGATCCGAAATCCGTCGCGAACCATCTGGCCTACCTCAGTCGCAAAGGCGAGCTGGAGCTCGAGACGGATGACGGGGAGAGCGTCAAGGGCGCTGAGGCGGAACGGGAACTTTTGGAGGACTGGCAGCTGTCGAGCAGCGGCAACCGGCAGTACTTTGACCGACGCAGTCGATGCGGGGGTCAGCCGCCGCGACTCGTACACAAGCTGATGTTCTCGATGCCGCCCGGAACGCCGCCCGACAAGGTGCTCGAAGCGGTCCGGAACCTCGCGCGGGAGGAGTTTGCGCTGCAGCATCGCTACGCCCTGGTGCTGCACACGGATGAGCCCCATCCGCATGTCCATGTACTCGTGAAAGCCCTCGGCGAAGACGGCAGACGCTTGAACATCAAGAAGCCGATGCTGCGCCGCTGGCGGCATGACTTTGCGCGCCATCTGCGAGCGCTGGGTGTTGCCGCCAATGCGACGGATCGGGCGGCGCGGCTGAAGCCGGGTCGAAGTGCGCCCGATGGGATCTATCGCGCCCGGCAGCGCGGGACAAGTCAGCTTCCCGAACGCCCGCCCGAGGCGCTGGCGCACCATCGGCTGGCCACTCAGAAGCGGGTCACTGAAGGGTGGCGGCAGTTGGCCGCGGCAGTCGAAGCGGTGGGACCACCGGAGCTGCGGGAGGCGGTGCGGGATTTCGTGCAACGGTCGCATGAAAAACCACTACGAGACCCTCTGAGACAACCCGTGCGGGACTCGCCGCAACGTGAGTAAGGCGTCCAAGGCCAGTGATCGGGCGATCTGCAGCGCAAGATCAATGGCCAAAAGGATCGAGTTTCTGAAGAAAGTCTGCAGATACTCGACCTTGCTGACGTGCTGTGTTCGAGGAATGCTGGGCCCCGCAATCAGAGTTGCCAGTACCGGACGGAGAGCGGGCCATGAACAGCACCTACTTCGGATTACTCGCCGAGTTCGGCGAGGCGAACATCCCGCTGGATCGGGTGTCACCGAAGTACTTTGGTTTGAGCTACGAAGAGGCTCGGCGTCGCGCGCCGGCGAAGATGCTGCCCTGTCGCGCCTTTCGGCTCGGTGGCCAGAAGTCCCCGTGGCTTGTCAGTGTTGCCGACCTGGCCGAGTTGATCGATCGACAGCGCGAGAAGGCGGCATAGCGGACCGGCGATCAGAGCGGGAGACTTTCGAGTCGTTGTCGCGATCGTCCTGCGGCCGGTCGGCTTGCATTGGGAGTTCGCGAACCAGTTCCGGGCGCAGATTCGCATACCGCTTCAATTCGTTCCAGGAGTCATGGAGCGTGAACTGCGCGACTTCGTGAATCTGATAGCCGCGCTCGAACAGGCGACTTGTGGCCTCGTGGCGCAGGTCGTGGAAGCGAAGATCATGAATGCCGAGCACGGCACAAGCCCGCGTGAAGGCCGCGCTGACACTACGTTCGCTGAAGGGGAAGATACGGTCGCTGCCCTTTGGTTGGCGTTCCATAATCTGCCAAGCTTCCATCGTGTACTTGAACCGTCGGTGGTTGCCTTCCCGAGCTGTCGGATGCTTCGCATCCTGAACCAAACCGGTGCGGGACTGCGTGTCGTTATCGCTCCAGCGAATTCGGCAAATCTCGGACTGACGCCTTGCCGAATGAATGGCAAACCACATGATCTCGCGCATCGGCAGTTGCGAGCGATCGTCTCGCCTGCGAAAGAACTCGTCGAGAATCGTCAGCTCGTCCGCAGTAGGTCGGCGTGTTCGGCGACGCGATTTTCCGGTCAGGCGCAATTCGCGGCACGCGTTCCTTGCTTCCTGTACATACTCTGGGTGTACGGGCAATCCGCGGACGCTCTTGGCCGCGCGAAGCACCACGCCGATCCAAACAAGATCGTTTGCCACGGTCGCGGGACCGGTCCCGTCCGCGCGTCGTGCGGTGACATGGTCAATCAGTGTGGCGACATCGAGGGTGACAGCACCGACGTCGCTGATGGGATGTCGCTCCAAGAATTTCAGATGCGCCTGCTTGCTACGCTGCCATCGGGAGATCGGTTCGAACGTTGCGATGTACCAGCGGATCAAGCTGCCAAGCGAGTGGCGGGACTCCCGTTCCTTGTGAAGGGCGGCTGGATCCTCGAGTTGGACTTCGCGATTCCTGGCCCAACGTTGGGCGGCGCCAAGGTGTGAGAATGTCTTCGCCTCCTGGTGAAGTACATCGCCATCGCGACGAATGCGGACAATGGCGCAATAGCGCGTTGTCCCGTCGGTCTGTTTTCGAGTACGTATGGTTGCCATTGCGTGCTCCGGGGTGACACGCCATTCTTGTCACCTTCCTGTCACCCCGACAACTGCTAAATTACCCGAAATGCCCCGCAACCCCGCAGAAACGCCAAACGTGAAAAGCCCTACAAAGATAGGCAAAAACATCGATAAACGCAGTGTTTATCTCGATCGGACGCTGTCAGTCGCTCCAATGATGGATTGGACGGACCGCCACTGCCGTTATTTTCTCCGCGGCTTCTCGCCCGACGTGCTGCTATACACCGAGATGCTGACGGCGTCGGCGATCCTGCGCGGCGATCGCGACGCGCTGCTCGAGTTTCGTTCCGAGGAGCATCCGGTTGCGCTGCAGCTCGGCGGCAGCGATCCAAACTATCTGGCGCATGCGGCGCGATTTGGCGCGGAGGCAGGCTACGACGAGATCAATCTGAACTGCGGGTGTCCGAGCGACAAGGTGCAGGCGGGCACATTTGGCGCGTGTCTGATGAACCAGCCGCGCCTTGTCGCGGAGGGTGTCGCGGCGATGATCGACGAAGTCGATGTGCCGGTCACCGTGAAGCTGCGGATCGGAACAGTTGCGGGTGGCCGGCCCGACACCGAACAGCGGGTGCAGGGTTTCACGCCAGCCGAGTACGACGCGCTGTGTGATTTTGTCGCAGGTATCTTTGCGGAAGGCGCCGATGCGGTAGTCGTGCATGCACGCAAGGCAGTGCTGGGCGGCTGGTCGCCCAAGGAGAATCGCGAGATCCCGCCGCTGCGCTATGACGTGGTCTGGCGGCTGAAGCAGGACTTCCCGGCGCTGCCGATTATCGTCAACGGTGGCTTTCGGACGGCGGAGCAGTCGGTCGCTGCGCTCGAGCATTGCGACGGTGTGATGCTGGGTCGCGAGGCCTACCACCGGCCGATGATCCTGGCGGAGACGATGCAGGCCATCGCGCGGGCGCGCGGCGAGGAGCCTGGATCGTTGCCGACTGTATCAGCGCTGATGGAGCGCATGGCGCACTACGCCGAGCAGGAGATGCGCCGCGGTGAGCGCTTGTCGTCGATCACGCGTCACATGCTCGGACTTTTAACGCATACGCCGGGCGCACGTGAATTTCGCAGGCTCTTGTCAGAGGGGTCGCGAGAACGCGACGCTGGCCCGGAGCTGTTGCGCCGCGCTGCGGCGCTCGCGGCCTGAGCCGGGGCGACGGGAGGGCCCCTGGTCGCGTATACTTTTTGTTGGGCAGTCGCTTGCCAAAAATGCCGAAAGATATAGAACTGGCCATCCTGTTTGCCGATGTCGTGGGCTCGACGCGTTTGTTCGAGCTGCTTGGCGATCTGCGCGCGCGCGACATGATCGCCACCTCTATTGAGGTCATGCGTACGGCGACGGAGCAGCACAACGGTACGGTCATCAAGACCATGGGCGATGAGGTCATGGCCACCTTTCCTTCCGCGGATGAAGCGCTGTCGGCGGCTTCGCAGATGCAGAAGCAGATCTCGGCGCACTCGCAGCTGAAAATCGACGGTCATGCAGTCGCGATCCGGATTGGCTGCCATTTTGGTCCCGTGGTACTCGAGAGCCGGGATGTGTTCGGTGCAACGGTGCACACGGCGAACCGGATGACGAGTCAGGCGAAGTCAGGTCAGATTGTGACCACGGCGGCGACGGTCGAGCAGCTTGCGCCGGACTGGCGCGCAGCCGTGCGGCAGATCGATGTGGCGACGTTGCGCGGGCAGGGCAGCGAGGTCGCTCTTTACGAAGTGTTGTGGCAGCCTGAGGAGTCGACCAGCATGCTGCCGCAGATCGCGCTGAGCTCGCGCGAGAGTCCAAAGACGGTGCGCGTGCGGCTGAAAACTTCAGCGGAAGAAATTCTGATCGATGAGCACCGCCCGAACGCCGCAATCGGGCGCGCGGAAGACAGCGACATCGTGCTCAAGGGCACGCTGATCTCGCGGGTGCATGCGCGCATCGAGTTCTCGCGCAACAAGATCGTGCTGATTGATCAAAGCACCAACGGCACTTTCCTGCGCGGCGCCAACGGCGAGGACACTTTCCTGCGCCGCGACAGCATGCAGCTCAAGGGCGAAGGGCTGATCGGGCTCGGCAAGATTCCCGAGGCCGACGCGCCGCTGACGATTCGTTTTCGCTGCGAGGGTGGCTAGCGAGAGAAGCCGCGTGTCGCGACTCAGCTCTGACTGGTCGGACTGGCGAGTCGCTTTTCGAGCGCGACAACCTGCGACCGAAGCTCGGCGGGCAGGCGCTCGCCGAATTCATCGAGATACTCTGCAATATCGCTGGCCTCGCGCTCCCACAGTTCGCGATCAACGGACAGCAGCTCTTCGACTGCGCTTGGGCCGATGTCAAGACCGTTCAGGTTCAGCGCCTTCGAGTCTGGCAGAAACCCGATCGGTGTCTCCACGGCCTTGCCGCCGCCGGCGCAGCGTTCCAGCATCCATGCGAGCACGCGCAGGTTTTCGCCAAATCCCGGCCACAGGAACTTGCCGTCAGCATCGCGCCGGAACCAGTTGACGTGATAGACCTTCGGCGGGTGCTTGAGCTTGCGTCCAATGTTGAGCCAGTGCGCCCAGTAATCGGCGAAGTTGTAGCCGCAGAAGGGCTTCATCGCCATCGGGTCGCGGCGCACGACGCCGACCTGGCCGGTGGCGGCCGCGGTGGTCTCCGAGGCAACCGAAGCGCCGATCAGCACGCCATGCGCCCAGTCAAACGCTTCGTAGACGAGCGGCGCGACGCCGCGGCGGCGGCCACCGAACACGATCGCCGAGATTGGCACGCCGCGCGGCGAATCGGCCTCCGGCGAATAGCCGGGGTTGCGAGTCGCAGCAACGGTGAAGCGGGAATTCGGATGCGCTGCGGGGCCGTTCTTCGGATCGTAGGGTCGGCCCTGCCAGTCGATGACGGGCACGCCGTCTTCGAGTCCTTCCCACCACGGTTGGTTGTCGGCGGTCAGCGCGACATTCGTGAACAGCGTGTCACGGCGGATCATGTCGTAGGCGTTGCGGTTCGTGTTCGGGTTCGTGCCGGGCACGACACCGAAGTAGCCCGCTTCGGGATTGATCGCGTAAAGCCGGCCATCCGGACCGGGGTGCAGCCAGGCGATGTCATCGCCGACCGTGAAGACCTTCCAGCCCGGCATGGACTGCGGCGGAATCAGCATCGCAAGGTTGGTCTTGCCGCAGGCTGAGGGGAATGCCGCGGCGATGTAGTGCGTCTCGCCGGTCGGGCTTTGCAGGCCGACGATCAGCATGTGCTCGGCGAGCCAGCCTTCGTTGCGTGCCTGGAAGCTGGCGATGCGCAGCGCATGGCACTTCTTGCCGAGCAGGGCGTTGCCGCCGTAGCCCGAGCCGAAGCTCTGGATCTCGAGCATTTCGGGAAAATGCATGATGAAGCGGCGGTCTGGATTGAGATCACCGGTGGAGTGCAGGCCCTTGACGAAGCTGCCGTCGCGCGCGATCCGTTCTAGCGCCGGGCGCCCCATGCGCGTCATCAGCGCCATGTTCATGACCACATAGGCACTGTCGGTGATCTCGACACCACAACGGGCATAAGGCGAGTCGAGCGGTCCCATACAATAGGGAACGACATAGAGCGTGCGGCCCTGCATACAGCCGCTGAACAGCGCATCCATCTTGGCGCGTGCCTGTTTCGGCTCCATCCAGTGATTGTTCGGGCCGGCGTCATCGGCCTTCGAAGTGCAGACGAAGGTCAGGTGTTCGACACGCGCGACGTCGGACGGATGCGAGCGAGCCAGCTGGCAGCCGGGGAAGTACTTTTCGTTGAGCGGCAGCAGCTCGCCACTGTCCAGCAACTGCGCCCGCAGGCCCTCGATTTCATCGTCCGAGCCATCACACCAGTGAATCCGGGCGGGCTTGGTCAGCCGCGCGACTTCATCGACCCAGGCCGCCACGGGCTTGCAAAGGGAGCTGAGTGAGGCGGCGAACTGGGGGGCGGTGGCCATGCGGAAACATCCTGACTGTTTTCCCGCAGTATACCGGCTCAGCTTCCCGATGCCCCGTAACGCGACCCAAAACGAGACGAGCGCCCACGGTGAGGCGGGCGCTCGTCATGCGATCTTCAGCCTGAAGATCAGGCTGCCTTGGGCTTGCGGGTCTTGCGAGCTGTCGACTTGACGCGGGCGCTCGCACGCTTGGTCGCTTTGAGCGCGCGCGTCGTCGGCGCGGCCTTGCGACTGAACTCCGAGTAGGCGCTCGAGGCCAGCTTCGAGACGCCGCGACCCGCGTCCGTGACGATCCTGAGTGCGCGATTTGCGTCTTGTGTCAGGCGCTCGCGGGTTACGTCAAAGTACTCGACCTGCACGGCGTAGGCGTCCGGCAGCGAACGCGCCTTGACCAGCAGACGCAGGCGATGCGCGCCATCGTTGACAGCACCGGTCAGCATCTGGGCCTGGTGCCCTACGACCTGGGTCATGTAATCAAAGGCCAGTTTGTTCAGCTGCAACCCGGCGTCGGCCAACCGGCTGATTGGCGCAGAGGTGGCTTCGACCGCATCTGCCGCGCGGCTGACACTGCCTCGGGCTGTGGAGGACGCCTGCGCGGCGAGGCGGGCGGCCTGGTCGCGGGCATCAGAGGTCATTTCTGCAAGGCGTTCGACGAGGTTCATGAGCATCTCCAGCATTTGATGCGGCGCACCATTGTTGCGACGCATCATAGCATGCTGCAATGCAGCGTCAAGCCCTCGTCGATCGATCAAGTCGGTCGCTGGGGGTCGCGGGACTGCAGGAACTGCTGGATCACGGGGACGACCTTGTTCAAGGAGTGCAGCAGGAACAGGTGGCCGCCTCCCGGCACGATGAACAGGCGGTTGTTCGGCACCAGCAGCGACATGATGCGGGCGTTGGCCGTCGGCACCAGCGGATCTTCTGAGCCCGCCATGATCAGGGTCGGTTGCTTGAGCTTGTGCAGCCAGTGAATGCTGGTCCAGCCGGCGCCGGCGGCCAGCTGATACAGATAGCCCATGAAGCGCGGCGCGATGATCCGCGAGCCGTGGTCCACGATCAGGGCCGGATTGCGCCGCGCTTCGCCGCCATAGATCGTGCCGGCTGCGCGCTGCATGTAGGCCGGTGAGATATAGCGTTGCGGCGTGATCATCTTGGCGAGCACTTTGGGCCGGCCCGGAATCATGAAGGCACCGGCCGAGGTCGCCGCGAGAATCAGTCGGCGGCAGCGATGCGGATAAGAGCGCGCGAACTGCTGGGCGAGGGCGCCTCCCCAGGACACACCCGCGACGTCGACTTCCGGATAGCCGAGCCGATCGAGCAGTTTGGCAGTCAAGCGCGCCAGGCCATTGAAGCGGCGCGGCCACCAGGACATCTGCGAGCGGCCGATGCCGGGGACATCGAAGATAATCATTTCCGTGCCGTCCATCGCTTCCATGAACGGGAACACCAGCTCGAAGTTCGCACCGATGCCGTTGAAGATCAGCAGCGGCGTGCCGCCGCCCGCGCCCTGCTGGGTCGCGACGCGCAGCCGCACGCCATCGACGTCAATGAACTCGACTACAGGCTTGTGGCGCACGCTCGCGGGATGAGTCATCGGAGCTGTGTCACCGTTGATGTACGTAGCGACCCGGCGCCGGATCGCCAGCCGGATGCGCCTTGCTGCCAAGTGTCGTCGGCGCGCTTCGCAAGGCGCCGCCATGGGCATGCACCCAGGTACGCCAGTGCTCCCACCAGCTGCCGTCGTGCAGGATCGCCTTTTCCAACCATTTTTCGGGCTCGAGTTTCAGGTTGTCGTTCAGATAGTACTTGGCCTTGCGGTTCGTTGGCGGGTTCACGATGCTCTGGATGTGGCCGCTCGAGGACAGCACGAACGTCATCTTGCCGCGCGTAATCGAGCGGGTTGCGTAGCAGGCCTGCCAGGGTGTGATGTGGTCGGTGATGCCGGCCACGACATATAGCGGCACGCGAACCTTGCGCATGTCGATCGGCGTGTCGAGCACTTCCAGCTGCTTCGGGTTGCGCAGTGGATTCTCCAGGAACATGCGCAGCAGATCCGCGTGGAACTCGGCCGGCAGGCGCGTGTTGTCGGCATTCCAGTAGAGGATGTCGAACGCCGGCGGACGGTTGCCCATGACCCAGTTGTTGGCGACGAACATGTAGACAAGGTCGTTCGGCCGCAGCCACGCAAACACGCGCGCCATTTCGTCACCCTCCAGCACGCCCTTGCTGCGCGAGCGCTGGATTGCAGTCGCAATGCCGGTGCGCGACGCAAACTGACCGAGCAGCGACGGTGACTCGGTGTCGAGCACGGTCACGAGCAGCGTTGCCGAATGCACCGACTTGTCGCCGATGGCGGCGAGGTGGCCGAGCAGCGTCGCGAGTGTGAAGCCACCGGCGCAGGCGGCCATGACATTGGTCTGCTCGGTGCCGGCAATCTCGTTGACGACCTTGATCGCCTCCTTGGCGGCCCGCAGGTAGGTCTCCATGTTCCAGTCACGCTGCGCCGCGGTCGGGTTGCGCCAGGAAATGCAGAACAGCTGCACGCCGTTGGCGACCGCGTGCTCGGCAAAGCTGCGCCCGGGTGCAAGGTCCACCATGTAGAACTTGTTGATCTGCGGCGGGATGATCAGCAGCGGCAGCGTGCGGACCTTGTCCGTAGCGGGCCGATACTGGATCAGCTCGAAGACTTCGGTCCGATGCACGACTGCGCCGGGAGTGACCGCGAGATTCTTGCCGACCTGGAATTTCCGCTCGTCGACCTGGCTTGGCATGCCACCATTGTTGAGCACATCGTCGATCAGGTTCTGCGCGCCGAACAGCAGGCTGCGGCCACGTGTTTCGACGATGCGTTGCCACGCGCCCGGATTGCCGAGCACCGAGTTCGTTGGCGCCAGCGCCTCTGTGACCATCGTCAGCAGGAAGCGTGCGCGTTCCTTGTCGTCATCGGAGGCATCGGCCTGGTCGAGGATGCGGTGCAGCATCGCTCGCCACGACAGAAAAGCCTGCATCAGGCGCCGGTAGTAGCCGCTCGTGCTCCACACGTCGTGGCTGAAGCGTCGATCCGACGGTTCAGGCGTGATGCCCGAGTCGCCCTTGATGACCTCGAGCAGCTCACGAACGAACCCGAGATGTTCCTGGACGACGATCTGCGGACGTCCGGCAACGATGCGCAGCGCACGCTGCGCCGCGCCCAGGATCTCGGTCTTGTCGATGCCGATCAGCGGGTTCGCGCCGAGGATCTGCTCTGCGGCCTGCCTTGCCTGCTCTTGATCGAGCTCGGTGTCCGCAAAACCACCTGCGCCGGTGGCGGGAGCGGGCTTGTTGCGGCTGCGCGTGCGGGCGAGTTTCGGTTTGGCGCTCGACTTGGTGGCGTTCGACTGGCGACGCGGTTTCTTGAGCCCCGCAGCACTGGTTTTTTCGTGATCCATGTCGCAATCCTGCGTGAGCCATTGAGGCAGCTGTGATTATGGTCACAGGCGAACCTCAGGGGCACCCCTAGGATCGCCGGCACTATGCCAGTGCAGTCTATCGCGATGCTTGCCAGCCCGCTGCGGCCCCTCCTGCTTGGGTTGCTGCTGACAGCCGCAGCTGTGTTTTGGGCCGCGCCGACGCGCGCTGCCGGCGTGCTGGCGGGCACCGAGATCGCCAATACCGCCCAGCTGAGTTACACGATCGGCGCCTCGTCGGTAACGGAGCCGTCGAATACGGTGCGGCTGACCGTGGCAGAGATCCTCGATGTCGTCGTGACGCTGCAGAGCGCCAACGTGACCGTCTCTCCGGGCGCCACCGGGCAGGTGCTGGTGTATCGCGTCACCAATACCGGCAACGGAGTCGAGCCGTTCCTGCTGCAGCTGACGACCGCGCTCGGCGGTGACGACTTCGACCCGACGCCCGCCACGCCGTCGATCTATATCGACACCGACGCCAGCGGCACGCTGACGCCGGCTGACACGCCCTATGTGCCCGGCAGCAATGATCCGTCGTTGAACGCCGATGCCTTCGTCACGATCCTTGTCGTCAGCGATATCCCCGGCGCGCTTGCCAACGGCGCGCGCGGCTCTGCGCAGCTGTCGGCCGATGCGCGCACCGGCACGGGTGTACCGGGCACGGCGTTTGCCGGTCAGGGTACCGGCGGCACGGATGCGGTCGTCGGTGCGACCGGCGCGGCGGCCAGTGTCAGCGGGTCCTACCTGGTCGCGGACGTGCTCGTTGCAGCGGTGAAGTCCGCGGCTGTTTTTGACCAGTTTGGCGGTGCGCGACCGGTGCCGGGCGCCACGATTCGCTATCAGATCGTTGTGATTGCGACCGGCACAGGCACGGCGACCGCCGCGCAGTTCAACGACACGACTCCAGCGAACACGACCTACGTGCCCGCAAGTCTGCGTCTCAACGGTGCCACGCTGACCGACGCTGCCGATGCCGACGCCGGCAGTTTCGTCACGACGCCGGCCAGCGGGGTGCGCGTCGCACTCGGCGATCTGTCGCAAGCCAGCGGTCCGCAGACGATCGTGTTCGACGTAACCATCAATTGATCGAAAACAGAAAGTAGGGGAACACCATGCTCAGCACCTTGATCCTGTCCGTTGCGCTCGCTGCGCCACCGAAGGCTGGTTGCCTTGAACTGAAAACCATTGCGCAGACCGAAGAAGTCGTCATCGATGAGTCCGGCCAGCGCCGTGTGCAGCTGGTGCCGGCAGCGAAGATCGTACCGGGAACGGAAGTCATCTGGACGATCACCGCCAACAACGTCTGCGCGGCGCCGGCCGCAAATGTTGCGATAGATAACCCGCTGCCTGCCGAAATGGATTACGTCGCCGGCACGGCGCTCGGCGTCGGCTCCCAGATTGCTTTCTCGCTCGACGGTCAGCGATTCGGTGCGCCGGACCAGTTGCAGGTGCGCGAAGCCGATGGCGAGAGTCGCCCGGCGCGTGCCGATGAGTACCGCCACATCCGTTTCGAATTCAAGAATCCGATTGCGCCCGGCCAGATGGCCATCGCGCGCTACCGCGCAAAACTGAAGTAGTCCTGTTTCCGATCTCAATGTTGTCAGTGGAGAGTTTCCCATGATCAGTCTTCCGTGCCGGCTTCGTTACGCCGGCTTCATCGCGCTGGCGCTGACCTCGGTCGGCGGTGCGCAATCTGCCTGGGCGCTGGGCACTGCAGCCAGCACGCCGATCAACAACCGAGCGACGGTCAGTTATTCGGTCGGAGCGGTCGCGCAGGCGCCGATCGAGTCCTCGCCGACCGGCAACTCGACGCCTGGTGCCGGCAATGGTGCGGATACTGGATTCGTCGTCGACAACCGGAGCAACGTCACGGTCACGCGACTCTCGCCGTCGGTGGTTACGAATCCTGGCGCGGTCAACGTGGTTGCTGAGTTCCAGGTCTCGAACACCGGTAACGCTGCGCAAGCGTATCAGTTGGCGGTGACCAATCTGACCGGTGGCGTCGTGCTCGGCAATACCGACAACCAGGACATGGCGAACCTGCGGGCGTTCGTCGACGTCAATGGCAACGGTGCCTATGACGCGGGCGATACGGCGACCAGCATCACGACGCTCGCGGCGGATGCGGACGTGCGGGTATTTGTCGTCGCCGACACGCCGCTGGCCGCGACCAACGGCCAGTTTGCGAACGTCCGGCTGACGGCGACCACCGCAGTGAACAACACGCCAGCCACCGTGCTCACGCAGACGACGGGCGCCGAAACGCCCGGCACGGTCGATGTGGTGTTCGGGGATACCGCCGGCGCCGGCGATGCCGCGCGCGACGGTCTGCACTCGGCTGACGGGCAGTATGCGATTCAGTCGGCGGCGCTGGCGATTGCCAAGGCCTCGACCGTGATCAGCGACCCGTTCAACGGCACGACCACGCCGAAGTCGATTCCAGGTGCGACGATCGAGTATGCGATCACGCTGACCAACTCCGGGACCGTCTCGGCGACCGGCGTGTCGATTGCCGATCTGATTCCGGCCAACACGACCTTCGTCACCGGCGCCTATGCTGGCACCACAGATGTGCGGCTGACGGTCGGCGCGACGGACACGTTCTGCGTGGCCGAAGTCGGTACGGACACGAACGCTGACGGTTGCGTCCGCGTCGCTGGCGAGCTGCGCGTCGCTGCACCGCTGCTCGGCAGCGTCCTGTCCGGTCCCGGCAATGCGGCGACCGTGCGCTTCCGCGTGACGATCGACTGATCGCCAACCGGCGGCAGGTAAGGCGCGCGATGCATCGCGTGCGCATCGGTCAAAAGACCAGCGCGCAGGGCGGGGTAGGCAACTACCCCGCCCTGCGCGCATTTATGCGGGCGTGCATTGCGCAGGTTGCTTTCGCGTTTTCATTGCTTTTGATCGCGCTGATTGCGACACCCTCGCTTGCGCAAACGGCGCCAGCTGGTGCCACGATCCGTAACCTCGCGTCGGTCGCGTACGAGATTGGTCCGGTTGCGCGCAGCATCGCGAGCAACCCGGTCGATCTGGTTGTCGAGCCCTTGCCATCGCGCGCGACAATCGAGCTGGCCCGATTCGCGCCGAGCGTCGGCGGAACCTTTGTGACGACCGCCGGCCCCAGCCAGTGCCGCATCGGTGCGGGACTGGTGGCGCTTGATCCTCCGCGGGTCGCCGGAGCGGCGGCGATCGATCCCTTGCAGCCGGTGCCACTGACGACGACGGCCAACGTGCACGGCGGCGATGCCTTGTTCATCCGCGTG
>JBBQWY010000063.1:0-12609 GCA_038210215.1 Steroidobacterales bacterium
ACACCATCGCTGTCGCTGCGGGTTCCCCATTCACGGTCGCCAGCGCGAACCGCGTGACCGGCGAGAACACGCGTCGGGGGTGCGCAAACATCTGGTCCGTTTCCTCGCTCGGCGTACCCGTGGGCCCGAACGATTCGGCAACGATCGAGCGGATGATTGGCAGATCCGCTGCCGCAGATGTGATGCGAACCTGCACGCCGTCAGCTGCAGCGGATGTCAGCAGACGCTTGGTCAGAAACATCCACGGTGACTCACTGCGACATTTCAAGCCACGCTGTTTCAGATGGGCTTCAATGTCGGCATCGACATGTTCGCGCACCCAGACCGTGAAGCCGCGGCCCTGCGGCTTGAAAAACTCTTCGGCACGCTGAATCACCTTTGCCGGATCGATGTCCGGGTCCGTCCGCGCCGCGCAATTTGAAAAACCTACTGGAAACTCGGTGCCACCTGCGACCAGCAGCACGCCGTCTTCTTCCAGGATCAGAGTCCCATCCTGCCAGCGCGCAAACTCGCGGATCGCATCGAGAAGATTGCGGTCGAACAGGTCGTTCCAACGGGCGGGCATCGGGCGGCCTCCTTGGTCGTTACGGATCGGGTTTCTCCTAAGCCCTGCGGCCGCTCCAGCGATGACGGGCGCAAAACTCAATGCGCAGCATGCTACGCAATAAGAAACTGCGGACCGCTTCCTTCGACAGCCGTTGGGACCTCTTGTACCGTATGCAGCGCACTTTTGCCACGCTCCAGTCACTTCAAGTGAACCCCCTACTAGAACTCGCTCCGACCCCTGCTGCCACCGAAGACAAAGTGGATCTGGTAGTCGCCATCGTGGCCTGGCGCTGTGCCGAGTTGACGATTGACTGCCTGCGTTCGATAGCTGCGGATGCGTTGGCCATGCCCCTGAGGGTCATAGTTGTCGACAACGCCTCCGGTGATGGCACGGCCGAGCTAGTGGAGCGCGCTATTGAGCAGCACGATTGGTCGAGCTGGGCGCAGCTAATGCGAGCGCCCTCGAATGGCGGCTTTGCCTCGGGCAACAATGTAGCGATCCGCGCCGCACTCGCGCAGTGGCCCGCGCTGAAGTATGTGCTGCTGCTGAACCCCGATACGGTGGTGCGGCCTGAAGCTTTCCGCATCTTGATCGACTTCATGGAGACTCGTCCTGAGGTCGGGGTGGCGGGCGGGCGCAGTGAAGACCCGGACGCAACGCCTCAGCACTGCTGTTTCCGGTTCCCGACCCTGCCAAGCGAGTTCGCTTCGTACCTTCGCCTAGGCCTGGTCGATCGACTGCTGAGTCGATGGGTAACCCGCATTGGCATTCCTGAGCAACCGACACAAGTGGATTGGGTGTCCGGTGCGCACATGATCATTCGGCGTGAGGTCATCGACGCGATCGGTCTGATGGACGAGGGCTATTTTCTCTACTACGAGGAAACAGATTTCACGCTGCGCGCGCGGCGCGCGGGTTGGGACTGCTGGCACGTGCCGCAAAGCCGTATCGTGCATCTGGTCGGCCAGAGCAGCGGAGTGATGATGCGGGATGGCAAGCCGCGTCGACTGCCGAAGTACTGGTTCGAGTCACGTCGGCGGTATTTCACCCTCAATCATGGGCGCCTTTACGCGGCCTTGACGGATCTGGTCGTGCTGGCTGCGTTTGGACTGTGGCGACTGCGGCGCGCACTGCAGCGCAAGCCGGATAGGGATCCACCGTGCTTTGCACGCGATCTGCTAAGCCACGGCGCCGTTCTGAATGGACACGGTTCGCTGCGATCACGGGTCATCAAACTGTGAGCGAAAGCATCTTCAACCCTCAGGTTGCCCGCAATCTGCCGGCAGTGCTGGCCGCGGTACTGCTGGCGTTCGCTGCGGTCTGGGGCCTGCAATCCGTGCTCAGCGGTGTGCACGGGAGCTGGACGGCGATCTATGGACCCTTCGCGCACGGCTACCTGATTCTGGCTCTGGCCTTGTGGCTTGCGTGGCGGCTGTGGCAGCGCGATGGCGCCGTCTCATTGGTCCCGGACTGGCGCGGTGCCGTGCCGCTGGTGGGTCTGCTGCTGGTACTGACTCTGATGGAACTGCTGTTCATCAATTCGGCGCGCCAGACGATATTGCCCTTGATCCTTTTGTCGGCCATCTGGCTGGTGTTTGGACGCGTGGCCGCTCAGCGCCTGTTCTGGCCGGCAGCCTTTTTGTACTTCGCACTGCCCCAGTGGTGGGCGATTAACGGGCTGATGCAAGCGGTCACGACGCGCGTCGTCAATGTCATGGTGTCGTTGAGCGGCGTACCCGCGCACATTGATGGCAATTTCTTCCTGCTGCCAGCTGGAGTCGTCGAGATTGCTTCGGGCTGTAGCGGGCTGAACTACCTGATGGTGGGTCTTGCCTTGGCAGCGTTCCAGGGCCTGATGTACCTACAGACCTGGCGCAGCCGGCTGCTGCTGGCTGCCGCTGCTGTTTTTGTTTCGTTGGTGTCGAACTGGCTGCGTGTGTTTGCGTTGATCCTGATCGCCTATGCGACCGACATGCAGCACTACCTGATCCGCGTCGACCATCTGTATTTCGGCTGGGTCGTTTTCATGGTGATGATGTGGCCGGTACTGCGCTATGGCAGCAGACTCGAAATGCGTGAGCTGGCGCGATCAGGATCCACCGCCAACGAATCTCGAGCGCCGTCACCGGGCACTGCAACAAACTGGGGTTTGCTGCGGGCAGCGACCTGCGCCGCGCTGCTGCTGTTGTTGCCGCGGATCGTGATAGCCGAAACGGATGAAGTGAGTTCGGTCTCCCCGCTGCCTGAACCACTGCTGCCGGGACTGGTGACGATGGTGCCGCTTGCTGCATGGTCCCCCGTGCTGGCTAATGCCACTCAGGATCGCGTGGCCTATCAGTGGCGAGGCTTCGCCATCGAAGTGTTTCGCGCAGCTTATTCGCGTCAGTCCTTCGTCGGCTTTGCGACCAGCAAGGAGAACGATCTCTTCGGGCGCCAATGGCGGGGCGGCCCCGAGCGCTTGAGTTCACTGCGGTTAGGCGACACCGTCAAGGTTCGTGATTTTGAGGGGACTTTCGGTGCGCAGCGCTATGTCGTGCTCAGTTGGTACCAGATTGCGGGTCGTGCCGAGAACACGCGAATCGGTGCCAAGTTCGCTGGAGTTAGAGGCCTGCTATCCGGTCGGCGCGATGTGGCAGTGGTCGCGGTGGCTCGGGTCTGCGAGCCCGATTGCAGTGCAGCGAGGCGGGATCTCGAGTCGTTGATGCTTGAGGCAATGCCAAGCCTGAGTGCCGCGTTGCCCGCCAGATCCGGACGCTGATCACAGTTTTGATAAGGTGTAAGGCTTTACGCGGAGTGAGTGTATAGAATCCCGACACTAGGATCGGGATTCTTTACATAGTTAAATCCAGTATGGCTGACGCGTTGATCATCGCGAGTTTCCTGGCCTGCGCGCTGGCTTATGCCGCGCTCGGCCTGATGCTGCGGCCGGCGCGTTACGGCGCCGGTGCGCCGCGGCGCCGGCTGCGGATCGCGGCGCTGGCCACATCGCTCTGGGCGCTGCTGGCGCTCTGGGCCACTGCAGCCGACCTGCTCTCTGCAGCACCGATGAATCTTGCGGCGGCCGCGCTGATCGCGCTGTGGCTGTGGCAGTGCACAACCTTTGCCGAGTGGCAGGGGCAGCCGCGCTGGTTTCAGCAGCTCCTGCGCTGGGCCGGACCGGTTGCGGTCATTGTTCTGACGCTGTTGCTGACTGTGCCGGCGGTCGACCCGGGCCTCAGCATGATCGCGACGCGCGCGCTGCCCTATGTCGGGCTGTTGCTCGCGGCGCTTGGTCTGCTGGCACTCGAGCAGATGTATCGCAACGCCACGGCGGCTTCGACTTCGGCCGTCCGCTGGTTGTGCCTGGGTCTGGGCGGCATCTTTGGCGCGGAGTTGATCGGCTTTGCTGAAGCCGTGCTGCTCGGTGCGGTGCCGGCGGAGCGCTGGGTCGCACGCGGCGTGGTGTATGCGTTGTGTGCGGTGGCGATTGCGCAGGGCGCGCGACGTATGCCGGATTGGTCGTTCGGTATGGCGATTTCGCGGCATGTCGCGTTCTACACCACGTCTTTCTTTGTCATCGGCGGCTATCTGTTGCTGATGAGCCTCGGCGGCTGGGCGCTGCAGGCAATGGGCGGTGAATGGGGCCAGTGGGCGCAGGTCAGCTTCACGGTCATCGGCGCGCTGGTGCTGTTCGGTCTGCTGTTCTCGGACGCGCTGCGGCAGCGGCTGCGCGTGTTCGTCAGCAGTCACTTCTATCCGCAGCGCTACGATTACCGCCGCGAATGGCTGCGCTTCATTCGCACGCTGTCGGAACCGGATCCGCAGGGCGGCGTTTCGCAGCGCGCGATCCGTGCGGTCGCGCAGATTGTGGAGAGCCCGCGCGGGGTGCTGTGGCGCCGCACCGAGGACGGACGGCAGTTCGAGGGGCTGGCCCACTGGCCGCAGATGTCGGCAAGCCTGCCGCCCGTCGGCGCGGACGATGCGCTGGTTGATTTCCTGAGTCGCAAGCACTGGCTGGTCGATCTGCGCGAGTGGCGCGATCGGCCCTCGTTCTATGAAGAGCTTTCCATCGATTCGACGCGCTATGCCGCCGATCCGGATGCGCTGATCGTGCCGCTGATGCTGGTCGATGACCTGTATGGCTGGCTGGTGCTGGATCGTCCGCCGCATATGGCGACGCTGACTTTCGAAGACCGTGACCTGCTGAAGACCGCCTGCCGGCAGATCGCGGTGCACCTGGCCCAGGTCGACGCCGATGCGCAGCTGGCCGATGCGCGCCAGTTCGAGGCCTACAGCCGGATGTCTGCGTTCGTGATGCACGACCTGAAGAATCTGGCGGCACAGTTGAAACTGATTTCGCAGAACGCCGAGCGTCACAAGCGCAACCCGGAATTTGTCGACGATGCGATGCGTACGGTCGGCGGATCAGCGGCGCGCATCAGCAAGTTGATTACGCAGCTGGCCGGTGCCGCCGATTCGGGTGTGATCCTTTCGGGCACGATGCAGAGTCTGGATCTGGCCGCAATTGCGGAGCGGGCCGCAGTGCGCACCGGTTCGGACGTGCCGGTGCCGCAGGTGACGGCGCGCTGCCGGCCGATTGTGTTTGCCGATATGGAGCGTTTGTCGTCAGTGATCGAACACACGATTCGCAATGCACAGGATGCGACTGATCCGTCCGGGGAGGTCCGCATTGAGGTTGATCACGTCGACGGGCGCGCAGTGCTGCGGGTCATTGATACCGGCTGCGGGATGGATGCGTCGTTCCAGCGCGAACGGCTGTTCCGTCCCTTTGATACGACCAAGGGTGCGCGCGGCATGGGCATCGGTGCCTTCCAGGTGCGCGAGTACCTGCGTTCTCTGGGCGGTGGCGTCGAGGTGCAGTCAGCGATGGGCGCGGGCACCACATTCACGATGCTCTTCCCGGTCCAGGTGGCCGAGTTGATCGCACGCAGGGCAGGTTGAACGCATGCACGATGATGGCCAGTTCCGCCGATTGCTGATCGTTGAAGACGATCCGGGGTTGCGTGCGCAGCTGCGCTGGAGCTTCGACGGCTACGAAGTGCTGTTTGCCGAGAACCGCACCGAGGCAATCACGGCGCTGCGTCGCCATGAACCGGCGGTCGTGCTGCAGGATCTCGGTCTGCCGCCCGACGCAGAAGGCGCGACCGAGGGCTTTGCCACGCTGACGCAGATCCTGGAGCTGGCGCCGCGCACCAAGGTCATTGTCGTGACCGGCAATCACGATCGTGATCGTGCGGTCAAGGCGGTGGCGATGGGCGCGTACGATTTCTACGAGAAGCCGGTCGACATCGATGCGCTGCGGTTGATTGTCGGGCGCGCGTTCCAGATCGCGCGGCTCGAGGCCGAAGTCGAGCTGTTGCGGGTGCGCAGCGCGCCCGACAGTTTCCAGGGCATCATCGCGGCGGATCGCGCGATGCTGAGTCTGTGCCGGATGATCGAGAAGGTGGCGCCGGCCGAAGTGGCCGTGCTGGTGCTCGGCGAGAGCGGCACAGGCAAGGAACTGATTGCCCGCGCCGTGCATGATCTGAGTCTGCGGCGCGACAAGCGCTTCTTTGCGATCAATTGCGCGGCGATTCCAGACCAGTTGCTCGAGGCGGAACTGTTCGGTTACGAGAAGGGCGCCTTCACGGGCGCAGCCAAGACGACGCCGGGCAAGATCGAGTATGCCGATGGCGGCACCTTGTTCCTCGATGAGATTGGCGATATGCCACTGGCGCTGCAGGCGAAGCTGCTGCGCTTCCTGCAGAACAAGGTCGTGGAGCGGGTCGGTGGTCGCGAAGAGATTCCCGTCGACATCCGGATTGTCGCGGCAACAAATCAGGATCTCGAGAGCCTGATTCGCGGGCAGCGCTTCCGTCAGGATCTTTTCTATCGTCTGAGCGAAGTGACGATCAATGTGCCGCCGTTGCGCGAGCGTCCGACCGACATCATGGCGCTGAGCCATGCGTTTCTTGCGCGCTACTCGGAGAGCCCGGGCGGTCGCACCAAGCGCGGCTTTACCGACGATGCGGTCGCGGCACTCGGTGCGCACAACTGGCCGGGCAACGTGCGCGAGCTCGAGAACAAGATCAAGGTGGCCTGTCTGCTCGGCGATGACGCGCTGGTCTCGCCTTCGGACCTGATGCTGGCGGCGCCGGTGGGCGCAGGTTTGCCGCTGAACCTGAAGGAAGCGCGCCACCGTGCTGAGAAGGAAACGGTCAGCCGCGCGATGGCGGCTACGGCCGGCAATATCTCCAAGGCGTCGGAGCTGCTCGGTGTCTCGCGTCCGACTCTGTACGATCTGTTATCGCGGCATGATCTGGTCAGCGCGGACAAGACGGACAGTGTCGTCGAGCCGCTGGCAGGCGGAGCGCGCTGATGGACTCGGCACGATCTTTGCGGTGGATCGTCGCGGGCGCGGTGCTGGGCTTGCTGCTCGGCTGCGCGCGCGAACTGGCGCCGCCGCAGGCACTGGAGAAGGCGCAGGCGCTGATCACTGCAGGCGAAGCCGGCGAAGCGCGGATCGTGCTGAAAAATCTGCTGGTTGCGCATCCGAAAACCATCGACGCACGGGTGCTGCTCGCGCAGCTCGCGCTCGATAGCGGTGATGTCCAGGCTGCCGAGGATGAGCTCGGCGGGATCGAGCGCGCGCAGTTCGTCGAGGCGTCAGCGCGGGTGGTGCGCTGGCGCACGGATATCGGCATGGGGCGGCACGCGGAAGTGCTGGCTGCGCTGGCAGCGGCTGGTGTGGGGTTGCCGCCGGAACAGATTGCGCGGCTGCGCGCATCGGCGTTGCGCGCCGCGGGTGCCGGAGCGGATTCCATTGACGAACTGCGGGCCTTGATCGCTGCGGAGCCTGCAAACGCTGCGCTGGTTGTGGAGCTCGCGGCCAGTCTCGCGTCGATCGGCAATCTGCAGCAGGCCGAAACCGAGCTCGATGCGTTTCTTGCTGATCCACGGCGCGTGGATGCGGACGCGCTGTTGTCGCGCGGCGAGCTGCGGCTGCGCAAGGGTGCCGCGGATCTGGCACTCCAGGATTTCGAACTCGCGCAGGCTCGTGCCGCGCTGGCTTGGCCGGTACGCAGCCGGGTCGCTGCCGAAATCATGGCGGCAGAGGCCACTTTGGCCCTCGGTCGAGTGGCGGCAGCGAAGGAGCAGGTGACAGCGATCGAGCGGCGTCGCCCCGGCACAGTGGGTGCTCGGATCCTGCTCGCGCGCATTGCGCTGCTCGAGGGGCGGCACGGTGATGCGGCGGATGTGCTGCAGGGGCTGGCCGAGACCATGCCGGGTGATGCGCGCATCCAGTACGTGCTGGTCGATGCGCTGCTGCGCGGCGGCAATCTGGCTCGTGCCACCGAAATCCTCGAGTTGCGGGTCAAGGCAGCGCCCGAGGACGACGTTGCGCGCCGCATGCTCGCACGCGTGCGGCTCGAGCAGAGCCGGCCCGATGAGGTCGTCGCGCTGCTGGGGCGCAACGGCGCCGAGGCGGTCGGTGTTGACGCGGAAACTGACGGGTTGCTCTCTGCCGCCCGTCTTGCCCAGCAGCGAGCGGGCGTGGCGATCTCCAGCCTCGAGGCGCAGTTGGCCCACACGCCTGACGATGCGCAGTTGCGCGGCGAACTGGCGGCGGCCTTGCTCCAGAGCGGCGAGGCCAGTCGGGCACTTTCCATTGCCCGAGAGCTGCGCGGCCGGGCCGCCACGGCTGCTTCGATCGCGGCCGAGGTCGGTGCCTTGCGTGCGCTGGGCAATGATCGGGAGCTGAATGTTCTGATCGCGGGGCTCGTGGATGGCACCGCAGCGAGCATCGAGCTGCTGCTGGCCGGCGCCGATGCGGCCCAACGCGGGGGTCGATCCGATGCCGCGAGCCGACTCGTGGATCGCGCACTCGAGCGCGAACCCGACCACAGCGAGGCACTGCTGCGCCGCGCGAACCTCGCATTCATCGACCGACGCTATGAAGATGCCCGCAACACGCTGCAGGATCTTGCGCGCAGCAAGCCGAGCGAATCGTATGCGCTGGTTGCGCTTGCTCGCGTCGCCGAGGCGCAGGGCGATCTGGACGGTGCTCGAGAGGCGCTGCGAAAAATCATCGCGCTGGAGCCGCAGCGTCTCGAGTCGTCGCTGATGCTGGCAGCCCTGGAGCTGCGCGCCGAGCAGTTCGAGCGCGCTGCGCAGGCAATGGAGCAACTCATCGCGGCCGCGCCGAGGGATGGCGTCGCCGCGAACGCCTCGGGTCAATTGCTGCTGAACAGTCGACATGTCGACGAAGCCCGGACGCGCTTCCGGACCGCAGTCGAGCAGTCGGGCGAGACCGCGGAATTCTGGTTCAACCTCGGTCGCACCCAGCTCGCAGCCGATGATCGCATCGCGGCGGGTCAATCTTTCGGGCGTGCGGTGGCGCTGCGACCCGATTGGCTCGACGCCAATATCGCCGCCGTGCGCATCAACGTCGCCACTGGCAAGCTCGACCTGGCTCGGGCGCAGGTGGATGCGCTCACCGCAGCCCTGCCGGGAACAGCGATGGTCTGGCAGCTGGCCGGCGAGGTCAGCGCAGCGGAAGGAAATATGGAAACGGCGAGTGGTGCATTCGCGCAGTCTTTCGTGCTTCGTCCGAGCAGACTCGCCGCACTCAGCGAGCATCAGGCGCGTCTCGCCGGACGACTGGCGAAGCCTGAGCAGCCGCTCGTCAACTGGCTGGCGCGGGAAGCCGAGGATGCCAGCGTCCGCCGCAGGCTTTCGGACTTCTACTTGTCCAACGGCCGTGAGGCCGAAGCGCTTGTGCAGCTCGAGCGGATTCTTGCGGCTGAACCCAACGATGTCGTCGTGCTCAATAATCTCGCGTGGCTGCTTGCGACCCGCGATGTGGCCAAGGCCGAAGCGATGGCGCGCCGTGCCCGTGCGATTGCGCCGGGTAATCCCGCCATTGCCGATACGCTCGGTTGGGTGCTGATTCAGGCCGCTGACTATGCCGGTGCCGTCGCACTGCTGCGTGAAGCAGCCGCAGCGCTACCCGACGACCGATCTGTGCGGTATCACTATGCGCTTGCGCTCGCCGGCGCTGGCGATCGACAGTCGGCGCGGCGCGAGGTCGATCTGGCGCTTGCCGGTGGTGTGGTGTTCAGTTCGCGTGATGCGGCGCAGGCATTGGCCCTGCGTCTGGCCAAGGAGTTGTCATGATCAAGAATCCAGTGCTGGTCTGCCTGTTGTTGTTTCTGGCCGCGCTGCCCGCGGCGGCCCCTGCCGTGGCCGAGGAAGCGGCGGATTACATCATTGGCCCGGGCGATACGCTGCAGATCTTCGTCTGGCGCAACCCGGAGTTGTCGGTATCGATTCCCGTTCGGCCGGACGGCAAGATCTCGACGCCGCTGGTCGAGGACATGACGGCGATCGGCAAGTCGCCATCGCAGCTCGCGCGTGACATTGAAGCGGTGCTGGCTGAGTTCGTGCGCACGCCGCAGGTCAATGTGATCGTCGGCAATGCCGTCAGCACTTTCAGTCAGGTGAAGGTGGTCGGGCAGGTCCGCGAGCCCCAGGCATTGCCTTATCGCGAGGGGCTCAAGGTGCTGGATGTCGTGCTGGCGACTGGTGGTCTGTCGGACTTCGCGGCCGCGAACCGTGCCAGGATCGTGAGGACGGTCGATGGGAAGAAGGTGGAGATCCGGGTCAAACTCGGTAACCTGATGAACAAGGGCGACCTGACACAGAACTTTGAACTGCAACCCGGGGATGTGTTCCTCGTGCCGCAGTCGATGTTCTAGGGGCAGCCTGCATGAACGGTATCGTCGCGCTCATCTACAGTTATCTGCGGGCCCTGTGGCGTAACCGCTGGACGGCGATCGCCGTAGCCTGGGCGGTCTGTGCGCTCGGCTGGGTCGTCGTTTTGACGCTGCAGGATCGGTATCAGGCGAGCGCGCGGGTTTATGTCGATGCGCGCACGGCCTTGCGCCCTGTGCTGGAAGGCATTGCGATCGAGGAGGACTACGACTCGCAGCTGGCACTGGTGCGCGAGGCGCTGCTGTCGCGGCCCGAGCTCGAGGCCGTGGCACGCAAGACGAACCTCGATGCCAACGTGACCACGCCTGCGCAGATGGATGGGCTGGTGACGGCGCTGCAACGGCAGATTGCGGTGACCTCGGTCTCCACGCAGCGCCAGAACGGTAACCAGTCGACTGACACGATTTACACGATCACCTACGATCATCCGAATCGAGACAAGAGTCTCGAGGTGGTGCGCACCCTGCTGGACAACTTTGTCGAAGGCACGCTCAGCGGCAATCAGAGTGGTTTCAACGAGGCGCAGAGATTTCTTGTCTCACAGATTTCAGACCTCGAGAAGCGACTCGCCGAGGCCGAGGCGCGCCTGGCCGAATTCAAGAAGCGCAATGTCGGCATGCTGCCGGGTGAGCAACGCGGCGACTACTTCTCGCGTCTCGAGAACGAGATGTCGGCGCTGCAGCAGGTCGAGACCAACCTTGCGGTTGCGGCCAGCCGGCGCGGCGAGCTGCAACGGCAACTCACTGCCGCGCGGCAGTTCGTGCCGGGTACGGCTTCCGGCGGCGGCGGCGGCGCCGGCGGTGCCACACCGGATGTCTCGGTGCGGGTGCAGGAGGCCGAGGCGCGGCTCGAGGACCTGTTGCTGCGTTTCACGGACCGCCATCCGGAGGTCATCGCCGTGCGTCGCAGCATCGGGGAACTGAAAGCGCGTGAGGCACAGGAGCTTGCGGAGCTCGCGCGCGGTGGCAGCGGCACCGGGGCCATCCGCTCGCTGAACGTGAATCCGGTCTATCAGCAGATTCAGGTGCAACTGAGCCAGGTCGAGGTCGAGCTGGCTTCGTTGCGCGGCGCGGCCTCCCAGCACCGCAGGGAAATCGCCAGCCTTCGGCAGTTCGTCAATTCAGCGCCCGAAGTCGAGCAGGAGTTCGCGCGGCTGAACCGTGACTACGGCGTCACCCGAACCCAGTACGAGACGCTGGTGGCAAGACTCGAGCAGGCGCGCGTGACGGACGATGCGACGCAGAGCGGCATCGTTCGTTTCGAGGTTATTGAGCCGCCGCGCGCGGATCCCGCGCCGGTGTGGCCGAAGCGGCCTCTGTTCATGGTCATGGCGCTGCTGTTTGGCCTGGGCGCGGGTGTGGCGGTGGCGATGCTGCCGCAGCTGCTTCGCCCCGGGTTCGACGACACGGAAGTGCTTGCGCGCGATACAGGGTTGCCCGTGCTCGGTGCCGTCAGTGCGCTACGCAGCGCCGCCCAGGAGCTGCAGCTGCGAAGCGAAGCCCGGCGCGTCGTGATGGCATCTGTGGCTTTGATCGCTGTGGGGGGCGCGATGGTCGTGCTCGGTGGCGCGGGGGCCCGTTTTCTTCGTACTCTGATTGCCTGAGGTTCGTTGCATGAGTCTGATCGAACGAGCTTTGCGCCGCGCCCGGGAAACGGCGGAGTCCACTGGCTCGCCGGAAGTGCCGGCAGCGCGTCGTACGGCTGGCACTCGCAGCTTGGCATCGGGTGGTAGTGCAGCGACTGAGGCTCGTCGGGTTGTTGCGAAACCCGATGTCGTAATTACAGACGCGCTGCTGGATGCTGCCGGGCTGCGCGCACCTGAAGCGCAGCAGCGGCAGGTCCTGTCCGAGTATCGCCACGTCAAACGGCAGCTGCGGGGTGAGATTCAGTCTGGAGAGACGAGTCGCATGATTCTTATTGCAAGCGCCCTGCCGGGCGAGGGCAAGAGCTTCTCGTCAGCCAACCTGGCCATGTCTCTGGCGCTCGAGCCCGATTACTCGGTGCTGCTGATCGACGCCGACGTGATCAAACCCAACCTGACGCGAGTGTTTGGGCTGACGGAGCGCCTGGGACTCATGGACGCGGCGGCGGATCCTTCGATTGACGTGGAATCGCTGGTGCTGTCCACGAGCATTCCGGGACTCACCGTTTTGCCGGCGGGACGCATGAATCCGAATGCGACGGAATACTTTGCCAGTGCCCGCATGCAGGCTCTTATGGAGCAGCTGATGTCGGCACCCCCACGGCTGCTGGTGGTCGACTCGCTGCCGCTACTGCGGACGACCGAGGCGCGCGCGCTTGCGCCGCTC
>JBBQWY010000064.1:0-12369 GCA_038210215.1 Steroidobacterales bacterium
CTGCAGCGGGGCTTTTCTTTTGCGCAATCGCCCCGAAATAGGCCGCTGCGAAGCATTTCCGGTAGCCTTCAACAATCCGTACAATAGCGCCCCTCATGCGCCCGCTGGCCGGCATAAGTCGTTGTCCCAGCATGGTTTTTCGAAAGGTTTGGCCCTGTGTCCAATTTTCTCACGCGACTCTTCGGCAGCCGTAACGAGCGCCTCGTCAAAGGCTATTCGGCGCAGGTCAAGGCCGCGAACGGGTTTGAAGCTTCGATCCAGGCGCTGACCGACGAGCAGCTGCAGGCGAAAACCGCCGAATTTCGCGGCCAGCTCGCCGCGGGCGCCAAACTCAATGATCTGCTTCCGGAGGCTTTTGCAGTGGTGCGCGAGGCTGCACGCCGCGTGCTCGGGCTGCGCCATTTCGACGTGCAGCTGATCGGTGGCATGACGCTGCACGAAGGCAAGATCGCTGAAATGCGCACCGGCGAGGGCAAGACCCTGGTCGCCACCTTGCCCGCCTACCTCAACGCCTTGCCGGGAGATGGCGTGCATGCGGTGACGGTTAACGAATACCTCGCTCAGCGCGACGCCGACTGGATGGGCCCCGTCTATCGTTTCCTGGGGCTAACAGTTGGCGTGATCCGCAACTCGCAGACGTCCGCGGAAAAGCGCGAAGCCTACGCTTGCGATATCACCTACGGCACTAACAACGAATTTGGTTTCGATTATCTTCGCGACAACCTCGCCTTTCGTCTTGAGGATCGCGTGCAGCGCAAGCTGTCTTTCGCGATCGTCGACGAAGTCGACTCCATCCTGATCGACGAAGCGCGCACGCCGCTCATCATTTCCGGCCCAGCGGAGGAGAGCACGGAGGCCTACCTCACGATCAACAAGCTGGTGCCACGGCTGTCGCTCCAGAAGGTAGAGGATGCTCCCGGCGATTATTCAGTGGATGAAAAGCAGCGCCAGGTGCATCTGACCGAGGAAGGCCATGAACACGTTGAGCAGATGATGACCGAAGTGGGCATGCTGCGCGAGGGCGAGAGCCTCTACGACGCGGCTAACATCCGGCTGATGCATCATCTGAACGCCGCGCTGCGCGCGCATGCACTCTACCGTCGCGACGTTGAATATATCGTTCGCGAAGGTGAAGTGATCATTGTCGACGAGTTCACTGGCCGCACCATGCCGGGTCGGCGCTGGTCAGATGGGCTGCACCAGGCCGTCGAAGCCAAGGAAGGCGTGCGCGTCCGCGAAGAAAACCAGACCGTCGCGTCGATCACGTTCCAGAACTACTTCCGGATCTACAGCAAGCTCTCCGGCATGACCGGCACGGCCGACACGGAAGCGCCGGAGTTCCTGCAGATCTACGGCCTCGAAGTCGTGGTCGTGCCGACCCACCGGCCAATGGTTCGCAAGGACCATCCAGACCTCGTGCACCTGAATCAGGCAGACAAATTCAAGGCGATCATCGAAGACATTGAGGAGTGTGCCAAGCGTGAGCAACCGGTGCTGGTCGGCACGACCTCGATCGAGACCTCCGAGCTGCTGTCCGGTCTGCTTGCCAAGGAAGGCATCCGTCACGAGGTGCTGAACGCGAAGCAGCACGAACGTGAGGCGCATGTCGTGGCGCAGGCGGGCCGACCCGGCGCCGTCACGATCGCGACCAACATGGCCGGCCGTGGCACCGATATCGTGCTGGGCGGCAGCCTCGAGGCTGAATTGCAGGGGCTCGATCCGGCCGAGCGCGAGGCCCAGCAAGCCGAACGGCGCGCGGACTGGCAGCAGCGTCACGCCAGGGTGCTCGAGTCAGGCGGACTGCACATCATCGGCACTGAGCGTCATGAGTCGCGACGTATCGACAATCAGCTGCGGGGTCGATCGGGGCGACAGGGCGATCCTGGTTCGTCGCGCTTCTACATGTCGATGGAAGACAATCTGATGCGGATCTTCGGCGATCCGAACTTCACCAAACGGCTGCTGACCGTGGCCGGCATGAAGGAAGGCGAGGTCATCGAGAGCAAGATGCTGTCGCGCCAGATCGAAAAGGCCCAGCGCAAGGTCGAATCGCACAATTTCGACATCCGCAAGCAGCTGCTGCTGTTCGATGACGTCGCCAACGATCAGCGCAAGGTCGTCTATCAGCAGCGCACCGAGATCATGGGCGCGACCGACCTGACGGATTCCATCGCCGGCCTGCGCGCCGAGGCGGTCGAAGAAGTGCTCGATCAGTACCTGCCCAAGAATGTCGCGCACGAGGACTGGGACCTCGACGCACTGCGCGCGGCGATCCTGAAAGACTTCAGCGCCGAGGTTGACCCGAAAGCCTGGCTGACCGCGGAGCCTGCGCTCGATGAGCAGGCGCTGCGCAGCCGTGTGCTCGCGGCGGTGGACGCCGGGTACGCGCTGAAGTTCGAGCGCTACGGCAACGAGCTGATGAAGACCGTCGAGAAGGACATCATGCTGCGTACGCTCGATCAGCACTGGCGCGAGCATCTGGGCGGCATGGACTACCTGCGTCAGGGCATTCATCTGCGCGGCTACGCGCAGAAGGATTACCGCTACGAATACAAGCGTGAGGCTTACGATCTGTTCAGCGGCATGCTCGATCGGGTCAAGTTCGATACCTCCTCGGTGCTGACTCGCGTCGCGGTGCGCACCGAGGCTGAGCTGCAGAACGAAGAAGAGCAGCGTCAGCGCCGGCTGATGCAGGCCTTGCAGGTGCAGCACGCCGAAGCGCAGTCGCTGCTCGGTGGCGGTGCTGCCGCTTCGGGCGCGGCCGTGGCCGCGCTACCGTTTGGTGAAGCGGCTGAGGAGCCGGCTGGCACCTTCGTGCGCAGCGATCGCAAGGTGGGTCGCAACGAAGTCTGCCCGTGCGGATCCGGCAAGAAATACAAGCACTGCCATGGCGCGCTGACAGGCACGAGCTGATTGCGGCGTATTGTCGTGGTGGCGGGTGCGATACTCGATGATCAGGGCCGGGTGTTGATTGCCGAGCGCCCGGCCGGCAAACATCTGGCCGGCGGTTGGGAGTTTCCCGGCGGCAAGCTCGCCGAGGGCGAGTCGGACGCGGATGCGCTGCAACGCGAGTTGCGCGAAGAGCTCGGCATCGAAGTCACGGCACAGCAGCCGTTCATGGTCGTCGAGCACGACTACAGCGACCGGAAGGTGGAGCTGCGGCTCAGAATCGTGCGAGGCTACGCGGGCGAACCACGGGGACTCGATGGCCAGCGACTGCGCTGGGTCGAGATCCAGCGTCTGACAGCGGACGATCTGCTCGAGGCGGATCGGCCGTTCATTGCGGCGCTGCAACGACTGCGCAATTGAAGGAGATCGGCGATGGCCACAGCTGCACAGACCATGACCTCAGGTGCCTTCACGGGCGAGCAGCTGGCCGTGCTGAACCCGCGGACGGGCAAGGCCGACTATCAGTTCACCGCGCCGAGCGCGCCGGACTTGCAAGCGCTTGCTGCAAAGATGCGCGTCGCGCAACGGGCCTGGCGCGATGCGGGCCTCGCGCACCGCATCGAAGTGCTGCTTCGCTGGCGGGCAGAGTATGTCGCGCGCCAGGCCGAGATTGCGCGGGCCCTGTCTGTCGATACGGGTCGTTTCCTGATCGCCAACGGTGAGGCGCAGTCGATCGTCGGCTTCATTGACCGCTGGGCCCTCGAGGCGCCGACGCTGGCGCTCGAGGAAGAAGGGCGTTCACGCGTCAACCCGGCGATCACCTTCCGCTCGCAGTACGTGCCCTACGGGCTCGTCGGCGTGATCAGCCCGTGGAATTTTCCGCTGTCGCTGTGTTTCATCGATGCGATCCCGGCGCTGCTCGCCGGTTGCGCCGTGATCGTCAAGCCGAGCGAGATCACGCCGCGGTTTGCCGAACCGGTGCAGCGCTCGATCGAAGCGGTTCCTGAGCTGGCAGCCGTGCTCGGCGTGTATCCGGGCGCGAGGGAGACCGGCGAAGCGCTGGTCGAAGTCTCGGACGTGATCTGCTTCACCGGTAGCGTGCACACCGGTCGCATGGTCGGCGAGAACGCGGCGCGGCAGTTCATTCCGGCGTTCCTCGAACTCGGCGGCAACGATCCGCTGATCATCACGGCCTCGGCCGATCTTGAGCGCGCGACCGACATCGCGCTGCGGGCTTCGTGTCTGGCGACCGGCCAGGCCTGCCAGTCGCTCGAGCGGATCTATGTCGATCGCAGCATCTACCCGGCCTTCGTCGAGAAGCTGGTCACGAAGGCAAAACGCGTCGAGCCGAACTGGCCCGACCTGCATGCCGGCACGATCGGCCCGTTCATCTTTGGTCGCCAGGCCGACATCGTCGCGCAGCAGCTCGCTGATGCGACTGCGCGGGGTGCGAGGATCCTCACGGGCGGGACCATTGAAGATCACGGCGGCAAGTGGCTGCGGCCCACCGTGCTGGTCGACGTCGATCACTCGATGCAGATCATGAGCGACGAGACCTTCGGCCCGGTCATGCCGGTGATGCCGTTCGATACCATTGAACAGGCGATCGAGTGGGCGAACGCAGGCGTGTTCGGCCTTTCGGCGGCCGTCGTTGCCGGCACGCTGGACGAAGCCGAGCAGATCGGCAGACAGATCGACGCCGGCGGCATCAGCCTCAACGATGGGTCGCTGACTGCGGCCTGCCATGAAGCCGAGAAGCATTCGTTCAAGCTGTCCGGTATGGGCGGCTCGCGGATGGGCCCGGCAGGCTACACGCGCTTCTTCCGCAAGAAGGCGCTGATCCGCCAGACCGGTGCGCCGGTTACGATTGAAATGATCGCCGAGCCGCATGCGCGGCCTGCGACCGAAACCTAAGGAGTGAGTACACGAATGGCACAGGATCCCGGACTACCCGACATCAAGCTCGAAGCCAATGATCTGTATCGTGAAGAGGTCTTCACGGATCGTCGCGCGGGCACGCTTCGCAAGCTGACTCCGATCACGCTCGAGGGCGCCGATGATCCGGCCCGCCCCGTGCTGTTCTCGGGCCAGACGCAGCTGATGACGCCGGGCGGCGTCTTGCCGCTGATGTTCGAGATCGAGGCCGCGACGCTCAAGGATGCCGTCGACAGGTTTCCCGAGGCCGTCAAGGACGCGCTCGAGCAGGCGATCCAGGAAGCGCAGGAAATGCGTCGCGAGCAGACCTCGCGGATTGTCGTGCCGGAGATTGGTGGGTCGCCGGGCGGTACGCCGGTCGGCGGCGGGCGAATCAAGCTGCGTTGATCAGGCTGCGCTGATCTGGGCCTGCACGCGCGCGAGCTCTGCACGGTCGCAGACGCCGACCGTCAGGTCCTTGAGCAGACCGTCGCCAAGGTCGTAAATCCAGCCGTGGACCTCGAGTTTCTTGCCGCGGTCCCAGGCGTTCTGCACGATGGTGGTCTGGCAGACGTTCAGCGCCTGCTCCATGACGTTCAGCTCGCACAGCCGCCGCACGCGTGCGGCGTCGTCGACGAGCGCATCGAGTCCCGGGCGGTGTCGTTGTTGCACGTCCTTGACGTGATGCAGCCAGTTGTCGATCAGGCCGAGCCGCCGGTTCTCGAAGGCCGCCTGCACGCCGCCGCAACCATAGTGGCCGCAGACGATCACATGCTCGACGTCCAGTACATCGACGGCGTACTGCAGCACCGCCAGGCAGTTCAGATCCGAATGCACGACGACGTTCGCCACATTGCGGTGCACGAACAGCTCACCGGGCAGCAGGCCGACGATATCGTTGGCCGGCACCCGGCTGTCGGAGCAGCCGATCCACAGGTAGTCTGGCGATTGCTGGCCGACGAGTTTGCCGAAGAAATCCGGGTCCTTGTCGCACAGCGCGCCGGCCCAGGCGCGATTGCGATCGAACAGTCGGGCGAGACTTCTCAAGGGGTCGGCTCCATCGTGGCGGCAGTGTAGGGTTGGCAATGCGGGATGACCAGATGCGCAACGTCGGAGCCTGTTTCGTGACTGTGATGCTGAGCGGCTGTGCGGTGGGCACCGCACTCAACTACCCCCCGGTGCCACGCGGCACGCAGGTCGATGTCTATCACGGGGTCACGGTCGCCGATCCGTACCGCGGCTTCGAGGATCCAGACGCCGAGGCGACACGTCGTTTTGTGGCCGAGCAGAACGCGCTCGCCAGTCCCTGGATCGACGCGCTGCCGCAGCGCGCCTGGATCGAGCAGCGCCTGACGCAGTTGTGGAACTACCAGCGCTACGGCGTGCCGCGCAAGCGCGGCGGACGTTACTTCTATCTGCGCAATGACGGTCTGCAGAACCAGAGCGTGCTGCATGTATCTGACTCCCTGGACGCGCCGGGCCGCGTGCTGCTCGACCCGAACGCGCAGCGTGCGGATGCGACCATCGCGCTGGCGCGTTTCGTGCCGAGCCCGGATGGTTCGCTGGTCGCCTATGCGCTGTCGGATGCCGGCACCGATTGGGAAGTTTGGCGCTTCCGGCGTGTGGTCGATGGCAAGGATCTGCCGGATGAACTGCGGCAGACCAAATTCTGGGAGTTGTCGTGGACGCCGGACGGCAGCGGCGTCTACTACAGTCGTTATCCGGCGCTTCCCGCTGGCCGCGGCGATGACCAGGGGCGGCCTGCGGTCTACCTGCATCGGCTCGGCAGCGCGCAATCCGCTGATGAGCTGGTCTATGAGGTGACCGATCATCCGCGTCGCGCGCCGTCGGCGAGCGTCACCGAAGACGGGCGCTATCTCGTGATCTCGCTGTTCGACGGCTACGAAGCGAACGGCATCGAGCTGATCGATCTGCGGCCATCGGGCGCCAAACCGCGCCCGCTTTTCGATCGTTGGGACGCGCTCTACAGCGTGATCGGCAATGACGGCGACACGTTCTATGTCCGCACCAACCGCGCGGCGCCGCGCGGTCGGGTGATCGCCGTCGATGCGCGGCAGCCTGCGGCCGACGCCTGGCGGACGCTGATCCCCGAGAGTGATGCGACGCTCGAAACAGTCGGCCTGCATGGCGGCCGGCTGCTCGCGAGCTATCTGCGTGATGCGCGCGGCAGCGCCGAGCTTTTCGAGACGTCGGGCCAGCGCATCGGCGCGGTGCCACTGCCAGGCCTCGGCACGATTGCCGGCCTCGACGGCACCGAGCGTGACGCCGAAGTGTTCATTGCCTACGAGGACTCGTTGCAGCCGCGGCAGATTCTGCGCTACGACGTGGACGCGAACGCGACCCGCACGTTCCGTCGCCCAAGCCTTGCCGCCGACACAAGTCGTTTCGAAACGCGACAGGAGTTCTTCACCAGCCGCGACGGCACGCGCGTGCCGATGTTCGTTACGCAGCGGCGCGGTGCGCCGCGCGATGGTGACCAGCCCGTCATGCTGTACGGCTACGGCGGCTTCGATGTCGCGCTGACACCGAGCTTCAGCCCCGCGACGCTGGCCTGGCTCGAGATGGGCGGCACCTATGTGCAGGCGAACCTGCGCGGCGGCGGCGAGTATGGCCGTGCATGGCACGAGGCGGGCACGCGCACGCGCAAGCAGAACGTGTTCGATGACTTCATCGCCGCCGCCGAGCACTTGATCGAAGCGGGTTATACGCGCCCGCAGCGCCTGGCGATCATCGGTCGCAGCAATGGTGGGCTGCTGGTCGCGGCGACGCTGCTGCAGCGCCCGGACCTGTTCGCTGCAGCGCTACCCGGCGTGGGCGTGCTCGACATGCTGCGCTACCAGACTGCGAGCGCGAACGCGCGCCAGTGGTCATCCGACTACGGGCTCGCCGAGAATGCCGAAGAGTTCGCCGCGCTGCGCGCGTACTCGCCCGTGCACAACGTCAAGGCAGACGTCTGCTACCCGGCGACGCTGATCACGACTGCCGAGCGCGACGATCGCGTCGTGCCCTGGCACAGCTACAAGTTCGCGGCCGAGCTGCAGCGCGCGCAGGCCTGCGCCAAGCCGGTGCTGTTGCGGGTGGAGACGCGCGCCGGCCACGGCGCCGGAAAACCGGTCTGGATGCAGATCGAGGATGTTGCCGATCAGTGGGCGTTCGCGGCGCAGGCGCTGCAAATGCCGGCACCAGGGCCAGGGCCAGCGCCAGCCGCTAAGCCGGCTGTGCCGGCTGTGCCGGCGCCAAAGCAGCCAGCGACCACGTCACCTCGCTGAGGGCGCGCACGCCGCGCTCAGCGAACTTTGGAAAATCGGCCAGCTGCTCGTCCCGCGTCAGCATCTCAACGCTCAAGCGGTGGCCGTACAACGCGCGAACCTCTGACTCGCCGACGCTGTGCGGCGGGCCGCTCATCTGCGACGGGTCATATTCGAGCGTGACCAGCAGCAGTCTGGTCCGTGGCTGCAGCAGCGACAGCATCTGCCTGGCGTAGGCGCCGCGCATCGCCGCCGGCAGTGCGATCAGCGCGGCGCGGTCGAACACGGCGTCGATCGGGCCGAGCTTGCCTGCGTCGAGTGTAAAGAAATCGCCACAGCGCAGATCGATTCGCTGCTGCCAGGGCTGCGGCGCGGCGGCGAGCTCCGCATTGAACTGCTGCACGGCAAGCTTCGACAGTTCGATGCCGACGACCTCATGACCGCGCTCCGCGAGCCACAACAGGTCGCGGCTCTTGCCGGCCAGCGGCACGAAAACGCGGCTGCCTGCGGGCAGTGCGAGTGCGGACCAGTGGCGATCCAGCGACGGGTGCGGTGCGTCCTGGTGGAAGCCGATCTCGTTGCGCTGCCAGCGCTCGTGCCAGAACTGCGGTTCCATTGCTGAGTCTCCGTCAGTGCCCGCTGCGCTCGTCCGGGTCGGCGTCTGTGGCATCCGGCGCATCCTCGCCGGCTATCGCGCGATCGCCCGACAGCCAGGCGCCGAGATCAACGAGCTTGCAGCGCTCGCTGCAGAAGGGTCGGAATGGATAAGCGTCCGACCAGACGATCGGTCGCTCGCAGGTCGGGCACTTCACGTGCAACAGATCAGTTCGAACGGCACGTCTTCGTCCGCCTGCCGTGGCCGCTCGGTCGGGCCCTGCCAGCTGACGAAGCGCACACTCGAACGATAGTGGCTGCCGCTGATCTCGGGAAACAGCCCGAGGCTTGCCGGCAGCGCGATGCGCAGCAGCTGCACAGGGTTATCGCGCTCGAACGTGATGTGATAGACGCCGCCGACGGCCACCTCGCTGCGCGAGCGACCGTTCTGCCGGGTCAGCCACAGCAGCTCGGCGATCGCCTCGCACATCGGCCTGAGCGCTGCGAGCCATCTCGCAAACGTCTCGATGCGGACATCGCCGTGCCGGCTCAACCAGTAGTAGAAATCGGGCAGGTCGAACTCGCAGGTGCCGCCCGGAATTGCACTGCGATGGCGGATCGCGGTCAGGAACTCCGACTCGCGCAGCGGTTGCAGATACGCCGCGCCGGTGGCGAGCAGGTCGGCGCGCAGCCGCAGCAGGTTCGAGGTGATCGTGCGCAGCCTTGCCACGTCCACGCCGGGCTTCGACTGGAATACATTGAGCGCGGCGAGCTGGCGCTCCAGCTCCTTCAGCACTTCGGCGCGCGTGTCGCCGCGTGAAGTGATCGCCAGCATGTCGAGCAGGCTGCCGACCGCGGCACGGCTGCCCCACTGGCTCGACGACTGGTTGTGGTACAGCGCCTGGTTGTAGAGAAAATCGAGCCGCATGAAGGTGCGCATCCGCTCGTTCAGCGGCTGCTCGTAGACGATCGTCGACTCGGCGTCGGCGGGGGTCTCGATTTCAGCGATCCCTTCCATCCGGCTATTCTGCGCGACTGCCTGCGTGCGCGTAAACGCCTGTGGCCGCCGCCTGCTGGTATTGCCGGTGCAGAGCGAGCACCCTGTCGCGCAATACCGGCAGTTCTCCCGCGTTTTCGATTACGTCATCGGCGGCCGCGAGGCGCTCGGCGCGGGTTGCCTGTGCGCCCAGCACCGCGCGTGCAGCGCTCTCGGAGCTGTGGTCACGGGCCATCGCGCGGCGGATCTGCAGAGCTTCGGGGCAGTCGACGAGCAGCACCCGATCGACGGGAATCCGGCCGCCGCTTTCGACCAGCAAGGGAATCGCGATGATCTGGTAGGCTCCGGGACCGCGCAGCGCGAGATCATGCGAGCGGGCTTCGACCCTGTCGCGGATCGCCGGATGCAGCAGGGCCTCTAGATCACGCCGTGCCGCATCGTCGGCAAAGACCTCGGCGCGCAGCGCGCGGCGGTCGAGCGAGCCGTCGCCGTTCAGCATCCGGGGCCCAAAGCGCTCGATCAGCTTCGCCAGCAGCGGCGTGCCGGGTGCGACGACCTCGCGGGCGATCAGATCGGTGTCGATGATCGGCACGCCGAGCGCCGCGAACAGTGCGGCGACCGTCGATTTGCCGCTGGCGATGCCGCCGGTCAGGCCAATCCTGAGTGGCATGTCAGTTCGCGCTGCGAAACAGCCCGAGGTATCCGTCGACGAGTTCGTGGCCGAACATCATCGTGATCCAGCCCGCAGCCGCCAGATACGGCCCGAAGGCCATCGGTGCCTGGCGCTCGCGACCGAAGCGCAGCAACAGCGCGACGCCGACCACGGCGCCGACCAGCGCCGACATCAGCACGATCGGCAGCAGCATCTGCCAGCCGAGCCAGGTGCCAAGCGCAGCGAGCAGCTTGAAGTCGCCATAGCCCATACCTTCCTTGCCGGTCACGAGCTTGAACAGCTGGTAGACGCTCCACAGCGACAGATACCCGGCGAGCCCGCCGATGATGCTGGAGCGCGGATCGACCGGCAGCGGTGCGAGACCCTTGGACGCGACGAACAGACTGAGGCCGAGCCCGATCCACACCAGCGGCAACGTCAGGCTGTCGGGCAGCAGTTGGGTGTCGAGGTCGATGAAGGCGAGCGCGATCAGGAACCAGGTCAGTACGAGTGCCGCGAGCATCGGCCAGCCGTAACCGAACTTCCAGGCGACCAGCGCCGACAGCACGCCGGTCAACAGTTCGATGAGCGGATAACGCGCACTGATCTCGACCCCGCAGGCCGCGCAGCGGCCCTTCAGCGCCAGCCAGCTGATCACGGGGATGTTCTGCAGCGCCGTGATCGGCGTCTTGCACGCAGGGCAGGCCGAGCGCGGCGTGACCAGGTTGAAAGCCGGGGTGCTGCTCGATGACAGGCCGGCAAGCTCCGCGCACTGCGCGCGCCAGTCGCGCTCGAGCATCAGCGGCACGCGATGCACGACCACGTTCAGGAAGCTGCCGATCAGCAGCCCCAGCAGCAGGCAGCTGCCGATCAGCAGCGGCGCCGAGGTCGCGAACAGCTCGAGCACGATTCGCTGGCGTCAGACCACCGCGCCGAGCTTGAAGATCGGCAGGTACATCGCGATCACGAGACCACCGACCAGCACGCCCAGAATCGCCATGATCAACGGCTCCAGCAGGCTCGACATCGAATCCACGGCGTTGTCGACCTCGGCCTCGTAGAACGTGGCGACCTTGCCGGACATTTCGTCCAGCGCGCCGGCTTCTTCGCCGACCGCGATCATCTGGATGACCATGTTCGGGAACAGGCCGGTGTTCTCCATCGACTGCTGCAGGCGCTGGCCGGTCGCCACTTCCTCGCGCATTCTCATGACCGCCTTTTCATAGACGATGTTGCCGGTGGCGCCGGCCACCGACTCGAGCGCTTCGACCAGCGGCACGCCGGCTGCGAACATCGTCGACAGCGTGCGCGCGTAACGCGCCAGCGCCGCCTTGTTCAGGATCGGGCCGATGATCGGCAGCTTCAGTGACAATCGGTCAAGAAATTCGCGCATCGCCCGCGAGCGCTTCTTGAAGTAGAAGAAGGTCCAGAAAGTCGCGGCCAGTACCATTGCCACGAACACGCCGTTGTTTTGCAGGAAGCGCGACATGTTGATCACGAACTGCGTAAAAGCCGGCAGGTCCGCACCAAAACCCTTGAACAGAGATTCGAACTGCGGAATGACGAAGATCAGCAGGATCACCGTCACGATCACGGCCACGACCAGCACGGCCGCAGGGTAGAACAGCGCCTTCTTGACCTTCTTCTTGAGTGCTTCGGTTTTCTCCTTGTAGGTCGCGATCTTGTCGAGCAGGTTCTCGAGCGCACCCGCCTGTTCGCCGGCCTCGACCAGGTTCACGTACAGGTCATCGAAATACAGCGGATGCCGTGACAGTGACTCATGCAGCGAGCTGCCGCCTTCCACGTCGGCCTTGACGTCAAGGATCAGCTTCTGCACCGCCGGCTTGTCATTGCCATTGGCAACGATCTCGAAGGCCTGCACCAGTGGAATGCCGGCGCCGAGCATCGTCGCGAGCTGGCGGCTGAACAGCGCGATGTCTTCAGGCTTGACCTTGCCGCCTGAGTTGAACAGCGTGATCTGCTTGCTCGCTGAATTGACGATGATGCCCTGGCGACGCAGGTTGGCCTTGAGCGCTTTCTCATCAGGCGCCAGT
>JBBQWY010000065.1:0-11760 GCA_038210215.1 Steroidobacterales bacterium
CCCGCTAGTGGCCGTAAAAATGGTTCGGCAGCCAGAGCGCGATGATCAGCATCGCTGTGTCGTCGAGGGACATGCGCATCAGGATGTGGCTGAGCTGTCGGCCGGCGGCAATCCGGTACCCGTCGATGCCGCAGCGCTCGAACGGATCTTCCGCGCCGCCGTGGCCGGCGAGCTCGCCCGCTAGGCAATTCGAATTCAGCAACCGGTCAGGCAGAAGTCCGGTGCGGCGCATTCTCGTGATCGACGGCAACACGGCAGTCACGCGCGCGCAGCAGGTTGCTGCGGGCGGCAGTGACTCCGGCGACGGCCGCGTGGTCGCGAACCCGCTCGGTCACGAGTTCGGTTTCGCACGGCGCATCAGCCTGACGCAGACCGGGTGCGTCCATCCGATGTTCCGCGACAAGCCGGCCGTTTTCGAAGCGATCACCGTGCACCGCGACTGCGTCATCGAACTGCCTGCGGCGAGCGTCGAGCTGGCGCACAACGACATGGGACTTCAGGCCGTTGAGATGCGCGTCGGCGGCGCGGTCGTTTGGGGCGTCCAGTATCACCCCGAGTACACACTGGTCTAGATTGCGGCGACCGCGCGACGCTACGCGGCGGCGCTGGGCTGGAAGCACGGCCTCGGACCTGGCGTGCTGGACCCGCAGCTGCGGGTCGCCGAGCTGCGCAACTGGCTTCGCTCGATCTGAAACGAACATCAACCTAGACCAGAGTTGCCCGGTCACGTCAGCGTGCCGCTCTGCATGCTCTGTACAGAGCTGGGTGCGCCAACGAACAGACCTGACGAATGACGGCGCGCAGGCTGCACGTTCCAAAAACCCCAGACCCTGCCGGCTGCGCCGCTCGCTGCACCTCGCCAATCGCGTGGTGATGGCGCCGATGACACGCAACCGCGCAACGCCTGCGCACACGCCCGATCCGCTGCGGCTGAGTGGCGCCTGTTGCCAACCTGCCCGCTGGCGTCTCGGCGCTCGGGCCCGGCACGGCCGCGTGCCCGGGCGAGATGTTCACAGACACGCTTGGCCTGCAGCCACACAGTACGCCGCGCGCGATGACCGAGGCCGTTATCGCCCACGCCGTCGAGGAGTACGCATTGTCTGCGAAGCTCGCGCTGGATGCCGGGTTCGACGGGGTCGAATTGCACGGCGCCAACGGCTACCTCATCGAGCAGTTTCTGAACCCGCTCGTCAACCTGCGCAGCGACGGCCACGGCGGCAGCATCGAAGGCCGCAACCGCATGGCCCTGGAGGTCGCGCGCGCCACGATCGGCCGCGATCGGCCGCGATCGGCCGCGACCGGCCGCGACCGGGTCGGCATTCGGCTCTCGCCCTACGGCGTGTTCAATGGCACTGGCGCATTTCCGGACGTGCGGGTGCAGTACCTGGCGTTGGCCAAGGCGCTTTCCACAGTGGGCCTGCTCTATATCCACCTTGTCGATCACTCGGCCATGGGTGCACCGCCGGTGCCAGCTGACTTCAAGCTCGAGTTGCGCGCCGGTTTTGACGGCCTTTGCATCCTCTCCGGAGGTTTCGACCACGCGAGCGCAGAACAGGCCCTGCTCGAAAAGCGCGGCGATCTGATCGCCTTCGGGCGCCCGTTTCTTGCCAACCCCGACCTGGTGGCGCGAATGCGCAACGACGCACCGCAGAATACGCCCGACACGGCAACGTTCTATGTGCCCGGCCCCAAGGGCTACACCGACTACCCGGCGCTGGCTGCCTGAACACGGAAGCGAGCCGCATCCCAACCGCTGGGGAAGACCGTGTCCCACCAGCCCGCTGGTGACCCCGACGTGGCCGCTGCCGGCCGCGCCTGGCTCAGAGGCATGATGCTGCGCGTGCCATGACCTCGGCCCGACTTACGTACAACTGCTGGCTAGAACTTCGTGGCCTCAAAGCCCATCCGCGTTCAGCGGAACAGGATCGAACGCGGATACTTCGCATGCAGGCGGCGGTCGAGGCCCTGCCAGTGACCGGTCGGCAGCACGACGAACAACAGCGCGATCAATCCGAGCACGATCAATGACGCATCGTAGAAGCCACCCAGACCGATGTTGACCGTCGCGAAGATCGCAAGTGCGCCTGCCCACCGAGTACAGAGTCCCAGCAGCAGCCCTACCGCCACTGCGGCCCATACCAGCGTGACGACGATCCCGACGAGGCGGTAATTCGGGATCAGAAAGCCCGTCAGATAAGCAGCCATCAGGCCGTTGGGGTCGATCTGCGCGAGCTGCTTCAGGAATACCTGCTTCGGGTAGTCCGTCCAGGCATACCCCTGTTGCAGCTTGTTGATGAACGCAAACAGGTAGAACAGGCCGTAGAAGTAACGCAGCCCGAGTACGCTGCCGCGCCCCAGCTTGCCTGCCAATCCGCGCTTGGGGGCAGTCACGGCGAGGTCTCCTTCAAGGTGGCGACGAACTGGCGGTCGGGGCCGCGCGGCAGATGCGTGCATTGGCCCCGGTTGATACCGTCTCGGGTCAGCCAGGCACCGGTCTTCTGATCGACGATGGCCTCGGGAAGTTCGACCCGGCGATTCCAGACGTCGAGCCGCGCTTCGAGACCCTCGCGCACGACGACGGCGCGCGCCATGTCCGGTGCAAGCTCGTAAATCGTGAGCTTGCGAAAGTCTTCGACCTTCGGGCGGAAGAACTCAGCAAAGTAATTCCAGATCGTTGCGATCTGCGTCCAGGCACCCTGCTCATGCATGACATACGCGACGCGTTGCACCGGACCCTCGCAGCGCAGTACTTCGATGCACACCGTGCAGTACTCGGGGATATCGATCACAAACGGCCCCTGGACCTGCGGCGCCGTGGGTTTGGCGCAACCTGCCAGCGCGAGCAACATCGTTGCGGCGGCCACGCGAGCGACGCGAGCGACCCGGAAAATCATTCGCGGGACTCCTCGAAGATATTGCGCGGGCGGAAGCGCGCGGTGGCGAACCGGGACGCAGCTTTCCACGGCGTCAGCCAGGCGATGCGCGCACCATGCTTGCTGTTGGCAAGAACCTGATCTGCGAGCCAGGGCGAGACTGTATCGACCCGATCCCCGAGGATGTTGTAGATCCGGCGGGTCTTCGCGAGTTGCTCGGGTGTGAGGCCTGCGGTTTCGGTGCGCAGCATGTCGGTGGCGACAATGCCTGGGCTGAGCGTACTGATACACACGACGCTGCCCTGGTACTCGCGCGCAAGCGAGCGCGTGAAATAGCGCAGCGCGCGCTTCGTAGAGCCGTAGGTCGTGAGGCCAGGACGCACCATGCCGTCGCTGCCAAAGCCTTCGAAGTTATAGACATGGCCGCCGCCCTGGCGAAGCATGCCGGCGATCGCGATCCGGCAGCAGGCCATGGTACCGAGCAGGTTCACGTCGACCAGCTTGCGCACCTGCTCGAACGGCACTTCATGGAACGAGCGCCGCGGCATGATCAGGCCGGCATTGTTGATCCAGACATCGATGCGGCCCGTCAGGGCTGCCGCGGTGTCCCAAAGGCGCTGCGCGTCGGCCAGCGACGCCACATCCGCGGCCACGCCGAGATGGTTGCCGGCGCCGACCGCAGCGAGCGCGGCGTCGACTGCCGCCTGCGTACGCCCGTTGACCACGACATGACAGCCGCGTGCCGCAAAGGCGCGAACCAGCCCGAGGCCGATGCCGCGCGTGCTGCCTGTGACGACGATGACCTGACTCATGCCTCCCCCGGTAAATCGATACCGAGATTAGCGTAACCGACCGTTCGGTCCAATAGTTTTACTGTTGGACTTGCGAGCCGCGCGCCGGCCCCGCCCACGGCGCGGTTCGCCGGCGGGTCCCTCTACGACGCGGCCTATGACGATCTCCAGCATGGCGTCGATCTGGCGCCAATCCGCTTCGCGATCGAGGCGCAGTCCGAAGTAGCGCGGCGCAGTGCGTGACCGCAGTGCCAGATAGCAGACCGCCGCGTACAGCAATCGCTGCAACGCGATGATCTCCTCGCGGTCGTACTCTTCGGGGCGACTGAACAACCGCACCAGGCTGCGACCATGGGCCAGGCGCACCCGATCGAGCGCCCGGGTCACCGTCGTCTGCTGCAGCAACTCGCCGCCCAGCAACTCCAGCGTTCGCGGGCGCGCGCGCAGCGCACGCGCGTAGCGCTGGTAGTTGCGCGTCAGCTGCTCGCGGGTGCTCAGCCCGGCGTACTCGGCTGCATCGCCGCCGAGCAGATCGGCATCGCTTGGCAGTAGCTCGCTGCGCTCGGCCCAAGCGGCCGCGAGACCCTCGAGTCCGCCGAAATAGCTGTAAAGCAGCGACTTGCCGACCCGCGCCCGCCGTAGTACGCCGTTCACGGTCACGCGGTGTGCACCGCGCTCCTGCAACAGCGCGTCGAAAGCATCGAGCAGCGCGCGCTCCTTGCCGAGGCGGTCGCGCTCCCAGCGCGGCTCGCCCCCATCCGTATTGGTTGGGGTGCGGCGCTTCGGACGCTGGCGGGTTTTCTTGACCATTGGCCAGACACTATTTCAAGGCGCTGGCGACGGCCAGAGCACAGCGAGGAATCCAAAACCACCCGCTCCACCGCTGCCTGCCAAGAGGTTCGCCAGAATTCCGGCTTCGCCTGCGTAACCCCCGATCTTGCTGTCGGCAGCACGACGTCGTTGCGCGCCTTGTGCCATCCCGGCTGAACGGGTGTTTCAGGCCGACCCGAACACGAAGCGGCTGCCGACGTAAGGCCGGATCACGCGCTCTGGCAGCCGCCGCTGTGCCTCGGCGATGAAGAACTCGCCGGTGCAGTGCATCGGAATCACATAGTCCGGGGCAATCTTCTCGAGCGCGGCCGCCGTCTCCAGCGCCTCGGCCTCGGTGCGCGGCCAGACCAGATGGAAGCCGCCGATGATCGCGTGTACGTGTTGCACGCCCGAGATTTCCTGGGCGCACCGGATTGCGTTCAGCACGCCGCGGTGGCTGCATGACGACGAGATGACGAGCCCGCGGTTCCTGACGACCCACGCAGTCGCGATCTCGTGCCTGAGGTCGTCGGCGACGATCGTCAGATCCCGCTTGTCCGGATCGAGCAGCGCGCGGTCGCAGCCGACGCCGGGGTGCATCAGCGTGGGGTTCGCGGTGCGTTCAGAGGTGGTGAGCGGGATCCGGCCCGTGGAGAAGGCATGCTCCGCAATGGTGGCCGGCGCCGACGACGACTCAACGCGCAGGCCGGCGCGCAGCAGCGCCTCCCGATCGACGCGACCGAAAGGCCGCTGCACGTTGCGCACCAGCGTATCGCGCGCGCAGAAGATCTCCTCGCCGCCGACGTAGACGGGCGTGGCGGGGCGCAGGCGGCGCGCGCCGGACAGCAGCGCCGACAGGCCGCCGAAATGGTCGTAGTGCCCGTGGCTGATGACGAGCGCATCGAAAGTGGCTGGATCCAGCCCGAGCAGGGCCAGATTGTTGGCGAGTACCGCCGGCGTATAGCCGGCGTCGATCATCACGCGCCGTGTCGCATCGCCGCGGCGCGATTCGGCAAGCACGCCGAAGCCGAACTCGGCCGTCAGCGTGCGGTCGGGCGGGCCGGTATCGTTGCCGCGCGGGCCGGCGCGCTCGACCACCAGGTCGGGCCGCCGGATCGGCTCGGCAAAAGCAAACGTCTGCGCGTCGACCACGATGTGCAGCGTCAGGCGGTCCACAGTCGGCACTTCGGGCCGGTCGCCCGGCGCGGCAGCGCGCGCGTTCAGGCCCACCAGCGCGAGTCCCGGCAACGCGCCGAGCAATGTCCGCCGACGTCGATTGATCGGGCCCCGGTGCGTCATCGATCGGCTCATCGTGCCTCTCAGGATTCAGTGCAGCCTATACCCGGTGCGCAAGATTTGCACCACGCGCCCCTGGCGCGCGACGGTCCGCATCAGACACCGATCCGACGTCCGAACTGGGCGCCTGTGACAGGCCTCTGCGCCTTGGGGTAGGGCTGTGCCAATTTGATCGCACAATTTGATCGCACAATTTGATCGCAATAGGGTGGACGTCTCGGGGTCGATGAGAGTTAACTTGGCGATATATTGTGAATAGGTCACCGCAGAATCATCGATGACCGGATTCAAGAGCCGCAAGAGCAAGACCTGGACGCTCGTTGGGACGATCCTGCTGACCCTGGTGACCGCAGCGCTGGCGATGAATTTCGCCACGCCCCAAAAGAAGCTGGAACGCAAGGTCACGAACAGGCATGCCCTCACCGACGCGCAGTTCCGTCGCGAGATGTCGGTGCTGCTGGGGCCGTCGGTGCTGCCCGGCAACCGCGTCGTCGATTTCCAGAACGGCGATGAGATCTTTCCCGCCATGCTCGAGGCCATCCATGGCGCCCAGAAGACGATCAACTTCGAGACCTACATCTATTGGTCAGGTGAGATCGGCCAGAAGTTTGCGGACGCGCTGTCTGAACGGGCCCGCGCCGGTGTCAAGGTGTGCATGGTCATCGACTGGTTCGGCAGCATGAATATGGAGCCTGCCCTGCTCGAGGAAATGAAAGGCGCGGGCATCCGCATCGAAATGTACCGGCCGCTGCACTGGTACAACCTCTCGCGCATGAACAACCGCACCCACCGCAAGCTGCTGGTGATCGACGGCAAGACCGGCTTCACCGGCGGCGTCGGCATCGCCGACCAGTGGACCGGAAATGCGCAGGACCCGGACCACTGGCGCGAGGCGCATTTCCGCGTCGAAGGCCCGGCGGTGGCGCAGATGCAGGCAGCGTTCAACGACAACTGGATCAAGACCACCGGCGAACTGCTCAATGGGCCGGACTACTTTCCGCCGCTGGAGCCTGAGGGTGACATGGATGCGCATCTGTTCATGGCCTCACCCGCGGGTGGCAGCGAGAGCATGCACCTGATGTATCTGATGTCGATTGCGGCCGCCCAGCACAGTATCGATCTGTCGGCATCGTATTTCGTACCCGATGAACTGATCCTTCAGGGCCTGCTGGATGCGCGGCGGCGCGGGGTAAGCATCCGCGTGATCGTGCCGGGAGACAACATCGATTCGGACACGGTGCGGCTCACGTCGAAAGCATCCTGGGGCAGGCTGCTCCAGGCCGACGTGGAGATGTACGAGTACGAGCCGACCATGATGCACGTGAAGCTGCTGGTCGTGGACCGCGAGATGGTGTCGGTCGGCTCGACCAACTTCGACATTCGCTCCTTCCGGCTCAATGATGAAGCCAGCCTCAACATCTACAATCAGGACTTCGCCACGCGCATGAGCGCCGTTTTCGAAGCGGATCTGTTGAAGAGCCGGCGCTACACCTACGCCGCGTGGCAGGACCGACCGCTGCGCGAGAAATTCTTCGAGAAAGTCCTCTGGCCGATCCGTTCACAGCTCTGAGGCGTGCTCCGCGGGCCACCGCTCGGCGCTGCATGACAACGCCAGCGCGACCAGCACCTTGTGACCGATCCACCAGTTGCTGGTGTCCACGACGAGGCAACGTATCGCCCAGGTCTCGTCGTCGATAAGGAAGCCCGAGACATAGCCGATTTCGCCATCGGTGGCATGGATAGGGTATCCGGTGACGGCGGTGCAGCTGCGCACCAAACCCGTATTCGCCACCGCGACCGGCAGCTCCCCGGCCTGACAGACCCGCAAAAGCCCGCGCTGCGTTGGACGGCGCACAGACGGGCTCGCGTGCCGGCCGGATGCTCCGGTCTGCTCAATCGGCACAACGGCAAACGTCGACGCGGCGCGGTTTCCCTCCAATCTCACGCTGCCGCAAGTTCAGAGGGACAGATCATGGACACGACAACCCACCGCGCACGCATTACGGGCCCGGTCTCCTATCGGACCGACACCGGACGTAAGAAAAGCATTCCAATCGGCCCGTGCCTGGTCGAGCGCGTCGGCAACCGGTCAGTGGACATCATCTGGGGTGAGCGTGGGCAGAGTTCCGCTGCGCTGCCGATCGAAGAGATCGCGGCCGCCGAGGACCATGGGCATCTGGTGCTGCTGGACTGACAGCGGGGCCGGCTCAGGGTCGCTGAGAACGCCCGCAGCGGGCAGACTTATGTGCGGCAGCGTACAGCGCCGAGATGCGCGGCTGCCTTAGGCTTGGTCGACCCTGAAGGTGAGCAATCCTGCGCAACCTCAGGCTGCGGCCGTCGTAACCCTTCATCGGAGCAGGAAACATGTACCTGCAGAATCACAACGGGCCGTCAGCGTGGCCTGATTGTCCAGCTGATCCGGTCGACCTGGAAGATCGAACGGATGATCTGCAGCAGCCGGCCGAAACCGAGAGTGGCGAAACAGCCCTGCCCGTCGGCACGCAGTTCCAGAGTCGCTACATTCTGGAGTCGGTGATCGGCGTCGGTGGCACGGGAATTATCTACCGGGCGAAGGATCTGGGCAGCGGCGGTTCCGGGGCGGGCCACCCGATTGCGATCAAGATGGTCAGGCCGCAGTGGAAACATCGGCCAACCGCCGTGACTCGACTCAAGCAGGAGTTCAGGCGGACCGCGACGCTCGATCATCCGAGCATCCTGCGTGTCTTCGACCTCGACTGCGAGCATCGCGTCTGGTTCATCACCATGGAATTGCTCGAAGGAGAAACGCTGAAGCGCATGCTGCAGCACAAGCGCAGTGAACGAGCGGGCCGCGAGTTGGCGCAGTCCATTGCCGCAGCCTGCATAGCCGGACTCGCCCATGCGCATGGGCGCGGTGTGACCCACGGCGACATCAAGCCGGGCAATATCATGATCGGGCGGGATGGATCCATTCGCCTGATCGATTTCGGTGCGGGTGATTCGGCGGCCACTGATCCTCTTCCTGCAGCCGCCACGCGCGCCTATGCGAGCCCTGAGGTTCTGAACGGCGCTCCGCCGGATGCCCGTGACGACATCTTCAGCCTGGGCTGCGTGATCTACGAAATGCTGACCGGCCACCATCCCTTCGCCCGCTGCGCCTCGACCGCAGCACGCAATGTACATCTGCAAGCCGCGCGTCCGGATGGCATGTCCGCTGAACGCTGGCATCTGCTGCGCAGCGCACTCGCCTGGCAACGGGCGGATCGGCCTGCCGACGTCCGTCGCCTGCTGGACGTGGTCAGCCCCCAGCCGGCAGCTCAGAACGGCTTGGCGAAGCCTGGCTTGGCGACCGTCGCCGCTGAACCCGTGCTGACCGCTGCGCCGGCTTTGGCGAAGCGACGCGGAGCGGGCAGCGCTCGCATCGCGCTGCTCGCGCTAGGTGTCACCTCAACGGTGGCGATTGCTGCCTGGCTCGGCCAGTCCGCCATCGAGTCCATGCGGCTGAGTTCCGGCGCAGTGGCAGCGCGGCAGACAGACGGTGGGGCGACCGAGGCCGCTGTCCAGACCTTTGGCACCGCGGACCGGCCAGCGATGACGCCTGTCATCAAGGAGGATGCCGCCGCAGGCCTGGCCGCCGCAGTTGCCGGGTCCGCGCAAAGCTTCGGTAGTGTCCGCATGGGCTTCGACAAGCCTTCATTCAATGTGAGCGAAGGCACGAGCACCGCGGCCCTCACGCTGCGCAGAATCGGTTCCAGTGCTTCACGCGCCAGCATCGGCTGGACGATCCGGAACGGCACAGCGACTGCCGGCAAAGACTACGCGGGTCCGCTGCAGGGCGTTGCGACCCTGGCGCGTGGTCAGAGTCAACGCACCCTCTACATTCCCATCATTGATGATGCGTTACTTGAAGGCGTAGAGCATTTCGAAGTGGAACTGCACTCCACCTCGTCCGCACGCACGAGTCGGCCATCGAACAGCGTCAGGGTCACGATCGTCGACAACGATTGAGCCGCGGCAGCGTCGCCAATTCTTGCCGATGTTCAGGCCCATGACTTGCCTCGATGGCTGGAAGGGTCGGTCCCGTCCTACACACATTCGGCAGGAAGCGCAGCCTGGTATCGGACGGCTCTGACAAACGTTCGCCGTGCGTGCCGCTGTGCCTGGGTGTTATTCGACGGCATATTGAACATCCTGAAGAACGTGCAAGAGGCGTTGCAATGCGCAATCCGAATCTGGCACCCGCGATTCTCATCGCGGCACCACTGCCCATCGCCGGCGTCACACAGGTTGCAAACCAGGCACTCGCTGCCGCTCGGGCCAGCCAGTCCTGCTGCGAGGCGACCGAGCAGAAGCAAGGCCACAAGCAAGGATGGGAAGCAGCATGGAATGTTTAGTCGCGCCGTCTCCATATAGCGGTGCCAGGGGCCCCGTGATTCCTTCCCGGTCCGAACCCACCGCCAATCGACTGCTTGCCGCGCTGCCGACAGCAGCATGGGAAGGCTGGGGGCTGTCGCTGGATCCGGTCTACCTTGAGCTGGGGCAGGTTCTGAGCGAGTCGGGCTGCACGCTGTCGCACGTATACTTTCCGACAACCGCCGTCGTCTCGCTGCTGCATGTCACTCGCAGCGGACATTCGGCCGAGATCGCGGTAGTCGGGCATGAGGGGATCGTGGGCGTCTCGCTGCTCATGGGCGGCGACACGAGCCCAGATCGGGCTGTGGTTCAGAGCGCCGGCGAAAGCTACCGCCTGCGGGGACCGACCATGAAGCGGGCGTTTGATCGGGGCGGCGCGACCGCGCGGTTGCTGCTGCGATACACCCAAGCGCTGATTGTGCAGATGGCGCAGACCGCCGTGTGTAATCGGCATCACTCGCTCGACCAGCAGCTATGTCGCTGGCTGCTTGCTCACCTCGATCGCCTCTCCGGCAGCGAGATCGTGATGACTCAGGAACTGATCGCCAACATGCTGGGGGTACGTCGCGAGGGCGTAACGGGCAGCGCGCTGAAACTGCAGCAGGCCGGTCTGATCCGCTACGCGCGTGGTCGTATCGAGGTCCTTGATCGCAAGGGACTGGAGGCGCGCACCTGCGAGTGCTACGAGGTCGTCAAGCGCGAGTACGACCGCCTGCTGCCGCTCGGCAGCACGAGCATGGCAGCGTGAACGCCGCGTTCGCCAGCGATCATCAAGAGACGACCGATATGCGGGTCGCAGCTTCAACGAGGCCGAGTCCGACCTGGCAAGCGGGTGGGAGGCTGCGCGCGGCGCTTTGACGTCGGAGCTGGGAGCATACGAAGGATGCCGATGCCGAGGCGTGCCAGCGCGTCAGCACCACCTAGGCGCCAAGCTCTGTGGCCGCCAAAGCCGCTCGGCCGCGTTGCCCAAGCCAAGAACCGCCTGCGAGCCTCAGCGGCTCTACGCAGCGGGGCCATGGGCCGGAAAGCGGCGTTTGAAATGGGCAGCGAGCAGTACATGCAGGCAACTCCAGCAAGATGAGCCAGCGAATCGGACTCTATTTCGTTGTCCTGTGGTTCCTGGTCGGCGGCGCGGCGCACTTCCTGGCAACGGATACGGAACTGCGACTGGTGCCACCGTACATCCCATTCCCGCTTTACGCGGTTCTGATCAGCGGCGCGCTGGAGTTGCTCGGCGCGGCGGGATTGATCTGGACGCGCACGCGGCGCGCCGCTGGGCTGGGGCTATTTCTGCTGACGGTTGCCGTGACGCCAGTGCACCTATACATGCTGCAAGAGCCGGAGCGGTTCAGCGTGCCCTACTGGCTATTGGTTCTACGCCTCCCACTCCAAGCGGCGCTGCTCGTACTGATCTGGTTCGTTGCGATTCGCCCGTCGCCGCCTCTAAGGAAACTCTAATTTACCGGCATGGTCTGATTCTGCACAGACACTGATGTGAGTGACGCGATGAAGCAACAGACGCTGACGGGATTCGAGAAGTACGCGAAGACGACGCGGCGTGCGCAGTTCTTGGCCGACATGGACAAGATTATTCCGTG
>JBBQWY010000066.1:0-11217 GCA_038210215.1 Steroidobacterales bacterium
CGGCGCTACGTTCCGCGCTTCCGATCCGATTCAGAGTTGCGTCGCGGCGCCCTCCTACAGACAGTTGGCCGCCGCTGCCAAGACACTATGATCTCCAGGCATTCTGCCTGCAGCAGAACGCATCATGAACTACGTTATCTGGATCTTGTTGGGCGGTGCCATCGGTTGGTCCGCCAGCCTGATCACGGAAACGAATGGCGAGCAGCACATGATCCGGAATCCCGTCGTCGGTATCGTCGGCGCGTTGCTGGGCGGCTGGTTGATCGCGCCACTGTTCGGCGTCATCTCGTCCAACGACGGCGAATTCAGCGCGATCGGTCTCGGTGTTGCGCTGCTCTGTGCGGTGCTGCTGCTCGCCGTGTCGCGGGCAGTGACGCACGTCCGCGCAGCTTGAAGGCATCGGCCCATGCGCCCGTACCACACTGTTGTCGATGAACGCGGCGCGATCCCGCATACGCGTGCCGCTCCATGACGGGTGCTACACTGGCAGGCGCTGAACTCGGGCCCAATTCGGCATTGGATGCAGCGCCGGACCCACTCGCCATGCCAAGCCCGCTGATGTTGCCGCGCTCCATCTGGATTCCGCTCCTCGCGATGGCGTTCATCGCCATGGGGGCCTTCGTCTTCAACGAATGGTCTGTCCGGCGTATCCGCGCCAGCGGCAATGAGCTCGCCGCGCTGACGGCGATGCAGCTCGATCTGGTGGAGCTCCGGTCCCGACTCATTGATGCCGATGCCGGGACGCGCGGCTTCCTGTTGTCGAACGAGCCCGAGGACCTTGAGCCGCTCGAGGACGCCCTGAAATGGATGCCGATCGTCGGGGCAAGGCTGCGCGTGCAAACGATGAACGATGCGGCCTTGCTGGCCCGCGTCCAGAATCTGGAATCGATGCGTGGACAGCAAATTGCCAGTCTGCATGCAATCGTCACGCTCGCGCGGCAGAGCCGGCGCACGGACGGCCTTGCCCTGCTGGAGACCAGTGACGGACGGCTCGCGATGAATGCCTTGCGAAGCGAAACCCAGGCGCTGTTCACGGAGCTGGAGACGCGCGTGACAGAGCTACGGCGCCGCACGGCCGTGGATGTGCAGTGGTCCCGCTTTGCGGTGGCGGCTCTCGCCACACTGACGCTCGTGCTGCTGCTGCTCGCATTCCGGCTGATGCTCAAGGATGTCCGGCGCAACGAGTTCCTTCGCCGGGAACAAGCCACTGAACGGACGCGACTTGAAGCACTCGTCAGGGACCGCACTGACGAACTCTCGCGGCTCACCACCTATCTTCAGACCGTCAGTGAGCAGGAGAAGGCTTCGCTCGCGCGCGATCTGCATGACGAACTCGGTGGTCTATTGACGGCCGCCAAGATGGACCTTGCCTGGTTGCAGGGACGCGTGACAGCGAGTCATCTCGACATGCGCGCCAAGCTCGATGCGCTGGCGAGCGCGATCGACGAAGCCATGAATCTGAAAAGGCGCGTCGTTGAGAATCTGCGCCCGGCTCTGTTGGAACACTTTGGACTGCCGGCTGCACTGGAGTCCTACTTCCAGGAGACCTGCAAGATGGCCAGCCTCACTTGTCATACGGAAGTTCCGGACAGCATTGAAGGCCTGCCGTCGGACAGTGGGATCGCCCTGTTTCGTGTGGGCCAGGAGTCGCTGACGAACATCATGCGCCACGCGAAGGCGCGCACAGTCGACATGCTCTGCGAACTGACACCCGGTGGACTGCACCTGCGTATCAGCGACGACGGTATCGGTATTGACCCGGGCAAGCTCAGTGGCAAGATGTCACATGGTCTGGCGGGCATGCGTCATCGGATTCATAGGCTGAGCGGGAGCTTCACGATTTCCGCGAACGCGCCTTCGGGCACGATCATCGACGTCATGGTGCCGTTGGAAGACGCGTAGTTCTAATTGCTCGCAGAGAGAATCAGCGGATAAAGACGTTCGAACTCACGCGCCTTGTCGAGGAAGTAGTCCGCACCCGCCGCGAGACAGCGTTCTCGGACGCTCTTGCGGTCGAAATTGGTTAAAACGATGATCAGCGGGAAAGGTCTGCGGCTGTATTCAGCGCGAGTCTTGCGCACCACCGTAACGCCGCTGCCCTCCCTCAGCTCCACATCCACGACCATCACGTCGAACTGCTGAAGCCGCACCAGCTCGAGCGCTGCCGTCTCGGTGTCGGCGACCGCGGTGACCCGCATGGTCCCGGCATGAGTCAGCATTTCGATCAACCGCGCGCAAAGCGGCGCAGAGTCTTCCACCAGCAGAATGCTCAACTCGCGCTGCGCCGGCTCGCCCTGTGGCTCGCCCTGTGGTTCGCCCTGGCTACTGAATGATGTGGTTTCGAATGGCATAGCTGGTGATGTCGGCGTTGGTCTTCATGCACATCTTCTCCAGCAGACGTGAACGATACGTACTGATCGTCTTCACGCTGAGGCACAGCTTGTTCGCGATCTCGGTCACGCTGCGCCCCTCGGCCAGCTTGCAGAAGATCTGGAACTCACGCGCCGACAGGATGCTGTGGGCGGGCTGGTCTGCATCGGCATCCATGCCATTGACCAGCAGCTCTGCCAGCTCAGGACCGACATAACGACGTCCGCGTCCCACGCTGCGCACAGCGCTCAGCAACTCGGCTTCGTCCGCGCCCTTGCTGATAAAGCCGCTCGCGCCGGCCCGCAGGACATTGATGCCGAACTGGCGTTCCGGAAAGCTGCTGATCACCAACACGGCCACAGACGGAAATTGGGCGCGGGCAGTCTTCAGGACATCGAGGCCAGACATGTCAGGCAGCGACAGGTCCAGCAGCAGCACCTGGCATCGCCGGGAACCGAGCGCCACGAGCGTTTCCCGGCCCGTGCGGCACTGCGCTGTGACCTCGAGGTCCGTCTGCGTGGCGATCAGGCTGGTCAGACCAGCGAGAAGGAGCGGGTGGTCGTCGGCAATGATGAGACTGAGGGCGTGCATGAAGGTTCTAGCCGGCAAGGAGCCTTCAGTATGGCCCGGAGCGGTTGCGCGCGCTGTCAGACGGCGCTGACACTTGGCTCAGAAAATTGCGGCCGTCGATGGGAGCCGACGGCCGCAACGCTTACCCGCGCCATCGGGGTGGGTGCCGCGGGCTTGGGGTGCATCGATCTGCGCTACTTGATCGCGAGCTGGTTGTCGACACGCCGCACGCCCTTGATGCCGCGGGCGATTTCGCCTGCCGCGGTGCGGGCCTCGGCCGTGTTGACGAAGCCGGCCAGCAGTACCACCGAATCGCGGGTCTCGACATTGACCCGCAGGGCGTTGGTACGCGCGTCGGCGGCCAGGGCCGACTTGACACTGCCGGTCAGCACGGCATCGTCGATCGATTCACCAACGCTGTGGTCGGCGGCGGCTTTCAGCTTCAGGTTGTTGTCGACTGCGACCACGCCATCGACGCGGCGCGCCAGCGCAATGGCTTGGGTTCGCATTTCATTCGAGCGAACGAAGCCGTTCAGCTGCACGCGACCCTTGAACACTTCAACATCGATTTCGTGGGCCTTGGTCAGCGGATCGGCGATTAGTTCGCCCTTGATTTTGGCGGTGATGACGGTGTCGTCGATCTGCTCTCCCATGGATGTCTGGGTGCGCGTTGAGGAGCAGGCGGCAGTCGCAAACAGCGCGACGGCGACGATGACAGCGGTGCGAATGCGGCGGGATTCGATCATCTGGAGTCTCCTGGACAAAAAATCTTTGACTGGCCACTGTGCATTGAAGGCGCGCTGCGGGCTGTCAGTGCTGGCCCGTGCCGGGTGTAGGCGGGGACCGGCAGCGCGGCGCACGCCTGCGTAGGAGCAGACCTACGCGCTCATAGGCGCTGGCGTTGCCACGGCGCCGTGCCTGTCTGACAGTCGGCTCGACCAGAAGCCCTTAATCTCTTGGATTCCCAACAACCGGAGATATCCATGAACCTTGCCAAACTGATGCTGGTTTCCGCGCTGAGTGTGATGACGCTCGGCGCCTGCGCCAAGCAGGAAACTCCCGCCGAGACGCGCAATGACGTCGCCGAAGCCGCCAGAGAAGGCCAGCGCGACGTTACCGCTGAGCAGCGTGATGCAGCGGCCGTCGCGACCGATGCACAGAGCTCGATGGCAGAGGCCAACGCAGACGTGGATCTCGAGCGAGCCAAGGCCGAGTACAACGTCGCGATCGAAAAATGCGACGCGGAGACCGGCATGGCCAAGGATGCCTGCAAGAGTGCCGCCCAGGCGACGCTCGATGCGGTGCAGGCCCGGGTCGATGCGCGCAATCCGTAAAGCAACCTGACGGTGCCGCATAACGCGGTTCGGCAGAAGGGTAAGGCAGATTGAGACGGCACGATGCCGAAGCTCTCGGGCGTGCTGGTCATCCGCCAGCGCGCACGAGAGCAACTTCGGAAGCGGTCCCGACGACGCGACGGCGCTGCCCCGCAAAAAGACCGCGGCCGTCGTCGGGAAGCAAGCGCGTGACAGCTACTTCGAGCCGGAGCGCCGGAACATGCGATCCATCTTCTCGTTCGTGGCATCGCAACAGGACTGGCTGGCCTGCGCTGCGGCGCGAGCCTGGTTGGCGGCGCTCTGCGCGCCACCCGCGCTTTGGCTCGCGGCCCGCGCATCGGCGGTAGCGGCGTCTGATGCAGCTTTCGCGGCAGCCGTATCGGCGCTGATGCGAGACACCTGCGACTTTAGATCATCGATCTGCGTCTGCAGGAGCTTGAGTTCGTGCAACCGGTGACGAGCAACCCGGCCGTGATGATTGCGAAGATCGGCGTATACGATTTCATGATCGAACTCTCCTTGAGTCCCGCAGCGCGTCGCGGCTGCCATGAGAACATTGCGTTTGGCGCCTTCTGTCAATCTACCGGTGCTGCCGGATTCGTGCTTAGGACGGCGCCGACTTGATGATCGCATGCGGTCAATTCAGCAACGCCTTCGCAGCACACCCAACAGCAGCGTCACGACCGCGATCGCGAGGCAGACCCCAAAGACAACCTGCGCGAACACCGCAGCAACGCCGAGGATATTGCCGAAAGCCAGCACTGCAAAGATCAGCGCGATTGCGTAGAAGACAAGGCAATAGCGGAACATAGTGGTGGCCTCCCGAGGTCAGCGACGCGCGCTGCTGATGGATACGTCGATCCGCTGTTTCCGTTGCGGATCGAATCAGCTTTCAGGATGGCGGTCGCCAGCGCTTGCGCATAGCGGCCGGCACTGCGCGCACTCGTCGATGCCGTCTGATATGCATGGGTCGATCGGTGGAAGTGCGTGTAGGACCTTACCGACGTTGCGTGAACGGAGCGGCCCGTCCGTACGCGGCATCGACTGACAGCGGCGAAGCATGGGTTGGCCGAAGGTGACGCTTTGCTTCCTTAATCAATCATCGAGACGAGGCATGAATATGAACATCGGCAAGAACGGCGCGCACGCCACCACTGCAGAACAGCTCAACGATATCGTCGGCAAGGCTGAAGAGCTGTTGCAGTCGCTGGGCGAAGATGGGGGCAGCAAGGTTCTGGAACTGCGCGAGCGAGCGGGCCGCACGATTCGCAGTGCACGCACGCGACTCGGCACGCTCGAGGGGCAAGCCGAGACAACGGCGTCCGATGCGCTCAACGATGCGCAGAACTATGCGAGAGCGAATCCGTGGACGGTGGTGGCGATGGTGGCGGCAGTCGGCCTGGCCGTCGGCGCCCTGGTGTCACGACGAGTCTGATCTCGGCATAGGGCCCCGCCACCAACCGCGCGGATCTTTCCGTCCCGTGCTGCGTATCCCACCGCGCAGACGTCGCCCCATGCCATGCGGCAGTGTACCCGGGGGGAAGCTTGTTTCCTCACCACATTGCCGAGACGGGCTGAAACATGCTTGAGAACATTCGTGCGGATTTTCGCGCCCACGGCAACGCCTGGGGTAGCCAGGGATTCTGGGCCCTGGTCATGTATAGGTTCGGGCGATGGCGCTACGGAGTGCGCCCGGTGCTGCTAAGAAAAGCGTTTTCGGCGATCTATCACGTGTCCTACAAAGTGGTGCAGGTGCTCACGGGCATCGAGCTGCCCTGCGAGGCTCGGATCGGACGAAACTTCATCATCGACCATTCCGGCGGGATCGTGATCAGCGGCTATGCGCGCTTCGGCGACAACTGCCGGATCCGCAACGGCGTTGTGGTCGGTCTGTGCCGTGTCGAGGACCCCGGTGCAGCCACCATTGGCAACAACGTCGATATCGGCGCCGGCGCCAAACTGCTCGGTCACATCACGATCGGCGACAACGTATTGATCGGAGCGAATGCCATCGTGCTGTGCGATGTGCCCTCGAACTGCATCGCGGTCGGTGTGCCGGCTCGGACGCTGTCTCGTGCCCGGCGGAACCGGCGGCAGCAGCCCAGCGGATCCGGGCTTAAGTGGGCCAAGTGGGCGCCATGATCGCCCGCCCGCAGCCTGCCGTGCTCATCGTGACCGTCAACTACCGGACATCGGCTCTGGCCATTGAACTGTTGCAGTTGCTCGAATCTGAGGTGACGGCCACACCTCGCGTCCGCGCCATCGTGGTCGACAACTGTTCCGGCGATGGTTCGGCTGAACAGATCGAAGATGCCATCCTGGAACACCACTGGGAGGCATGGGCCCGGCTTGTTCGAGCGCCAATCAACGGCGGTTTTGCCTACGGCAACAATTTCGCCATGACGCGATCACTGGCCGCAGGGTTCGTCCCCGACTACGTCTGGTTCCTGAACTCCGACTGCAAGGCCCGGCGCGGGGCGCTTGGATCGCTCGTTTCCTTTATGGCTGCGAACCCGCTGGTGGGCATTGCGGGCAGCAGCATCGAGAATGCAGAGGGAGTGAAGTGGCCCTATGCGTTCCGGTTCCCGTCGCTTTCGAGCGAACTGGATCAGGGCATGCGTCTTGGTTTCCTGTCGCATCTGCTGCGTGAGCGAACCGTGGCACGCGTGATGGCGGCAATTCCCGCGCGCGTGGATTGGTTGAGCGGGGCGAGCATCCTCGTCCGCAGGGACGTGTTCCAGTCGATCGGACAGATGGACGAGGGCTACTTTCTGTACTTCGAGGAAACCGACTTCTCGCTCGCTGCCCAGCGATCTGGCTGGGAGTCGTGGTACGTGTCCTCCAGTCGAGTCGCGCACTATTTCGGCGCCAGTACGGGGGTGACGTCCAGCGATTCTGCGGGCCGGCGACTGCCGCAGTACTGGTTTGAGTCGCGCCGTCGGTATTTCGTCAAGAACCACGGCCGCGCCTATGCGGCCTGTGCCGATCTGCTTTGGATTCTTGGATTTGTCAGCTGGCGAATCCGCTGCGCACTATCAGGCCGCAGCGATGTCTATCCGGCGCGCATCCTGAACGACGTCGTTCGCAACAGCGCGCTGTTTCACTCGGGCGTGCCCTGCAATGCGCGATTGCCGCAAGCCGACCCGTCGGCGCCGGTGGTGACGAATCACTGATGACATGACCAAGCGATGCCTGGTCCAGGTCGATCTTCGCTGCAATGGAACCAAGCCGATCTGGAAGATGCTCAACATGCGCTGATCGGCCAGCGCCAGACTGCGGTGAGGTCAGTACACGGCCGACATCCATGCCGCAATGCCTCGGACGTTGGCCTCACCGCGTGTCGGCGTAGCCGTTCGCGACAGCGCGGTGGATCCCGCAAAGGCCTGTAGATCGCAACGAGCGTCTGCCCCAACACCGGCCAGGTCGATTCGCGCATTGCTCGGACGGCCGGTGTCCGGATCGGGGCAGATCACCGCCAGCGTCGAACTCGCGCGCGCGGGCCAGTTCACCGGTCGTTCAGCGCCAGCAGCCGGAAAAACTCCCGCCGGTTCTTGGGCCCGTAGGTCAGAAAGCTCGGGTCTGGCGCCTCGCGATAAGCGAGGCGGGCGCGACCGAGCGGGTCACGTGCGGTCGATTTTCGAACCTCCGCCGGTGCAAGACCATAGGCGGTGGCGCCGTTGAGTCCGAAGATCTTGGCGCGGATCTGCGGCGTGAGCTTCGGATAGCCGAACTTCTGATGGAACTCGTCGGAGATCTGGAAGGCGCGGAACGCCATGATCTGGTCCTGCGGCGAGCCGTACCAGATCGAGTCAGTGCCCCGCAGCACCCGATCCTCGCCGACGTACTTGAGCAGCTTGCCGATCACGTGGGCGGCCTGCTCGGCATCGCGCATCAGGTAGCGCCAGGTGCTGCCGAGCTCTGCGTAGACATTGTGGCCGGTGCCGGGTTTCAGTCCCGCGTCCAGCAGCGAGGTGATCAGGTCGTCGACGCCGGCGCCGGAGCCGCGCGCATAGGCGCCTTCGCGCACGCGCATGTCGTAGCCGGAGTGGAAGATCATGAACGTGATGTCGGGATTGGCGCGCGCGGCCGGGCCGACGTCACGGCTGCTGGCGTACTTGAGGTTGTCCTTGTACTGCAGGAATGGCAGGCCCTTGTGCACGGCCAGGCGCTTGTTGCCAATGCTGCGGATTTTCTCGATGAAGCGCTGCCCGAGCTCGTCGTCGAGGAAGTAGCCGGTGTCCCCGGGGCCGTGCTGGGTATAGGTCTTCCAGGCCGCAATCGGCCATCTTGCCGCGGTTTCCTCCATCGCGGCGAGGTCATCGGCGTAGGTCGGCATGCAGCGACCGTGAACCAGCAGGCGCTGGGTGGTGCCGAGTGCCTCGACGAGGCGCACCGTTGCCGCGCCGCAGGCCGAGACCAGGAAGTCACGGCGTGGTCGGCCGGTGAACTTCGCGTTCGTGTCGGCCTGCTCTAGCGCGCGACGATTAGCCGCAATGTTCGCTGGCGACAGGGGTGGCGGGAGGACTCGCCTTCGAGGTGGCGTCGACCTTGATCGGCAGACGGCTGCCGTCGGGATCGTCGGCGTAAATCCGCGTCGTCATGGGACCCCCGCCGGGCACGGCGCACCCTCTGAAGGATGGCCGTGCCCGCCGTGGAGCAACGCCGCAGCGTTAGAAGCGGTAGGACACCGTGATGCCGGCCTGGCGCTTGTTCGGCAGGACAGCTTCAGATGAAGCGAGCTGGAAGAAGAATGGGTCGGTCGCACTGTCGCTCTGGTAGCGCGAGGACTCCAGCGTATCGTCGTCGAACAGGTTGTTGACGAACAGCGTCAGATCCCAGTTCTCGGTCTGCACGCCGCTGCGCAGGTTCACGCGAACCTGGGTCGGTACGTAGGCGAGGTTCGCGATGCTGTCCCACATGCGGCCGCGATGCGTGATGTCACCGCGCAAGAACCAGCTGCGCTCGTCGGCAAGCGGTGCCTCGTACTTGGCATAAGCCGCCGCCGTGAAAGGGGCGACCTGGCCGAACTCGAGTCCCTTGGCGTCCGTGAGGCCAAAGAAGCGCAGCGGCAGCGTCTCGTTCAGCGCCTTGGTGATCTCGGTGTCGGTGAAGCTTGCGCTGCCGCCGATCGTGAACCGGTCTGACAGGCTGAAAGCTCCGTCCAGCTCGATGCCAGTCGTGTTGCTGTCGCCCGCCGCAAACGGCACGGCATTGAAGGTCTCACCCGTGGGCGCCGCGCCCGGCTGGATGATGCCGTCGCCGTTCAGGTCGACCTGCACGGTCCGCGTGCCCTGCCGGCCCACCCACTCCAGATAATAGAGAGAGGCGTTCAGGAACCAGCGGCCGTCGTCCGAGCGGTGCTTGATACCGATCTCGAAATTCTCGACCTCCGCCTCCGGAGCGGTTGGCAGAATACCGTTTGCGGCGGCCACCACCTGCTGCGCGGCGGTGAGCTGGAAGTATGTCGCGTAGCCTTGGGTCGGCTGGTTGCCCTTGGCATAGTTGAAGTACAGGTTGGTCTCGTCAGTGAGCTCGTAGCCCAACAGGACACGGGGCAGGGTCGCCTTCGTATTGACGGCAAACTGTGTCGGCAGGCCAACGCCGCTGGTCACCGTGTCGTCCTGATAGCGCGCTTCGACGCTGACATTCAGCTGGTCGGTGATGTCGTAGCCGATGCTCGCGAACACCGAGTCTGTCTCCGACAGATTGCGCCCCGGGATCAGTGAGGCCGGGTTGGCCGGACCGCCCTGCGTTGCGCCAAACAGCGTGCCGTTGATGAAGGCGCCGACGGTGTCATAGGTTGTCTCGAGGCGCGAAATGCCGACCATGTAGTTGAACCGGGACTCGGCAGGTGAGGTCAGGCGCAGCTCGTAGCTGTCCTGTTCCTGTGCAATCCGGACGAACGCCCAGTAGCGGTCTTGCGGTGCACGCTCGAAGTCCGCCAAGCGGCGAAGCTCGTAGTCCTGCGTGCTCAACACCGCCGTGATCGAGTGGCCGGTTCCGAACTCGTACTCCGCCGTGGCCGCAAGCAGCGAGTGATCGAGCTCAGCGCGGCTGTCATTGAAGGGGACTTCGGGACGGATGTTGGCCGGCAGGTCAACGTTGATACCGACCGCTCCGGAAGGTGCCTCGAGCGGCCCGCAATAGGAGCGGCGTGCCTGACCGACCGTGAAGCCCGCAGGCAGGCCGAAGAGCGGGCGCGGCAGGAAACCTGGAAAGGGCCCGCAGTTGTGTTCGGTGAAGCGGGCGATCAACGGTGTTGCCTCAGGACCGTCTTGGTCGCTGCGGTCGCTGTAGCGCAGCCGCAGGCTGAAATTCTCGGTCGGCGTGAAGCTCAGCGTGCCGGCGTAGTAGAGGCCCTCGGTGTCGCCGAGATTTCCGCCCAGGCTGTTCTTGTAGAAGCCGTCGAAGGTGTTGGCCGCGACCACCAAGCGTCCGGCCAGGATGTTCTCGATGAGCGGTCCCTCGACCGACAGTGAGCCGCGATACTCGCCTTCTGTGGCAGCCGTTGCGCTGATCCGGGCCTTGAACTCGTCGCCCGGGGTCGACGTCGTCATGCTGATTGCACCGCCGAAGGTCGCACGACCGAACAATGCAGACTGCGGCCCCTTGACGATCTCGATGCGCTCGAGGTCCTCGACGCCGTAGTTTGCGGGCGAGCCGACCAGCGGCACACCGTCCATAAACACCGTGACGAGGTCGCGGCGGTTATCCGCGTTCGCGCTGACCTGGTTCATGCCGCGGATCGAGATCGACGAACTGCCGCGGTAAGTGGAAGTGTTGAAATTCAGGCCGGAGCTGAACTTGGCGAGGTCCGCAAAACTCGCGATGCCGCGTTGCTCGATCTGCTCACCCGTGAAGGCCTGGACGCTGAGCGGCGCGTCCTGGATCGTTTCTTCGCGCTTTCGCGCCGTGATGACGATCTCCTCGAGCTCAAAGCTCC
>JBBQWY010000067.1:0-10924 GCA_038210215.1 Steroidobacterales bacterium
GCCGGGCAAGGAGCGCGCCGCTATCGATCTGCCGCGCGCGATCGAAGTCTGTCGGGCCGCGGTCGCTGCGGATTCGAAGAACCCGCGACTCAACTACCAATACGCACGCGTACTCGGCTACAGCAGTCGCGGCGCGGAGGGTCTCGCGAATCGCCAGGCGGCAGTCGATGCCGACTATCCGCAATCACTGTTCGTGATCGGGTTCATCACGCTGTTCGGCATGAACCAGCAACCGCAGGACACCTGCAGGGCCGGCGAACTGCTGCGTCGCTCGGCTTTCCAGCAACGCCTCGCGGGGCAGCTCGGGTTTCCCCGTTATGTATTGATGGGCAAGTTCGATGGCTGTGACACGGTCCGGAAGGACACCGCTGAGATGCAAGCCTTCGTCAAGGCGGCGCGGGAACAGATCAAGGGTGACTACTACCAGGGCCTGCTCGCGGACATGCTCGACGAGGATCTGGCGGCCCGGGCCGCCGCGACGCGCTGAAGCTGCCCACACCGTGAGTCGCCTGTCCCGTCGCTATATCCGGATAGCGGGCGAGCTGGCGGACGGGCAGCTGCATCTGCGCCTCGCCGAGCCTGAGGTTCGGCGGCGGCGCGCGTTGCTCTGCTTTCATTTGAGTCCGGTGTCCGGCGCCATTTACGATGCGCTGCTGCCTGAGATGGGCCGAGACCGGCTCGTCGTGGCGCCAGATACGCCAGGCTACGGTGCGAGCGACGCGCCGGCAGCGCCGCCCGGGATCGCCGACTACGCGCGTACCTTCGGCGCGATGCTCGATGCGCTGGATCTCACCGAAGTCGATTGCATCGGTTATCACACGGGCTCGAAGATCGCACTCGAACTGGCGTTGCAGCGCCCGCAAACGGTGCGCCATCTGGTGCTGATCTCTGCGCCCGTTTACACCGACGATGAACTGGCGGCCCAGCGCACCGCCTACGAACCCATCGACCCGCGTGCTGACGGTCAGCATCTGCTCGAATACTGGCGTGAGCTGTGGCGCTATCGTGGCCCGGGTCAGACGGCAGAAATGATCATGCGCTGCTTTCCGGATCATCTGCGCGGCGGCAACCAGCGTCACTGGGGACATCGCGCCGCGTTCGGCTACGACCACCGGCAGCGGCTGCCTCTGGCGACGCAGCCCGTGCTCGTGATCAACCCCGCCGATGATCTGACGGCGTTCACTGCACGCGCTGCACCGCTGATTCGCCATGGCGAGCTGCTGGATCGACCGCAATGGGGTCATGGCTTTCTGGACCTGCACACCGCAGACTTTGCCGCCCTGCTGCGGCGCTTCCTTGATGATCAGCAGCGCGATGCCTGAAGCGATCCAATCGTCCCGTGCCGCCTATCTTGCCGTCCTTGGCGTGGCCGCAATCGGGCTCGTGCTCTCGGGCATTCAACCGCATGATCGGCTGACATGGTGGCTGGAGGTTGCGCCGGTGCTGATCGCCGTGCCGGTGCTCGCCTGGACGCGGACGCGCTTTACGCTGACGCCACTGGCCTATCTGCTGATTGCGATCCACGCGGCCATCCTGATGCTCGGTGCCCGCTACACCTATGCATTGGTGCCACTCGGCGATTGGCTCCGCGATCTGTTCGATCTGGCCCGTAATCCCTACGACCGCATCGGACATTTTGCGCAGGGCTTCGTGCCGGCGATCATCGCGCGGGAGGTTCTGCTGCGCCGCTCGCCGCTGCGGCCGGGTCGCTGGCTGTTCTTCATCGTCAGCGCGATCTGCCTTGCACTCAGCGCCTGCTATGAGTTCATCGAATGGTGGACCGCCTTGATTGGCGGCGGCAGCGCGGAGCAGTTCCTCGGCACCCAGGGCGATATCTGGGATACGCAGTGGGATATGTTCCTCGCGCTGTGCGGCTCGATTCTTGCGCAGCTGTGCCTCGGCCGCTGGCACGATCGACAGATGTCGGCGCAGTGAAGCGCAAGTCCGGCAACAACGCCTACCGCTGGGCGAAGCGCATCGTGGTCTCGATCGTCGGCTCCACGGTGCTCGCGGTCGGTATTGCGCTGCTGGTGCTGCCGGGTCCGGCGCTGCTCGTGATCCCGATCGGACTTGGCATCCTGAGTCTGGAGTTCGCCTGGGCGCGCTTATGGCTCAGGAAGGTCAAGGCGAAGAGCGAACAGGTCGCGAGAAGCATCATGGATGCTGCGCGGCGGCGATCCTGAGACAATGGCTCGGCATGTCTGAACGAACTGATCCACGCAACCCGGCACTTTCGCCCCTCGCTGAATTCTATGGTTACGCCGGGATCGCGCCGTTCCTGCTGGCCGCGCTCGGCACCGCGCTGCTGCCCGAACACGCCGGCCGCAGCCTGGCGCAGCAGATCGCCGTGGGTTATGGCGCAGTGATCCTGACCTTTGTCGGCGCCGTGCATTGGGGCCTTGCGGTAGGTGGAAGGCTGCCGGCTTCGTTGCCGGTGTACACCGGTGCCATTTTCCCGGCCGTCGTCGGCACGGTTGCGATCCTGCTCGGAGGGCAGCGCGCGCTGGCGTTGCTGGCCGTGGGCTTCGGGCTGTTCTGGCTGTACGAGCACCGCCGGCTCGGCCTGGAGCTGCCGGCGGACTACCTGCGGCTGCGCCGCAACCTGACCGTCGCCGTCTGCGCGCTGCTGACGTTGACGATGATCGTGTCCGAGAGCGTGGGTCTGCGATGACCCGTACGCCAGTTTCGCGTCGAGCCATGGGGCTGGCGCTTGCGGCGCTTGGCACCCATCTCGGTAACACGACCGAGCGGCTGCCCGACGGCAGCAGCGGCTGGACGAGGTTGCGGCGGGTTGTAATCAGTGACGACCCGGCCGGTCGTGCAGTGGTACTTGCAGATGGCGAGCCTTCCAACGCAACGGTTCTGAACGGAACGCGAATAACGCGCCTGTGGGAAGCGGCGGCGGTGCCGGCGAAGCTGCCGCTGAAGGCAGACGCGGGTGCTGCAGCCGGTAACGCATATCGCGACGGTTTTCGCGGCGCAAGTTTCTACGTCGCCGAGCTACCGGGTGGCGCACGCGCCCCCGTTATTCCGATGCATCGCAACGAGACGCTCGATTTCATGGCGATTCTTTCGGGGCAGATCTTGTTGCAGACGCCGGAGCAGGACATCACGCTCAAGGGCGGCGACACGCTGGTCCTTGGCGGCAGCGAGCACAGCTGGGTCAATCGCTGGGAAGCTCCGTGCCTGTTGCTGTTTGTCGTGCTGGTTGGCACGCGAACCGGTGCCTGACGTGGAAGATCTCGCCAAGGCGCTGTGGCTGCGTCGACTGATCGTCGCGACGCTGCTCGCCGGCGTTGCGGTCCTCGCCTTCCAGGTGCTGCAACCGTTCATCGTGCCGGTGGTGTGGGCGATCATCCTGGCCTACGTGACCTGGCCGCTGCACGAGCGGATCGTGCGCGCGTTTCGGGGCCGCCGGTCGCTCGCCGCGCTGCTGATGACCCTCGCGCTGACCGGCGCCATCGTGCTGCCGATTGTCTGGCTGGCCGTGTTGCTGCAGACCGAGGCGCTCGATGCCTACCGTAGTATGACAGCGCTGCTGGCGCGCCAGCCGGCGCTGCCGGAGTTCATTCTGAACCTGCCGTTCGTCGGTGAGTGGATCAAGGATCTGCTGGCGCGTCTGGCCGAAAACCCGCGCGCGCTTGATCTCGAGCTGACGCAGTTCTTTGAAAGGTTCATCGGTGAGTTCTCGGCGGTTGTCGGCGGTGTGGGCAAGAACATCGCGAAACTGGTCATCGCGATCCTGAGCCTGTTCTTCATGTACCGCGACGGCGAGAAGGTCGCCGACCAGGTGTCGAAGATGCTGGCGCATTTTCTCGGCGAACGGGTGCAGCACTACATCAGTGCGATCGGCGACACGGTCAAGGCGGTCGTTTACGGCCTGGTGCTTGCGGCGCTTGCGCAGGGCACCCTGGCCGGCATCGGCTACTGGGCAGCTGGCCTCGACGCGCCGGTGTTCCTCGCCGCCCTGACGTTCCTTGTGGCGCTGATTCCGTTTGTCGTACCGTTCATGTGGATCGGCGCGAGCCTGTGGTTGCTGATCTCGGGCAGCACCGTGGCGGCGATCGGCCTGTTCATCTGGGGCGCGACGGCCGTCAGCTGGATCGACAACGTTGTTCGGCCGCTGGTGATCAGCGGCGCGACCAAGGTGCCGTTCCTGCTGGTCATGTTCGGCGTACTGGGCGGCCTCGCGGCGTTCGGTCTGGTCGGACTGTTTGTCGGGCCGGTGCTGCTTGCCGTGCTGATGGCTGTCTGGCGCGAGTGGTTGGCCGAAAATCGCGATGCGCTGCGCGAGGCGGCCGATGCGGAGGACAGCAGACGATGACGACCAATATCCTGCGACGAACGACCTTTGTGGTTCCCGACGCCGATGCTGCCGCTCGGTTCTATTCCGACGTGTTCGGCTGGACGCGGTTCTACGACAACCCGGTCAAGGTGCACGAACGCTTCCCGCCGGCCGCGCCGCACTGGGCCGAGTCTCATCTCGTGATGCTGAAGGCCCAGGATCCGAAGATCGGCATGGTCGGCTTTCTGCAGTACCTGAATCCGCCGTTCGATACCGCGGTGCCGGTGGCGCGCACCAAGGTCCGGATGGGCGAGGCCATCCTGGTGGTACAGACCGACGATGTTGACGCGGTCTATCCGCGAGCGGTGGCGGCCGGCGCCAATATCATTGCGGCGCCGACTGACTGGGAGGTGCCGTCACATGACGGCAGCAGCACGATCCGGCTTCGCACGATGTCGATGTTCGATCTGAACGGGATCTACTGCGAGATCAATCAGCACGGTTAGCGCGGCGCGGGCCACCGCTACCAACCCATGCCGTAGTAGGTGATTACGCGGCGGACGTTGTCCTTGACGATGCCGCTGAATCCGCGCAGGTGCGAAAACCGCACCGCGAGTCGCGGTGCGACGACCTCGGGGATCTGCTCGATCGCGGTACCGGCGTCGAGCTCCCGCTTGGTTTCCTGCATCAGCATCTCGAGGTATTCGCGCCGTTCCGTCAGGCGCGACTTCGGTGCCACCGGGATGCCATGACCGCCCACATAGGTCTCGAAGCTCCAGCCTTCCAGTTCGCGCAGCGAGCGGATCCAGTTGTGCAGAGAATAGTCCGGGATGATCGGCAAGGGCATGCCACCGGCCGTGCCAAGATCAACGATGAACGGCACGTCAGTGCCATCCGGCGTCATGACCAGCAGGCAATCGCCGTGATTGAGCCCGAGATAGCGCAGCATCAGGCTCCGATCTCCGAGGCTCAGCGTATGTTCTGCCGCGTCGATGCTGATATCCGGCATCACGAGGTCCGGGTGCGGCATGTCGGTGAAATGCGCCACGCAGTTGCGGTGCGCGATGAACTTGGCACCTTCGTCCTTGAAGATCTGGCCACCGAGCACGTGATCCCAATGCTGATGGCTGTAGACGACATACTTGACCGGCAGATCGGTCCGCTTGCGGATCTCTGCGCGCATCAGTGCTGCGGCCGCAGGTTCAATTGGATCGGTGACGATGACGCCTGCCGAGGTGATCAGAAACACATTGCGCGTGCCGGTGTAGCGGAACGTGTAGTAGCCCGGACCGACTTCGGTGACTTCATGCCCCTGCACCGGCGCGGGCAAGGATTGCGGCGGCGCCTGCTGTGCGGCGGCGGCGCCAGCAGTCAATGCAAGCAGCAGCGCTAGCGGTATTCGCGTCCGAGTCATGCGTTGAAGAAGGGTAGCAGGGCCTTGCCCCATCGATCCATCGCGTCCGGCAGCTGATGAAACGGCGCCTGCGGGAAATCGCGGGCGACGCGCTGGGTGTCTTCGATCTGCGGATCCCAGGCCGGAGCCGCCACCAGCATCGGCACACGGCTGCTGCGCAGTCGGGTCTTCAGCGGATAACTGAAGTGCGCCTGGTAGGCCTTGCGCCACATGCCCTTCGAGCGCATCAGATCGAGCACGCGGCCGTGCACCATGTTCGAGTCGATGAACAGCGGCTTGCGGATGATTCCGGCGCGCGTGCGCCGGTACCAGGGCCAGAACAGGCCCTGATCGCGCAGCAGGTGCCAGGCCTGCAGCAGATGGCCGCCGTACCAGACCGGGCTGATATCGGGCGTGTAGTGCAGCTTCAGGTCAGCCTGCAGCTTCGCATCGAAGTACAGCACGTCGCACATGACGAGCCGTCGCAGCTGCTTCGGCGCCATATGGGCGAGCTCGAGTCCGACCAGCCCGCCACCCCAGGTGCCGATGAAGTCGAATTCCTGGACGTCCATCGCCTTCAGCACTGCCCGCAATGCCTTGGCATATGTCGCAACCGTGACCTTGCCTGCAGGCAGCAGGTTGTCAGATTCGCCATGGCCCGGCAGATCGACGGCGATGACTGGCCGCAGACCGATGAAGCCGCGCGCGATCGGCGCAACGATGTCAGAAGAACTCGCCGCATCGTGCTGCACGATGACGGGGCGACCCTTCGCGTCGGTGTTGCGCTGCACGCGCACCTGCCCGCCGGGCACGCTGACAAACTCGCTCCACAGGCGGCCCTGCAGGGGTTGCGTGATGCCGAGCTGGCGAGGCTGCTTTGCGGCGCGGTGGTGGCGCTGGAGAAAATCGCGACATAGCCGCAGCGTTTGATCGATGTTGCCACCTTCCTGCACGATGACCTTGTCGGCCTTGCGTACAATGCGCGGCAGCTGCGCGGCCAGCGGATCGGCGCTGGAGGCCGTGATCAGCGTCGGTACTTTCAGCTTGAGCAGCGCGGCATCGGAGCGCATCGTGAACGCAGCGCGATAGCCGACGCGATAGTGGTCGCCCGAGCGCAGGAAATCGAGCACGCCTTCCTGCAGCGCCTCGGCCGAAGGCACGTCGAAGTCGAGTCGATCGGCGAGTGTCTTGCGGTACCAAGGAAAGAAAATGGTCTGCTCGCGCATTCGCGCCCACAGCCACGTCAGGTGTGAGCCGTCCCAGGACGGCTTGAACGCCGGCAGGTAATTCTTGACCAGGTCGGCACGCTCATCGTCGGTCAATACGACATAGCCGTTGGCCGCCGCACAAACGACCCGCTGGGGATGTTTTTCAGCCAGCGCAACCGAGATCATCGCTCCGGTATGAAAGCCGTAGGCTGCCGCCCTGTCGAGTCCGATCGCATCCATGAACTCGACCGCCGCGTCGGCGAAGTCGGCCATCTCGGCGCGATCGACGCCGAGCGGATCAGACAGGCCGAAGCCTGGCGTGTCAGGCGCGATACAGGTGAAGTGCTTCTTCCATTTTTCCATGGTCGGCAGCATGTCGCGCGAGGATAGCGGCGACTGGTGGAAACACAGCAACACCGGACCCCGGCCCACCTGCCGATAGTGCACCTGGCGGGCACCCCAGCGGCCGTGCGGGATGGTGGCGAAATGTCGGGTGATCCGGTTGACGGCCATGCGAAACTCCTCGGCTGAAACCAGACGAAACTTAACAGGTTCACTTGTCCGCGATCGACGAATTCCTGCCGCGCTACCAGTTTCGCGAGCGCCATGCCCGCACGATAGACAGCGATCCACGCGCGCTCCACGCCGCACTGCGAGCAGTCGATCTCGCCGAGTCACCCTTCATCGGGCCCTTGTTCGCGCTGCGCAACCTGCCGTCGCGGTGGCTGCGCCGCGATACGGTTGCGGTCCCAGAGTCCTTGCGTGCGGGACAACTCGGCGAGCTGTTCGAGCGTGGTTTCGTGGTGCTGCGCGAGTCGCCAGGCGAAGCGCTGGTGCTGGGTACGATCGGCGAATTCTGGCGCAGTGGCGGCGGCATCCGGAAATTTGCGCCGGCAGAATTCGCGTGCGCGCCGGCGCCCGGTTGCGCGCGACTCGCCTGGAGCTTCGAATTCAATGTCCGCAGCGGTGCCACCACCGTGATCACCGAGACGCGAATCCTCTGCGACGATGCGCGGGCGCTGGCGCGGATGCGGTGGTACTGGGCCCTGATTCGCCCGGCGAGCGGGCTGATCCGGCGCGAGATCCTGCGCCTGCTGGCGCGCCGCGTTGCGCTTGCGGCCAATCACGCATGAGCAGCGCATCGAACATCGGCTTTCGCGAGGCGCTGCGCTATCGCGACTTCACGCGCTACGTCGCTGCGCGCTTCTGCGCAACGATCGCCTGGCAGATGCTCGGGGTCGCGGTCGGTTGGCAGGTTTATGCGATCACCAAGGATCCGCTCGATCTCGGGCTGGTCGGCCTCGTGCAGTTTCTGCCGTTTCTCGCCCTCGTGTTGCCGGGCGGACAGATCGCGGACCGCGCGGACCGCCGCCTGATTCTGGTCATTGCGTACGGCGTCGAGGCGCTCTGTGCGTTGGTGCTGATCGCGTTCACGATTTCCGGCAGCACGGCCGTATGGCCGGTGTTCGTGGCGATGGCCCTGTTCGGCGCGGGCCGGGCCTTCTGGATGCCAAGCGGGCAGGCGATGGTCGTGAACCTCGTGCCGACCGAGGTGTTTCCGGCAGCCGTGGGCTTCAATTCCGGCCTGTTCCAGACGGCAGTCATCGTAGGTCCAGCGCTCGGCGGCATTCTGTACGCAGTCGGCGAGATGTCGCTCCGGTGGCCCGGCGCGCTGCTCGTCTACGGCGTGGCGTTTGTGCTGCTGCTGGTTGTCGTGGCGCTGATGTGGGGCATACGTCCGGTGCGCGCACGCCAGAGCGGCCAATCCTGGACGCTGAACGACGTTTTCGAGGGACTGCGTTTCGTGGTGCGGCGACGGCCGGTTTTCGGCGCGATCTCACTGGACCTGTTTGCGGTGCTGTTTGGCGGTGCGACCGCGCTGCTGCCAATCTACGCGGCCGACATCCTCAAGGTCGGGCCCGCGGGCCTCGGCGCGCTGCGCACGGCACCCGGCGTCGGCGCGGCGCTGGTCGCCGCCTGGTTCGCCGTCGCGCCGCTGCAGCGTCATGTCGGGCGCTGGATGTTCGCGGGTGTGGGGCTGTTCGGCATCGCCACAATCGTGTTCGGCCTGTCGACCTCGTTCTGGCTATCGTTTGCCGCGCTGTTCCTGCTCGGCGTCGGCGACATGCTCAGCGTGTTTGTGCGGCACCTGCTGGTGCAGCTCGAAACGCCCGACGAGATCCGCGGCCGGGTCAGTGCCGTCAATGCATTGTTCATCGGTGCCTCGAATGAACTCGGTGAGTTCGAATCAGGGCTGACGGCAAAGTGGTGGGGCGCCGTACCCGCCGTGGTCGTCGGCGGTTGTGCCTGTCTCGGTGTGATGGCGTTGTACCTGTGGCGCTTCCCGGAGCTGCGACGGCTGGATCGCTTCCCGAAACCGCACGTTACGGACTGACTGTGCATGCGTACAGCCGCGATGACCTGCGGCCTGGGAACTCGCCTGCGGCGATGCGGTCGGAACTGAAATAACGCGTGGCATACTCCGGTCATTGCTTTGTTGGAGGTTGGATCATGCGAAACATTGTGCTGACGGGTCTCGCGCTGACAACGCTCGCCGGCTGTATGACGGCGCGCACAGACGAGTCGCGCGAGATGCAGACCCGCATTGATCGCGAAGAGGGCGTGGTCGTTCTCGCGAAACCGCAGATCGAAGGGGCGGCGGCCGAAGACGATTTCATGGACTGCATCAGCGATGGCCTGGCGAAGGGCAAACAGGCCATCCGCGTGCACGGCAATAACGACTTCGTCGATCGCCTGTTCCCCTGGTTCGAACCCGGCACTGCGCCGACACGCCCCGAAGGCGTCAGCGACGTGCTGGCGAGGCCCGGCGTCAGCGAGGTCGTCGCGTCGACCGGCGTCCGCTACGTCGTATGGCTCGACGGTGGCACGCGCAAGACGGATGGCGGCGGCAGCCTCGCCTGCGGCGCGGCGCCAGGCGCTGTCGGTTGCATCGGCTTCGGCTGGTGGGAGAAGGAATCGGCCTATGAAGCGACGATCTGGGATTTGCAGTCCGCGAAGTCAGCAGGCTCAGTCGGCACCAACGTGACTGGTACCTCGGCGATCATCGGTGCGATCGTGCCGCTGCCGTTCATCGCGCGCGTCCAAGGCACGGCTTGCAACCGGTTGACCGAACAGTTGCGCAGCTTTTTCCACGGCGGCGATCTGCCGGTCAGCGGCACATGATCCGGTTGGCGCCGTCGGCGGCAGCTTTGGCTACCCTGTTCGCTTTGGGCGGTTGCGCCGCAACGCCGCCGTCCGGCGGCGGTGGCGGCCCGGCTTTGCCAGCTCCGCCGAGCAGCAGTGGTGGCAGCGGCACGGCCGGCGGATTGCCGTCTTTGCCGACACCGACTTCGTCGCCGGCGCCCGGATTGCCGGGTACACCGGCTACACCGGGTGCGCCCGGATCCGCGCTGCCTGAACCCGTCGCAACCACGCCTGAAGAACGCCGTACGGTGCTCGAAAAGCAGCTCGACGAGTCTCTCGGGGGGTTCGACAGAACGCTGCAGGGCGAGCAGGAGCGGGTCGCCCGCGAGCGTGACTCACGGGCTGCGACCAGCGGCGCTGGCGGTGACCAGGGTGACTCGACTGCGGCTGCGGGCGAGGCGGCTGCGCGCGGCGGCGACTTGCAGTCCGAGAGTGCGACCACGGCAACGGCCTCGACGTCCTCGACGTCGGGCGACAGCAGCGCGGCCGGCAGCACTGGCTCCGGCAGCGGCGCAGGCAATCGCGGTGTCGGTCAGGGCAGTGACGACGACATCGTCGCGCGGCGGCTGCGGCGCGCGGCGGAGCAGGAAACGGATCCGGAGCTGAAGGAAAAGCTCTGGAAGGAATACTACGAGTACAAGCGCAACGGCCAGGGCCGTTCATGATCAGGGATGTGGGTGCCATGACAACGCAAGGCGGCCGCACGGCGCTGCGTACGGCGGTGGTGGTGACGCTCGGCCTGCTGCTCGGCGGCTGCATGGTCAAGGAAACCAAGCCGCTGCCGAAGCTCAATGCGGTGCAGGCCCAGCAGCAGATTCCTGACGAACAGCTGCT
>JBBQWY010000068.1:0-10897 GCA_038210215.1 Steroidobacterales bacterium
GCGTGGCGCTGCCCGCGTTCTCGCTGCAGGTCATCCCGCGCGCCAACCAAGCTCCGACGCTATCGGGCAGCCCTGCGGGCGCGATTACGGTCGGCACTGCGTTCAGTTTTGAGCCGAGTGCCAGCGATCCGGATGGCGATCCGGTCACATTTTCGATTACCAACCGGCCGGCCTGGACGACCTTCAGCGCCAGCACCGGTCGGCTGTCCGGCACGCCGAGCGCGGCGCAGATCGGCAGCTACTCGAATATCGTGATCTCGGCCAGCGATGGCGCGGCGGTCACGGCCCTGCCCACGTTCTCGCTCACCGTGCAGGCGGCGCAGAATCGCGCGCCGACGATCTCCGGCAGCCCGGCGACCAGTGTGGCCGCCGGCAGCACCTACTCGTTTACACCGAGCGCCAGCGACCCGGATGGCAACCCGCTAACGTTCTCGATCGCGGGACGCCCCGTGTGGGCGACGTTCAGCACCTCCACCGGCCGCCTGACCGGCACCCCTTCAGCGGCCCAGGTCGGCACCAGCAGCGGCATCGTGATCGGCGTCAGCGACGGCACGGCAACGACTTCGCTGCCGGCCTTCGCGGTCCGGGTCGACCCCGGTGCCAACCGCGCGCCGGTGATCAGCGGTCAGCCGCCAACGTCGATCGTGGCGGGGCAGGCGTACAGCTTTCAGCCCAGCGCCAGCGACGCCGACGGCGACACCTTGACCTTCGCGATCGTCAACCGCCCCGCGTGGCTGACTTTCAATGCGCAAACCGGACGTCTTTCCGGTACGCCGACGGCATCCGATGTGGGTACGTTCGCGAACATCGCAATCGCGGTCAGCGATGGCCAGGCGAACGTCGCGCTGACGCCGTTCACGGTGCTGGTCACAGGCAACGCAACGGCGTCCGGCACCGCGACGCTGCGCTGGACCGCGCCGACCGAAAACGAGGACGGCACACCGCTGACGAATCTGGCGGGCTTCCGGGTGTTCGTTGGCGCGAGCCCGAGTTCCCTGGCGCGTGTCGCCGAGCTCGCCAGCGCCGGCGCCTCGAGTTACGGGGTCACTGGCCTTGCCTCGGGCACGCACTATTTCTCGGTGCGCGCGTACAACAACGTCGGCGTGGAGAGCAACCCGTCGCCAGCCGTCAGCAAGACGATCCCATAACCACCGCGAGCCGCGCCAGCGTGCGCTCGCGCCCGAGGATCGCCGCCGTCTGATCGATGGGCGGCGAGATCGTGCCGCCCGTGATCGCGACCCGCAGCGGCTGGGCAACTTTACCAAGCCCGAGGCCACGCGCTTCCGCTAGCGCGACCAGCGCCGCATGAATCGGCGCCGCTGACCAGTCAGGCAGCGCGGCGAACTGCTGCTGCAGTTCACCGAGCAGCGCGCATGCTTCGGCGGTCAGATGCTTGCCGGCAGCCTTGGGGTCGATCGCGATCTCGGCATCAAAGAAGAAACGGCTGAGCTCGGCCATTTCCTTCAGCGTCTTGGTGCGCTCGCGTTGCGAGACGATAACGGCCTCGAGCATCGCATTGCCAGGCGCATCGTCCGGCGCGTCGATATCGAGCCGCGCGAGCTGCCAGCGCAGGTGCGGCAGCAGCTCGGCTGCCGGCTTGCGCATCATGTGCTGCTGGTTCAGCCACAAGAGCTTGTCCGGGTTGATCGCGGAAGCCGCCTTGTTCAAGGCTTCGAGACTGAACTTCGCGATCATCTCCTCGCGCGTGAAAATCTCCTCGTCACCGTGCGACCAGCCGAGGCGCACGAGGTAGTTCAGCAGCGCGTCGGGCAGATAACCCAGTGCCTGATACTCCAGCACGCTGACCGCGCCGTGCCGCTTCGACAGCTTGCCGCCGTCGGGGCCGAGAATCATCGGCACGTGCGCATAGACAGGCGGCGCTGCGCCCAGCGCTGTCAGCATGTTGATCTGGCGCGGCGTGTTGTTCAGATGGTCATCGCCGCGGATCACGTGCGTCACGCCCATGTCCCTATCGTCGACGACCACGCAGAAATTGTAGGTCGGCGTGCCGTCGGAGCGGGCAATGATCAGATCATCGAGCTCGCCGTTCGAGAACTTGACCGGGCCGTGCACCACGTCTTCGACCACCACGTTGCCGTCGAGCGGGTTGCGGAAGCGGACCACAGGCTCAACGCCCTCGCGAACATCCGTGCGGTCGCGCCAGCGGCCGTCGTAACGCGGCTTCTCCTTGCGGGCTGTCTGCCCGGCGCGAAGCTCGTCGAGCTCGGCCTTGGTGCAATAGCAGCGGTAAGCCGTGCCGGCCGCCAGCATCTGCGCGATGACCTCCCGGTAGCGATCAAACCGCTGCGTCTGGTAGTACGGCCCCTCGTCGGCTTCGAGGCCCAGCCAGGCGAGGCCATCTAGAATCACGCGCACGGCTTCGGGCGTGGAGCGCTCGAGATCCGTGTCTTCGACACGCAGGATGTAGCGGCCGCCGTGCCGGCGCGCCAGCAGCCAGCTGAACAGGGCCGTCCGCACGCCGCCGATGTGCAGCATGCCGGTCGGGCTCGGAGCGAAACGGGTCACGATGGTCATCGCGACATTCTACGGAATCGCCCTGCCCGGCTGGCACATTCGAGTCTGGCAGATTGCCGGAGCGCAACGTAAACTTGCGCCCCTCGCGTGACGCGCGGGCGGTTAGCTCAGCGGTAGAGCATTGCCTTCACACGGCAAGGGTCACTGGTTCGATCCCAGTACCGCCCACCAATCCCGAAACTCGCAACTCAGGACTCATGCCCAAAGTCGTGAACAAGCTTCTCGCCAGCTTGAGCGCACTTGTGGTTTCGACCGCAGTTGCCGCCACCCCACCGCCGCTGGTGTTCGCCGCCGCTTCACTGACCGAAGTCTTGCAACAAATCGGCAACGACTACACGCGCACCACCGGCCGCGCGGTCAGGTTCTCGTTCGGCAGCACGGCGACGATGGCGCGCCAGATCGAGTCCGGCGCCGCAGCAGAGCTATTTGTGGCCGCGGATGTCGAGTGGATGGACTACGTCCAGCAGCGCGGCCTCATTGAAGGCGCGAGTCGGACGAACCTGCTCGGCAACGAACTGGCGCTCATTGCTCCGAGTGATCAGCCCACGCAGCTTGCCCTCGATAGCACGACGCTGGCTGCGACGCTGGCTGCGACGCTGGCTGCGGCCCTGGGCCGAACGGGCCGACTCGCCGTCGCAGACCCAGCGAGCGTGCCAGCCGGGCGCTACGCCAAAGCGGCGCTCGAATCACTTGGCGCGTGGCCGGCCGTGCAGAAGCGCCTGGCGATGGCCGAGAACGTACGCACGGCGCTGATGTACGTGGCACGCGGGGAAGCGCCGCTCGGCATTGTCTATTTCACCGATGCGCGCGCCGAACCGCGGGTTCGCGTGGTGGCGCGATTTCCAGCGGACACACACGCACCGATCATCTACCCCGTCGCCTTGACGAAGCGCGCCAGCCCCGAGGCGGCGCAGTTTCTCGCTTACCTGCAAAGTGGCCGTGCGCGCGCGCTTTTCGAGGCAGCCGGCTTCCGCTTTCTTGCACCGAAGACGGCCGGCCACTGAATGCGCACGACGCTGATCTCGGTACTGGCGGCTGCCGCCCCGATCTACGCAGCGCTTTGTGCGTTCCTGTACTTCACGCAGCGCAGCCAGCTGTACTTTCCGACTCCGGCCTCGCGCGATGTGCATCCGCTGGCGGAGCGCCTGCTCGTTCCCGGCGCGGACGTACCGCTGCACGTCTGGCGGATCGAGCCAGCGCGCGCCCAACGCGCCTTGCTCTACTTTGGCGGCAACGCGGAAGATGTGTCACTGAACATCGACGCTTTCGCGCGCGCATTCCCGGGCACGGTCATCTATCTGAGCCACTACCGCGGCTACGGCGGCAGCGCTGGCAAGCCCACCGAGCAAGATCTGTACAATGACGCCGCAACCCTGTTCGACCATGCGAGAGCAGCCCATCCGGGTATGCCGATCGACGCGAAGGGACGGAGCCTCGGCTCAGGTGTCGCCGTGCATCTGGCTGCCGAGCGCCCCGTTGAGCGGCTCGTACTGGTCACGCCTTTCGACAGCCTGGCTCTGGTCGCCGCACATCACTTTCCGGTCTTTCCGGTCCGTTGGCTGCTGCGCGACCGGTTCGAGTCGGCAAAGCGCGTCGCCGCGGGCGAAGTGGCGGCCTCGACCTTGATCGTGCTGGCGGAAGACGACGAGGTCGTGCCGGTGGCGCGGGGCGAAGCGCTCGCTGCGGCCTTTGCGCCGAGCCGCGTCGAGTTGCTGCGCCTGCGCGGCGCGACCCACAATTCGGTCGATCTTTACCCGCAGTACCTCGGCACCGTGGCGCGCTTTATCGGCGCTCGCTGAAGCGAAGCGTGACGGCGGGAATGTCAGCGACGATAGCGCTCAACGTCGCGGTACGGCCCTTGCGAACGTCCTTGAGATCCCAGTTGGTTCGCGCGATGCCATCGACACCCGTTACGGTCTCGGCAGACTCCAACTGGCCCGATGGCGCCGCCGCAGACCACAGCACGCGCAGATTGCCGACCGGATTGCCAAACGGGTCGCGCGCCAGCACGGCGACCTCACGGATCGTCGCAGAATGGTCAGCCTTGGCCGGCTCTGCGGCGCTTGCGGGCGGCGCCTCGAGTGGAAGCAACTCCACGGGTGCGGCCGCGATCACCGTGACGCTGGCCGCCAGTGCTGAGGGACCCTCCAGGGTTGCCACCGAGAGCGTTGCGGCTCCCGAACGCCGTAGCGCCGGCAGCACGAACGCAGCCTGACCTGCGCTGTCGGTGGTGGCTTCGACGATTGCATCCGCATCGGCGGGTGTCGTCAGGCGCAGGCGGATCCCGCTGACGGCGTTACCAAACGCATCCTGTGCGCGCACCACCAGAGGCTCCGCCGCGGTCGCGCCGGCAGTGACGCTTTGCGCGTCGCCGCTGACGATCTCGATCCGCGACAACGCGCCCGCATCGATGATGACCGGAACTTCGGTCTGGCGCATACCGCTCGTGACACGCACGACCGTGCGCCCGACCGGACCCAGCGCTCGCACCTCGCCCTGCTCGGACACCCGCAGCATCGACTCATCCTCGGCGACAAACTTGAGGCTGACTCCTCCGATCGGCATGCCTCGCGTATCATCGGCCTGCGCGGCGAGAAACGCTGCAGTGCCAGCCGCCAGTATCAGCCGAGCCGGTTCGACGACGACCTCAAAGGCTTCGACAGGCGGGTCGGCTGGTGCGTCAGTGGCGCTGGTGCACCCTTGCATCAGACAGGCCGCGACAGTGACGGCGATGCAAGCGGGGAGTTTCATTTGCAATATCGGCATAGTGTTCCGGAATCGCTGCAAATCCTGCAGCGTCTGCTGCGGGTCAGCCTGCTCTGCGCATTCGTCGGGCAGGTGGGCGTTGCCGCTGCGCAATCATCGCCGAACTCCGGCCTCGAAGACAGCGCGAACCCGGAAACCTCGATTGGCAGTGCAGGCCGGCAGCAGGTGCGGTTCCGCAATGAGGTGCTGTTCGATGTCACGGTCCCGATCGGCGATCTCGCCGCGCCCGACCGCGCCGCCGCGATCGAGCGGCGACTGCTCGCCGCGGCTGGCGGCAGTGCCGACGTGCTCGAAAAGCTGCGTGTCCTCGAGCGCGACGGGCGATCAGAAATCTATGCGGGCGAGGCACTGATCCGCACCGTCGTCGACGCGGACGCACGCGGCACGGGCCGCACCCGCCGTCAGCTTGCTGCCGATCAGACCGTGCTGATTCGGCAGGCGCTCGCCATCGAGTTCCGCGACCGCAGCGTCGCGAGCCTGCTGCGCAGTGCTTTGTATGCCGGCCTTGCCAGCCTGCTGTTGGCCGTGCTGCTATTCGTCGTCGTCAAGATGTACCGCAACACCCGCGCCGGAATCATCAATGCTGCGCGCAAGTGGCAATGGAAGAGTGGCATTGCCGGATTGCGGCTGGTCTCGCCGAGCACCGTGGCCAGCGCCAGTCGGACGATCGCTGCGACACTCGGCTGGCTTACCGGCCTCGCAGTTGTGTACGTCTATCTCGAATACGTGCTGTCGCTGTTTCCCTGGACCCGCGGCATTGCAGCGACCATGGTCACCGCCTCGCGCGGGGCGATCGTCAAGGTCGCAACAGGTCTGCTCGGGTACGTGCCAAACCTGTTGAACATCGCCGTGATCATGGTCGTCGCGCGACTGATCCTCAAGGCTGTCAGGACACTGTTTGAGCAGTTGCGCTCTGAACGAATGACTCTCCAGGGTTTTTACCCCGAGTGGGCCATGCCGACCTATTCACTGCTGCGCTTTCTGGTCATCGCGATCGCCGCCGTGATGGTTTTTCCGTACCTGCCGGGTTCCGGTTCGGAGGGTTTCAAGGGCATCTCCGTCTTCGTCGGTCTGCTCGTGTCGCTTGGCGCGGCGTCGGCGATCGCCAATGTCATTGCAGGTATCGTGATTACCTACATGCGACCATTCGCCGTCGGAGATCGCGTCAAGATCGCCGACACCGTCGGGGACGTCACCAGCAAGGACCTGTTTGTCGTGCGCGTTCGCACGATCAAGAATGTCGACATCACGGTGCCGAACTCTCTGGTGCTTGCGAACCACATCGTCAATTACAGTTCCCATGCGAAGAGCCATGGCCTGATCCTGCCTACGACCGTCACCATCGGCTACGATGCGCCCTGGGCGAGAGTCCACGAAACGCTGATCGGAGCCGCTCGCAAGGTGGAGGGCATTCTCGCCGAGCCAGCACCGTTCGTGCTGCAAACGGCGCTGAACGACTTCTACGTATCCTACGAACTGAACGCGACCACCGATAAACCCAATGACATGGCGGCCATCTACTCACGGCTGCACAGCGAGATCCAGGACGCGTTCAATGCCGCCGGCATCGAGATCCTGTCGCCTCACTACGCTGCGGTTCGAGACGGCGGCAAGACGTCGATTCCGGATCAGTATTTGCCGAAGGACTATCGAGCCCCGCGCTTCAATGTTTTTGCGAACCTGCTGAAGCCGACTCAGGGCACGTAATTCGACGTGGCGGTTGCGCCACCGCCAGTTTGGGTGGCGACATCGATGCGCGGCAGGTTGACGATCTCAACGGTCGCCGACGCCAGCCGAATCCGCTCACCCGAAGCATCCACCTCGCTGAGGAAGCGCCGGAAGATCGCATCCTTGGTCACTCGGCGTTGCCGGTAGTCGACCACGTAACGGCCCGTGAGCTCCAGCCAATTGTCGTTCGCGACCAGGGTCACCATGGGTTCGACTCGCGCGTCCTCCAGGGCATAGCGTTCTCGGGCGCCGGCCCAGGCGTCGCGGCTACGCCGAGCAAAATCACCGCAGATCTCCTCGAGCACTTTCTGCAGCACCACTGTAGCGTGCTGCCAGTCGGACCCGTAGCGGATCGGTACCTTGATCTCGTCCCACAGGAACGCGAAGTCCGCTGAGTAGTTGAACACCGGCTCCTTGAAAACAAAGCTGTTGGCAACACGCACAATCCGTCTGTTGTACAGATCGCCATCGACCCAGTTGCCGACCTCCATCAGCGTGGTGCGCAGGGTGCCGATGTCGATGACATCGCCCTTGATGCCGCCGAGTTGCACCCGGTCCCCGGTTGAATAAAAGCGCCCGAAGGCCACCGCCGCCCAGCCCGCGACACACGCAATGACTTCCTGCAACGCGAACGCGATGCCCGCACCCGCGACGCCCAGCGCGACGTTGTCGGCCCAGGTCGAAAGGTCAGGCAAGCGCTACAGGCCAGGCGTAGCTGGCGGTGGCGGCGGCTCGACGGTGTCGCTCTCGGCACGTGCGCCGCGCCAGCGCACCAGCGCAATCCAAAGGGACGCCCAGATGGCACCGATCAATGCGCTGCCCAGCACGATCACGACCAGTGGCAGCTCGGTGTGCCACAGCAGCAGCTGGACAGGAATTGTCTGCAGATTCTGTAGCGCAAACAGCGTCAGCGCCGTGCCCGTCAGCAGACCCAGATAGAACTTCAGACGTTGCATGCCGAGCTCCCGTACAGGCCTGTGGTTGCGAGCCTCAGGTCAAGGCAGAGAAGTTTTCATCCGCGAAACGCCAGTTTAGGCGTCGATCGATGACGGCGTCGAGATACTCGCGCCGCCGGTCCTGATGATCCAGATAGTAGGCGTGCAGCGGCCGCCGTGGGCAGCCGGGGTTTCCGCATTGGCCGAGACTTCGATCTTGAGCTTCTTGTCGTCACCGACCGTCAACCAGACCCCGGCAGGCAGCGCCGGAAATCGTCATGATTCCAGCTCTGCGCGGCGCTGCGAAACAGCGGTGAATCAGACTCATGCTCGGCCGTCCACTGCACCACTGCCAGCGCACTCTATGCCCGCAAGCTCGCGAGCGCCTTGGCTGCCCAGGGCAGAGCCGGCAACTCGAACGTTGCAGATGCTGCTGGTGCTGTCGTCCACTGTCGCGAAGCGGGACGATGGTTTCCGTAGCCGGCAAGTCTGCATTTTATAATTGCGCAAATACAATAAGGTAATCCCCTTACTGATGCTGAAGCCTTAAGCAGAAATCCCCATGAAAACCCTAGCCGTCGAGACAAAGCGTCGGCCCGCAAGCGCGGCCGATCATCGCAGCGCACTGCAGGCGCTGCGTCTGATCTACGCCGCAGCTCGCCGGCATGTCGCGCAGGTCCGAAGAGCCACGGGCATGGGCTCCGCACTGGTCTGGGCCCTCGATGAAATCACGCGCGCGCCTGGCATGCGGGTTGGGGATCTGGCCGAGCAGATGTACGTTCATCCCAGCATGGCCAGCAATCTCTGCCGCCAGCTGCGGCAGCTCGATCTGCTGGAATCAAGCACTGCCGGCATCTGATCGCCGCGCTGGCTCCCCTGCAGCAGGCATTCTCGGGCCTCACGAGCGATCAGGACGCGGTATTGCCACTCGATGTCGACTGAGGCTTTTGGCGGCGCCTGATCGGTTTGGGTCCGGGAGGCCAAGAGTTGCCGCGGTGGCCACATGCAGCTCGTCGAACGCCGGCGGGGCCCGACGCTGGATGATCGTCGGCAGCAGCGTGTTGACTCCCTACAGGCCGTAGCGCTGCACGAGCAGATAGGCGAGCGTGATGATCATGATCACCGCCAGCGGCGTGCCGGCGCGCACAAAGTCTTTGAACTGGTAACCCGCCGCGCTCATGATCAGCAGATTCGTCTGGTACGCCATCGGCGTCACGTAGCAGAGGTTGCAGCCAAACAGGATCGCGAGCACCAGCGGCTCCGCCGGCAGGGACAACTCCGCTGCGAGGCTCATCGCGAGCGGTGTGCCAATGGCAGCGGCCGCAGCATTGGACACGAAGTTGGTCAGCACTGCAGCAAATAGCAGGACCGATCCCACGACCACCGCGGACGGCGCTTCGCGCAGTCCAACCGCCATCACTGCCGCCAGCCAGTCTGCTGCACCGGTTTCGACCAGCACTCGCCCGAGCGCGATGCTCGCGGCAATCAGCACGATGACTTCGACGCTCAGGGCGCGGCCGATGTTCTCGTAGCGCACACAACCGGTCGCAAGCATCGCGATCGAGCCTGCCAGCGCGGCAATCGCGATCGGCACAATTTTGAAAGCTGCGAGAAAGACGACCGACGCCACGATCAACAGCGTCAGGGGTGCCTTGCTGGTTCGGGGCAGCTCGTGAATATCGGCGAGCTGCATGATGCCCTCCTCTCGCTCGAGGGCGAGGATCTGCGCCTCGGTTCCCTGCACCAGCAGCAGGTCACCCACGTCGAGACGCTCCTCCCAGGGACGCCCCGCCCTCGCGAACAGCCGGGAATCGGCCGCCCGATAAGTACCGACGACCAGCAACCCAAAACGTTCCGCCAGACGCGAATCGCGCACGGATTTCCCAACCAGGGTGGAGTCGCCGCCGATGGCGATCTCCGCCAGGCGCCGATCAGTTTCGGCGACCTGGGTCGGGTCGATGCCCACGCCCAGCAGCTTCTCCGGCGCCAGCGGCGCGCGGAACGTATCGCTCGCATCGCGCAGTTGCTGCACGGTTCCGTCCACCAGCACGTCATCACCGGCTTCCAGCAGCGCCGATCCAACCGGTTGGCCCCGGCGAGCGATGTTGAGCACGCTCAGACCGGCGGACACTGAATTAGACAAATCTGCGGCCGTCTTCCCAACCAGCGTCGACTTCGCGACCAGGTGCAAAGTGGCGCGAAACCGCCGCGCGGTTTTGCCGGTCTCCATGTTGGTCTTGGGCAGTAGCCGCGGCATGATCAGCCATAGGTACGGCAGGGCAACTAGCGCCGCGACCGCGACAATATCGGCAAACTCAAACAGCCCGATCGGCGGAAGGCCGAGATCGGTCGCAAGCGAGATCACCAGCACATTGGTCGACGTGCCAATCGTCGTGGCCATGCCGCCAATCAGGATCGCGGAATTGACCGGCATCAAGGTCTGCGATGCCGATATGCCGACGCGCTGGGCCAGGTTCAGAATAATCGGCAGCGCCAGTACTAGCACGGGCGTGTCATTGATGAAGCCACTGATAAACATGCAGATCAGCAAGGTGCAAAGCAGGCCCAGCATGCCGTTGAAGCGCCACAACTTCGCGAGCAGTCGCGCGGCAGGTTCGAGCGCGCCGGTCACCACCAGTCCACGGCCGATGATCATCAGGCAACAGATCGCGACCAGCGCTTCGTGGCCGAAGCCACCGAAGGCCACCTCGATGCCGGTGTAGCGTCCCGCGGTTGGCAGCGGAAAAAAATTCAAACCCAGTGCAATCGTTGCGATCACGAGCAGACAGATCAGCTCGATCCGCATCTTGCCGCTCGCGAACAGCGCGAAGGTCGCCACTGTCAGCAGCAACGCTGCAGCGGCGTGCAGTGAGGGCAAATCAGGCAAGGGTCGATCGCTCGCCGGCCGAGAAGTTGATGCAGAGCAACTCGTC
>JBBQWY010000069.1:0-10505 GCA_038210215.1 Steroidobacterales bacterium
TGGTGCGTGCCCTGCCTGCGCGAGGTTCCCGACCTGCTCGCATTGCAGGCCGAACTGGCGGCAAAGGGCGTGACCCTGCTGGGCGTTGGCATGGACGAACCCGCGCAGCTCGCGTCGCTCGTCGAACCGTTTCGCTACAAACACTTCCCCGCGTTTCGCACGCTGCTGCGCGCTACCGAAACGATGCACGAGCTGGTCAGCGCAATCGATCCAGCCTGGAATGAAATCCTGCCGACCGCTTACATTCTGGGTCGCGACGGGCGCCTGCTGCAGAAGGTTCAGGGACGCAAGACGCGTGAGGAATTCGGGCAACTGCTCCAACAAGCGCTCGCCAGTTCCCCGGCAAGCCGCTAGTCAGCGCGCACTGCGGTCAACCAGAATTCCTTGCGAAGCTGCAGACGATCCGCCGACCACTGCGCTGCCGCCCGCAGCGGCGCCAGTGCGGACTGCAGCAAACGCGACGACATCGGCGCCTGCCGGTGCACCAGCGCCGGATTGACGCGCACAACGCGAAACCCCTCCTGCTGCAGCAACCGACCGAGCGTTGCAGGCGTGTAATAGACGTAGTGCTCGAGGCCGCCCGCATCGGGCGCGTAAAAGCGGCTGGCCTGCGGATTGCGCAAGGCTTTTCCGTAGCGCGCGTCTGGAACGGCGATGAACAGACCACCGCGCTCGCTGAGCACACGGCGCACCTCACGCAATGCCAGACGCGGTGTCGGTGTGTGTTCGAGCGTGTGCTTTATTGTAACCAGTCCGAAACTGTGATCAGCAAAAGGCAGGCGGTCCATGACCGCGCGTTCAGCGACGAGCTTCTGCGCGCGACAGGCCTCTACTGCATATTCGCTGACATCGACTCCGGTCGCCTCGAGGCCAAGGGACTGTCCTGCGAGAAGCGTGTAGCCCAGTGAGCAACCGACGTCGAGCAACGGTCCAGGTTTCGCGTGATTCAGCACGTCCAGGATTTGGTTTCGGGACTTCGCAATACGGCGACGCGTGCGCGCGTCGTAGACACCACCGGTGAAGTACTGCTGCTGATATATCCGCTCGACAGGCAACTCCGACAAGGCCACGCGCTTGTAGATCAAGCCGCAATCACAGCGCACCCACAACATCTGCGGGTGCGTGACCCAGACGCCAGCCTCAGTACTGGAGCAGAGCGGACAGGACTCGTTGACCAGTTCAAGCCCCGCGCCAGCAGATTCGCAAACCAACATCGGCGCAGTCTACTTCAGTCTGCGTCGACTACGGCTCGTGTTATCTTGTCGGCGTGGGCCTCGAGAATGTTCAGCGCGTCTACGAGAAGCTTGGCCAGGCCGATCCGCTCTGGGCCATCCTCACCGACGACCGCTATCGCGGCAACAGGTGGGATCCAACTGCGTTCTTCGATACGGGACGCGTTGAGATCAAAGAGGTGATGACCAGCCTCGAGAGCGAAGGCATCGTTCCCGCGGCAGGCAGCGCCCTCGACTTTGGCTGCGGCGTGGGTCGATTGACGCAGGCGCTGTGCCAGAAATTCGAGTCGGTCATTGGCGTCGATATCTCTTCCACGATGATCGAAGGCGCGAACCGCTGGAACCAGTTTGGCGAGCGCTGCCGCTACATCGTCAACACCACGCCGACAATCCCGCGGGTGGCGGACAGCTCGATCGACTTCGTCTACTCGAACATCGCGCTACAGCATTCACCGCCGCGATATCAGCGCAGCTACATCAGCGAATTCGTGCGAATGCTTCGGCCGCAGGGTGTCGCGGTTTTCCAGGTCCGCATCGGACCGCACCGCGATGAAGGATCATTGCAAGAGCGCTGGTATCGCTTCACCAGCGAGACGCTCCGTCCCGGGTGGAAGCGAGTGCGGGGTCGACCTCCCGTGCAGGTCCATACGATTTCAGAACGCAACGTCGAGCAGGTCATCGCGACTGCGGGCGCCGAGATCCTCGCGGTCAGCAATGCCGACGAAGTGCCGCGGGCCAGTCGTCGAAGTTTGCGCTACGTGATTCGAAAACCATCAGCCTGACGTGTCGCGCAAGTCAGACAGCGGAGCGATTCTTATTGCAATCCGCTGCCGGATTTGGTCAAGTTGCGCGAGCTTGCGGCGCAGTAAATCGCTGAATACGGTATACTGGTCGCAGGATAACCCCAATAAAGTAATCGAGGATCCCGAGAATGAAGAGCACGATGCTTGTGAAAGTTGCCGCCGTAGCGGCGGTTGCTGCCCTGGCCGGTTGCACCGACCTCAAGCCGGTGCAGGCCCAGGTCGATGATCTGAAGTCCCAGGTTTCGAGCCTGCAGACCCAGGTTGCCGGCGTAAAGAGCACTGCTGACTCGGCGAGCAGCGCCGCTTCTGCTGCCTCGCAGACCGCCAGTGGCGCACAGAGCGCCGCCAACCAGGCGCTCGCTGCTGCTCAGGCCAGCCAGTCCTGCTGTGATGCGACCAACGAGAAGGTCGATCGGATGTTCCGTCGCTCAATCTCGAAGTAATTACAGATTGATGAATGCGGGCCTGGCTCGTCCGGGCTTGCCTGAAACGCCGCGTACTCCGCGGCGTTTTTTTTGGGCGGCGTTTTTTTGGGCGGCGTTCCTTTGTCGAGCGCTCTAGTAGCGAATCAGCGCCGAGCCCCAGGTCAGTCCTCCGCCGAAGGCTTCGAGCAGCAGCAGCTCACCGCGCTTGATCTGACCGCTGCGGATGCCCCAGTCGAGCGCCATGGGTACCGAGGCCGCCGAGGTATTGCCGGTCTCGTGCACGGTCAGAATCACCCGCTCCATCGGCATGTTCAGTTTGCGCGCCGTGGCTTCGATGATCCGGATGTTCGCCTGATGCGGAATCAGCCAATCGATGGCCGACTGCTCGAGACCGTTCGCAGCCAGAGTCTCATCAACGATCGAACCCAGCGAACGCACCGCGATCTTGAAGACCTCGTTGCCGCTCATCCGGATATGCATCGGGATGCGGCCGTCTGCGCCAACCCCGAATCCGGCCGACACGCCGACTGGGCAATACAGCAGGTGCTGGTAAGAGCCCTCAGTATGAAGGTGAGTCGACAGCACGCCTGGCTCGTCGGCCGTTCGAAGTATGGCGGCTCCAGCGCCATCGCCAAACAGCACCGCCGTGTTCCGATCGGTCCAGTCCACGATTCTCGAAAGTGTTTCAGCGCCGACAACCAGCGCGCACTTCGCATCGCCAAGGCGAATGAACTTGTCCGCGGTGGATAGCGCAAAGATGAAGCTGCTGCATGCCGCCTCGACACTGAACGCGGCACAGCCATGAATCCCAAGCCGTGCCTGCAGCAATGCGCCGCAGTTTGGAAACACCAGATCCGGTGTCGTCGTACCAAATACGATCAGATCGATGTCGACGGCAGCGACGCCAGCGGCATCCATTGCCTGGCGCGCAGCACGCTCGGCCAAGTCGACCGTTGTTTCACCGTCGGCGGCAATGTGACGGCGTTCGATGCCGGTGCGCTCGCGGATCCATTCGTCCGAGGTCGCGACCAGCTTCTCCAGATCCTGGTTGCTGAGAATCTTCTCCGGAAGGTAGCTGCCCGTTCCAGCGATCTGCGAATACTTCAAGCCTTTCCCCCGGCCAGTGACTGGGCAATATGCCGGACCAGACCCCGCTCCACAGCTTGCGATGCAAGCCGGATCGCTTGGGCAAACGCGACACGATCCGCGCGACCGTGACTTTTTACCACGACTCCGGTAAGCCCGACCATGACGGCTCCGTTGTACTGCCGCGAGTCAAGCGAGCGCGCGACCCGGCGCAAGACCGGCCTCGCGACGAGCCCGGCAATGCGGCTCGCAAGCCCTCGCGTGAATTCCTCGCGCAAGCGGTACGTGACGAGTTCCGCCACGCCTTCCATCGACTTCAGCGCAACATTGCCGGTGAATCCATCGGTCACGACGACATCGACCTCGCCCGTGAAAATATCCGTCCCTTCCACGAATCCCAGATACCTGAAGCCGGCGTCGGCAGTGTTCATGCTGCCGATCAGCGCATGGGCTTGCTGCACCAGCTCGTGGCCCTTCAGCTCTTCGGTGCCGATATTGAGCAGACCCACCCGGGGAGAGTCCAGGCCGTGAACATCACGCGCCACGATTGCTCCCATCACGGCGAACTGCCGCAGCTGTTCAGCGCTTGCGCGGGTGTTAGCCCCGAGATCCAGCAGATGCGTGAATCCCGTTCGGGCCGGCACTGCAGACATGATCGGCGCGCGCTCGACTTCGGGCAGGCACTTCAGAACAAAATGCGAGATGGCGGTCAGCGCGCCGGTATTGCCGGCGCTGACCGCGCCCGCCGCTCGTCCGCCGTGCACCAGGTCGAGTGCAATTCGCATCGACGATTGCTTGCGACGACGGATCGCGTCGCGGGCGCTATCGGTCATCAAAACGACTTCGCTCGCCGCTTCGATCGAATAGCGCCCTGCAAACAGTCCGGATCGCTTGCTCGCGGCGAGCTCGCTCTGGATCACCTCGGGCTGTCCTGCGAGAATCAGCTCCAGCCCCGGGTTCTGTCCGAGCGCCAGCAGTGCGCCGGCGACACACTCGGTGGGGCCGCGGTCTCCACTCATGACATCGACGGCGATGCGTGGAGCCACCAGCGACAGCGAGGTGGGTCTACTGACCGGCTTCGTCGTCGGCAGGCTTTTCGATCACGCGCTTGCCGCGATAGAAACCATCCGGCGTGATGCGATGACGGAAATGCGTCTCGCCAGACTGTGGATCGATCGACAAGGCCGGCTTTGCCAGACCATCATGCGAGCGGTGCATGCCGCGCTTGGACGGCGTTTTGCGGCTTTTCTGAACGGGCATATCAAACTCCTGTTACTGATCCTGCCGACGCAGCAGCTGCGCGAGCCCTGCAAACGGCGTTTGTTTGTCCGGCTCCGGCGGCGGCTGCGTGGCGGCAACCGGCCCCGACTCCTCGAACGCTTCCGGGCAGCTGTCAGATGCTTCGTGCCGTGGCACAAGTGGCAGACCGAGCAGCAGCTCTTCTTCAACCAGGTCACGTGGAACCACGCGACCGCCTTCAATCACGACCGCCTCGCAACCTGGCGCCAATGCATCGGCACGCTCCAGGCTCCCGACCAGCAGCACGTTCAGATCAGACTGAACCGGAACCGCAACCGGCTGCAGGCAGCGTTGGCAGACGAGCTGCGGCGCCGCCGACACACGCACCCGCGCTACCGGTAATCCGCGCTCGCGACCGAAGCTCACGCAACCCTCGGCTACACCAGACGCGCCTTCAGCCAGTGACTCGCTCAGCCGCGGGAAATGTCCGAGCGGCACACGAAACGGGTACTCGATCCGGGCGTCAGCCAGGCGATCGACGTCCTGCGGGTGCGACCAGTCCTGCGCCATGGGCCGCGTATGGTACGTCCGTGCCGCAGGCCCGTCAAAGCCTGAAGTGCCGTAAGCCCTTGTTTTTTAGGCCTCTCCATCTAGACTTCGCGGCACCATGCCGTCTGCGCTGCTGCTTGCCTCCACTTCACGCTATCGGGCCGAACTGCTGCAACGCCTCGGCTACCCGTTCGAGGCGGTCGATCCGGCGCTGGACGAGCCGCTGCTGGCCGGTGAAAGCCCGGCTGTGCGCGCGCAACGATTGGCGCTGGCCAAGGCTCGCTCCGTGGCGTCGATCCGCCCCGATGCGCTCGTGATCGGCTCCGACCAGGTCTGCGCACTCGGGAACCAGGTGCTGCGAAAACCCGGCAATGCGCAGGCCAATCGCACGCAGCTGGCTGCGCTTTCGGGCCAGACCGCGGTCTTTCACACCGCAGTGGCGCTGGTCGGCATGCGGCAGGGCATCTGCATGCAGCATCGCGACGCAACGCGCTGCGTGTTCCGTACGCTCAGCAGCGACGAGATTGCTGACTACGTCGCCGCCGAACAGGCTTTCGATTGTGCGGGGGGATTCAAATCAGAGGGCCGCGGCATCGGACTCTTCGAACGCATCGAGTCGCAAGACCCTACAGCGCTGATCGGCCTACCGTTGATTTGGCTGGCGGCGGCGCTGCGGCGCGCGCCGTGATCGTGACTCGAGCGCCGTCAGCACAGCGGATAGTTCATCGGGCAGCGGCGCGTTGACGCTGAACGGCGTGCCGCGATCCGGCCAGTTGAACGACAGGCTCATGGCGTGCAGGAACATCCGCCGCAGGTTCGCCCGCTCCTTGATTTCCGCATTGAATTCCCGATCGCCATATTTGGAGTCACCCGCCACCGGATGCCCTGCATAGGCGGCATGCACGCGAATCTGATGCGTGCGGCCGGTGTCGATCGAGACCTCCATCAAGGTTGCGTAGGTGCCGAAGAACTGCACAGGCCGGAAATCGCTGATTGCCGGCTTGCCGCTCGCCTGAACCTTGACTGTCCGCTCTCCGCCGACACGCAGATCGGTCCGCAGCGGCGCTTCGATACGCTTCTTGCCGAGCTGCCAGTGACCTTTCACCAACGCCAGGTAGCGTTTCTCGAAGTCCTCGCCCTCGCGCAGCAAGCCGTGCAGCATGCGCAACACCGACGCTTTGCGGGCCACCAACAGCACGCCGCTCGTATCGCGATCGAGCCGGTGCACGAGTTCGAGCTTGTCTTTCTCGTCGGGCCGTGCCGCGCGCAAGGCCTCGATCACTCCGACCGAGATTCCGCTGCCGCCATGCACGGCAAGCCCGGCCGGCTTGTTGATCACGAGCAGCCGATCGTCTTCCTGCAGGATGCACGCGTTGACGGCCTCAACCAGTGAGCGCGGCGCGCGCGGTGCCGCCGGCGCGGCAGCGGCGTCGGGTACCGCAGCGGGCGGAGCTTCGAGCTTGACCGGGGGCAGGCGGACGTCGTCGCCTTCGGCCAAGCGCAAGTCGCCTGCCGCACGCTTGCCGTTGACGCGAACTTCGCCCTTCCTGAGGATTCGGAAAATCCGCGCGCGCGGCAGGCCCGGGTACTGGCGCCCCAGAAATCGGTCGAGCCGCACCCCGACCGATTCGGCATCCACTACAACGTGGCGGGCTGGCATCGGTCACGCCCCGTAAGATATTGTTTTTCTTGTGGCTTTACCGTAATCTCCGCCAGTCGGTGTCGCGTAAGTGGCACCGCACAACTGCGTGGCCCCGGTCATCGGGGCCGCATCATAGTTGGTCACCGGTAACGTGGCCATCATAAAGTCAGGCCGACAGGCGCTGCGAAACGGCGCGCCGTTGGATGGCGGAGTTAGACGGGTTTCAGGGCGCACGCCCCCGCAGGGTGCATCACAGCGGCGTTGAGGCTTGCAGAGCCTCCCCGAGTGGACCACGGGGTCGAGCACGATCGAACGACATCCATTCCAGAATGCTCTCAATGCGCCAATCCCCTTCCTGCCGAATTCCGCCCGCACACCGCTTGCAGGGTGTTGCCGAGTCCGTGAACTAACGGGCAACCAGCGCTGAACTGTCGGCCTCTAATGGAGCAATTAGAGGCTCATGAAGAGAATGTTGGTCAATGCAACTCAGCAGGAAGAGTTGCGCGTCGCCCTCGTTGATGGGCAGAAACTTTACGACCTTTCGATCGACCTGCCTTCGCGCGAGCAGAAGAAGTCGAACATCTACAAGGGTCGCATCGCACGCATCGAACCGTCGCTGGAGGCCTGCTTCGTCGATTATGGCGCCGAACGCCACGGTTTCCTGCCGCTGAAGGAAGTCTCGCGCGAGTACTTCATGAAGCCCGCGCAGGGTGGCCGCACGAACATGCGCGAGCTGCTGCAGGAAGGCCAGGACATCGTGGTCCAGGTCGAGAAGGAAGAGCGCGGCACCAAGGGTGCTGCACTGACCACCTTCATCTCCCTTGCCGGCCGTTTCCTGGTGCTGATGCCGAACAATCCTCGCGCCGGCGGAGTCAGCCGTCGCATCGAAGGCGAAGACCGCGACCAGATGAAGGCGGTCATGGACGCATTGAACGTGCCGGACGGCATGGGGTCGATTGTCCGCACCGCAGGTGTTGGCCGCGCCGTCGAGGAACTGCAGTGGGATCTCGACAACCTCAAGGCGCAGTGGGACGAGATCGTCAAGTCTGTGCTCGCCCGCCCGTCGCCCTTCCTGGTGTATCGCGAGAGCGATCCGGTGACGCGCGCCCTGCGCGACTATCTGTCCGATGACATCGGCGAGGTGCTGATCGACGAGCAGAAAGCCTTCGACATAGCGCAGGAGTATGTCCAGCGCTTTATCCCGAATGAGCAGCAGCGGCGCCTGAAGTTCTATGACGATGTGATCCCGCTGTTCACGCGCTTCCAGATCGAAAGCCAGATCGAATCGGCCTATGCGCACAAGGTGCAACTGCCCTCGGGTGGCTCACTGGTCATCGACTTCACCGAAGCACTGGTATCGATCGACATCAATTCCGCGCGCGCCACGCGCGGCAGCGATATCGAAACGACGGCAACCAATACCAACCTCGAAGCCGCCGATGAAATCGCCCGGCAGCTGCGGATCCGCGACATCGGTGGACTGATCGTCATCGACTTCATCGACATGGACGAGCCACGCAACCAGCGCGCCGTCGAGGATCGCCTGCGCGATGCGGTCAGGATGGACCGCGCGCGGATCCAGATCGGTCGGCTGTCGCGCTTCGGAATGCTGGAGATGTCCCGCCAGCGGCTCCGGCCCTCACTGGACGACTCCAGCCACAGCGTCTGCCCTCGCTGCCAGGGCATCGGCAGCATCCGCACGGTTGAGTCGATGGCGCTGTCGATCATTCGACTGATCGGCGAGGAAGCACGCAAGGATCGGACGTCCCGAGTCATCGTCGAAGTGCCGGTGGATGTGGCGACCTACCTGATCAACGAGAAGCGTGAGTATCTGCGCACGCTCGAAGACAAGAGCGACGTCGATCTCGTGATCGTCCCCAACCTGAACATCCACTCGCCCGAGTACTCCATCCGACGCGTGCGCGCTGACGAAGCCGAGCTGCCGGAGAACCGGCGCCCCAGCCATCACCTGCCGACACCGGCACAGGTTGCCGATCCAGCCAGTACGCGCGAGAAAACCGTTGAACAGGAACCGGCTGCCGTGCCGACCTTCCTGCCGACCACCCCTGCGCCGATCATCGTGCAGCCGCCCAAGGTCGAGGCAACTGCAGTAGTCGCGCCAGCGGCGCCGCGGCCAGGTCTGCTGACACGAATCAAGCGCTACTTCGTCGGCGACCCGGTACCACAGAGCGCGGTAGCCGCCGGTACTGCGACGCTCGGGGAAGGCGCGCGCGACGGTGCGCATCGCAGCGAACGAAGCGACCGCGGTGGTCGATCCGGCCGCTCCGGGCGCGGCGGCCGGGACAGGGACAGAGATCGCGAGCGCAAGCCAGCGGAAGCCCAGCGCGCCGAGCGCGGCGACCGGCCGAAGAGCGGCGGTGACCGGGCGCGGGCCGAACGCGACCGACCCCGCGACGCTGAGGCGGCCCCACGCCGCGAATCGCCACGCGGCCGCGACCGGTCCCGTAGTCGTGACGGTGTTGCCGCCAACGGCGCCTCCAGCAACGGGTCGGATGCTGCCTTTCCAGCGGCCGCCGCAGCAGCAGCTGTGATCACCGAGCAATCGGACGCCACAGCCCCGAACACAGCCACGAACGGAGGTGAAGTGGATACCGCTGCTGAAGGTGCCCGTGAGTCGAGTGGTGAGCGCCGCGGTCGCCGTGGTCGCCGCCGCGGTCGTCGCGGTGGCGCTGGTGCTGCAGCGGCCGCAGCCGCAGGTACGCCGGGCGCGCCCAGCATCGATGCGGATCAGCCCGACACGTTCACGGCACAGGATGCGGAAGTCGCACCGCCACTGAGGGAATCACGCCCGCTGCCGAGCGATCCGGCGCCCCCCTCGCGGATGAGCTGGACCGGCACTGCAGTGCCGGCAGCCGAGGCGCCCGCGTCGGTGACCGCGGAACCTGCGGCCATCGAGACCTCGCCTGCCGCCGCTCCGCCTGCCGAAGCCCCGCCTGACGACCGGCCGCTTGTTACGCCTGACGCCGAGCCCAAAAAAGTCATCTGGTCTTCGGGTCCGTCGTCGGCGGAACAGAGCTACCGGCGCGACGACTGATTGTGCTGTCGGTCTGATCGCGCAGCTGCGCGATCAGACCGAGTCCCGCGGCTTCGCAGAGATCGAGCACGGTCTCGAAACCTTCAACGCCGCCGTAATACGGGTCGGGTACTTCAAGGTGCGACGAACCCGGCAGGTACGCCAGAAACAGCTGGACCTTGTGCCGGTCCGCCACGGGTGCGCAGCGTTCGATGTCGGCAAGGTTCTGCCGATCCATCGCCAGGATCAGATCAAAGTCGGTGAAATCCCTGTCGCTAAACTGACGGGCGCGCAAGGCCGACAGATCGTAGCCGCGCGCACGCGCCGCGCGCTGCGAGCGCAGATCCGGCGGAGCGCCGCAGTGATAGTTGGCCGTGCCGGCGGAGTCGATCCGCGCAATGCCATCGAAACTCTCCCTGGCAATCAGCCCACGCAGCACGCCTTCAGCGGTCGGCGAGCGGCAGATATTGCCAAGGCAGACGAACAGGACCCGCA
>JBBQWY010000070.1:0-10401 GCA_038210215.1 Steroidobacterales bacterium
GACAGGCCCCGTTTGCTTGAATCGACTGGATCAGTGCGCGGTCAGAGCAGGTCATCGTCCACGAATGGGCTCGCTTGCTCATCGGCCGCTGGCGGTGGCTGCAGGTCGTCGCGGTAGGCCTCCAGCAGCCGGACTTCGTACGTGGCCCAGATGTGCGTGCGGAGCTCGTCGAGCAGGTCGACCACGGCCATGGCTTGTTCCGCCGTCCAGGTGCCGGAACACCCTCAATACGAAGAGTGGTCTCAAAACGCTCCGGCAACGCGTAGAGCGTCGAGATTACGCGGTCGTAGAGTGGTCTATGTGCCCAGTTTTGTGGCCCGTTTGAAGGAACGGGTGCTTGCGGCAAATTAGCCGGAGGCGCTGCCCCTGGTGCAGCGGCTACGCCGCCTTGATTTCGTCGCCTTGTCGGCATGTTTGAAGAATCCCCTTGAGTCGATGCACAGCCGCCACGTAGTACTCGCGATGGACCTCGGCGGCGAAAGAACGCCTACCGATCAAAGCAGCAGCCAATGAACCTGAGCATAGCCCACCAAACGGCTCCCACACGGCGTCCCCACGGTCAGTACAAGCCCGAACCTGAAGTTCCATCAGTCGAACCGGCTTTTGATTGGCGTGCAGGTCGGAACGCGTCAACACCTTTGAGACAGTCAGTTCACAAGTTGGCCGTCATTCGTTCACCGTGATGGCTGGTGGTGAGTGGTCTATTTCGTTGCTGCCGAGTGCGTGTGGCAGGGTCACGATCGATGCGGGTAGTGGGTTGATCGATACGGCGTGTGGCGGCGCTTTGGCGCGTGGTGCGCCGTTGACGAAGCGCTCCGGATTGCGCTGGTAGGCGCTGTCCAATGCCGTCTGTTTGACAGCCGTGATTGCTTGCGCTCGGCCATAGAAGACGTCGGCGGGGATGTGGCCGTTCAACCCGCTGTGCTGATGCTCGTCGTTGTACCAGTCGAAGAAGTCGCCGCACCAGCTGCGCGCATGGCTGCTGTCGGTGAACCGGGTTGGGTAGTCGGGCTGCGTCTTGAGCGTCTTGAAGTGCGCCTCCGAGAAGGCGTTGTCGTTGCTCACGCGGGGTCGCGAGTGGCTGGCATCGATACGCAGTTCGGCCAGCAGGTCAGTGAAGTTTCTCGATGTCATCGGCGCACCGCGATCTTGATGAACGGTCAGGCTATCGGCCGGGATCGGGTGCGAGGCGACGCAGGTACCCACGAAGCGACAGGCCAAGGCGCTGTTCTCAGTACCGGCGATCATCCAGCCCACCACGTAGCGGCTGAACAGGTCGATCAGCACGTACAGGTACAGCCACGCACCGCGTTCAAGCAGGGCCAGCTTGGTGATGTCCCAAGTCCACACCTGGTTGGGCGCAGTGGCCTCCAGACGGGGCACAGCGTGGGTTTGCGGCGGGCGGATGGGGCGGCGCTCACGGGTCTCGCCGGCGTCCTTGAGCAGACGCTGCATGGTCCGAATCGAGCACAGAAACGTGCCCTCACCGAGCAGCGTGTGATAGGTGTGCGCCGGCGTCTGATCGCAGAACCGCGGGCTGTGGAGGTGCGCCAGAATCGCCATGCGCTGGGCTTCAGGCAGGCGGCGGTGTGATGCCTTGCAAACCCCAGCGCGAGCCGCCGCAGGCCGCAGGCGACGGTAGCCGGTTGCACGCGCCCCATCCAGCGCGGTGCATGCCCGGGTGCGTGGCAGGCCAGACCCAGCGATCAAGGCGTGCAAGACAGTTCGTCCTGCTGCATCGCGCTGAACATCGCCTGCACTTTTTTTTGGAGTTCGACCAGACCGTTGACGATGACCAATTCCCGCTCCAGCTTCTTGACTTGGCTGTTCAAGGCGAGAATCTGGCGGTCCTTGGCATCGTGCTTGGGTGCCGGTCCTGGACGTTGGGGACGCAGGCCTTGAGCGCCTGACTTGGCTTGCTGCGCGCGCCAGTCCTGAAGTTGAGAATGGTAGATGCCTTCTCGACGCAGCAGTGCGCCAAGCTCACCATGAGCGCACGCGGCGGCGGCGGCCAAGATGCGCTGCTTGTCGGCTGCACTGAACCGGCGTCTGCCAGTTGTGCGAGGGGCAACCACTTCCACGGAAGATGTCGATTCTGGCGGGCTAACCCGCAACGGCTTTGGCATGGGAATCTCCGATCAAAGCCGCCCTGAAATGAGGAAGAACTTACAGCGTCACTGTCTCAGGGATCATAGGCGCGTAGGGCTTTGACCAGCTCGCGAGGCTTCCTACCAGCAGTTGTCGACGCTACTGCGCCCCCGAACCGTCTATGGATTGATTCGGAGTGCACTCCAGTCGCTCACGGCCCGCCGAGCCTCCCCCGCCACCGGCAGTGCCCCGAAGGTGTCCCACGGTTCCAGAGCCGCAAAGTCTAGACCGGTGATCGCACTGAGCTCACTCACGGCAATCTGAAACTCACCGACATCGTGCGCGTCATTTGAGCTGGGCAACTTGGATCCCCGTTCCTCTGAAAGTAGCTCCTGTTGACTTGCAACAAACGCAACGGCTCGCGGCTGATCATCACTTCCGCGCCAGGCAAGAAGCTTCCAGAACTGGTTTGGCACCAGAACATCATCGGCCAACAAATCCCCTTGGCTAAAGATCGGCCCCTGGAGAACCGACAGTGCTGCGCGGGACTTGTGAAGCCCATGCTCAAGCACGTAGCGCTCGATCCCCTGCCAATGACGCGCAGATTGATTGAAGCGCCAGTGTTGCGGCGTGCAGTTGGTGAAATGAAACGTGTCGCGCTCGGCCCGAAGGGCATCGTCTTCATGTCCCCACGTCGGGTCATTCCGGCGGGTTAGGTGCCCGCGATCAAAATAGATTGACCAGCCGCTATACCACTCCTGTGTCACTAAATATTCGTTGGCAATTCGCGGGTCCGTGTACCAAGTTTCGCCTTCCGCAATCAGGGGAGTGATTTCACCTGTCTTGCGGTCAATACTGAGATAGGTGGCGCCATCAATATTGGTGGCGGTCAGCATCGCTAGTCGCCGGCTTCGATGCATGACCACACTAAAGTGCTGGTAGCGCAATATCCCATCATCGCCCTCAATCAGGGGCGCGACCTTTGCACGCTTCGGCGCGATGACCGTGGCCAAGTTGATGGGCATTGCGTCAAGAAATTCCTCGTCGAAGCCGCCACGGGATGCATAGTCACGATCAACGCGTCGCGACTCCGAACGCACCTGCAGCTCTCGGCGAGGTGCCGGCACCGTGGCTTGGGCGTCTTGCTGAAACAGCGCCCGCTGCGAGGGTGGATCGGTTGGCCCGAACCGGAGCGTCAACGTCATTTCTGAGACGCCTTCCGGCAGCACCAAACGGACTTCAGACATAAAGGATTCCTTGGAAAGAGGGGCGGCGATTAGAACCGGCATGGATTCGGAATCCATCGAACTGGGTCGAGGACGTAGCTGCTTGAACGGCACCGCTGATACGGCTTGCGTGCCATGCGCCAAAACCCGATCTGCCATTGCAACGAGCGCCGGGGATTCTCCTTTAGCCGCAGCAGCATTGCGTCGCTCGCGAAGGTCCGAAACGATCGCACTGACGCGGATGCCCTCGTTTAGGGACGCGTTCGTGAGGGTGACGCCCGCCTCGATGGCGAGCAATGGCTCGCCGTAGTGGTGCAGCGCAACCATCTCCCAGTGGTCGTTGAACACCGGCGCGCCAGAGGATCCCGGCTCGGTATCGGTCTCATAGAGCAGTGCACGCGTTGCCCTGTGCAACAGACGATTCGCGCGCAGCGCCACGACCCGATGCCGACCACCTGGGTGCTGGATGATGTTCACCGGCATCCCCACGAGATGCCGGTCGTCGGAGTCCATCAACGGGCACGTCGGCAGGTCTGCCATCGCCGCCGGCCCTGATACGCGCTTGCCGATGGCCACCAACGCGTAGTCGAGCCCGCCTAATTCCGGTGATGCCACATACCCTTGCGCGGGGTCGAGCAGGTAAACGCTCGAGGTACGCCGCGTCGGGCGGCGGTCGTCTTCAAAGTCGAACTCGATCGTGGCCGCGCCCGCGCTTTGCGCGGACCGCACCACGTGCTGATTAGTGAGGACCACCCCGGGTGCGACAAGGACGCCGGTGCCAAAGTCTGTTGCGCCTCCCCAGCTCACGACGATTCTGCCAACGGCGCGTCCAATCCATGCGCCCTGATCAAGGAAAGGCGTCGGAAGGAAGTCGACGGTTTCACCCCGATGCGCTTCCGCCCCGCCCCGCTTCATCCTGTGTTCGAAGGCCGCACAGCGTGCGGCGTCTGCGTCAGCGACCAGCCACTGGCCAGCTTTGATCAAGTCGGCGACCTGCACCCGAGCGTCCCTCGACGCGTTTACCAGCGCATGAAAGTCCGCACGCGTCGAATCACTGATTGTCATTCCGCGCTCCCGCTGGAAGGCTTTCCCACGTGCTGATGGCCCCATTCAATTCTAGACAATCAAAAACGCCAAACGGATGACAATCCCTCAATGTTCGCACGCTGCCCAACGTCCCCTGCTCGTGCAGGCTCTCAGTTCAGCAGAGAACGCACAGCCTACTCCGCCTGTGTCGCTTCGCTATCGAGCGTTACCTCGACCGCCGCCCTTGCTCCGCCAAGCGCCACGCTCGCCTGCTGAAACCCAGGCACCTCGATCAACACCGATTGCTCCGAGACATCGCGTAGCGATAGCCGGCCTAGGCTATCCGTTGTCCGCGCAAGCGAGGGCAAGCCACGTGCACCGCCGATGAAAGTGACGGGTGCTCCGCTCAGCGGAAGACCATCGTGAGTGAGTGCCAGTTCGACCGTGCGTCCGTTCTGCGGTTTCAGCGCAATCGTGTAGCGTCCATCCACTGATCTAGCGCGTGTGTCAGCCACACTCGAGGCCGACGCCGACCAAGGGGACGCGTACGCGCGTACGCGATACTCGCCGTCGCGCGTGACCGACACCGCCAACCCCTGTGGTGTCGGCGTGAAGTAGTCCGCTGCCGTATCTATCCAGCCATCGTCGACTTGTTGCTGCAGGACAAACGCTGGGTAGGGTTCGCTCCCTTGGCGAGTCGTCGGCACGGTCATGGGGCCCGTGTCGACGATCAACCAACGCAAGGCCGGCAGCTCGATCACTTGGTCAACGCGAGGGTCGCGGTTGGACACCTCTGCCTCACCATCCTCCAGATCGACCTCGATTGCGGTGTACTCAGGCCAGCGCGGCAGCGCATCGCTTGATGTGGGAAAGGTCAAACTAAAGCGCTGCTTCTTTTGCCTATCGACGTCGGCAAAGTTAGCCTGCCCCGCTTTGTTGGTGACCTGTGTCTGATCGCCACGGTCGCCATGCCAGTCGACCAGCAAGGCGTCGATGGGCGCGCGGCTATGGGTCTCCACAAACGTGAGATGAAGATCGACAGCGACTGCCTGACTGACCTCTTGCGCGACGGCATCAAAGTAGACATCGACAACTCGCCCTGCGGCGAGTGTCACCGATTGGGTGTCGGCTTCAACGCCATTGACCTCCAACACAACGTTTAAATCACCCGGAGGCAACGGCGCGAGCACTTCGTCGGTCTTGATGGGACGTGAGGTGTCGTCAAACGCCGCCAAGAGATCAGGCGCTTCGCGCGCGAGCAGCGCATTCCATTCGGGACCACTGGCCGTGGTCTCGGTGCGACGCAACAAGACACGCGTGCGAGCACCTTCTAGTGCCGCGTGATGGACACGCACGCCGGCCGCTATCAGCGGGGCAACTGACTCGGGAATGTCTTTCGCCGTAAACGACACCGCGTAAAAATGCAGTGCGTCCTCGCCACGTGCCTGCAGGTCATACCGGTCTGCCGTAGGCAGGTCCATCGGTCCGACGCGCACACGTCCATCTGCTTCACGATGAGCCGGGGCGTCGACCCAGCGCACGATCTCGGCAAGCTCGGCAAAGCTCGCGGGCCCTGCCCCATCCTCGCCTTGCATAACCCACGAAGTAAACGATCGGGCATCGTCCTGCGATACGACACCCATCCCAATCCGAACGCTGTCGGCGCGCGCGGCCACATCGCCGTCTGGCAGCAAAAAGGTTTGGAATTGCGCCACGACGAGCGGCGCTGCTCCCTCCGGTGAAGGAGGCGACGCAACGTCGCCTTGTGCAAAGGTGGCATCCGTCGCGCTCTCGAATTCGGGTGAGCGCACATTCTCATCAAAGACCCACCAGCCGATCAGCGCCGTCCCCGCAAGCGCAGCGCCGATCGTCCACGCCCAGCGTTTCACTAATCGGTATCAGCGCTCGAGTAGAGCGACAGGTAAATCGGCGCGTGGTCCGACAGATCGCGGAAGACGCACATGTTGCCAATGTAGTCGCGACCCGAGGTTGAGTACTCGCTCACATAGCTGCTTTGAAACCAGAAATGATCGTAGGCGCTGGCGTAGCCGCAGCTTGTATTGATGCTGGTCAACTCATTAACGCGGTAGCTCGCCGCCGGCGAGACGCTGGTCAGATTGCTCCACCACGCCGAGGTCGCATCGCGGTTGTGGTCGCCGAGCAAGATCACGTCCTGATCGCTGCTCGAGCTCGACTGAACTGAACTGAACACCGAGGCAATCTGTGCCACCTCCGCCTGACGTTGTGCGGTCGTGCCGAACACCGTATGCCAATTGATAAAGGTGTAGTCGGCACCCGTCTGCACGTGGCGCACTTTGACGATCTGCGGCTCGCGCTCAAACTTGTCGCCGGTGTCCGTCCACACCGAATGCGAGAGCAATTGCACGCGGTCCGTGCGGAAGAACACGGCATAACGCTCTTTGTAACTGGTGCGTCCAATCGCGGGTGTCACACGGTAATCCCAGCTGTATCCGGTCGTGCTGTTCAGTGCGGCCGCCATGCTCGCCGCAGCGGTGTCGTACATGACTTCCTGCGCAAAGATCAGGTCGACGCCGTTTGCAGCCGAGGCGGTTGATCCAAATTGCGACCATGCCTGCCTGGCGTAACCGTTCCAGTCCGTCTGACCACTCCACCCCGCATGCAGCGTGTTCCATGACACCACACGCAAATACGCTCCTGCGGACGCGGTACCTGCACACGCCAGTAAACACATTCCCAGCAGAATCCCCATCGCTCGCATGATGAATCCCCATTCAGCCGGAAGCGGCTGGCGCGAGTATAGGGCCGGATTGCGACAGTTGCGCGTGGTGCTCGAGCGACTCTGCAGGTGCACGCGCCATGGCCCCCCGAGTTCGTCACCTCGGCCCCGCTTTTCGACGATTTCCGGGGGGCATAGCACGTAGAAATGCGGCTTCCAGCGGTTTTGCACGGCAATGCGTGTAGTGTCACGTTCAGGTAGTTTGAATATTGCATAGCAATAGTTGAAAGGATTAGAGTGCGCACATGTTCCTGCGCCGCACCCGTTCCGGTCCACGCGAGTACCTGCAACTCGTTGAGAGCTATCGCATTGCGGGCGGCGTGCGCCAGCGCGTGCTGTTTTCCTTCGGCCGCATCGATCAACTCGACGCCGCCCAGATTCAGACCTTGGTTCGTGGACTGGAGCGCTACACCGGGCCAGGCGCTTCGTCCGTTGTTGCTCAGCCCGCATCCGCGCCGCCGGTGATCGAGTGCGCCTCGGCGCGCTCGCTGGGCGATACCTGGGTGCTCTCGCAGCTGTGGAAGTCGCTGGGTCTGGATGCCGCCTTACGTCGCGCGCTCGGGGCGCGGCGTGCGGCACATGAGCCATGGGTGCGGGCGATGGTGTTTCATCGCCTGTGTGATCCGGGCTCGAAGCTCGGCACGCTGCGCTGGCTGGAGACCGCGACCGTGCCTGGCGTTGCCACCGAGCGCGCGCATCACTCCGCACTGCTGCGCGCGATGGACGCACTCGAGGACGTCGCCGATGCAATGGAGGTGCAGGTGCTGGCCGCCCTGCGGCCACTGCTCGATCAGGATGTGTCGGTGGTGTTCTACGACCTCACCACCGTGCGCGCCGAGGGTGAGGGCATGGTGCCCGGTGAGCTTCGCGCGGTGGGTCACTCCAAGGATCGTGCGATCCCCTCGCGGCAGGTCGTGGTCGGCGTGGTGCAGAGCGCCTGCGGGCTGCCGCTGTGGCACACCGTGCACAAGGGCAATATCTCCGAGAAGGCCACCCTGGCGGCGATGCTGGCGGCGGTGAAGACCAAGCTGTCGGTGCAACGGGTGGTGGTGGTCGCCGATCGCGGGCTGATGAGCCACGAGCAGCTGGAGCACATGGAGGCCGACGCCACGGGTGTCGACTACATCATGGCGGTGCCGGGGCGGCGCTACGTTGAGATCAGCGAGCGCGTCTGCGCACTCGGATTTACCACGGACGAGACGGCGCTCAAGGAGACCCGCGATGCCCAAGGTCGCCGGCTGATTGTCAGCCGCGACGCGATGCGAGCGCAGCAGACGCGCGAGAAGCGCGATGCGGCCATCGCGCGGATCGAGGCGCTGGCCGCCGTCAAGGTCGACAAGCTCAATGCGCAAGACGCCGGCGAGCGCAGCCGCGGTCGCGCACTCAGCGATGGTGGTGTCTATCACCAGATCCAAAGCCTGATCGAAGAATCGCAGCTGAGTCGGATCATCAAGACGCAGATGATCGACGGCCTGTTCGCCTACACCATCGACGAGGCCGCCAAGGCGCGCGCGGAGGCGCTCGATGGGCTATTGATTCTGATCACCCGAATCGATGCACCGATGGCCGACGTCGTCGCCCGCTACAAGGCGCTGGCCGACATCGAGACCGGCTTTCGCGTCCTCAAACAGGACATCGAGATCGCGCCGATGTATCACCGGCTGCCCGAACGCGTCCGCGCGCACGCCGCGATCTGTTTCCTGGCGCTGGTCCTGCACCGCCACTTGCGAGCGCGCCTGCGGGCAGGGGCGAGCAAACTGAGCCCAACGCACGCGTTGCAGACACTGCGTCGTATCCAGGATCACCGCATCACGGTCGCCGGCCAAACGCATCGCAAGACCAGTGTGATCGACCCCGGCCAGCGCGACCTGCTTACTCAGCTGGACCTGCCTCTGCCGCACGTCGACAACCTCGACCCGCCGGCGACGACATCGCTCAACCCATCGACCGAATCCACCCGGAGGCGTACCCGCAGCCACCCCGCCGCCCGCCAAGCGTAGTGTCATTTTGAAAATTCAAGGCAGAAAGATCAATGGTTTAGCGTGTTAGCCGGCGAACTCGGGTGGCCCCGGTGCCGTGATCTTTTCGTCTTTCACGAAAGCATCCTGGTGAAAGTCCTCATGACTCCCACCGTCTCGTCGTGACCACGTCCCTTTGGTGCTGATCTTTGGCACAACCTCGCCCACGCGAACGACAACAACAGCTTCCATCGATTGCATTCTTAGCGCACAGAATCTCGGGCGAGCGATGCGCGGAACATCGGCTCTTCAAGCAGTTCTCTCTTATCTGGATTGCCGAAGTCGAACTGTAGCGAGCATCAATGGCTGCGGATTCTTGCCGCTGGAAAGGCGATCAAGACTTTTAAACTTCATCCGTCGTCGATTGCTGTTAGTGGCTTCGAACACCCGCGCATTAACGGCCAGTCTCGGCGACGGGAGCGATCAACTGTCTGGGTAACCTCGACTGCTGTTCGCGGTAGGAATGCACGTTGCCGCACACCCCCCGCACAGATCCGAGCAAGCGTAATTCACGCACTCGGCTCCCACCTCGGGTATTTGACGTCGAAGCGTTGGTTGGGCCAAGGATGGAGGATACGGGCCTTTGGGAGCCAGTCGTTGACGAGCGGGAGCATCCGGTCCCACGTCACAGTGCCTTTCTGGCTTCGACGCGAGAGCGCGCGGCGCCAGAGATGGCTGACGTGGTGGCGGAACGCCGCGATAGCCCGCATGTTCGTGGGCACGGCGTGGTATGCAAAATAGCCCGTCACAACCTGTCGAAGCCACACCCCTTGAGCGGGGATGGAATCGTGCATTCGCTTACGTAGATCAACCTTTATGCGGGCGAGCGTCGCGGCGAGGCGATCGCGGCGGGTCTTCCGATGCAGCAGGAAGCGCCCGCGGGAATCGCGTCCGCAGATCATCGTGAATCCCAAGAACGTAAAGGTCTCCGGCTTCGCATCACCCCGCCGCTTGCGTCGGGTCGCCGCATGGCGACCGAACTCAATCAGCTTGGTCTTGTCCGGGTGCAACGTAAGCGAGAACTCCGCAAGGCGGGTCCGCAGATCCTGCAGAAAGCGTTTGGCATCCGCCTCGTGTTCAAAGCCGAACACGCCGTCGTCCGCATAGCGGACCACGATCATGTCCCCGGTGGCATGGCGTCGCCGCCACTGCTGCACCCAGAGGTCCATCACATAATGGAGGTAGATGTTCCCCAGCAGCGGCGAGACTGTCGCGCCCTGTGGTGTACCTTCCTCCGGAACCGTGTGAACCCCAGCTTCGAGCACGCCGGCCGTCAGCCATTTGC
>JBBQWY010000071.1:0-8924 GCA_038210215.1 Steroidobacterales bacterium
GTGGCGCAGCATCGGTTCTGCCGTATCTGCGGCGTCAAGCCGTTCGACACCCCACCGCCGCGGAGGCGCGTCGTGCCGTTCGACGGCCGCAACTGGGAAGCGAACGCCGGGCGCCTGGTGCACAAGAGCCGTCGCGATGGCGAGTGAACCCTTTGTCGCGCGTAGCTCAAGCAGCAGCGGTGGGCGACTGATGGTCTCCGCCAATGGCCAGCACGATCGCCCCGATGCGTTGCTCCGTCTCGACCAGACGATGCGCGGCCGCAGCTTCGCTGATGGGCAGCACTCGATCGACGATCGACCGGATAGCGCCGGCTTCGATCATGTCCTTGAGGGCAAGCAGTTGCTCGCGTGTCTCGCCGGCAAACGCAAACGTGGCGGTCTTGTCGGTCAGCCAGCTCGTCAGCAGCGAGCACAGCATCACCGACAGCCGGGGGTTCCCACACAGGTAGCGTCCGTTGCGGTTCAGCGCTCGGCACCATGTCGAAAATGACGTCATACGTTCGGCCCTGTGCGGTGAAGCGCTCTTTCGTATAGTCGACGAACTCGTCGGCGCCAAGACCACGCAGCATCGCTTCCTTGATGCCACTGTCGACCGCCGTGACCTTGGCCTGCATGGCCTTGGCAATCTGCACCGCATGCGCGCCGATGCTGCCACCGGCGCCATTGACCAACACCGACTCGCCGACGGCGAAAGTGGCGACGTTCTGGCCGAGCGCGGCGACCTCACCGGCGAAGTAGCCGCCGAGGATTCCTTGCCTGGGTCGCCGCACGCCGAGTGCCAGCCGCAACGGCAACCAGAACCACTTGACCGAGTACCTGAAGCTGCGCATCTCGCAGTCGGCCTTGGTGGCCTCGGCGGCACAAAGCCGGATCAGGATTTCATCGTCGCGCGGTACGGGCTTCGGGAGCTCCTCGAGCTCAAGGACCTCGGCCGGCCCATACTCGGAGTAGGTGATGGCCTTCATGCTTGGGCTGGTCGCTTTTGCATTACATCAGCCGCATGATAACTCTGGCGCATCGAGCCTTGATCAAGGAGTGAACCCTACATGGGTTCGTTACACTTCGATCTTCCTGACCAGAAGTCCTTGGCAATGAGCGCACTGAGTCTCGCACTGCTGCTGTCCGCATTGACCTCGCTCGCACCGGTGCGTTGGATGTTCGCCGCGGTATCATCGCACCCCGCGGTGTCGATGATTGCTTCCGTCACGCCTGCGGAGATGGAGAAGTCCAACGCCACCATCGGCGCATTGTTCACGGGCCTGCGGACCGAAGCCTGCACGGAAAAAGCGACCACGGCGATCCGCTTCGAAGGGCCGGCCACCATTCAGCTGAGCTTCGAGGTGCTGGGTCGCGTGACAGGCATGGAGATGTTCTCGAACCCAGAGGTGGCCAGGAACATGTCCGGGCTGCAACAGCCTGTGGACTCGAAGAAGTTGAAGTTGGTGCTGCAAGGCAAGACGGAGTAGCCGCGGTTGAGGAACCCTCGTCCATGCGCTTTCTGCGCGATCGCTTCGAATCAGGAACCATCGAGTATCGTTTACGAGGACGAGCTGACAGTGGCCTTCATCGACTTGCGACAATTCAACATGGGCCACACGCTGGTCATCCCGAGAGCGCACTGCCATGATATTCGCGACCTGGAGCCAGAATCAGGCGCCGCCTTGATGGCCACGGTGTCGCGCGTAACGAAGGCCGTGGCCGCGGCGTTCCCGAATCAAGGTATCAGTCTATGGAGCTCGATCGGCCCGGCAGCATTTCAGGAAGTGCCTCATCTGCACATCCACGTGCATCCGCGTCTGGATGACGATCAGTTGCTCCGGATCTACCCACATGCTCCGAGGCTGCCCAGTCGGCAGGAGCTCGAAGCCCTCGCCGTGACGTTGCGCCGGCATCTTTGACCGAGATGAATTGGCGTCGCTAACTCGGCTGCCCAACGCTGAGCAGCATGACGCAGTCGCGCACCGCGGTGACTTGGTGCCATTGACCGGGTTCGGTAAACGCGAAGTCCCCCGACTTATGCGGATGTTTGCCGTAGATGCTGCCGGCCTGCATGCGGCAGAACGCCACCGCCACGCCATGGCCTGCGCCCCACACGCGGCAGCGTTCAATGCCGGGTACGCCGGCAGGTTGCAGTGGACGGGCATTGGCGCGGCTCGATCCTAGCCTGCCGCAAGCAACACCTGCTGAGCGCGCCGATACTTCTCGCTGCGCGCGAGATCCTTCGCGGTTGGCGAGCCGATTCTGGACAAGTCGAGATTGTCGGCGAGATCAGCGAGCTTCACGCGTCGGGCAAGCGGATGCAACGCGACCCTCGCGCTAAACGCATCGTAGGGCTCTTCAACGCCGTTGCGGGTCTGCTTCGTGAGCGCCACGATCGCAGCAACGACCTGCGGCTCGAAGCCTTCGGCGAGCAGCGCGTCAGCCGTCACGCCGCAGTCCTCGATCAAGTCGTGCAGCACGGCGGCAATCTGCTCGTCGGGGGTCGTCATGCGCAGCATCACGCGCAGCGAATGCAGGATATACGGCGCACCGGCCTTGTCGAGCTGGCCGGAATGGAAGCTCGCAGCCAGCGCAATGGCGCGCTCGAGCGTGCTCATCTGTGTGCAGCACTCTTGACGGCCACAATCACCGGCGCCATACGCTTGGCGAATTCCCAGGCTGAGAACAGCGCGACGATCTCGGCTTCAGGGTCGTCAGGTGGCTGCCCATCAATGATGAACGGATCCTCGCCAAAACTCACATACTGACCATAGAGCTGCTCCGCCGTCATGCCAGGCTTCCACTCGTCGGTGAGCCAGTGCGTGACCACGCCCATCGACGCCTCGATGGCTTCGTCGAGCGTGGCATAGGTGTCGAGCTCGAAGTGTTGGCCCGAATCCATGTACTGGAAGTTGTCAGCCACCAGAACGGCGTAACGTCCGGTCGCCGATTCCGCGGATCCAACATTGAGTTCTATGTCCTTCACGTCTTGACTCCTTCGCAAGTGTTCGATCGATCGCCCGCACGACGTAACGCGCTGGTCTGATTCGCAGGTTGGGTTCGTGCAGGGCAGTGCGTGGCTGGGCACTGGTTTGCCGTAAGGGCATGGGCCCCGGTTGCCGGGGGAACCACCGTGGCCGCGAATTGCGGGTCGGTTGGGGAGGGAAAGTAGCCCTCGTCATCACCGTTGAATTTTAGCAGAATCCATCAGTGTCTTGAAGGAACCGTGTGCAAAAATGCACGCCCAATGGTCGAGGACAGGCGTGATGCCCGAGTTCCGGATCGCGGCAGCACAGGTTGCGTCAAAGCGCGGCGACCTCGACACCAATCTTGCCGCGCACGCAGCGGCCATCTCGGTGGCGGGCGCCCATGGCATCTCGGTGCTGGTGTTCCCTGAGCTCTCCTTGACCGGCTACGAGCCCGATCTCGCCGAAAGCATGGCGATGAGCCCGAATGACCCGCGCCTGCAGCCGCTGCGTTCGACCGCGATGCAGCGGAATGTGTCGATCCTGTTCGGTCTGCCGCTCAGCAACGGTGCGATGAAGCCGAGCCTGGGGGTGGTGCTTTTCGAAGCGAGCGGTGCGATCAGCACCTACGCCAAGATGCATCTCGGTGCCCAGGAGCACGAGTTCTTTGCGCCCGGTGCGGCGCCGCTTGTCTTCGCAGCGAGTGGGCACGTAATTGGCACTGCGATCTGCGCAGATTCTTCACAGGCCTCGCATGCACAGCTCTATGCCAACAAGGGCGCGACCGTCTACGCAGCCGGGGTTTTCCTGAATGCCGCCTGGTATCCGGCGGACGCACCGCGTCTGGCGGCCTTCGCTTTGCAACATCAGTGGCTGGTCGTGATGGCGAATCATGCCGCCTCGGTTGGAACTTTGGTCTCGGTCGGAGACAGCGCGATCTGGGGACCGGACGGCAAGCCCGTGGCGCAGGCGCGCGGCACGCAGAGTTGCCTCGTCGTTGCCGAGAGTGTGGAAAGTGCCTGGCGCGGACAGCTCGTGGCACTCTGACCTCACCGATGCCGCTCATACAAAAGTGTCCGCTGCCCTCGAACGCCTTGCTAGCGCGCTACCAGCGGGACGGCAGCTTCACCGATTGTTTCGCGTGCGAGATCGGGCGAAGGATCTCGCATGCTGAGTTCGTCACGGTGTTCTACACGACGCCACTGTTTCGGATCGAGCGCCTGATTCTGAGACTGCTGGCATCCAAGCCTTCAACGGATGCCGATGCCGTCGCGCTGGCGGCCGGCACGAGCGACACTTTTGCGGCTTGGAGCGTCGAAGCTCGCGCGCCGGATCAATTGCTGCTGGCGGACTTCACGGGCCGAACACGCTCGTGGTTGATGGTCGAACCCGTTTCGACTGGTGTGGCGGTCGCAACGACTCGCTTGTATTTTGGTTCCGCGGTGGTGGCCGGATCTCGCGACAGTGCACTGCTCGCGTTCCATAAGGTTTACTCGATCTCACTACTGGCGGCTGCACATGCCAGAATCAGCCGACGAGGGGAGATGGCTTGATGTCCGCAGTGCTTGGGCCCATAACCGAAACCGAGCTTGAGCGTGGCAAGGGCATCAGGGGCGATCGCTATCATCAGGGCGCGGGCACGTTTCGCCGCAATGTGGTGACGCAAGGCGTTCGGCTGTGCGAGCCTTGCGCGTAGCTTGCCAAGCTCGTGGATCCCCCCGTGGTCAAGGGCATGGTGCATCGCGCCGGTTTGCGTGCGCGGATTCTGCAGCCGGCGGTGATCCGGGCGGGCGATGTCATCAGTCAAGTCAAGGGAGTGGCCCGTGCTCAAGCGTAGTGTTCAAGTGTTCGGGCTGATGGCGTTGTCGCTGACGACGCCCTTTGCAGTGGCCGCGGAGTCCGCTGATCAAAAGCAGTGCACGCTTGCGATCGCGGAGTCGCAGAAGAGTCTCCGGGAGATCGTCGCCACCAATCCGCGCGACAAGGACAAGCTTCAGCAGCAGATCGCGATGCAGGACAAGCTGATCCAGGACGGGCGCCGCAACGGTCTCACCGAGTGTGAGATCTGGGCACAGGTGTTGGGTGCCGCGTTCAGGTCGTAGGAGTGTCCGGCTTCACCGACTATCTGCCTGAACTGTTCGAGTCGTTTGGCCAGGTGACATTGCGGCGGATGTTCGGCGGCCATGGCGTTTATCATGATGGGCGCATGTTCGGGCTCGTCGCCGATGACACGCTGTTCCTGAAGGCGGACGATCAGAACCGCGAGCATTTCACGGCACGGGGTCTCGGCCCGTTTCAATACGGCAAGGGCGACAAGCTGATGGCGATGTCCTACTACGCGGCGCCGGCAGAGATCTTCGACGACCCGGAGGAAGCGACGATCTGGGCGCGTCGTTCGTTTGAAGCCGCGCTGCGTGCAGCCGCTGCGAAACCGCAGCGCAAACCAAGGAGAGACTGATGAAATGGAATTCGCATTCGTTGGCCAGACGTGCCGCAATCGCGGCAGCGATGCTGTTGCCGCTGCTGGCGGGCGCCGCAGCTGTGCAGGCCGCTGACCCGCCGCTGCGCGTGCTGGTGTTCGGCGGTTCGGGTGGTCTCGGCTCTGAAGTGGTTCGTGATCTGATTGCCGACGGTCGCAATGTGACGGTGTTTGTCCGGCCGACCTCGGATCGCCGCCGCCTCGCGGGAATGCCGGTCACTTATATAGAGGGCGATGTGTTGGTCGAAGCCGATGTGCAGCGCGCGCTGCAGTCGCAGCGCTTCGATGCAGTGGTCGATGCGCTCGGCCGCAGCGAAGCCGACATCGAGTTCTTCTCGATCAGCGGCCGGCTGATCAGCAAATGGGCCACAGCCACCGGCGTCAAACAGCTGATCCTGCACAGCTCGGTCGGCGTTGGAGAGAGCCGCAAGGTGTACCCGCAGAACCGCTTCGGGTCGATGGCGGCGTTGTTCCGCGCCAAGGGCGAGGGTGAACAGGCGGTCATCGATAGCGGCATCCCGTACACGATCATCCGCAACGCGGTGCTGCGGAATCTGCGACCCGGCGCGCCCGACAACGCCAAGCTCTACGAAGACCAGGGCACGTTCGGCACGGTGTCGCGCCGCGGCCTCGGACGGCTGACGGCGGGCTGCATCGGCACCAACGCCTGCAGCAACAAGATCTACCACGCCATCGATGAGGGCATGTCAGGACCACAATGACATGGCTCGATCACAAGATTCCGCCGCCGGTCGTGGGCGCGCTGGTGGGCGCCGCGATGTGGGGCGTGGCTTCGTTCGGGCCACAGTTCGCATGGCCCATCGCGGTCAGGTTCGCGGTGGTGTTCGTACTCATTGCCGCGGGCATTGGCTTTGACGTCGCGGGGATCCTCGCCTTTCGGCGCGCGCAGACCACCGTGAATCCGCTCAAGCCCGAAAGCGCATCGGCGCTGGTCACCGGTGGCATCTACCGCTTTACCCGCAACCCGATGTACGTCGGAATGGTGCTGTTCCTGCTGGCGTGGGGCGCTTATCTGGGCTCAAGCGTCGCGCTCGTGGGGCCGCTCGTGTTCATGCTGTACATCACGCGGTTTCAGATTCAGCCGGAGGAGCGCGCGCTGCGAGCGGCGTTTGGCGCGCAGTTCGAAGACTACTCAGGCCGGGTCAGAAGGTGGCTTTAGCAACGCAGTTGTCGTTCGATGCGTTGTAGCGAGTGGTGGCATCGATTCGGATGCTGCGTCGAGCACTGAATTCTCAATGGTTACGGCTTTGATCGCGCGGCGCGAATGGTTGGCGGACAAAGATCCCTTTGGCTAGACTACCGGAGCATGCGAGAAGATGATTCGTACGTAAACAAGGAGTCTGAGCTGATGAAACAGGTGGGACGTAATTGTGCGAGGGGGCTGTTCCTCGCGGGCTTGGGCTTGATTCCTTTGGCAATGGCGCAGCAGCAGGGCAGTGGGTCGCAGGCTGCATCGTCGGCCGTGCTCGACGAGGTCATCGTGACCGCACAGCGCCGTGAGCAGAGCGTGCAAGATATCCCGATCGCGGTCAGTGCCTTCAGCGCCGCTGAGCTCGAGCGGCGCCAGGTAGTCGAGGCACTTGACCTGGCTCGCGTCGTGCCTAACCTTGTCGGACACAACAACACCGGTCCGGGCAACTCCAACGCGTACTTCTTGCGCGGCCTGGGCAACACCGAGTCGGTTGCCACGTTTGATCCGCCGGTCGGCACCTATGTCGACGACGTGTACATCAGCCGCCAGAGCGCCAACAACTATGCGCTGTTCGACGTCGAGCGCATCGAGGTCCTGCGCGGCCCGCAGGGCACGCTGTTCGGCCGGAACACGACCGGCGGTGCGATCAACGTCATCACGCGCAAGCCATCAGCTGAGTTCGGCGCAGAGGCGGAGCTCGGCTTAGGTGCCTTCAACGCACGCCAGGCGCGCGCGTCGCTTGACCTGCCGGTCAGCGACCGCTTTCTCACGAAGTTCTCCGGCTTCTACCAGGAGGCCGACGGCTTCGTGCGCAGCACAGTCACCGGGGAGCGTAACAACGACGTGGAGGGTTACGGTGCCCGCATCGCGCTCCGTGCGCTTCCGACCGATGCCGTCACCTGGGACACTGCTTTTGAGTATGTCTACAACAGCCAGCTCAACCTGATCCGCATCTGCAATCCGGCCCCGGGGCAGACGGCGCCGGACGCGAGCTGCCGGTTCGGCGCGGACAATCGGGTCAACCGCACGGGCTTCACCCAGCGCGCAGGATCCGGTTCCCTGCTTGACCAGGCGCGGCGCGGTGAGGGACTTGGCTCCGCTACCGATACGCTGATGTTCGCCTCCAATCTCACCGTAGAGATCGGCGGCGTCGACCTGAACTTCATCACCGGCTACCGGGAGGAGAACTGGGAATACATCATCGATTTCGTGCCGCTGGGCGTGCCCATGGCTTCCGGCTTCGCGATCTCTAACGACCAGAAGACGGACCAGTTTACCCAGGAGGTCAAGGCGACCGGCACCCTGTTCTCTGATGTCCTGCGGTACACCGCGGGCGTTTTCTACATCGACGAGAACAACCGCACCGACTTCCAAGACATCTCAGGCTCGACGCTCCTCATCGACAGGTTGATGCGCAACTCCACCGAGAGCACAGCGGTGTACGCGCAGTTCGACTACAACGTTACGGATGCCGTGACGCTGACTGCCGGCGCGCGTTATACGGAAGAGCGCAAGGACATCGGCTTCGTGAGCCGCAGCGATCGGGGCGCCGTGTTCAACATCTCCACCGCGGAGCTGATCGCGGGGGGTACGCCCGTCAAGCAGAGCATCTCGGAGATCACGCCCAAGTTCGGCGCCGAGTATCGTTCGAGCCCGGACTGGCTGTGGTACGCGTCGGCCACCAAGGGCTTCAAGTCGGGCGGCTGGAACGGCCGTGGCGGTGGTACGCACGCTGCGTTGAACTACCTGCCCTTCGGTCCGGAGTTCGTCTGGTCCTACGAGGGCGGGTTCAAGTCCGAGCTGCTCGGTAACACCATGCGATTGAACGCCACTGCTTTCTGGGCCGAGGCCACGGACCTGCAGTTGGTGTCGAGCGTGCAGCCCGGCGGTCCCGGCACGCCGCTGGTGTTCCTGACTCAGAACTCAGGGGAGGCGCGCTTCCGCGGCGTCGAGATCGAGTGGAACTGGCTGGCGACCGATGACCTGAACCTGTACGCGAGTCTGGGTCTCATGGATGCGGAATACACTGCCATCACGCCGCAACCACAGGCGCAGGTGACGACCAACACTCAGCCGGTGCGCGCGCCCGACATCACCGGCAACGTCGGTGCAACGTATACCTTCCTGCGCGATGTTGCCGGCGGCAAAATGTACGTCGGCGGCGACGCGGCGTTCACCGGCACGCACTGGGTGCAGTCTGCCAACACGCCAGCGGCCGCCTATGTTCCGCGGCGCTGGCTTTACCAGGTACAGGCGGGCTACGAGTCCGACAGCGGCCGTTGGACGG
>JBBQWY010000072.1:0-8479 GCA_038210215.1 Steroidobacterales bacterium
ATCGAGGTCATCGACGTCGGGCCCGAGCTTGGCGGCAAAGTAGTAGCGCAGCATTTCAGCCGGCAACCGCTCGAGGTAGCGCCGCGCCGTCACGAACGTGCCGCGCGACTTCGACATCTTCTGGCCGTCGACCGTCAGGAACCCGTGAACGTAGACAGCACTCGGGCGTCGGTAACCCGCGCCATGCAGCACCGCGGGCCAGAACAGCGTATGGAAGTAGCTGATGTCCTTGCCGATGAAGTGATACAGCTCGGTGGTCGCATCGGGTTTCAGGTAGTCGTCAATCGCGAGGCCGCGGCGCTCGCAGAGCGCGCGCAGACTGCCGAGGTAGCCGATCGGCGCATCAAACCAGACGTAGAAGTACTTGCCTGGCGCGTCAGGTACCTCGAAGCCGAAGTACGGGGCGTCGCGCGAGATGTCCCAGTCCTGCAGGCCCGCCTCGAACCACTCGGCCAGTTTCGCCCGCACGGATTGCTGCAGCGTGCCGCTGGCCACCCATTCGCGCAGCATTGGCTCGAACTGACCGAGCGCGAAAAACAGGTGCTCGGAGTCGCGCCAGATGGGCTGGGTGCCGCTGACTGTCGAGACCGGATCCTTGAGATCAGCTGGAGTGTAGGTTGCGCCGCAGACTTCGCAGCTGTCGCCGTACTGGTCGGCGGCGCCGCAGCGCGGGCAGGTGCCGCGGACGTAACGGTCCGGCAGGAACATGCCGGCGGATTCATCGAACGCCTGGCGCACCGAACGGCGGGTGATGTAGCCGCGATCACGCAGCGTCGCGTACATCGAGTTGACGAATCCGCGCGTCTCCTCGCTGTGCGTGGTGTGGAACTGATCGTGGCCGATCAGGAAACCTTCGTAGTCGGCGCGGTGCAGCGCGGCGACTCGCGTGATCAGCTGCTCGGACGTGATGCCTTCGTTCTGCGCCTTGATCATGATCGGCGTGCCATGCGCATCTTCGGCACAGACATATAGGCAGTCGTGACCCTGCATCCGCTGGAAGCGCACCCAGATATCCGTCTGCACCGCTTCGACGATGTGCCCGAGATGCAGGGGTCCGTTGGCGTAGGGCAGGGCGCTGGTAACGAGGATCCGGCGGCTCATGTCTGGTCGCGGACCGGCTCGAACTTGGCCTTGTTGATGGCCTTCTTGTAGGCCTCGCGGCCCGATACGAGCTTTGCATCCAGCAGGGTCTGGATGGCATTGTCCATCGTGCGCATGCCGAACTGGGCTCCAGACTGCATCGTGGTTTCGAGCTGGTCGATCTTGCCCTGGCGCACCAGATTGGCAACGGCCGGGGTATTGATCAGGATCTCGAGCGCCGCGACCCGCCCCGATCCATCCTGGCGGGCGAGGAGCTGCTGCGAAACCACGCCGCGCAGCGAAGTCGACAGCATTGTGCGCACGTGCGACTGCTTGTCCGCGGGGAATACGTTGACGATGCGGTCGACAGTCGCGCCCGCGCCGTTGGTATGCAGCGTGCCCATGACCAGGATGCCCATTTCGGCGGCCGTCACGGCGATGCTCATGGTTTCATAGTCGCGCAGCTCACCGACCAGGATCACGTCCGGATCTTCGCGCAGGGCCGAGTGCAGGGCGTGCGCAAAGCTTTGGCTGTGCACGCCGATCTCACGCTGGCTGATCAGGCAGTTCTTGCGCGGGTGCACGAATTCGATCGGATCCTCGATCGTCAGGATATGCCCCTTCAGGCGCCGGTTGATGTCGTCGATGATTGCCGCAAGCGTCGTCGACTTGCCAGAACCGGTCTTGCCGGTGACCAAGATCAGCCCGTTGGCGGCGCGGGCGAGCTGGCGGATCGCATCGGGAAGCGCGAGCTCTTCCATTGTCATCGCCTTGGAGGGGATGGCCCGCATCACGGCACCGATGCCGTTCAGCTGGCGCATGACGTTGACCCGAAAGCGGCCCCTGTCCCCCATCGTGTAGGCGAAGTCCGCGCCGTCATGCGTCTCGAGCCGCTTCTGGGCAGGCCTGGGCATGATCTCCAGCAGGGTTTCGCGGACGAAGTCGGCGCCGAGTGGATCCTCGGTGATGGGATTCAGGTCGCCGTACTGTCGCAGCCGGGCCGGCTGGCCGGCGATGAAGTGCAGGTCCGAGGCGCGCTGTTCGAGCGCGAGCGTCAGGTATTCGTCAATGCGCGGCATGCAAGCGGCCCTACGCCGGCACGTCAGTCTTCGGCAACAGCGAAGTGTCGGTGATGTAACGCTGGAAGAGGCGCTTCTCAGACGCGTAGCTGACCGCATCGTCCGGATCGAGTTCGCGATTCGTCAGGCCGGCCAGCAATGCCTGGTCGAGCAGCTGCGAGCCGAGATCCCGGCCCGTCTGCAGCTGGCTCGGAATCTGGAACGTCTGGTCGTTCTGGATCAACTTGGCGATTGCGCGGGTCATGACCATGACTTCGAGCACCGCCCGCCGGCTGCGGCTGTCGGCACCCTTGACCAGAACCTGGGTCAGCACGGCAATCAGGCTCGATGACAGGAAGCTCTTGGTCTGCTCACGCTGCTCGACCGGCAATGCATCGATGACGCGGTCGATGGTCTTGGTTGCGCTGGTCGTGTGCAGCGTGCCGAGCACGAGGTGGCCGGTTTCAGCTGCCGTCATTGCCATCGAAATGGTCTCGGCATCGCGCAGCTCACCGACCAGGATCACGTCCGGGTCCTCGCGCATCGCAGCCCGCACGCCCTCGGCGAAGCTGGGCACGTGCGTATGCAGTTCGCGCTGGATGACCTGGCTCTGCTTGCTGGTGTGGACGAACTCGATCGGATCCTCGAGGCTGATGATATTGAGTTTGCGGGTCGAGTTCAGCAGGTCGATCATTGCCGCCAGCGTCGTGGACTTGCCGGTACCTGTTGACCCGGTCACGAGCACCATGCCCTGGTGGTAGTCACAGAGCTTGCGCACGATAGGCGGCAGGTTCAGCGAGTCGATCGAGGGGATCGCCATCGGAATGGCGCGGAAGGTCGCGCCGATGCCGGTTTCCTTGCGGAAGATATTGACCCGGAAGCGCCCGCCATCGTTGCTGACGTAGGAGAAATCGACGTCATGCCCGCTTTCGAACTGGTCCGACTGCTTCTTGTTCAGGATCTCCATCAGGTATCCCTCGAGCTCGGTATCGCGCAGCTCGCGGAACTTGATCGGCATCAGGTCGCCATTCATCCGCAACATCGGCGGAACGCCGACAGCCAGATGCACGTCCGAGCAGCCCTGCTGCGTACCTAGTTTCAGGAAGGCGTCGATGCGCGCCATCGTGGGGGAACCTCGTCTAAGCCAGGACCGACAACCCTAGCTTAATGTCGGATCAGGCGGCGCGGAACTTCTGCAACGCGTTGCGCAGTTCTTCCATTGTCTGGAAGCGCTGCGTCTTGTCGACCGCCATGGCCTTCATGATCGTCTCGCCGAGGCCTGCAGGGAGGCCCGGATTGACCTCCTGCAGCGGTCGCGCCTTGCCCTGCACGTGCTGGTACATCACGGCCATGTGATCGCCGCGCGAGTAGGGCGGTACGCCGCCCAGCATTTCGTAAAGGATGACGCCGGTTGCGTAGATGTCGGCGCGCTGGTCGACTTTCTTGCCGAGGATCTGTTCCGGTGCCATGTACTTCGGCGAGCCGATCACGTAGCCGGTCTTGGTCAGCTGTGTGTCGCCTTGTTGCTGGGCCGCGGCGACGCCGAAATCGACGATTTTCAGCAGCCCCTCTTCGTTGATCAGCACGTTGGCAGGCTTCAGGTCGCGATGCACGATCCCGGCCTGGTGCGCGACGATCATGCCGGTGCAAAGATCCATTCCAAATCCGAGCGCACGCTGCAGCGCCACGGGTTTCTCGTCGACGATCTCGGCGCCCAGCGTGTGCGAGCGGAAGTACTCCATCGAGATCGCATAGTTTCCCTGGATGTACAGGAAATCGTAGATGCGAATGACATTCTGATGCGTGATCTTGCGCGAGTAGCGCAGCTCGTGCACGAAGCGTTTCATCATCTCCTCGTCTTGCGAGACGTTCGGATTCAGGAACTTCAGGATCAGTTGATCGTCGACGACGGTGTCTTCCATCAGCAGCACGGTGCCGAATGCGCCCTTGCCAATCTTCTCGATGTAGCGGTAACGGCCCTCGATCAATTCGCCAGGCTTCAACGTAGAGATATCGAGGCGCGGAGCAATCGTAGCCGTTGCCTGGGGTGGCGGGGGGCTGCCCGCAGGCTTGATCAGTCGCGGATTCGAAGCGGTATCGCGGGTGCGTGGCCCGGACCGAGTGCCGGCGCCCGGCAGGCTCCCGCTCTGGTCCGGCAGTTCGATTTCGCCGGTCGCGAAGCGCTTGCGCAGTTCTTCCAGGGCCGAGGTCGCTGCGCGGGCGATGGTGGGTTCGGCGGCGCCAGCCTGCGACTCGAGTTGCACCTGGATCTGCTCGAATTGCTGATCGTCGGCCAGGCGCGCCAACGCATGCACGGCTTCGACCTGCACCTCCTTCTCGCCCGAAGCCTGCATGACGACCAGAATCGGATCGACGGTTTCGCGGTCCCCTAGTTTTCCCAGCGCCCGGACCACAATTGGTTTCGCCTTGTTCGAGCCCTTGCTGAGCATCTCGAGCAGCCGCGGCAGGGCGCGCTTGCTGCCAATTTCGGCCAGCGCATCCACGGCGCGCTCACTGACCCACCAGTCCTTGTCATGCGTCGCTTCGATCAACCGGTCAATGGCGCGCTCGTCCTTGGTCTGATTGAGGATCTCGATCGCGGCGCGGCGGATGTCCTCGTTCTTGTCCTTGATCAGTTGCAGCACGGCATCGACGACCCTCGGGCCGCCGATCTTGCCGAGCGCATCGGCGGCCCGGCTGCGTACCCACCAATCGCTGTCCGCCAGTGCGGCGAGCAGCGACTTGACCGAGTGCGCGTCGCCGATCTCGTTGAGCACCTCGACTGCGGCGCGCCGAGGGCTCTCTTCGGCATCCTTGAGGATCTCGATCAGGTACTTGATCGTCTCCGGGTCGCGCGCCTTGATGACCACATCGATCGCTTTCGACTGCACGTCGAGTTCGATGTCGCGCAACAGTGGCACAACCTGGCTGATGTCGATCGGGCCATCCATCTTGCCAAGCGCCGCCAGCGAGGCAGCCCGGATCAACTTGCTGGGGTCCTTGAGTTGCCCCTGCAGCGCTTCGCGAACCTCCGCCACGTTGAACTTGCTCAGCGTGTTGATCATGTGGATGCGCGCAATCTGATCCTTGCTCTGGAGGCGCCCAATGAGTTCGGGGATGGCGCTGGCATCGGCGATGTCATTGATGACCCGGAACAGCGCGACTTTTTCGTTGGGCTGCTGCGCATGCGCGGCCGTCAGCAGATCGCGCACGGTGAAGCGGTCTTTCTGCGCGACGATCGTGTCGAGGATCGCAGCCTTGGGGACGTCTGGTTTGGCGAGCGCATCGAGCAGCATATGCGGCGGATACGCGCGGCTCGATGACAGGGCCCACTTGATCCCTGCAACGACTTTCGGGCTGCCTTCGATCATCCACTGCACGTAGAGCGGGAAGTTCTTCTGGTTGACGATATGGGCCAGAGCCTCGACGAGCGCCAGCGTGGCGTTCCTGTCGGCGTCGGGCAGTGCAGCCACGATCGGCCGGATCGCGTCATCGCCAATGCTGCGCAGTTTCGCGACCGCCTTCTGGGTCGCCGGGCTTGAGGCATCAGCTGTCTCGCGCACCTCGGTGATGATGCGATCAGCTTTAAGGTTCGAGAAGAAGCCCATCCGAAAATTATGCCAGTTTCCGGTAGACTGCGTGGTCCTGCGCAACCCCGTGACTTTTCTCCATGAATGCAGCCGAGATCGCCCGGATCGACGGGCTTTTGCGCGAGTTTGTCGACCCGTATCTGCGCCAGTCGCTGGGCGAAGCCGCTGCCATCGAATCGGTCACCGTAAGCGGATCTCGAGTGCAGATCGAGATTGCCCTCGGCTATCCCACTGGCGGCTATGAGTCGTCGCTCCGACAGGCCTTGCAGGCGCATCTGGCCAGTGCCGGCGTCGATGTCGGGATTGATCTCAAGTTGCGTTCACGGCTGATCGCGCACAGCGTGCAGCGGGGCCTGACGCCGCTCCCGACCATCAAGAACGTCGTCGCCGTTGCTTCCGGCAAGGGCGGTGTTGGCAAGTCGACGGTCGCGGTCAATCTGGCGCTCGCCTGGGCCGCACAAGGGGCCAGGGTCGGCATGCTGGACGCCGATATTTATGGCCCGAGTCAGCCGATCATGCTCGGGCTCGCGGGCCAGAAGCCGGGCACCCGTGACGGCAAGCGGCTGATTCCGCTGCAGGCGCATGGCGTGGTGGCGATGTCGATTGGCTTTCTCGTCGATACAGAGCAGCCGATGGTCTGGCGTGGACCCATGGTCACGTCGGCGCTGAACCAGCTGCTGACCGAGACCGACTGGGGCGACCTCGACTATCTCGTCGTGGACATGCCGCCGGGAACGGGCGACATCCAGCTGACCCTGTCGCAACGCGTGCCGGTTGCCGGTGCAGTCATCGTCACGACTCCCCAGGACATCGCGTTGGCCGATGCCCGCAAGGGCTTGAAGATGTTCGAGAAGGTCAATGTCGCGGTGCTCGGCATCGTCGAGAACATGAGCACCCACGTCTGTTCGAACTGCGGCCACGCCGAGGCGATTTTCGGCAGTGGCGGAGGCGCAAGGATGGCCGCCCAGTACGGCACAGAGCTGCTCGGGCAGTTGCCACTCGATGCGCTGATTCGCGAGCACGCCGATGGCGGCACCCCTACGGTCGTTGCCGAGCCTGCCAGCACCCGGGCAGAAGCCTATTTCGACCTTGCACGCCGCACGGCAGCGGAACTCGCGCGCCGCAGCCGGGACCGCAGCAAGGTCTTTCCGAAAATAGTCGTTGAGGACACATGAGCATCAAGTCGGACCACTGGATACGCCGGATGGCAGCCGAGCACGGGATGATCGAACCGTTTGCGCCCGAGCAGGTCCGTACGGCTGACGGTCGGCGCATCGTTTCATACGGCACCTCGAGCTACGGCTATGACGTACGCTGCGCGAGCGAGTTCAAGATCTTCACGAACATCAACTCGACCATCGTCGATCCGAAGCAGTTCGATGAAAAGAACTTCGTCGACGTGCATGCCGACGTTTGCCTGATTCCGCCGAACTCGTTCGCGCTGGCGCGGACGGTCGAGTACTTTCGGATTCCGCGCAGCGTGCTGACGGTTTGCCTCGGCAAGTCGACCTATGCGCGCTGCGGCATCATCGTCAACGTCACGCCGCTTGAACCGGAGTGGGAGGGACACGTGACGCTGGAGTTTTCGAACACCACGCCGCTGCCAGCGAAGGTCTATGCCCACGAGGGCGTCGCGCAAATGCTGTTCTTCGAGAGCGACGAGGTCTGCGGCACCTCCTACCGCGATCGCGGCGGCAAGTATCAGGGACAGGTCGGCGTTACTTTGCCAAAGACCTGAGGCGCATTCGCCATTCGATCTTGCCATCACGGGTGCGTTCGGCCTCGACCGGCACGAAACCGAGACTCGGCGCATACCAGACGCGCGTGACGCGATTCGAGTTCGGGCGTCGGCTGGCCCAGACCTGGGTGTCGAAGTCCCCCGCTGCCGTTTTGATGCGCACATCGGCTTCGCGCTCGTAGAGATATTCCTTCAGCTGGTCCTTGTCGACCATCCAGAATGACTTCGGTTGTTCGCCGGCGGCCAGCGCAACCATCAAAGCGATCTGGATCGACATCGGATCCTGTGTGCCGGCCGGGAGTTTCAGATCGACGGGCTTGTCCTCGGCCATGCCGGTGACGCGATTACGCTGCCAGTCGAAATCGAGTGTCACATCGCGTTTGCTGCTGTCCGAGCCGTCATCGCCGCGAAAGCGCATCGGCCGAACACCCGCAGCGTCGATGCGCAGCTCGCTGGTCTGCGCGACTTCGTCGGGAAACGCAATGCTGAACAGCCCGCGCGCATGGTTGCGCGACGCATACGTGAACTGGCCCGGACCCGTCTGCTGCAGCTGCAAGGTGCTGGTGGCCGCCTTCAGCCCCCGCCACTCGACCGAATAGGTGGCCGCGAAAGCCTGCGGCGCTGGCGCCTGCGCCGTGGCAAGCGGCAGCAGCAGCGAAAGCGCGGCGAGCGCGGCGGCGGACTTGAGAAACTGCAGCATCATTGAAGTCTAGAAATCCTCTACCAGCGGCTGGTGCATTCGTTCGCCGTTGAGCTCGGGCATTCCGTCCCGAAGGCACAATTGGTCGCGCGACAGCCAGCCGACGACGCGCGGATAGATGATGTGCTCGCAGGCCTGAACCCGTGCTGAAAGCTGCGCCTCGTCCTCCTGTGGCGCCACGGCAAGGCGCGCCTGCAGGATGGCCGGTCCGCCGTCCAGTTCGGGCGTCACGAAATGCACGGTCGCACCATGCTGGGAATCACCGGCTTGCAGGACCTTGCGGTGGGTATGCAGGCCCTTGTGACGCGGCAGC
>JBBQWY010000073.1:0-8367 GCA_038210215.1 Steroidobacterales bacterium
CCGTGTTCGAGTGGATCGAAGGCTGGTACAACCCGCATCGTCGTCACTCTGGTCTCGGCTACCGATCGCCGGTCAACTACGAACGGACGCATCACCAAGCCAGAGCGAGAATGGCAGAGCTTCTGCCGCCTGCGGCGGCAGGTTCACTGTCGGGTAAGATCAGCAGGGCAGCATGAAGAAAAAATCACAGGACTAAGACACTAAACTGTCCACGGAAGCGGGGCAGCTCCACACCATCAACCCGAGCCGCCGCTCGGCGCACGGGCACCGCCGACCCAGGCGCGGCTGATCTGATGCGCTCCTGAGTCAAGATGATGATCGCTTGCTGCCTGAGAAACCGCAGCCGGCAGGGCAGGTGCAGAGTAGGTCGTTTGAAAGTACTGTCCGCAGAAGTCTTCTTCGATGGCGAGAGCGGCGTCGCGCCGTTCCAGATCGCCGGCGCGATCGTCCTTGACGCGGTGGCGCAAGGTCAGGTCTTGAGCGCGCGGGGGCGCGGATCGGATCAGCCTGCACGAAACCCAGCTTACGGATGGCGTGGAGCAAAGTCGTCGGGGTGAACAGCGAGCGCGCAACGGCATAGCGGCGCAGTTCGTCGAGCGTGAGGGCGCGAGTCTTGTCAAATGTTCAATCGCGTTGAAGCGGCTTCGCGTTCTGGCTTGATTAAGGCATTCATCGTGAACGCTTACGCTTACGCCTACGCGTGCAAGGGCGTGCGATTCAGGTTGTTAGCTATGCGACTGAATCTCGAGTAACGCCATTGGTACTGAAGGCGCGTTGTTTTGCTCGGTACGAGGCAACTTTCGGCAGCTGAGCCGGCGTTGCTGCTGGTACCCGCGATGGGGGTGGCTGTTCGTACTTTTTAGATCGTGTGGAGGCGTGAAAGCTCACGGCACGCGTTCGACCTGTATGTACATCTGATAGATAGCCGGTCGCTCGGGAAGTCCAGCGGTTCCAAACATACCACTGTCCTGGAAGTCGACCACGATAATTCCCGGCTTCGGTGCGATGACACCGACGCGCGCGATTGCCGCAACGGTGCCGAATCCTGAGCCGCTGGGCGTGTTGGCCACTGGCGAGGGAATGGGTCCTAGCGCAGGACTCGCCAGCGCTTTTTCGATGATCTCACGCGTGAGGACGATTGTGTGGTTGGGCAACACGCTCGTGTCTCGGCCATTCTGCTGAATCCCAATTGGCCGGTCTGCGGTCGTGGTCGTCAGGCTGAGAATGGGCACGGCGCCGCCGAACATCATGAGCAACGTATCGACCACCAACTTACCATGCGACATTCCAGCGGTATTGGTGTCATTGCCGGACATCCCGAAGATCACGGCGCCGAATGCTTGCTGCGAGATCTGATCCTGCACGCCTTGCTTTGAGAACAGCGTGATGTTCAGGCTCGCCTGATACTCCCTCCACTGCCTGTAAAAGCCATCACCAACGTCCTGCTCCCAGAGACTGGGCGAGATCACGAGCGCTTCGGCGCCGTCGGTCAATGCGCCTTCCCAAACATGCATCGGGAACGTCATGTTTCGCGAGGGTCCGCTGCGCATCGCAATCAACGCGGGCCCGGGAATCATGTCGCCGTCCTGGATGCCTCCAGTGGGCGTTTTGGTGCCCGCCTGAATGCGTTGGCCGGTGAAGTGGAAGGTGTCGCCCTGCGGCTCGGTCTTGATAGAGAAGTCGTTTTCCAGACGACCGGTCTTGCGGTCATAGCTGCGGATGTAGGCCGCAGCATAAATTTCGTCACCCGTTCCATCGCGCGACAGCATGTCGTCCATCGAGGCCTGATAGGCGCGCACCCCGGTAATCGTGACGAGATACCTCCCGGATGCGGGGGCCGGAGTTGCAGCCGGAGCCGGTGTACTCGTGGGTGCTGATTCAGGTGCGGGTGCTGGCGCTGCTGGTGGCAGCACGTTCCCATAGGCCTTGGTGAACTCGGCAGCGGGAGTCGACACATTGCCCGCGTAATAACTAGCTACCAGCCATTCGTGTTCACCCGGTGCGATATTGTTAACAGTCATTACGACGCTGGGCGCACCAAGGACCGAGCCGACCACGTTCTCCACCCGCTGTCCCCCGGGTGCGAAGCCCGGTCCAAACACCACGTAAAACGCAGCCTCACGCACAGGTTCCCAAATCAGCGTCACGTCAGGTGAGTCAACGAGCGTATAGGCGTTCGCTGGATTGACCGGCACGATCGAGGGTGTCGGGGCAACGGGTGCGGCTGCGGAGAGGTCGGCAGCGCGTGGCGGCACCCTGGCTCCGGGTGTGCGTGGTGCGGGAGTGTCCAGCGCAATCGGGGCCGAACTCGCCGACGGTCCGGACACGGCGGGGGTCGTCGCGCCGCCCGTCGACGCGAGGAGCACGCAGGCGGGCGGATTGCTGGTGCCTTTGGGCGGGCCGAGCGCGACGTTCGCAGTTCGCAGTAGCGACACTCCCGGCACACGGGCCGCGGCCGGCACCGACTGCGCCGGGTATCGAGCGGTTATGGTTGCGGTAGATCCGCCGGCTCCACCCTGGCATCCGCAGGCTTCGAAATGCATCGCGTCGATATGATGGCCGGCCGCCGACGCGCCGGTCACGGTGAGGTCGAAATCCGCCATCGTGACGCGGTAACCCTGCGGGTTGCGCGGCACATCGTGAGTCACCGGGTCCAACAAGGTGAGATGAACGGCGCCGCACATGCCCACCGGCAGCGGCGAGAGTGTCGGCGTCAGTGTGACCGTCCACTGCGGTGCCTGCGCCATGGCTGAGGTGGCCGCGAGGCAGAGTGTTAGCAGTGTCAGTTTGCTCATGGGTAGTGTCCTGCGCATCAATGCTTTGCAAAAGGATCTTGGGCAACCGGCGGCCGGCCCTTCTTCACGAATGGATCCACAGCACCGGCGGGAGTCGCGACCCGGGGGCTGACGGGCGAAGTAGTCAGACTCGAAGTGGCCGATTCTTCCGTGGTTTCGTCGCAGGGATCCTTGGCAGCAGCATGTTGTTCAGTCTTCGGCGGCGCCATGCTTGCGGCGCACTGATGCTCTTCCGCCAGCAGTGTCAGACGCATGATCCGAGGATCGTTCATCACGCTCATCAGGTCGCCAATGCCGGAATCGATGCCGGCGATTGCTCGCTGCCGCTCAGGCTGCTGTTTGGCTTCGAGCGCCGCTTCCTGCGTCTGAGTCTTCCGGGTTACGGCGGCGGCCACCGGGCCACCCAAAGCAGCGGCAGCCGTGAGCTCTGGCACCTGCGCAGTCAGCAGTTTCTTGCGCTCTTCGCCTTGGGCGTCCAGCGACTTCCTGGAATTGCAGATCTGGCTCTTCGACGACGCCATTTTGCTCTTCATGCCGCGCCGACTCATGATTTCGCCCATCTCGTTCGCGATCTGCGTACAGCTCAACGTGCGATCGCCTGGCCGCTCGGGTTCCGGCTCGGCGATTTTCATTCCCGCAATGTTGGGCATCGAGAAGGGATTCATTTGCGCGTTGACGGTGCAAGCCCAGGCGCTCGCGGCCATCAGCCATGCTGTCGGGGCAAGAGTGACGCGACGCACGGCTACTTCGCCAGCGCAACGGTGAGCACCGCTGTCGCAACCTGTTCGAGCATGGGCCCCAAGACGTCTTCGCCATCCTGCTTGGCCTTCACGTGCAGCGCATTCGACTTCGTTGCGCCGGGCACACCGACGGTGGCCAGAGAGAATTCAACCGTTACGGTATCGCCAGCCTTGACGTTCGACTGCTGCGCGCCAGACATCGCAGCGGCGTAGTCCTGCTGAGCACCCGCTGTGATGGCGCTCGAAGCCACCTGCGTGGCCACCATTCCGCCCATGTTCCCGCCCATTCCTCCCAGCATTGGCAAGGCACCCGCGAACGGAGCCAGCTTCTTGAGGATGCTGCCGGATTTCTTCTTCTGCACGACCGAACTTTCTAGGATGTAACGACAGTTTTTTTCCACGGCCTCCGCTTCAATCTGCATCGGGATTCGTGCGTCGAGCCTGACGAGTTGGATGCCTGGCCCAGCCATGTACTGTCCGAGTGTCGTCCGTACCGGCTCGCTAACATCCACCGCAGCGTTGTTGCCCTGTCCCAGCTGCGCCTTGGGCAGCGCGATGCAGACGACCGGAGTGGCCGTTCCGGCCAACGACACTGTGTGCGCCGCTGCGAGCAGCAGCGCGGCGACCAGTGACCAATTCGAGTTGATCGGGGAGCACGTTTTCATGTTCATTCTTCCTGCGGTTCAGCGGCGATTTGGCGCGGACCTTACGCCGCAAAAAATGGCCCGTCCACGATAAAATCGTTGCTAAAAAAAGATTGTTGAAAGGTGATACGAACGCCTGGAAAACCGCACGTTTTGGGAAAATAACGTTGTGTTAGTCTGCAAGCGTCATATCGCTAACGAGAGTGCAATTCAGGCCGTGTCCGGGAAGCCCTCATCGCCCCCAGACATCACGCAGCTGCTCGCGGAGTGGAGCGCGGGTGATCAGCTGGCGTTCGAAAGCCTGTTTCCGTTGCTCTATCCCACGCTCAGCCGGCTCGCGAATCGTGAGCTCAGCAAAGAACGAGTCGGACACACGCTCCAGACTACCGCGCTCGTCAACGAAGCCTTCATCGAACTCGCCGGCCAGCGTCGCGTGCAATTTGCGACTCGTGGACATTTTCTGGCGGTCGCGGCCTTCGTCATGCGCAGGATCCTGACGGAGCACGCTCGCAATCGTGCGGCGGCAAAGCGGGGTGGCGGCCATGCACTGCTCACGCTGCAGGATCCGGATGCAATCGAGGCCGACACCGGACTTGCCGAAATTGCCGCGGTCGATGCGGCTCTCGAGGTGCTTGAAAAAGTGGACCCGCGCGCAGCGCGCGTCGTGGTACTGCGCTTCTTCGGCGGTCTGTCGCATGAAGAAACCGCTGCGGCGCTCGGCATTTCCCTGATCACCTGCAAGCGCGATTGGGCGTCGGCGAAAGCCTGGCTCAAGCAGGAGTTGTCGCCATCGTAAATCTGCCCGTCGACTGGCTGGATCTCAAGCGCGAGTTGCTCGAGCTGCTGGAGCAGACCGACGCGGAACGCGCAGCGGGGCTTGCGCGCATTCGACAATCGGCGCCGCAGCGAGCTGCGGATCTGCAGAGCCTTATCGAAGCGGCGCAAAGTGAGTATCTCGAGAGACCTGCGTGGGCGAGCATCGCCTTGCCTGCGGTAGACGTTGCGCCGCCTGAACGAATCGGGCCGTGGAAGATCATGGATGAGCTGGGGCGGGGCGGCATGGGCACGGTCTATCGTGCGCAGCGCGACGATGGTTCCTTTGTGCAGACCGTTGCCGTCAAACTGATTCGTGCGGAGCTCGTTTCGGCCGAACTGCGGCGCCGATTCGATAGCGAGCGCCGGATCCTAGCTTCGCTGGAGCACCCGAATGTCGCGCGTCTTCTCGATGCCGGCACGACCGCCCAGGGTGTTCCCTATCTCGTGCTCGAGTACGTCGCTGGCGAGCCGATCGATCGCTTTTGCGACCTACGCGCGCTCGAGGTCGAGCAGCGACTCGCGTTGTTCCGTCTGGTGTGCGCCGCCGTGCATGCGGCGCATCAACGCTTGATCCTGCACCGCGACCTCAAGGCAGCCAACGTGCTGGTCGATTCCGCCGGCCAGCCGAAGCTGCTCGATTTTGGTATCGCGAAGATTCTGCTGCCTGAGGCACAGGAGGGCGAGCTCACGCTGGTTGGATTTGCGCGACCGCTCACGCCTGAATGGTCGAGTCCCGAGCAATTGCGCGGTGAAGCGCTGACGACCGCTTCGGACGTGTATTCGCTCGGCGTGCTGCTATATGTTCTATTGACGGGCCGACGACCGCACGCGTATTCGGCTAAACCACCCGCGGCATTCGCTACCGACATCGAATCCACGCGACCAGCGTCGTTGTGGGTGGCGGCGCGCGATCAACCACCACCCGGCGTCTCGGCGCAGCGACTGCGCGGCGATATTGAGCGGCTCGCGCAAAAGGCACTCGCCACGGATCTGCACGAGCGCTATGCGTCGGTGGCCGATTTAGACGCCGATGTGGCGCGTCTGCTTGGCGGTCGGCCCATCGCGGCGCACCCGCCATCACTGGGTTATCGATTCCGCAGGATGGTCCTGCGCAATCAGGTTGCAAGCGCCGCTGTGGCGCTCGCCGCGTTGGGTCTCATGGCGGCGACCGCTTTCAGTGTGCGACAGGCCACCATTGCCATGCAGGAGCGCCAGCGAGCCGAACGCCGGTTCGAAGATGTACGCCGTATCGCCAACGTGGTGCTGTTCGATCTCAATGATGCGCTGGCAAATATCTCCGGCACGCTTGCGGTGCGCGAAGTGCTTGTCCAGAACGCGCTGCGATACCTCGACGATCTCGCTCGCGAGACCGGACGGGAGCCGGAGATGCTCACGGAACTGGCCGTTGCTTACGAACGTATTGCCGAGGTGCAGGGCATGCCATCTTGGCCGAGTCATGGCCGTAGCGGCAATGCGCTGGCGAGTCTGGAGCGTGCCCTAGAGCTGCATCGACGCGCCAACGCGCTTGCCGGTTCGTCAGCGATTGCCGAGGCGCGGGTTCTCAGCAACGTCGGATCCATCCTTGCCGCGCGCGGCGAGTCTTCAAGGGCTCGCGACTCGCAACACGAGGCCGAGGCTGCATTGCGAATGGTCGCCGCGACCGGGCGCGATGTCGGTTGGGTGCTGCAGCTCGCGCGCATCCAGGTCGCAGCAGGTGATGCTACCTGGGAACTCGGCGACGTGCCGAGCGCAGACCGGGAGTATCAGCGCGCCCTAGTCACGGTTCACGACGGCCGAGTGAAGTTTTCGGATACGACCTCGTTGATGCGGCAGCTCGGTGTGGTCGAGCAACGCCTCGGCGACGCGGCGGCGGTGCGCGCGGATTGGAGCCAGGCGCGATTGCATCATGGCGCCTCGCTCGCAGCAGATGATGCGTTGCTGCTCCGTGAACCCGGCAGTCTTGAACTGCAACGCGACCTCGGCACCGATTTGTCGCGAGTCGGCGCCGTCGCGTTCATGTTAGGGCAGCATCGCGAAGCGCTGATCGCACATCATCGCGCACTAGACTTGCGCAATCGACTGGCCCATGCCGACCCGGGCGATGCACGCGCCCAGGACGACGCCGCTGAAAGCCACCTTCAAATTGCACAATCGCTGGCGGCGACCGGGCGGACGTTAGAGGCGAGGGCGGCGGCAACAAAGGCTGCAACCAGCTGGCGCGCTCTCGTGCAACGAGATCCCGACAATGCGCGAACGGGAAGTTCACTTGCCAACGCGTTGGTTGCTCTGGCTCGTTGTGAAGCTGCCATCGGACAGCGCGCTTCGGCCCTCGCCCATGTTGCCGAAGCACGCCGAATCCGAGTCGGGCTGGCGACGGTCAATCCGGATTTCCGTCTCGCCGTGGATGCGATCAGTGGTCTGGACGCGCTCGATGCACAGATTCGCGCGGGACGCGCGCTGCCGACGAGCATCGCTTTCATCGATCCGTGGCAGAACTGAGACGAATCGGACCCATCGGCTTAGTCCAGGCAGGGGAGCACTATTAACTAGCATGGCGCATTGACCGGATTTCAGCATTGGGCGGTGTCCGACGCGCGCCACGTGAATTCCCTTTACTGCTCAAAAGTTCCAGCAAGACACCGCGCTTCGCACTGGCCCGCTTTGAGCGCCAGTTGAAACGCCGCTCCGTTCGCCAAACAACGGCTTGCAGGAGTCGAATCGCGCGAATGGTCGCACCGTGGCCATGCGCACGGGACAGGCGGGCGTCGCAAGTGATGAGGGGCGCGCCGAGCCCTTTGGCCAACGCCACATACATGGCGTTGTAGGCTGTCATGGCACCACCAAGCTGCCAGGTGCGCGACAGCAGATCGGTGTGTGCGTGTCGCTCAATTGTCAGTTGATGAAAGTCGTCCATCGCGATTGCCGCGCGCTGGGACGCAACTTCACCAGAGAGCGCGAGCCGCCCGCCGATGGCAGAGGAGCGACTGGCGCTGACGTCATCTGGCCAGGTGCGCTACGCACTGAAGACCCCGTACCGCGACGGCACCACGCACATCTTGATGGAGCCGCTGGACCTGATGGCCCGCCTTGCCGCGCTGGTGCCGCCTCCTCGGATGCATTTGACGAGATATCACGGCGTGTTCGCGCCAAACGCGTCTTTGGTGTTGAGATCAACACCTGCGCGCGCTGCGGCGGGAAGCGCAAGGTGATTGCCAGCATCGAGGAGCCGGAAGTCATCGCGAAGATCCTGGCACAGCTGGAGAAGACGGCCCCGGATCATGATCAACCCGAGCTGCCGCTCGAGGCACGGGCACCGCCGACACAGGCGCGGCTGATCTAATTCGCTCCTGAGTCAAGATGACGATCGCTTGC
>JBBQWY010000074.1:0-8080 GCA_038210215.1 Steroidobacterales bacterium
CGAGGCGATACAGCAGCGGCGTCTCGGGTTGATGCCGCGCATGGCCCGGTGGATCGATGAACGGTGGTGCGCGTGGCCGCTTCGCACTGGCGGCGAGCATGATGCGCGTCCCGGGGACTGACAGGGACCACGCAGGCTACGCCCAGAGTTGCCGGCACCCGATGGCAAGACGCATCTTCCAGCCGTCCTCGCGCGCGCCGACGGCAGCGTGCAGATCGCCTGGCAGCAGGGCAACGAGGTGCGTTCGATGCGCTGGGAAGTCGAACGGACAACCGCGCTGGCCGTCCAGGCCAGGTGAGGGCCGGATGGGCGGCAGACGCTGTCAGTCCGGACTCTTGTATCGATCCGCCATGAACGAGTAATAGATGTAACCGAACCGACCGTACCAGTCCCGTTCACCGAAATTTTCTTCCTCGCACTTGCCGAGTTCCTGCAGCGCGTCTTCGAGCCCGGAGATCCACTCGCCGTACTTGGTCTGGTAGGTCTTGCGCAATTTGTCCGTGGCCTTTTCGATTTCCGGCCGCGCCTCGAGCGACCAGGACAGCCCGCCGACGCCGAATGTTCCGGACGCCGTGTCACCGAACGCCAGCGCTTTCTTCGCGTACTGCAGGGTGTTGTTGGCGATACCGCGGCCTTTGTCGAGCGAGAAGCGATAAAAGTTGATCTGCCGCACCGCTTTCTCGTAACAGGCGTTGCATTCTTCAGACTCGGCGCAGGCAGACGGGATTTGCGGCGAGCCGGGCGGGTCATAGTCCGGGTCAAAATCAGTGTCCTCAGGGACGAGTCCGTCGTGTGCCTCGCTGAACGCCTCCCACGCCTCATATGCCGCGACAATGTCGCCTCCAAGCTCCGTGCCCGTCTCCATTGCCCCGGAAACCTCTTCGAACGATGTCCCCTCCGCGAAGGCCGCTGGAATCACGCAGAGGCCACCGAGGCAGACAAAGGAGAGCACGGAATTCCGATATCGGTTCTTCATGTCATCACTCCCGCTTCTGGCGCAAAAGGGCAACCAGCAATCCGACAATCACGACCAGCAGGCCCGCGACCAACCAGATCACCAGTGAACCACCGGTGTTTGTCGTCGCTGCAAGAGTGGGCTGGTCCGTGCCTTGAGAAGCTGGCGCCGACGCAGGGCCGGACGTCGCGCCGGACGTCGCGCCGGACTTCCATGTCGAACGCGGCACCACCACAGCGGACAGCGGACGCTTGACCTCGTCGCCGACCCACACGGTCATGCGGTAAGGCTTGCCCGCGCCATCGCCGGAGACGGCGAGGCCGAACTCGCCCTGGGTTCTGAATTTGACCTGCACACGCCCTGCCGAGCCCGTGGAGACCGCACGTTCCGCCTTCGACCACTGCGTCTTGGTCACGCGCAGACGGATGTCATCGGCGGGATCATCGGCCTTCAACGTGACGATCACTGGCTGGGTCACCAGCAGATTGCTGCTGTAGAAGCGCTGTTCGTCTCGTGTGGTCCGGGTCACGACGTAGGCCAGCTTGCCGTTCGTCAGACCGTCCAGCTTCTTGAGAGCGAGCGCACGGGCGGGCGGGGATTTTGACGTAGCGGGAGTAGCCTGGCCCGCGGCGGGCGCGCCGTGCATGGCGAGGAGCAACCCGCAGACCAGCGCGATCGCTGGAGCCCGCGTCATCATCGATCGTTCGAAAGTCATCTGCATCGCGAAGTACTCCTCACAGACTCAGGACTCGAAACTCCACGCGCCGGTTCAGTGCGCGACCCTGCTCGGTGTCGTTGCTCGATGCCGGCGCGGTCTCGCCGAAGCCGCGCGATTCCACGCGGGATGGATCGACACGCGCCGCCGCCAGGAAACGCGCCACGGCAGCCGCGCGTGCGCTCGAAAGTGCAAGATTGGCGCTGTCGCTGCCCACGGCATCCGTGTGCGCCTCGATGCGAATCTGCAAACGGGCATTGGCCGCCATCAACCCGACGAGTCGGTCGAGCTCCGACTTCGATTCTGGTAGCAGTTCCGCCGCATTCACCTCGAAGAACAGATTATTGAGCCGAATCGTACGGCCTGCCTCCAGCGGTATGAGCAGCAGGTCGCGACGGTACCGTGCTTCGATCGCAGCACCACGTAGATCGATGCGATCCGCCACGGCCGCATATCCCGCGGCAACGGCGCGGAACCCATAGTGGGTCCCCACCGGCAGAGCGATCTGATAGCTGCCGGTTTCCAGATCGGCGCTGGCACGGCCCTCAAATCTGCCGTCCGCGAGGCGATCGTAGGAGATGCCGGCGGGGACCGCTTTGCCAGCCGGGTCACGTACCGTGCCGAAGACGAACGCGACGGGTTCTGGCCGCAGCTCCGGCGGCAATGCGAATTCGAAGATGTCCTCGAGCGATTTCGGATCGGTGGAAATGAGGTAGGCAAACTGCCCACTCGCATCGACCGTGATTGACGCCTCATCACGCGCCGTATTGATGCCCGGCCCGAGGTTGCGCGGTGTCGACCACTTCTGCCAACTGTCATCGAGGCGTCGCGTGACGTAGAGATCGAAGCCTCCGGTACCACCCGCGCGATCGCTGGCGAAATACAGAGTCTTGCCATCCGCAGCGAGCGACGCCGCTGCCTCGTTGGCCGGCGTGTTGATCTGCGGTCCCAAGTTGATCGGCGCAGCGAAGCTCGACTCGCTGGTCGCTGCTGCGTAGTAGAGATCCCGCCCACCGCGCCCATTGTCACGTTTCATGTCGAGCAGCATCGCCTGCAAATTCGGCAGCACCGTCGCAGTTGTGCGCGTTGCCTGCGTCGCGAACGCGATGTCCAGTCGACGCGGCGCTGCCCAGCCGGAACCGCGGCGCTGCACGAGCCAGTACGGCGCGCAGCTTGCCCCCGGCTTAGGTTTCTGACCGGGGCCGCGCGCGCAGTCCGTGCCGCGCTCGGGAAAATCGCCGAGCACCACCAGCGTGTTGTTGTCCGGCAGAATCGTGACAATCGACGTCGACCGAGATCCTTCGCTCTGCAGCCCGAGCGGCCGCGCCAATCCCCATTCGCCATCCGTGCCGCGCTCGGCGACAAAAATGCGCTGCGGTGTCTGTCGGGGCTGGGGCGCACTCGGTGCGGTCTTGGGCGTTTCGATGCCCGTCGTGGCGCAGCGCTGAAGCAGATCAGCGGGCATCGATCCGGGCATCTGCTGTTCGAGCTCGCGAAGCTGAGTGCAGGTGTCCTTCGGTTTGGGACGTGCCTTGGCAGCCGCAGCCGCCTCCACGGGCGTCAGCGGTTCGTCTTCGCGCGTGATGTAGAGAAAACGCCCGTCCGGACTTGCGCTGACGCCGATCTCACGAGCATCCGTGTTGATGCTCGGCCCAAGTTTGCGCGGCGTTACCGCAGCATAACTCGTCGTAACGAGGCTTAGCGTCAGCGCGGCGGCAATCGAAGCGGCACTCGAAGCGGATGACAAGCCCAACATGGCGTTATTCGCGACAGGCTTTGAGAGATTCCGGGTCTCGACTCATGGCAGGTTAGCGCGCCACTCTCCCTTCATGAATTGCGTGCACTGGTCTTTGCCCTCCTTCGCAACTGCATCGGGCGTGAGCGTTACGCCATAGCCAGGAAAATTCGTGTAGTAGAAGAACGTGCTTGCGGATTTCTTGCCCTGATCCCGCAGACAACTACCCACCAGATTGGCCGTCGGGCAGGCGCCCGCACTGAATGTCCCCTTTTGCGACGTGCAGAGTCGATTCATCGTGAGTTGAGCCCACTCGGCACCCACCCACTCAGAGCAGTTTCCCGTTGCCTCGACGTAGCAACTGCCCGCAATCGCTGCGGATGGCGCAGACGCTTCGCCCGCACTACCGCCGGGAGTTGATCCGCCGCATCCCGCGAACATCAACGCGGCGAAGATCGGGATCGATCGCAACATGTTGGTGTTTGTCACATGCTCTCCAAATCAGGATTCAACTATGCAGTGGCTGCGATACTCCAAGCGGTTCAAGGCTTCGGCTTTACCGTCACGCCACCGCCCCCTTCGACGGTGACGCGCGGCGCACCCGTGGTAGCGCCCATCGGCCCGGTTTCACGCTGCACCATGCTGCCCTCAACCATCATTCCGTTCGCGCCCAGCCGGAAGACAAAATCCGCGGCGTTGTTGCGCCGTGTGTCGTCGCCCTGGGTCATGAGTTCCACGCGCGCCGTGTAGTACTTGTCGACCAGCATCCGATAACGAAAGCGTGCGAGACGATCCTGCGGGTGTGCGAGGCCGTTCAGAAACGCGATCTGAACTTCGGCCTCTTGCCCGTTCGGTCCAACGCTTCCGGAGATATCCCCTCGGCTGACAAAATACGTGGCACCATTTGCCCAGACGCCGCGCCCAACGGGTACCAGGGTCTTGCTCTCATTGATCAACTTCGCAAAATCACTGGATTTACTGACGTCTTCTGGTCTTCCCTGAAACACGACCACGGAGACGTTGCCAGTGGACGCCCAGCGCTCCTTGCCCGCGTTGCGCACCTTGACGCGGATGATCGGGCTCACGACCACGGACGCTGCGACGGATGAACCCTGCCTTGGACCCACTGTTTCAGTCACCGCGTTGACGAACAACTTTGGCCCGAGCAGCAGAAGCCGAGCCGGGGCCGTCGCAAGCGAAGTGGTGGCATTCAGAAACTGGCTCTCGTCGCGCAGGGGCTGCGGCGGGAGCCACTCCACGCTCGCGATCGACAGATCCACCTGCACGGGGGCAGGCCGGGTGACGACCACCGTCGCGGTCCCGGGCTGTTGCATTGATTGAGCCACCAACGCCGTGGGCGCCAGCATGACAACGAAATAAATCAGATGCCTGGAAATGCCCATGATTTGCCCCGCACTGGGTTGCCGGTTGATCAGGCGTTACGATAACGCAGTCCACCGCCGAGCGCTGTCAGTTCGCTCGAGCTGATTGCGGTGTTTCGAGCGCGGTTGCTCCGCCTGACCAGATTCTACTGATGCGCCGCAGCGCGCAACTGCTCCAGGCGCTCCTGCAGGTGTTCCGTGAAGAAGCCGTGCATCAGAAAGCGGTGGCCGAGATTCCACGGGCCAACCATGTAGTGCGGATATTTGTTAAACGCCATCCCCGCAACTGTGGGGTCGCCGATAAGCTGGTCGATGCGGATTGCGAGTGGATAGCACTTTCAAACCACCTGCGCTGCCGCAGTGCGCCGGAGTGTTTGCCCGCAATCCCGGCACGACCTCACCCTGCCCGCCGCACGTCCTGGTGCAGCAGCGGATCCGCGATCCCGTACTGGTTGTCAGAGCAGTCGTGCCTGGGTGGGCGGTGACCGTGTCCCGAGCGGCAGCTCGGGTTGATCATGATCCGGAGCCATCTTTTCCAGCTGTGCCAGGATCTTCGCGATGACTGCCGGCTCCTCGATGCTGGCAATCACCTTGAGCTTCCCACCAAAGACGCGCTTGAGGCGCTGCGCCAAGGGCATCGCGACGTAGCGCGCAGTGATCGGCTATCCGCTTCGCTTGCCTGATCGGCACCCTGCCGTTTGCTACCCATGCCCAAATGCGCCGGCGTCACCACGGCGCGCAGCTGGCGGTGCGGCGCGAACACGCCGTGACATCTCGTCAAATGCATCCGACGAGGCGGCACCAGTGCGGCAAGGCGGGCCATCAGATCCAGCGGTTCCATCACGATGTGCGTGGTGCCATCGCGATACGGGGTCTTCAGTTGGTAGCGCATCTGGCCCGATGAAGTCAGTGCCAGGCGTACCACCGCAATCGGTGGCCGGCTCACGTAGCGGCACAGCCGTTCTAGCTTGCCTTCCTGACAAAGCTCTCGCTGATGCTGCTGGCCGGCATCAACACGGTGCTGTTCGACGTGATGGCAGCCCGCAGCGTGTGACTGACTGGCCCGGACGATCTGCCATCGCTGCGCACCCGAATCTTCGGGGCTGTATCACTGCTGAGCTGGCTGGGCGTGATGAGCTGCGGCCGCGTAATCACCGCATTCCGGCCACCGGCGTACTATTGGTGCCCGTGGTGCTGATGCTGACGCCAGCAGAAGCACCACGCCGCGCCATCGAGGATGGTCAACCTATCGCGCGTCATCAACGCGGCAGAGGGTTTCTCGTCGCAGGCGGAATGCTCGGCATCGGCTTGATCACGCCTATCTTGCTCTCGACCGACTCGCGGATCATTTCACTGTAGTCACCGATTATGTTGCGCACATCCCGTGTGCCCACGGCGGAGGGCATCAGCTGGAAGTAGTTGGCGGAGTTCGCAGTGCTGCGGATCAGCAGCGTGCAGATGTATTTGCCAGTGGGCACGATGGTACCCGGCCATGGCTGAACCACCGTTACGATGCCACTGAAGGATTTGGAAAACTCACCCTTGAGTTCGGCACGGGTCTTGCGACCCGCGTTGCGTCGGCGTGCTTCGGGAAACCATTGAGCACAATCCACTTCGATGTAGTCGGCCGCGCCATCAATGTTCTTGAGCTCCACCGGCACCTGAAACTCGACTTCGATGGCGTTGCTTACCGCCGGCAGTGCCAGCATCGCGACCAATGCGAAAAGTCCCTCGCGTTTCATCGTGCACCTCCCGAATTGGTACCAGTGAATTCGAGCTTCTGCGTTCGCAGGACTGCCTTGCCTGCGCTGGCACCGGCGGCAATGCCGGTGAACTCGAGCTTCGGCGTTCGGATGAGGGCGGCGTCGCCCGCAACAGCGGTAACTGACAGGGCAGCAATGAGCGCCAGAGCGCCCAGAGAACGCCGGTTGATTACTGATCGCTTCATGATTTCTCCCTACGGTGACTGCAACAGTGGAATACCGTCATGATATCTTATCAGTCAGAAGTCCACTCGCCCTCGATCAACTGCACGCATTGCTCTTCGGCGGCGGCAACGCTGTCTCCGAGGGCGACGCCGTAGCCCGGGAAGCTAGGGTAGTAGCGATAGATGGAGGCGGACTTCTTGCCGTTGTTGACCAAGCAACTGCCAGCGCGCCCTTCGACAGGACAGGCGCTAGCGGCAATGGCACTTACTTAGCGCGCAGCGCGCTAAGTAAGTGCCATTGATACTAGTTTGTGCACCAGCGACAGCTCTGCCGTAGGCTTGCCGTGCGCATCGGAGACTGGCACGTGAACCAAAACTTGCAGGCACTGACACTGGGTCTATCGCTCGCGCTCGGGCTGTTCTGCGGATAGTACTTTCAAGCGAGATACTCTGCACCTGCTCTGCGGAAGCCCTGCCGAAGCCCGCCAAACCGCCATCCTGAATCCCAGCCACTCCCGGCTTGCTTCGGCCATGCCGGCAGCCCAGAGCGGTGCCTCGACGCGAATCTTCTCGCCCGTTCGCCGCACCGCAAGCGGCATTGCGATCGTCCGAACTGATGGAGCATGAACCTGCCCTACCCGCTGCGTGTTCCTCGGCAGCAAGCGATCGTCATCTTGACTCAGGAGCGAATTAGATCAGCCGCGCCTGTGTCGGCGGTGCCCGTGCCTCGAGCGGCAGCTCGGGTTGATCATGATCCGGGGCCGTCTTCTCCAGCTGTGCCAGGATCTTCGCGATGACCTGCGGCTCTTCGATGCTGGCGAGGATCGCAAGCGTCCCGTCGCAGCGGGCGCAGGTGTTGATCTCAACACCAAAGACGCGCTGGGCGCGAACACGCCGTGAGATCTCGTCAAATGCATCCGAGGAGGCGGCACCCGCAGCGCCGCGGCTATCGCCCTGCTGCTCGGCCTCTTCTGCTCTGGCCGGTACGGTCTGCAGGCGATCTATGGGCCCTTTACGTACCAGCGGTGACCGGAGGGCGAGGGCTCGAAGCCCATGCGCTCATAGACCGGTTGCCCCATCGGTGTTGCGTGCAGCCCGACCATGGGTTTGCCGAGATCAAAGGCGGCGTTGGCGACCGCCACCGTGCAGAGCGTGCCCAGCCCGCGGCGCGCGAACTGCGGCTTTGTCCCCACCCAGTAGATGCCGCCCATGCCGCCGGTCAGCAACACCATCGCTGTCGCTGCGGGTTCCCCATTCACGGTCGCCAGCGCGAACCGCGTGACCGGCGAGAACACGCGTCGGGGGTGCGCAAACATCTGGTCCGTTTCCTCGCTCGGCGTACCCGTGGGCCCGAACGATTCGGCAA
>JBBQWY010000075.1:0-7434 GCA_038210215.1 Steroidobacterales bacterium
TGCAGGCGCGCATTGCGTTAGCGCGGTCGCCAGCTCGCCGCTGTAGGTGGCTTGCTCACGATTAGAGTTGCTGTCGTAGTCGTAGCTCGCGATTTCCGCTCCGTCGCGCGTAACGCGCTCGAGCCGGCCGGCGAGGTCGTAGGCATAGCCGGTGGCGCGAGTGATGCCTGCGCGAGTTTCCGCGACATCGGTGATGCGACCCAGCCGGTCGCGGGTGTAGGTGAAGTCCAACTGCGCCGCGCCGCTGCGATGGCTGGCGTACGCCACCGGCTCGGCGAAGACGTTGTGTTGCCAGCCCTCGGAAAAGCCGCCGACGGTTGAGCCCTGCAACAAGCCATTGCCGGGGTGGTGGGTGAAGCTCTGGGTCCGGCCAGCGAAGCTCAGCTGGTTCAACAGGCTGTCGCCATCGTAGGCGTAGGTGGCAGGCACATTGGTCTGGCCTTGGTTTGTCAACACAGCATAGGAAACGATGCGAAAGTCGTTGTCGTACCTAAACAGCACTGCTTGGTCTACGCGCGACGCCTGAGTCTGCAGGGCGCTCCTGGCGTCGCGAATCAAGGGGCCGTCGAACGTGGCGGCGTAGTGGCTTGCCGCGGTCAGGCGGCCATAGCCATCCAGTGTGATGGCCCGCGTGCCACTTCCCGGCGAACTGACGCCCGTGGGCAGACCGGTTAAGGGGCTGTAGGTCACGGTCACTGCGCCGCCGTCCGGTCGCAGGACCTGCGTTAGTTGGCCGTCCGCGCTGTAGGAATAAGCGGTCTGTCGGCCTTCAGCGCTTGCTGCCATTGGCGCCGAGTAGCTCAGCACGCGATCCACTTTGTCGTACTCGAAGCCGTGCTCGTCGCGCCCCGGCGGGGTCAGTCCGACCAGGTTGCTTGCCGGGTCGTAGCGGAAGCCGATGTCGCGCTGATCGGGCGTTTGCTGGCGACCCAGGCGGCCGATCAGGTCATGCTCGAGCAGGGTGCTGCGCTGCTCGGCATCGACCAGTGTCATGGGCCAGCCATTGCCGTCATAGCCGACGGTGAAGCGCCGTAGCTCGGGGCCGCTGCCAGCTTCGACTGATACAAGCCGGCCGCGCCCGTCATAGCGGTAGCGCACTTGCGCCAAGGCGGGGGCGTCAACGTCGAGCGGGCGGCCCTGTTGGTCGAGCCGAATGCTAGCGCCACGGCCCTGCGGCGTAGTCATGTGCCAGGTGCGCTGTAGCGCATCGTAGGTGCGTCGATACACGCGGCCATTTACGCTGGTTTCAAAGTTGAGGTCGAACTCGCCGACATCGGGCGGCGGACCCGGCGGGGCCGCCGCGACTCGCGTCTGCGTGACGCGACGTCTCGCCAGCTCTTCACCCGTCGCAACACTGATAACGCTGACTTGATTCACGGCGAGAAATGGCGCGCCCCATCCGAATCGCGGGTCGGGTGCCAAATGCTGCTCAATAATGACGCGATCATCGCGCGTTGTGGTGCTAACGCCTTCGCGGTCGGCCCGCACCACACTGGACGTGCCATTCGCCCGCCGGACGCTACGCAACTGCCTCCCGACGGGATCGTTGTTGACGAAGTACGTGTTTGTGCGCCCCTCCGCGGTCCTCATCTCGGTGCCGTACGCATCACGACTTCGCCATCTAACCGGGGTGAGCGTCCAGCTACCGCTCTCCGCATTCGAATCGGAAACCAGCTTCGGGCCGCCCCATTCGAAGTTGCTCGCGAAACCACGCGGATTCTCGAAACGCGCGAGCAAGCCGGAGTTGACCAGATACTCGAGTTGCCACTGTCGCTGGATCGGATCCGTCACCGACTCCAGGCGCCCGGCTGTGTCGTAGGCCAGCAGCGTGCGTTGGCCGTCCTGCGCCTGAAGGGCGGTGGCGCGGTGGCTGCCGTCGCGCTCGATGCTCAGCTGGTTGCCGTCACCGTCGGTGACCGAAACAAGGTAACCACTGGGGTCATAGCCGAACGCCATCAGTGTGGCTCCGGTCACCACGTCGCGGGTGCTTTGGTGACGACCATCAGCGTCGAACAGGTACTGCTGAGCCCCATCGCGTGAGGTGATCCGATAACCTTGCTGCTTATCTTCGGCGTAGCCGTCAAAGGATGTGATGAAGCTGCTGGCGACGACTCCGATCACCGATGAAACCGAGCCCTTGCGGAGTTCCCCGTTCGGATTGCTCTGGAGAAAGGCGATGCTACCGTCCGCGAGAATTCCGATATCCGCCACATCGAAGCGCAACTGCGCGGAAAGGGTTTGCTCGCCGCCGAGCGATCCGATCGCCGCCTCACCACCGCCGACAAGCGTATACACACGGCCGTTGCCGCGCAGCTCGCGCAGTCGATAGTCGCCAAACCCTGTGGCGTAGGCCGGATTGCCACTCGGCAGCATGGTCAAGGCAGTGACTATGCCAAGTGGTGCTTCAGCAGCGACGGCACCGTCGAGCGGCACGCCGGCAGTGCCATTGCCTGCCACCGGCTCGATCACGCCATCGGTGCGAATGCGGAACAGGGTTCTGGCGACGGCATCTAGAACGTAGATCTGCCCACTGGGATCAACCGTAATCTCCGTCAGATTGCCAAAGGCGTAATCCTCCGGTGCAACACCGACCCCGGTTTGGTTGCCTCCACCGGCGAGATGAGTGATCTGGCCGTCACGCCAAATTGCGAACAATCGGGACCCGCAGGTGACGAAAACCCGGTCACTCCATGCCTGGAGCCGACGTGGCGTGCATGACGCGGCAAGGGAGGCGCCGTCGAAGCGGGAGGCTACGGTGCCGTCGGCACCGATTTCGAAAACCTGACTGCCCGCCGCGACGTACGCCACGCCGCGTGAGTCCACACTGATGTCGCGCGGGATGTCGGGTCCGGCGTAACCAAAGTTCTCCTCGATGCACTCCAGCGCGGCTTCGCTGCACAGGTCTACCAGCATGGTTCGGCTGCCGTCGAAGCCGTATCGCCAAACGCCGTTGCTGCCCGGCACGGGCGAGTTTTCACTGCGAGCCAATACCCACACCGCACCATCGGCCGCGAAGGCGAAGCGGCTGGCTCGGCGCAGATCATCAGGCCCATAGCGCTTGATCAGCGTCTGCGCAATCGGCAACCCACGCGCGCCTGGCAGTGCGACGCGTTGCTGTTCGCCGTTCCCCAGATAGAGCTTCCAGGCATCGCGGTCCAGCACGTGGTGGCCGCTGAGCGACCAACCGCCATAACCCAGCCCGGTGGCGTCCCAGTCTGCTGGAGCGAGGCGGGCGGTCACGTTACGTGAGCGCGACTCCCACGTACGGCCGAGAGATATCAACGGCGAACTAGATCTGAACGCTGTAAAGGGAATGCCGCGTTCAAAGAAGGTGGCCCAAGCACGTCTGAGTTCGTTGGGACGCCCCCCGAAGTACTGCGGAGGGTAGTTGTAAAAGAGGGTCGCTTTCCAGGTCTGGACGCCCGTCCAGGCGCGCCCATAGGCATCAACAGGTTCGAGGAGAATTCGTGCAATTTCATTGGGCGACGGCGACGGATGCAGGGAAACGTACTTCTTGCCCAAGCTGAAAACCTCCAGTCGGGCGCTGGCCAACCGCGGAGGAACCGTATCGCGCGTGACCTTGATGCTCAGAGTGTGTCGCCCTTGCGTGGCAGCGACGCGTTTCACTCGCTCGCTGTGGTAGACCAGCGCCTGGCTCGTGCCTGCGACCGGGATCGACTCCTGCAGGGAAGCGGGTTCGCAGCGAATCAGGCTGCCACATTCGGTTTCGGGATTCTCATCAGTGTTCTCATCATCATCGGCCCCGTTGGGGTCATCGTCGCCCCCCGCACAGTTCTCATCGCAATCGAGCTCATCGTCGTCTGTGCCCTCAGGCGGCGGCTCGTCATCCGGGTTCGGTGCATAGGGGAAGTTGCAGTCCCACGGCGTGAAGTGCGCAATGGGTGTGCGCCAGAGATCCTTGCCTGCGGGGTAGAGCGTCGCCAGTTGGGTGCGCTCGCCCAAGTCGATACCAAGTTCACCCAACTCGGACACTGTCGCGGGCTGACCGTTGCCCTCAATGTCCAACTCAGCGACACCATTGTTGATCGCGAGAATGCGAATAACCCTGCCATCGTCAGAGGGCAGCCAGGAGGCGAGACGGGCATCGAGGTAGCCGGCGGGGATCGTGACTCCGACCGGCACTTGAAGGAAGTTGTCGAGATAGAACGCCAGCGGCTGATTAAACTCGACACTTCGGGCGTTGGCGGCGAGCGCTTCGTCGGCGCTGAAGTCGACTGCGTAGGTGTAGGCGCTTGTGGGCGGCAGCGCGGCCGGCATGCGATTCGGTCCCCGCTCGCCGACCGTGTATTCCGTGGCGCGAACGTTGAGTTCGGTCATCACCCGTGTGCTGCCATCGTGCATTCGCAGTTCAGCAGTGATCGCAGGCGGCACCAGCAACACGGCTTCGCGGATGCCGTCACCATCAGTCACCACGCTGCTACGAATCAACTGGCGCGGCATCTGGCCGCCCGTGACGATGCGGGTAACTACCGGGTCGATGGGCACGAGGGTTGCGTCTGGCACCCACTCCCAGTCTCTCCATGGTGCGACTGCTGAGCGTTGCGCGGGAAGATAGCCGGGCTTGCGATAGTCCAGCACAACCTCACTGCCGCCATTCACGACGATGTCAAACATCCCGTCGTCTCGAGTGAACGTATATCCGACCTCGGGGTGATTAAGAACTCGCACCAGGACGCCTGCGAGCGGATCGCCATTCTCGTCGCGGATCTCGCCGCGCAGCACGGCCACGCGGTAGGGCTCGATGACGTCATCCAGCATGCCGTGCTGCACCGGCGTGGGATGCTGATAAAGAAAGACATTCGCAGTTTCGAAGTCGGCCGGCACCGTGGGATCGATGGGCGCGGCGATGGTCGCCGGGTCGGGCGACGCGCTGGCCTGCACGCAGGTTGGATCGATCAGGCCGTCACCATCGCGGTCGCGGCCGGCGGCAGACTGGCAAGCCAACGCGATGTCGGCGGCCTCAAAGCCACTGGCGAAAACCCCATCGCTAAATCCCGCCGAATGCGCCGCAGGCGCGGCCTCGGCGAGGGTGATCGAGTGCTGCAGCCCACCGACCAATGCGCAGATGCCAGCCAGTCCAAGCGCCAGCAACCACTTGCCGACGGGGAGGCGAGCCCCTTCTCCCGCTCTACCTTCGTTCCTCAGTCCCGAGGGGCGATGAATAACTCGGACGCGTGTCTCGGCGGCATGCGTGGCACTGGGTCGTTCGGTGGTCACAGGATCCCCTTAGGCGATGGCACTCCCCTCGCTGAGCATAAGGTGTCGCCACGGGGCTGACTATCGCAGCCAGCACGCTGAATCCTTTACGACGAGTTCAGTTTCGGCCAAAGGATCTTCTGTGGGTAGCAGTCCATAGCCCCAGCCATGTCAACAGTCCCAGCACGCTTAGGCCACGCGCGAACCAGCGAATTGGGGTTGGCTCGAACTGCAGGCGAATGGTTGACGGTCCCGAGGCGATGGCGAGTGCAGCCAGGCCTTGTTCGTCGCAGCTGAGGGCGACGGGCTGGTCGTTGACCTTGGCGAACCAGCCGGGGAAACAGGCGACACCCAGGTGGACGACGCCAGCGCCATCGGCATCAATGGTCCAGAGACGAAGCTCAGCCATCATCATGATGGGCTGAATCCGGATGTCCGCGGAACTGGTCGCAGCACCCGGACCGGGTTCGAGTGCGGAAAGCGTGGGGTGCGCCGCCGCGAGCGCACGTGGGCGATACTCGGGTGCGGCGCGTGGCATCTGCTCGATCATCCAGCGCTCCTCCGTCGGCGTGGTGTTAGGGCGCGCAACCAGAACGTCGAGATGAGGCGTGGTTATCGAGAGGTACCCGAAGCCAGAGGCAAGAACGCACAGAAGAAGCCAGACATAGCGATGTCCTAGCACTGGCCAGCAACTTACGACGGCCAGCAACGTCAGGATGCTGCCGAAGGGAAGCCATCGCCAAGGAAACTGCAACATCTGCAAGGGTGGCAGGGCCGCGTAGATCGGCCACGCGAGCGGCGAGCAGAGCGCCAGCGCGACGAGCGCCGTGATCCAGCTTGCGCGCGTGGTGGAATCCATGGCCGTTCGCTCCATGGGTGTCGCACGCTGCCCGCGCCACCAGCTCATGGCGACGCCAACCAAGGATGAGGCGTTCAAGAGTAAGGCGACGGTGAGAAAGACGTAGTCGCTGCGGAACGAGGCTGCCGTCTCAGTGGGCATGAACAAGAAGTTACTCCGCCAATCGAGCGCGCCCGCCTTCAGTGCAGGCAGCGATACCGCATGCCCCTCGAACAGAGCCGGTGCCATGGGTGCAGCCGCCATCAGTAAGCCCAACGCAAGACCGGACAGCGTCCATCGATCACGCACCGGCGGAGCTACACAAGTGGCCCAAAGCACGATTAGAACAAACGACATCAGGAGGCTTGGCAAGTGCGACCAGCCGATCCATGCCACGCCCAACGCAAGCATGAGCGCGCGATGTGCGCGTACTCGTGATGCCAGTGCCAATAGCACCAGCGGAAATGCCGCTAGTGCAACGGCGGCACCCAGCATGTGCACACGCAGGGTGACAAACAGCATGCCCGGCGCAAAGCAGCACATGAGGGCAAATGCCGCGGCAAATTGTGGTGCAGCGAAGGAAAGGAACAGGCGAAACGCAGCCACATATAAAAGTAGGAGCGCGCTTGCCTGCGTCCACTCAAGCGCGCTGGCGGCACTTCCCGTCAGCTCGCGGAACGCCGCCGCAAGGTAGTAGGCCAATGGGGGGTAATAGACGAACACTGGCGCGCCACGGCCACCATCTGCATCCGCCAGCCATTGGGGCCAGAGTGCACCTTCGGTGAGGGCATGATGAAAGCGCTCAATCCAAGCGATCTGCAGCCCCCAGTCGTAGGCCTTGATCACGCCCGGATCGGACAGCGGCCACAGCAGCAACAGCGCGCAGCTGAGCAGCCCGAGGCAACACCAGGCTGCCGGGCTCCGAACAAGGGCCATTCGTCTCAAGGCCAATGCTCGCGGGGCGTAGCCTCTTCGCTCTGAGTTTCGGTCAATGGGCATTCAGTTCGTGAGAAATCGAGGCTGAGCTGTTCGCCTCACCACAGCGCTGACAATGAAGGATAGGAGGTGCAAGCCCCCTGCCGGTCGTAGCGTACGCCGCCCGACGCATCTTGGAGGTCAGTCGCGGCCAAATGGCTCACGGGCGTTGTCAGAGGAACCCTTCGATCTCAGCAGGATCGAATGACCGCTTTCTCCGCCCCGACTAAGCTTTCGAGTGACTCCCGTGGGTCGTAATCGGCCCGATCATCACATCCAGCGCGTGATCACTCGGCAGCGGAACTCTGATGCGTTCCCACCGGCGCACGCATCCGAGCCAGATTCAGGCCTCGCGTTCCTGGCCAGCGTCTCGCTTGTGGCTTTGATCGGCAATCTGCCGCCTC
>JBBQWY010000076.1:0-7194 GCA_038210215.1 Steroidobacterales bacterium
GATCGCCGCGCGCAGCCGCGCGGGCGACTCATGCGCGATCAGCATCGGGCTCGGGCTCTTGAGCCCAAGCAGCTTGCGGATCTCGAAGCCATTGTCCTCGAAGAACTGCCTGACCATGCCGTCGCCGACTGGCATGTACGGCGTGATCACGGCAATACGCCGAATGGAGCTGCCGTAGCGCCGCAGCGCCTCCAGAACCGCGTGCGAGCCCAGCCCAACGCCCACGCCAGCGCGCTGCTCCATGCGCTGGTGCAGCTTCTGTGCACCCTCGGCGCCATCCCAGAAGGTCTCGGCAGACATGCCCATCACGACGTAGCCGGGGGCACAGCTCATCACCGCATCGATGGCGCTCTCGGTGGCGTTGCGGATGTTCTGCATCATCGCCAGGAACTCGGCGTCATCGCGCACCGGCGTATCGGCAATGATAATGCGCGAGAAGTGGTTCGTGACGCCGCGCGGCCGCAGGTCGTCGTATTCCGGTTGCACGCTGCTGTTGGTCGATGGCGCAACGACGCCGAACTTCAGTCGATAGCCCAATGAGTCGGTCATGCCAATCCGCGTTGCAGCGTCCCTGCGAAGTGCAGCGCCGGGATTATGGGCAGCGGGCACTCCCGCCCGGACCCGTAGCACGGGGATGTCCGCATGTTGGACAGCAGACTCCGGCCTTTCTAAACTTAGGCATCAAACTCACAGCGAACAGAGCCCTCCGGGCACACCTATGGAATCCACTCGACCAATACGCGCCTTGATACGCGGGCTTGATGCCCTGACCGTGCTGAACCTCAGAAACGGTGCCACGGTTTCGGAAGTCGCGCAGGAAATCAAACTGCCACGCACGACGACCTACCGCATTCTCGAGACCTTGAGCCATGCCGGCTATGTGTACCGCGATGCCACCGATGATCGATATCGCCTGACCATTATGGTTCGCGGCCTTTCCGACGGCTTTGACGACGAGGCCTGGGTCACGCAGATCGCCAGACCCTACATCCACGAGCTCGGCAAGGACATTGTCTGGCCGGTGGCCATTGCGTCGCTGTCGGGCACATCCATGATGGTGCGCGAGTCGACGGATCACCGCAGCCCGCTGGCCGTCGAGCGCTACTCCGCCGGCTTTCGTGTACCGCTGCTGACCTCATCTTCAGGTCGCGTGTATCTGGCGTTCTGCTCGGCCACGCAGCGCGACTCGCTGCTCGACATCCTGTCGCGCTCCAACCGCGAAGAAGACAAAATGGCGCGCAACCGTGCCGAAGTGCAGAAGTTGCTCGGCGATGCGCGCCAGCAGGGTTACGCCACCGCTACCCGTCAGAGACGGGTCTCCGATGAGATCAGCATGGCGGTGCCGATCATCGTCGAGGAGCGGGTGCTGGCCGCCGTGACGATCCGCTTCTCGAGCACGGCGATTCCGCTGAAGCTCGCAGTGGAGCGCTTCCTGCCGAAACTGCGCGATAGCGCGCAGAAGATCCGCCTGACGTTCGCTGAGCAGCAGCGTGATCCACCGCAGACCCATCATCGACCCACCCAGTCGAGGGCAGAGCACGATGAACGCTGAAGTCTCAACCGCTGAATTGTCGACACGGGCCAGCCCCTTGTTGTCGCAGCTGCAGGGTCTGCTCGGAACCGAGCACGTGCTTACCGACGCGACCGAGCGGCACTTCTATTCCACCGATATCTACAACTCAGGCCCACTGCCGCTGGCGGTCGCCCGTCCGGGCTCGGCCGCGGACGTCAGCCAGATCGTGCGACTCGCCACTGCCGCAGGTGTCGCCGTAGTGCCACGTGGTGGTGGCGCCTCGTACACGGATGGCTACGTGCCGGCCGAGCCGAACAGCCTGATGATCGACACGTCACGGATGAACCAGATCGTCGAGATCAATGAGCGGGACATGTACGTCGTCGTGCAGGTTGGCGTGACCTGGGCCGAGTTGAACGACGCGCTGAAGACGCGCGGCCTGCGCACGCCGTTTTTCGGTCCCTTCTCAGGGCTCGCAGCCACGATCGGCGGCTCCTTGTCGCAGAACAGCGTGACCTGGGGGACCGGCGTGTTTGGCATTTCCGGCGAAACGCCGCTCGGCGTGGAAGTGGTGATCGGCAACGGTCAGGTCATTCGAACCGGTAGCTGGGGCGCTGCCAACAGCGTGCCCTTCCTGCGCTCTTACGGCCCGGACCTGACGGGCCTTTTCATGGGCGATGCCGGTGCGCTCGGCATCAAGACTGCGGTGTCGCTGCGCTTGATGAAGCGTAACGAACACGTAATGGGCCTGTCGTTCGGCTTTCGGGACTTCTCGAGCATGGCGGAAGGCATGGAGGCCGCCGCCAAGGAAGGCCTGAATCTGACGAATTTTGGACTCGACCCGACCCTGCAGGCCGGTCAGCTGGGCAAGGCGGATGCCGCCACCGCGATGCAGTCTGCGGCGGCCGTGTTTCGAACCTCACGCAATGTCTTCGACGGCCTGAAGCAGGTCACGAGCATGGCCTTCGCGGGCCGGGGCTTCCTCAAGGACGCGAACTTCTCCGCGCACTGGATCGTCGACGGCATCGACGATGCGGCCTGTCGTGCCGCGGTCGCGCGGCTGCGCGCTGCGTTGCAGCCGCACGGCGCGGAAGTACCGCCGACGGTACCGACGGTCGCAAACGCGATGCCATTCATGCCGCTGTACAACGTGCGCAGCCCGCTGGGAGAGCGTTGGGTGCCGGTGCACGGTCTGCTGCCGTTCTCTCGCGTCGAAGCGTTCCGCACGGATCTGCAGACGTACTACGCAGCCAACGAGGCACGCATGAAGGCACTGAAGGTGCGCTGGGGCGCAATGTTCATGACGGTCGGCACCAACGCGTTTCTGTACGAACCGGTGTTCTACTGGCAGGACGTCACGAACATCACGCAGGAACGGCTGATGCCGACAGGCTATGCCGAGACCCTGCCCAAGTTCGAAGACAACCCGGAAGGCCGCAAGCTCGTCAACGAGATGAAGCACGGCATCGCGGACCTGTTCCAGAAGCACGGCGCGACCCATATGCAGATCGGTAAGTTCTATCCGTACATGCGCGGCCGGCATGCCGAGACGGCGCAGCTGCTGCGAGAGCTGAAGAAACTGCTCGATCCGCAGCGGCGACTCAATCCTGGCGCGCTCGGATTATAATTTAATTTCAATTAGTTAGAGTCTTTTAATGAAGCGAATTCTGGTAGCCATCAAGCGGGTCGTCGACTACAACGTACGGGTGCGGGTCAAGCCTGACGGCAGTGGCGTCGTCACCGACGGCGTCAAGATGAGCATCAATCCGTTTGATGAGATCGCACTCGAAGAAGCCCTGCGCATCAAGGAGCGTGGCGAGGCCGAGGAAGTGCTGGCCGTGACGATCGGTCCGCAGGACTGCCAGCAGCAATTGCGTACCGCACTCGCCATGGGCGCCGATCGCGCAATCCATGTGCTGACCGACGCGGTCGTGGAACCGCTGGCCGCGGCGCAGGTGTTTGCCAAACTGATCGAGCGCGAGCAGGTGTTCCTCGCAATTCTCGGCAAGCAGGCGATCGACGACGACTGCAGCCAGACCGGCCAGATGCTGGCGGCGTTGTGGAATCGGCCGCAGGCCACGTTCGCGTCCAAGGTCGAAATCAACGGCGACAAGGCCGTGGTGACCCGCGAAGTCGACGCCGGCCTCGAGACGCTGGAAATCGATCTGCCCGCCGTCATCACGACGGATCTGAGGCTCAACGAGCCACGCTACGTCAAATTGCCGGACATCATGAAGGCCAAGAAAAAAACGCTGGACACCATTGATATCGCCAGCCTCGGCGTCGCTACGGCAGCGCGGGTCAGGATGCTCAAGTTCGAACCGCCGCCGCAGCGCACCAAGGGCATCATGGTCAAGGATGCGCAGGAACTGGTCAACGCGCTGAAGCAGCGCGGCTTGCTCGGTTAACGAACTCACGAAAGGGAATTTTCGAACATGCCCAACAAGATCCTGATCGTTGCCGAACACGATGGCCAGCGCCTGAACCTCAGCACCGCCAAAACCCTCAGCTGCGCCAAGCAGATTCCCGCCGCCGAGATCGACGTGCTGGTGCTGGCAGCAACTGGCGCCGAGCTTGCCGCACAGGCCGCGAAGCTCGATGGCGTCACGCGCGTGCGGGTCGCCGAGCGGGCGGAGAACTCTAACGCGATTGCCGCGGTGCTTGCGCCTCAGGTTGCCGCAGCTGCGGCAGGCTATACGCATGTGTTCGGGCCGTCGACGACCTTCGGCAAGGACCTGATGCCCCGGGTCGCGGCGCTGCTCGGGCTGCCGCAGCTGTCGGATGTCATGGCCGTCGAAACAGCGCATCGCTTTCGCCGCCCGATTTATGCCGGCAATGCGATCGTCACCGTAGAAGTGGCTCCTGACAGCACGGTCGTCGCCACGATCCGCACTGCGTCTTTCGAAGCCGCAGGGACTGCCAGCGCTGCGGCACCGATCGAGGCACTGTCCTTGGAGGTCGCGTTGCCAGCGCACACCCGTTTCGTATCCGTATCGGCCGCGAAGTCCGATCGGCCCGATCTGCAGACGGCCGGCCGCGTGATATCCGGCGGACGGGCGCTCGCGAGTGCCGAGAACTTCAAGATTCTCGACAGTCTGGCGAGCAAGCTCGGTGCAGCGGTCGGCGCCTCGCGCGCCGCGGTCGATGCAGGTTATGCGGCGAATGACATGCAGGTCGGGCAGACGGGCAAGATCATCGCGCCCGAGCTATACATGGCTTTCGGTATCTCCGGTGCGATCCAGCACCTGACCGGCATCAAGGACGCGCGCACCATCGTCGCGGTCAACAAGGACTCCGAAGCGCCGATCTTCGAAATCGCCGACATCGGCCTCGTTGGCGATCTGTTTCAGATCATTCCGGAGCTCGAGCGGCTGATCGCCGACGCCAAGTAGACCCGTCGTGCGCTGGGGTCTCATCGTGCTGCTGGGCTGCGCCAGCGGCCTGTCGGCCTTTGGCATGGCGAGCGTCGTGCCCGTGCTGCCGCTGCTCGGCAGAGCCCTTGCGGCGCCCTTCTCCGAGATTCAGTTTGTTGTTTCCGCGTACCTGCTGGGCCTCGGGCTGTGCCAGCCGATCCAGGGCCTGCTTTGTGATCGCTTTGGGCGACGCCCGGTGCTGCTGGTTGGTTTCGCCGTGTTCTGCTTCGGCAGCATCGTCGCGGCGAGCGTCAACTCACTGGCAGCACTGATCGCTGCACGCTTTCTACAAGCCGCCGGCGCGAGCGTTGCGACCGTGGTGACCCGCGCCATTGTCCGCGACAGCTTCGAGCCGGAACCCGCCGCTGTGGCGCTCGCCTTTATCACCGCCGTGATGGGACTCTCGCCGGTCATCGCACCACTCGCCGGTGCCCTGGTCGCCGACGCGTTCGGTTGGCGCAGCGTGTTCTGGATGCACGCCGTTATCGCCTGCTCGCTACTGCTGTGGATGTCATTGAGCCTGCGTGAGACGCGCCCCAAGACCACTGCGGGCCTGACGCTGGTCGAGCTGTTGCGTGGCTTCGGCGTGCTGCTGCGGGAGCGCAGCTTTCTGGGCTACTCGTTCACATACGCCTTCGTCAGCGGCGCGTCGTTTGTGTTCGTGACGGTCGGCGCTGCCCTGTTCGATCGGCTGTTCGGCATCAGCCCGACACGTTTTGGCGCGCTCTGGGCGGGACTCGCAGTGGCCTATATGCTCGGCGCAGCCGCCACGGGCACCGTGGCCCGGCGCCTGGGCAGTGCGCGCGTCCTGCGTTTCGGTGTACGACTCGAGATGCTCGGCGCCGTGCTGCTGTGCGGCGTTGCGCTGCTGCCGACGCCACAATTGTGGCTGTACATGCTGGGTCTGGCGCTGTTGATGGCCGCCAATGGCGTCGTGTCACCCTTGGCACTGGCTGGCGCGGTCAGCGGTCGACCCGAACTTGCCGGTATCGCCTCAGGCGCATCGAGTGCCATCGCAATGCTGGTCTCGATGCTGTGCGCGATCACTGCGGGCATCCTGTTCAACGGCGAGGGCCTGCGAATCGGCGTGCTGCTGCTGATCTGCTGCGCACTCGCGATGGTCGCGGCGCGGATGGCGCTGGCCGCCTCGGTACCTCAGGGCAGGAGAACTTGAATGGCTGATGCGAGCTTAGTACGAAAAGGCTTTGTCGCGGTTGCAGGCCGCCAGGTGCACTACCGCGCGGCAGGCATAGGCCCGCCGGTGGTTTTGCTGCACGATTCGCCGCGCTCTTCCGCGATGCACGAACCGCTGCTGCGCGCCTGGTCAGACGAGTTCACGGTGATCGCCATCGATACGCCAGGCTATGGCAACTCGGATCCTCTCACCCGCGAACCGCGCCCTGAGATCTCTGATTTTTCGAATTCGCTGGCGGCGACCCTTGCGGCGCTCGGCATTGAGCGTTGCCCGGTGTACGGTTTCCACACCAGTTCGAAGATCACCCTGCAGCTCGCCATCGATCATCCAAAGCAGGTGTCGCTGGCGCTCATGGATGGACTGAACCTCCCTCCCGGGGGACCGAGTGAGGCCTTCATCGAGCGCTACATGAAGCCCTTCGTGCTCACCGACGATGGCAGCTATCTGGCTGCCACTTGGGCGCGCGCCCGCGACCTGTTCCGCTTCTTTCCGTGGTTCGACACCTCGCCGCAGTTCCGCCTGCCGCTGGACTTTCCGGAACCTGAGTTTCTGCACGGCTATGTGCTCGACATGCTGATGTCCGGCGAGCATTACTCAGCCGCGTACAGCGCCGCGATGCGATATCTCGCACTAGAGCGCATCCCGCAACTGAAGGGCCGCGCCCTGTTCACATGCCGAGACAATGATCCGCTGTACCCGTTCCTGAAGGCGCTGCCCGAACCGCTGCCCGCTGGCGCGAGCGTGGAACCGATGGGCAGCGACCCGATGACCTGGCGCGCGCGCATCAAGGAGATCCTGCGCGGGGCAACGACAACGGCGTCCCTGCGGCTGCCGCCAGAGTTCTCCGGCGATAGCGCCGCGCTGGCGCGCGGCTACGTCAGCCTGCCGCACGGCCAGCTGCATCTGCGGCGCTGGGGTCAATCCTCAAGCCGCCGGCCGGTGCTGGTGCTGCCAGAGCTGCCTGGCTCAGCGGCCGGCTGCGACGAGCTGGCCCGCCACCTCGGCGTTGATCGGCACGTGTTTGTCGTGGATCTGCCCGGTATTGGCGAATCCACGTCCCTGCCGGACGCTGA
>JBBQWY010000077.1:0-7051 GCA_038210215.1 Steroidobacterales bacterium
CGCGCTCGGCGTTCCAATTCGCCACCTGGATGCCGACGAACACGCCCAGCACGACGATGGCGAAGTCGATCGCAATCGCGGTCCAGTTCTGTTCCCGGACGTGCTCGGTCACACGGCGCAGCAGCATGCTTGTCTCCTGGAGCGGGTTGGTCGGTTCGTCACTCGCAGACGTAGTCGCCTTGCTCGTTCTTCTTGCACAGATCCGGCGCGCCGTATTGGTCCCACACTTCAGCGAAGCCAACTTTGCGGGCGAATTCGGGGAACGCGGGGCTGGTGCGCGCGCCCAGGCCGCGTGGGCTCCAGAGCGCGGTATGCCAGGCGTCCGAATTCAGTGGCCGCGCAGCGATCATCGCCAGCGCGTCGTCAGGGGCGCCGAGCAGGATCAAGGCCCAGGCGAGGATGCCCGAATTGGCGGTGGCGGGTTCTGACACAAGCTTGCGCACATGGGCCAACGCGCGGACGCGGGGTTCGCGATCCTCAAGAATGCCTGCGGCGATGGTCGCGCTCGTGCCCGACGGTAGCCCGGCGCCGAGGGTGTCTACGGTGCGTTCCAGTTCAGCCCTTGCCTGGGCCATGCGGCCTTGGCCCAAGCTGACGAAGGCCTGGAAGACATCGGTGTTGGCGGCGCCGAGTTCTTTAGCGCGCTCCAGCGCCCTTCGGGCACTCTCAAGATCGCCGCGCCATTCGAGCCCGCGGCCGAGGTGGTTCAAGGCATTCGGCAGCAGCGGATCCAGAGCAAGCACTCGCTCCAGGCGCGTCATTTTGGCGCTCTCATAGCCGGTCAATCCGAGATGAATGGCGTACCAAAGATTGCTCAGCAGATCGTCGGGCTCGATCGCCAGCGCCTGTTCGAACTCGGCCCTGGCCGCGGAGTAGCGATTGTTCTGCTCGCGCGTAACGGCAATGACTGCATGCGGCTCGGCCAGCTGCGGCTGCAGCGCCAGCGCACGACGGGCGCTCGCCTGCGCCGCCGTAACCCCCGCAGTGATGTCGGTGCCCAGATATTCCGGGGTCAGCGCATGCAGGGCGCCGAGCTTCGAATAGGCGCGCGCAAAGTTCGGGTCCAGCGCGACCGATTCCTGCAGCAGCTTGATCGCGTTGAGGAACTCGCCTGAATCGCGCCGGTTGAACACATCGGTGGCGCGCAGATACAGCGCGTAGGCATCCGGATTATTCGTGCCAGCATCGACCAGACGACCCTGCTCGCCGGCATTCAGCGCAACCTTCAGTTCAGTGGTGACCTTGCGCGCGATGCTTTCCTGCAGCGCGAAGATGTCGGCGTCTGTGCCGTCGAAGGATTCCGCCCACATCTCGACGCCATCGCTGACCCGCAGCAGCTTGGCGCTGATCCGCAATCGCTCGCCCTGCTTGCGCACCGAGCCTTCCAGCACGTGCGCCACCCCGAGCGTGCCGCCAATGGTTGCCAGGTTCTCGCTGCGGCCCTTGAAGTAGAACGACGACGTGCGCCCGGCAACCCGCAGGTCCTCAACCTTTGCCAGCGCGTTCAGGATCTCCTCGGCCACGCCGTCGGAGAAGTACTCGTTGTCCTTGTCGGCGCTCATGTTGGCGAAGGCGAGCACCGCGATCGACTTCGCGTTTACGGCGACAGGGGCTGCCACTGGTGGGGTGGTTGCAGGTGGGCTGGTATTTGCCACTGCGGGCAAATCGGTGTGGTCCGTCGACAGCGCCACTAGGGGCGCATCGGCCACTCGCCCCGGCGCCAACACGAACTTGTCGACCGCGAAATACCCCAAAGCCAGCGCCGTCACGACGATGATCACGCGATCCATGCGGCGCGCGGTTTGCGGCGCGATGGAGTCGCCCGCGCTCACGTCGTCATCGCGCTTCAGGCCCGCCGGGGTCAGCTCGAACACCCAAGAGAACACCAGCGCGGCGAAGAACCCAACCGCCAGCAGTCCAACCAGCGCCTTCATCACCCAGCCCGGCGCTTCGAACACCGGCAGCAAAGTCGCGGCAACTTGCGTGACCAACCAGGCACCGACCAGATACAGCCCGGCCATGCGGATGACGTTGCGGCGTTGGAGTTCGGCGAGCAGCTTCATGTCAGCTGCTGCCCGATGACGCGAGTTCAGTCGCCAGCAATGCCTTTGTCTGGCGCAACTTGTCGATCGCGCGGGAGTTGAGGCTGATCTGGGCGTCGGTGAGATAGCGCACATTGGACAGCACCGACTGGAACGCTTTTTCGTTGCACAGCGCAGTGAAGTCGATCTCCATCTCGTTCCAGGCCACCGGGTCGAAAGGTGTCTTTTGGTCCGGGTAGATGCGAATCGTGCGCTGGCTGGTGATGGTGGTTGCCGCAGCCAACTGCGCGCAGATCGCGGTGAAGATGTTGGCCTGATACTTCGCGTCGCGCGCGAGGCCGTTCAGGGCATCGCGCATGTCGGGATTGCTGATAAGGGAAAAATGCCCAGCCGACGGCATTTCATCCATCGTGCTCAACACGAACACCGACGGCCCGACTTTTGCGATATCGGAAACCCCGTCGGCAAGAGCGTCTTTCCTGTTCTCCGCCAGTGCACAGTGACGCAAGCTGTCAACCACCAGTGCCTGGCCATTGCTCAAGCCCTCTAGCCGGGTAATGTTGAGCTCGTTGGTTTCGATCGAGAGCGCGATATCCGACTGGATCCGCTCAAGATAGACGCGCTCGAGCCGCCGTTGTTCCCACGCAAGATGCCATTGCTGTGCCTGGATGCCGACGAATACGCCGACCACCACGATCAAGAAATCGATGCCGACTGCGATCCAGTTCTGGGCTTTGACGTGCTCGGCGACGCGACGCAGGATCATTGAGTCGTCCCCCGTATGCCGGTCGTTTCCCCATCCGCGTTTCGGGTCGACGCTGGCGGCAGGCCGGGATGCGATCCGGCCTCGAGTGCCTGTGCCAGCGTCGCCAGCGCCTCGGTCTGGCGTTCCCCCAGTTGGGCGGCATAGGCCGCGTAGCGGCGCATGTTGTCGGTGAAGTCGTTCAGAAAAGCCTTGTCGTTCCGCATTCCCTTGAAGTCGCAGCGCGCCCCGTCCCAATCGGACGAGAGGCCGGAGTCGATCAGCGTCGGGTAGTGCCGGGCAAGCACCCTGCGGTCGATCTGGATGTCGGTCCGCAATTGGGTCATGTCGGCGTTGGCCTGGTCGTAATCCATGATGGCCGTCCGGACCGCGGGGTCGCGAATCAACAGGATTCGGCCGGTGGAGATCAGTTCCTTGATCGTCGGCGGGTAGAAGATCGTCGCGGCGTAGATATGGGAACGGCCAGCAGCGACGCAGTGCCGGTCATCCATGGCACCGCCGCCCTGCCCTGAGGCCAGGAAGACCCGTAACTCCTCGATCCGCCCCAGACGATCGGCGCGCGATGCCTTGGTGGACTGTGCCTGCGGCAAGATCACCGCAATCTCCTGCCGCAGGCGATCGAGGTACTCCTGCTCGCTCTGGCGATCCCGGCGCGCCTCGTTCCAGTTCGCCACCTGGATACCGACGAACACGCCGACCACCACGATCAGGAAGTCGATGCCGATGGCGGTCCAGTTCTGCTCGCGGACGTGCCGGTGACGCGGCGCAGCAGCATCAGGCGTGCTCTCCATGACGGCAGCGTGCACTGTTGACTAGCCGCGCGATCAAAGCGACCCGCCCGCGCTGCCGAGCAGCTCGCAGGGAATGCTCGAGCTCACGCACAACGCGTGTAGTCGGCGGTCGAAACTGAGCAGGGTGGCGGCATGCCGGCGTGCCGTCACGGCGTAGATCGCGTCGTAGACCGGGTGGTCGCGGTCGGCAGCGAGCTGCAAGGCCTCGGGAAACAGCGCCTGCTCATCGACGAAGCGTTGCACCAGCAAGCAGGCTTCGACATGCCGGTCGCGGGCTTCGCTGGCACTGATGACCGCCGCACGTTGGTACTTCCAGAGGGCGTTTGCGGCCTCCACCCGCATCAAGGTCGGGGCCAGCACGAGGGCTGCGGCGGCGAGCCGATCGAGCAATGCCGGCTGCGCGGCGGCATCCATCACCGCGCGCACGGCCGCAGATGCATCGAGCACGACCATCGTGCTCACTGACGGTCGCGTTCCTCGCGTTGCAGCGCCTCGGGGCTGGGTGCTGCAGCCGGCAGGCGCCGGTTGCTGGCTCGAAGCTGCTGGACGGTCGCAGCGCGCCGGTCGTGGTTGCCCAGGTTCAGCGCGCGGCGCAGCTCGACGACGGCCTGCTGCGAGAGGCTGCGCTGTTCGGCCCGCGCCGCAGCGGCCACGCCCTGGTAGACGTCCTCAGGCAGGTCTCGAATCTGCAAGGTTGGCATGGATGCACTCCGCATGAGTTATGCATGCACTGAGGCTAGCGCAGCGGGCATCGACATGCAAAGGGGAAGGTAAGGCGGTCACGGACGGCGCTCCGGTTGCCGCCTGCATCCTTCGGGGCCGGATACTATCGCCAGACATGTCCCGGATCGCCAACGGAATCCGCGCCCGGACGCTGCGCCGACAGGCCGGACGCTGCTGACCCGACGGCGATAGACCGAGCGCGTGGTACTGCGCGATGCGCTTGCTCAGTGCCGCGTTGGCGACCAGGCGCAGTTCGCCCGCGCTCTGGAGCTCGTCACAGGTCGTCTGACGGTGGGCGACTCGACCTGGCTGGCCTGGAAACAGACCAGCAGCAGGTCCTGTTGGTGCGCGCCGCCGGCTCGCCGTTGTCCGCGTAGGCCAGGCCCTGTGTCCCATGGGCGGCCACCAGGCGCGAGAATTCCATCCGACCCCCGTTGCCCGCAATATCCGTATCGAGATCGTCCCTGATGCGCTCGCGGTAGCCGCGCGCGCATCTCGTCGGCGCGCACTTCGATCATGGTGTCGCGCCGTCACCGTCGCACGTGAAATCGTCCGTTCCCCGCGCCCGGCACCAGGGTGGGAAGCCGTGCACTGCAACTACCAGTAGCGTGCGATCCATGCGCCGGGCCGCTCGTGGCGCGATGGAATCGACCGCGGGGACGTCCTCATCGCACTTGAGCCCGCCGGGCGTCAGCTCGAACAGCCACGAAAACACCCGTGCCGGCACGCACCCGATCGCCAGCAGGATCACCGCGCTGCGCGCAACCCATTCGGGCGCGCCGAACATCGGCAGGGTGATGCCCGCCACCTGGGTGATCAGCCACGCGCCGACCAGATTCAACCCGGCCAGGCGGATCACGCTGCGGCGCGTGAGTTCGGTCAGCACGTTCATCCAAGCACCCGCAATCCGCGAACTTTGGAGAAGTCGCGATCATGCGTCACCAGCGCATGGGCATTGATTGCCAGGGCACTTGCCAGCTGTCCCGCGTCTGGAAGCTTCAAGCCCTCACTGACGCGCAACCGCGCGGCGCTCTCGGCGATGTCGCCGGTGAAATCGACGACCGCCATGCGTCCAGTACGGCCCGATAGCGCCAAGCGAGCGCCGCCTCGCCGGCGTTGAGCGGGCCGGTGAGCACTTCGGCGATGGTGATCGTGGTCACAGCGAGCAGCAGTTCGCCGATGACGTGGCGCTGGAACATCCGCGCGAAGTGCCCGGCGCAGCGTTCGTTGGCTTCCAGCGTGTAGATGATCGGCGCGCTGTCCACCAACAGCACTGCACGCGCCGGCAACGCGGCGGCGTTCAGTGCTTCCATTCGTCGCGCAGATCGGCGATGGCTTTGCCGCTGTCGGTGCCCCAAAGATCGCGACCACTGCCGGCAAGTGTCAGCAGAGAGATCGGCTTGGACGCCTTGACTGAAGCAGCAGCCACCACCGCGGCGATCTCGCGGCCATGGCGCGCGATCACGGTCGTTTTCCCTGCGGCTGCCGCATCGAGGATGGCGGGAAGCTGCTGTCGGGCTTCTTCGGCGCCTTTGGAGATGGGTTTGCTGGACCGCTGCATGCAGGAACCGTACGGACTGTACGGAAAACTGTCCATTCGCGTGCGACCCCGCGACGCAAATTCGACCCCGCGTCGCAGGGCGTCACGCCGCGGTACCGGCCGTTCAGTGCGCTGAGGAGGTTTGTGCTACTGCGCTGCGGGTGTATCGGGCAAGGGCTTGGGTCGCGGCTGGGCGGCTGCGGTTGCCGGCTCACGGGTCGCCGCACGATTTGCGGCGCGCTGGACTCACCCACTGCGATCCCGTCGTCGCGCTTGAGCACGCCAGGCGTCAGCTCGACGACCCACGAGAACATCGAGGCCGCGCAGAAGCCGATGGCAAGCAGTACGACCAGCGCCTTCATCACCCAGCCCAGCGCTTCAAACACCGGCATCAAATTCGCGGCGACCTGCACCACCAGCCACGCGCCGACCAGATACAGCCCGGCCATACGGATCACGTTGCGGCGCTGCAGTTCGGAGAGCAGGCTCATGGCGCGGGAGCGCCCGGCGGACAGGCGAACGGCAGCGGAACCGGCGGCGGTCGCTCGACCTTCTCGCGGTCGAGCAAGGCCATCAGCGAAGGGAACGGGGTCGGGTCGAAGTGCGGGAAGATCAGAAAATCGGACAGCGCGGAGACGTTGCCGGCGCGCTCCAGTGCTTGCAGCGCGGCGGCGGCCTCGTCGGTTCGACCGAGCAGCATCAGCAGGTGCCAGCGCTGCGAGCGCTGGTCTTGGGTCAGGCGAGCGAGTGCGGTCTCGACTTCTACTCGGCGGCCTTCAGCGCATGCCTGGCGCGCGGGCGGAAGCATTGACCAGCCTCCACTCTCGTCCTCGTCCAACGCCTGCCAGCGCGTCAGTATCCCCGCCGCGTCGGCAACCCGGCCTGCCCACAGCAGCGCGCGATGTGCCTGGTAAAGGATGCGGGGGTTGTCTTGCCAGATTTGCGCCAGCGCCATGGCCTCTTGGCCCGCCCGCGGGTAGTCACCGGCACGATGCGCAAAGTCGATGTGAACGGTCGCCAAGTCAACACGGCCCTGCGCTGGCTCCCAGATGGCGTCGAGTGTTCGACGCATCAGTGCCTTGTCGCTGATCCTCGCGGCCATATCCATCAATTGCGTCTGTGCGTTGGCATCGCCGGGGCGCTGGGCCGTCACCTCCTCCAGCAGCACGATCGCCTCGCGCCAGCGCAGATC
>JBBQWY010000078.1:0-6886 GCA_038210215.1 Steroidobacterales bacterium
GCCCATGCCGAAAAGATCTGCAAGGTGATGGACCAGGCGATGAAGGTCGGGGCGCCGGTGATCGGCCTCAATGACTCGGGTGGAGCACGCATCCAGGAAGGCGTGGCATCGCTCGGTGGCTACGCCGACGTTTTCCAGCGCAACGTGATGGCGTCCGGGGTCGTGCCGCAGATCAGCATGGTGATGGGACCCTGCGCCGGCGGGGCCGTGTATTCGCCGGCGATGACCGACTTCATCTTCATGGTCAAGGACAGCTCGTACATGTTCGTCACCGGGCCGGAGGTTGTGAAGACCGTCACCCACGAGGAAGTGACGGCCGAACAGCTCGGCGGCGCGACCAGCCACACGACCCGCAGCGGTGTCGCCGACCTCGCATTCGAAAACGATGTCGAAGCAATGATGATGCTGCGCCGGCTGTACAACTACCTTCCGTTGAACAACCGCGAGAAGGCGCCGGTGCGCCCCAGCAATGATCCTGCCGACCGGATGGACATGTCGCTCGACACGCTGGTGCCGGAGAACCCGAACAAACCGTACGACATGAAAGAGCTGATCGCCAAGAGCGTCGACGACGGCGATTTTTTCGAGCTGCAGCCGGAATACGCGAAGAACATCATCATCGGCTTCGGCCGCATGGCGGGCCGGGTGGTGGGCATCGTCGCCAACCAGCCGCTGGTGCTCGCCGGCTGCCTCGACATCAAGAGCAGCATCAAGGCGGCGCGCTTCGTGCGCTTCTGCGATGCGTTCGGGATTCCGGTCATCACGTTCGTCGACGTGCCGGGCTTCATGCCGGGCACCTCGCAGGAATACGGCGGCATCATCAAGCACGGCGCCAAGCTGCTGTACGCCTACGCCGAGTGCACCGTGCCGAAAGTCACCCTGATCACGCGCAAGGCCTACGGTGGCGCTTACGATGTCATGGCCTCCAAGCATCTGCGCGGTGATGTGAATCTCGCCTGGCCGAGCGCCGAGATTGCGGTGATGGGCGCCAAGGGCGCGGTCGAGATCATCTTTCGCGAGGACAAGAGCGACCCGGCCAAGATCGCCGCCAAGGAAGCCGAGTACAAGGCGCGCTTCGCGAACCCGTTCGTCGCCGGGGCACGCGGCTTCATCGACGACGTGATCCAGCCCCAGGGGACGCGCAAGCGCATCTGCCGCTCGCTGGTGATGCTGCGCACGAAGAAACTCGAGAACCCGTGGCGCAAGCACGGGAACATCCCACTGTGATGTTTACCAGGATCCTGATTGCCAATCGTGGCGAGATCGCCTGCCGTGTGATCAAGACGGCGCGGCGCATGGGCATTGCGACCGTCGCGGTGTATTCCGACGCGGATCGGGATGCGCTGCATGTTCGACTGGCTGACGAGGCTGTGCGGCTCGGCCCACCGCCGTCGCGGGAGTCCTACCTGCTGGCCGACAAGATCATCGAGGCCTGCAAGCTGACCGGCGCCCAGGCGGTGCATCCCGGCTATGGCTTTCTCAGCGAGAACGAAGCGTTCGCGCGCCGTGTGGAAGAAGAGGGCCTGGTGTTCATCGGGCCTAAGCATGCCTCGATTGCCGCGATGGGCGACAAGATTGCCTCGAAGAAGCTCGCCTTGGAGGCGAAAGTCAATACGATCCCCGGACACAATTCGCCGATAGCGACTCCGGAAGAGGCGGTCGGGATTGCGAAGCGGATCGGCTATCCGGTCATGATCAAGGCCAGCGCGGGTGGTGGTGGCAAAGGCTTGCGGGTTGCGTTCAATGATCGCAACGCGCACGAGGGCTTTGCCTCCTGCCAGAACGAAGCGCGCAACAGTTTCGGCGACGATCGGGTGTTCATCGAGAAGTTCGTCGAGGAGCCGCGGCACATCGAGATCCAGGTGCTCGGCGATGCGCATGGCAACTGCGTCCATCTGTGGGAGCGCGAGTGCTCGATCCAGCGCCGTCACCAGAAAGTGATCGAGGAAGCGCCCAGCCCGTTTCTCGACGACAAGACCCGCAAAGCGATGGGCGAGCAGGCGGTTGCGCTCGCCAAGGCAGTCAACTATCAGTCTGCCGGTACCGTGGAATTTGTCGTTGGCAAGGACAAGAGCTTCTTTTTTCTTGAGATGAACACGCGGCTGCAGGTCGAGCATCCGGTCACCGAATGCATCACCGGCATTGACCTGGTCGAGCAGATGATCCGCGTGGCGGCGGGCGAGAAGCTCTCGTTTGCGCAGAAGGACATCGCCCGCAAGGGCTGGGCGATGGAGTGCCGCATCAACGCCGAGGATCCGCTGCGCGGCTTTCTGCCCTCGACGGGCCGGCTCGTGCGCTTCTCGCCGCCGGCGCAGACGCTGCATGCGGCTGAGCCGGTCCCGTCGGCAGGCGGCGTGCGCGTCGACACTGGCGTCGCCGAGGGCGGCGAGATTCCGATGTTCTACGACTCGATGATCGCCAAGCTGATCGTGCACGGCAGCGATCGCGCGGATGCGATCGCACGCATGCGTGAAGCGCTGAACGCGTTCGTGATACGCGGCATTTCGAGCAACGTGAACTTCCAGGCGGCCTTGCTTGCGCACCCGCGGTTTCAGTCGGGGGACTTCAACACGGGCTTCATCGCAGAGCAGTATCCGCAGGGATTTGTGGCGGACTCCGTGGCGCACGACGACCCTGGTTTCCTGCTGGCGCTGGCAGCCGACGCGCACAGCAAGCTGCGCTCGCGCGCCGGAGCGATCACCGGCCAGATGCCAGGTTTCACGGCGCAGATCGTCGAATCGCTGGTGATCGTGCAGACCGGGGCGGAAGGCCTCAAGGCGCGCACGTCGGTCAGCGAGCGCATCGAGGGTGGCGCGACCCATGTCGGTATCGGTGGCAAGACCTATGCCATCGAGTTGCAGACACCGCTGCGAGAGATTGCAGTTCGCGGTCTCGTCAACGGTGAGCCGTTTTGCGCGCAGATCGAACGGCTGGGACTGAAGTATCAGATCACGCACAACGGTGCACAGATCGAGGCACGCGTGTTCTCGCCGCGTGTTGCCGAACTCGATGCGATGATGCCCTTCAAGGCGCCGCCAGACCTGTCGAAATTCCTGCTGTCGCCGATGCCGGGTTTGCTCGTGGATCTCGCCGTAACAGCGGGTCAGAAAGTACGCGCGGGTGAACGACTCGCCGTGATCGAGGCGATGAAGATGGAGAACGTGCTGCTGGCGGCCCAGGACGGCGTGGTCGAAGAGGTGGCCGCGAAGAAGGGCGAGAGCCTGGCCGTCGATCAGGTCATCATCCGGTTCAAGTGATGCAACGGCCGTTTCGAATTCTGGGCGTGCAGCAGATCGCGATCGGTGCGCTGCAGAAAAGCGCCCTCCGGCGACTCTGGGTGGATGAGTTCGGGCTCACGCTCGAGGGCCACTTCCGCAGCGAGCGCGAGAACGTCGACGAAGACATCTGTGTCATCGGCAACGGGCCCACCCGTGTCGAAGTCGATCTGATGCAACCGATCGATGCGTCGGCGAAGCCGGCGATCCATGCGACGCCGCTGAATCATGTAGGCCTCTGGGTCGATGACCTGCCGAGCGCCGTGGAATGGCTGACGGCGCGAGGGGTGCGGTTCGCGCCAGGTGGAGTGCGAACAGGCGCGGCCGGCCATGACATCTGCTTCGTCCATCCGCAGAGCAGCGAAGAATTCCCGATCGCCGGTGAAGGGGTGCTGATCGAGCTTGTGCAGGCACCGCCGGAAGTGATCGCCGCACTCAGCCAGCCTGCTGCCTGAAGGTGTCGGGCGCGCTTGAATCCCCGCTCGTCCGGTCACTGTTCTCGGGCGAGGTCTTCGCGGCTGAACAGCTATCTCCCGGTGATCCGGAGCAACTGTTGCCCGAGGAGCGAGCCGGACAAGCTACCTGGGTCGATAAGCGCCTGCGCGAGTTTGCCGCCGGACGTCAGTGCGCGCGGCGCGCGCTCCGGCAGCTCGCCATGCCCGACTATGCTCTGATCAATGGTCCAGATCGCTGTCCGATCTGGCCGAACGGTATTGTCGGCAGCATCACGCATGCGGACGGCTTCGCCGCCGCGGTCGTCGCGCGCAACAGCGACTTCACCTCTGTCGGCCTCGATGCCGAGCGCCGCGACCGGGTTGGCGCAGATCTGTGGGAGCGTCTGTTTGTTCCGGCGGAACTCAGCTGGCTGCAGAGTCTCGAGGCGGCTCAAAGATCAGGCGCCGCAGCGCTGCTCTTCAGCGCCAAGGAAGCGCTGTACAAGTGTCAGTATCTCGTGACGCGGCGCTGGCTCGACTTCCATGACGTCGCGCTTCGAGTTGACGGCCAAACGGAGCAGCAGGGCCGACTTGCGGTCGCGGAGGGCTGCCGCGTGCTGGAACTCTGGCCGGAAGCCCGGCAGATGCGCGGTCGGTTCGCAGTTCACGAAGGCTGGGTTGTCAGCAGCTTCGAGTTGGCTACACTTCCGCGCACTTTGTAGAGGTCCAGGCCATGCGTGTCACAATCTTCGGCTCAGGCTATGTCGGTCTGGTGACCGGCGCCTGTCTTGCGGACGCCGGCAACGATGTCCTCTGCGTCGATATCGACCAGGACAAGGTCGATCGGCTGACTCGCGGCCAGATCCCGATTCACGAGCCGGGGCTTGAGAAGCTGATCGAGCGCAACGCAGCAGCGGGTCGCTTGCGCTTTACGACTGACGCGGCAGAGGGCGTCGCACACGGGTTGTTTCAGTTGATCGCGGTCGGTACGCCGTCCGACGAGGACGGATCCGCCGATCTGAGTCACGTGGTGGCAGTTGCGCGAACCATCGGTGAATACATCGACGAATACCGGATCGTCATCGACAAGTCGACTGTCCCGGTCGGCACTGCGGATCGGGTTGCGGCGGAGATTCGCGCGGCAATCGAGCGTCGCGGCGTGGCGGCCGAATTCGATGTCGTCGCGAATCCGGAGTTCCTCAAGGAAGGCGATGCCATCAGCGACTTCCTACGACCCGATCGGGTCGTGGTCGGTACCAGCAATCCTCGCACGATGGAGCTGATGCGCGCGCTGTATGAACCGTTTACACGCAACCGCGAGCGTTTCGTCGTGATGGACATCCGCTCGGCGGAGCTGACGAAGTATGCGGCGAACGCGTTGCTTGCGACCAAGATCAGCTTCATGAACGAGCTGTCGCGCGTCGCTGAAGAGGTCGGTGCGGATATCGAGAAGGTGCGGCTCGGCATCGGCTCCGATTCACGGATCGGCTATGAGTTTCTCTACCCGGGCATGGGCTACGGGGGCTCCTGCTTTCCGAAGGATGTCGAGGCGCTGATTCGCACCGCCGACTCGCACGACGTCGAGATCAGCTTGCTCAAAGCCGTACAGCAGGTCAACCGCACGCAGAAGCAGCGCCTGTTCGCAAAGATCGTCGAGCACTTCGGCGCGAACCTTGCCGGCAAGCGTTTTGCGCTGTGGGGCTTGGCGTTCAAGCCCAACACCGACGACATGCGCGAGGCGCCGAGTCGCGTGCTGATCGCCGACCTGATCGCAGCGGGCGCGACCGTCTGCGCGTACGATCCGGTCGCCATGGAGGAGTCGCGGCGCCTGTTTGCCGCGCAGCCTCGTGTGCAGTTCGCTGCGTCGGCGAACGAAGCGCTCGACGGCGCCGACGCGCTGGCGATCGTGACGGAGTGGAAGGAGTTCCGCAGCCCGGATTTCGAGTTGATCCGTCGCAACCTGAAGCAGCCAGTCGTGTTCGATGGCCGCAATCTCTACGACCCTGCGCTGATGGAGCGCTTTGGCATCAGCTACTTCGCGATCGGCCGGGGTCGCTCGGTCAAGGGAGCCGCCGCATGAAACTGACGGCATTCAAGGCCTATGACGTCCGTGGCCGGATCCCCGACGAGATCAATGGCGACATGGCCTATGCCATCGGCCGCGCCTACGCGGGCTTCGTCAAACCACGCAGCGTGATCATCGGACGCGACATCCGCAGTTCGAGCGAGGAACTGGCTGGGCGCCTGGCGGCCGGTCTCGTCGACAGTGGTGTCGATGTGCTGGACATCGGCCTGTGCGGAACTGAAGGCGTCTACTTCGCGACCTTCTCCGAGAAGGTCGACGGCGGCATCATGGTGACCGCAAGCCACAACCCGCCGGATTACAACGGCATGAAGTTCGTGCGCGAAGGCTCGCGGCCGATCAGCGCCGATAACGGCCTGGTGACCATGCGTGACATGCTGGCGAGCGGCGCGCTGCCACCGCCTGCTCCAAAGCGCGGACAGATCCGCAAACTTGACACCAACGCCGCGTACCTCCAACACCTGCTCGGCTATGTCTCGCGTGACAAGCTCAAGCCGCTGAAGGTCGTCGTCAATGCCGGCAATGGCGGCGCCGGCCTCGTCATCGATCGGCTCGAGCCGCATCTGCCATTCGAGTTCGTGAAAATTCATCATGAGCCTGACAGCAGTTTCCCGAACGGTGTGCCGAACCCGATGCTGATCGAAAATCGCCGTTCTACCAGCGAGGCAGTCAGGCGCAGCGGCGCGGATGTCGGGCTTGCCTGGGATGGCGACTTCGATCGTTGTTTCTTCTTCGATGAGCGAGCCGAGTTCATCGACGGGTACTACCTGGTGGGCCTGCTCGCCGAGTTCTTTCTGAAGCGCCATCCGGGCGCCAAGATCGTGCATGACCCGCGTGTGATGTGGAACACGATCGACATCGTCGCGGCTCACGGCGGCACGCCGGTGCTGTGCAAGTCGGGCCATGCATTCATCAAGCAGAAGATGCGCGAAGTCGATGCGGTCTACGGCGGTGAGATGAGTGCGCATCATTACTTCCGGGACTTCGCGTATTGCGACAGCGGCATGATTCCGTGGCTGCTGGTGCTGCAGATCATCAGCGAGTCCGGCAAGCCGCTTTCGGAGCTCGTTGGCGCGCGGATGCGGAAGTTTCCG
>JBBQWY010000079.1:0-6841 GCA_038210215.1 Steroidobacterales bacterium
CGTCTTCGGGCTCGACCAGATGATCTCATCGACCGTCTCGGTCATCATCGTGCCGCCCTCGCCCGGCACCGGCTTCGGCAACTTGCGCATCTTGGTCTCGACCTGCCAGTCGCGCGTGTTCGCCACGCTCACCCGCATCACACCCTCGGGCATCCTGATCCGCACCCGATTGACCGGGCTGCCCTTGCAGCCGTGCGTCACGCGCATCTCGAGATCCTGCACATAGCCTGCCGGTGCGTACATCGACGTGAACGTGTTGTGCGCGACGGCCGGCGTAGCTGCCGCGATGGCGAGGCCCACTGAGGCCATTGCAACTATTGTCTGTCTCATCAGCTTTCCCCTTCTGGTTTAAGAAAGATCAGTCATTCGTTTCGCGTTCGAGATAGCAGGCTACCGCAGCGCGATCCTCCGCCGACTTCAGGCCGACGAAGGTCATCGTGGTTCCAGGCAAGGCGCGTCGCGGGTTCAGTAGAAACGCCTGCAGCAGGGCCTGATCCCAAACCCAACCGCTCTGCTTGAGCACCGGCGAATAGTCGAAACTTCCATCCGCGGTGCCGGCCTTGCGGCCCAAAAACCCGCGCAGGTTCGGACCTTCCCTGGGACGATCGTCCGGTTGCAAGGCGTGGCAGGTGCTGCAGAGCTGAAAAACGCTCTCGCCGAGATCCAGATCGCAACTCCCTGAGCTAGAAGCGGTGTCGGACGCACCACCGACTGCGACCAAGCCCAGCGTAGCGAGCGCGCCCATCAGCACACCGGCACAGATGCGCAGCGCGCTCACCGGGACACCGCGCAGCTTACGCGGCCGACCGCCAAGTCCAAGGACACCCGCTCGGCATCGCCATCGACCATCGTAGTGGCAGAGGGTTGCGAATCGCCTGTCGGATCAACCGTCAAGTTCAGAGTATCCTGGAGTCGACTGCCTTCTGTGCGGCGCACAGGCATTCGCAGCAGCGTAGCGCTTGCCGGCGCTCCGCCGGATCGCGCAACAGAAAATTCGCCGCCGCGATCGCTGACCCCGGCAATGCGAGTGGACACACCCGCCGAGTCGATGCTTTGGCAATCGAAACGGTTGATTCGGTACAGACGCTCATGGGTCAGGTCTTCGCGACCGGCAAAGAGTCGTCCCGGCTCATTCGGCTTCTTTGGATCGAGCAGATAGCCGTTGTCGAAAATCCAGATCTCGTCGGGTGTGATGGCCCAGTCGGCATCCCAGGTCATCGTTTGCCCGGAATTGCGCGAAGCCATTGTGCAGACAAGATTGTCCTCGTCGGTGTTGGCGAGATGGCCCCGCAGGATTCCGCCGTAGCGACGAAAGCGAAAATCGCAATTGCCCCCGTAGTCGGGATCCAGCTCAACACGCTTGAGTTTTTCCGGATCCAATTGAACGCGCTCCCACTCAGCACCGCCCTTGATCCGCCGACCATTGACGTTGACGACCTGGCGCTCGGCATCAACGGAAATCAGATACATGACCTGCTGGCCACGGATCAGCGGACCATCGGGACCGCCCGTACGCACCTCCCCATAAATGACGTGTGCGCCCAGGTGCGGCACATCCACTCGCGTGAACTGCCGGTACTGACGATCGTGCTCACCGTCCGGCGGCGCGCCGTACTGCCGTTCGAGCATGACCTGAGGCAGGGTGTCCCACTCGCCGGGCCACCATTCCAGCAAGTCCTCCAGCACGGATTCGAGTTCGGCGACCGAGTTGGTCGCCAGCGCGGACGAACTACCCGCCACTCCGAGAAGAGCCAGCATCACGGATGCAGTCACAAATGATCGTTTCATCGGATTTCTCCCATGTTTCCGAGCGGCGGCAGGCATTGGCATTCGCCGGTTGCGTTGCTGGCACTGTTCACTTCAACGGTACCGCCCCTTCGAACGAAACCTTGTCGAAGTCGTCAATGAACGCGTCAATCGTGAATATCCACTCGCCGGGAATGATCAGGTCGGACATCATGAAATGGAACATGTCGGGCGGCATCGCCTCGCCCGCGCTCTCGATGCCTTCCAGTGAAGCGGACGGCAACCCGGCCGTTATGCTCGCGCTCTGCATTGTCACGGGCTCGCCGCTGGCATTGCTGAAGCGCAGCATGATCATGTTCTCCCCCGGCCTCGCAGGCGTGACCTCGACATCGACCGAGTAACCGCCTGACTGCCAGGTCTGTCGGAATCCATCAGCACTCGTGCCGGCCAGACCAGCTGTCGCACTCTGATCGGCAAGCGCACGAGGCGGCGTAGGCAATGTAAGGGAAGCGGCCATCGCAACGACCAGCAGCATTGCAACAGCCTCGATGCGGATCGAGCGGCGTATCCTGGGCGCAGCATCGGGAGCATTGCTGAGCAAGGCCGGCGTCAACTTGTATTTGTTCAGTGCCGCCAGGCCGAGCACGAACAGCACCAACCCCAGTTTGACCAGCAGCTGCCTGCCATAGTCCGTCGTCAGAACCATGCCGAACTCGCGCACCTGAACCCAGGCGAGGATCACACCAGCGGCCAGCAAACCGCCAACCAACCCTATCGCGCGGGAAGAAAACTGATCCATCAATCGACCCGCTTCCACGGCCGAGGTCCGCTCGGTCGTTGCGATCAACGGGAGAAATGCGGCACACCAGAATCCCGCACCCACCAGGTGCAACCCGACACTGGTGGCGGCCAGCCATACCGGGGCTGCGGTCGCGGCATGTCCAGTGACCAGAAAACTTGCAACCAGCAGGCCCGCGGCCGTCCACAGCGGCCAGCTGGCTTCCTGCCGGAAGGCCCAGAACGCCAGCAGCGCGCCCGGCACGCCGAGCAAAGCACTGACTCCGAAAGTGGAGCCCATACCGGCGGACCATGCCGCAGCAGAGAACACTGCCCCTGCATCACCAGCAATGATGTCGGCTCCGCCCAGCGCCAACGCCAGTACGAACGCAATTGCCGCGACGATTGCTGCCCAGCGGCCCTGAGTGCGCACGGTTTCGACGCTCGCACTGGGCCATTGCAGAGAGACCAGCAGCACAGCGGAGCCCAGCGCGAGCAAGACTGCCGCGTACAACACCAATCGATTGATGAAATTCGGAATAACCCAAGCGCTGGCAGCGCCACCGGACACCGCTTCCGCGCCGGCGGACACCGGTTCACCGACGCCAAACGCGAACGATCCACCCACCGGGTGCGTATCGGCAGAGATCACCCGATAACTGACGATATAGGTGCCGTTCGGCAATGACCCGGCCAGCGGCAGAAGGAGATTGTTGCCCTCATTCCGAATCTCACCCGGATCGCCTACGGGCTCGCCGGAGCGATCGAGCACGCGAAAAAAAACGGGCCCCACATTTTCGTTGAAGCGCAGCTCGATCGTGTCCGGCGATACGTCGATCTGCTGATCCGCTTCCGGCGTCGCGCCAAGCAGAACCGCATGCGCTCGCGCCACGCCGGGAACGCTCACCGCAACGAGCGTCGCAAGAAGTAGTCCAAAGGACTTATTGATCATCACATTCCACCGTTCAATGCCGACACAGGCTGGGAGCGGACCGGCCACAGATGCGGCGGGCCCCGAACGGATGCGTTCAGATCAAAAGAGATTCGTGATGAAGATAAAGTCTGGGGGGCGGCTGAGGCGGAAGCGCTGCGCGCGCTCGCCACGTGACCAGCCGCGCCGGGGCGCGGTCAGCGCTGCGCACAACCAAGAAGCCCGAGAGAACAACCGGCTGGTCCAGAATAATTGAACGCGACTCTGGGCCAGCCTTGCCCAACTCCAGGCAACTAGGCTGGGACCCCTGCGCCCCTTCTTCGGTCGCCGGGTGATGTTCACAACCTGCATGCGCACCGACAGGCTCGCTGGCGGAGGTCGCGATCCGATTTTCCAGCCGCTGAGAAAGGTGGCAAGCGTGAACAGGCAGCGAGGCCCAGACCATCGCCAGTATCGGAGCCAAGGCCCGGATCAGCCAGCGAGTGCGGGACCGAGTGAACATAGGCTCGAATCTAGCTCCGTAAGGGTGGAAAAGTCCAGTCTACGCGAATCGTGGCGCCGCCCGCAGGCAGCTGATCGCCGATCGCACGCAGGCCAATTCCGGGGACGATGAAATCAACCTGGGTCGACACGGAGCGCGCGACAACCCGATCGACGCCAGCAGAGTTCATGGCTCAGATCGAAACGACGAGTTCCGATGCGTGCAGGCCATTCGCGTGATCCCCTATGACGATTCGTCCACTACGTATCAACAACGCAGGGCCACCAGCATAGGATGGGTTGGCTTGCTTCAATCAGGTGATCGCACCGCCGGTGTGAGGTCTGGTTGCCGAGGCCGGTTGCGGCCAGCTCGCGAGCCGCCGTAACGCTGCGCAGGCACTGCCAAGGAGCAACGACGATGTTCAATCGCTCAGTCTTCTCGATGGCCGCACTGGCTCTGGGAACTATTCTCGCCGCACCGACCAGCAGCGCCGAAGAACTCTCAACATACACCGGCGCCCAGCTCTACACGCGATTCTGCGCGGCCTGCCACGGCCGCACTGCGGAAGGGAACGGGCCGGTGGCCCCATTCTTCAAGCTCGCGCCACCCGATCTGACTCAGCTGGCCAAACGCCGCGGCGGCGAATTTCCGACCGAGAAGCTTCAACAGATCATCGACGGGCGCGCGAATCTTGCTCCGCATGGTTCGCGCCAGATGCCGGTTTGGGGCATCGAGTTCGTATCCGCCGAGGGCACGGCTGCCGAAGGACGTGCTGGCGCCGATACATTGATCGCGCGACTCGTCGAGTACCTGCGCTCGCTTCAGGTGAGCTGAAGCCGCAAAGCTGAGCCGAGCCAAGCATGGCGTTCACCCTCGTGGTCGCAGCCTTCATTGCTCTGGCGCTGCTTGCGGTGCTGCTCGTTCTAAGCCCGGGCCGACCCGCTCCGCTCCTAAACGACAACGGTCAACTGATCGCGAACAGTCTCTCGGAAAAAGTCTTTGTCGAGATCAATGGCAGTAGGCAGGGATTATTCATCCAGAGCACGGACAAATCCCACCCGGTGCTACTGTTTTTGCACGGCGGTCAAGGAATGCCGCAGTTCATCTTCAACATGACACACCCGAGCGGGCTCGAACGGCACTTTACCTTAGCGTGGTGGGAACAACGAGGCGCCGGCTTGTCCTTTGACGCTGCGATTCCGGCCGCAAGCATGACGCTGGACCAGCTGATCGCAGACACCATTGCCGTGACCGACTACCTGCGGGAACGCTTTGCGCAGGACAAGTGTCCTATCAACTCAGATCAGAGTTTCTGGCCCGTGAGTACATGCTCGATGCCTATCGCGCACGCGGCGACTCGGTGATGGCCCAAAGACTTGAGGCCGCACCTGTCTCGATGACCGACGGCCTGTCCGATGCCTATATGCGTCGGCGCGATGATGCCATGCATGGGCTCGGCGTCGGCACCATGCGCGATATGCGGTCGGTTGTCGCAGGCGTATTCCTTCCGGTCGGGCGATGCCAAGCCTACACGCTGCTAGAGAAGATCAATGTCTAGAGGGGATGGGCTTTCTCCAGACGCTTCCTCTGCAGCGACATCATCGAGACAGATTTATCGGCCAAGGTGACTCACCTCGACTTGCCGACGTATTTCTTCATCGGGCGGCATGACCTGACGGCGAACCCGGATCTCTCTCCCCTACTTCAACAGAATTTCGGCGCCTCTGAAGGGACTCTAGATTTTCCAGCACTCCGCATACAGCCCACTGTTCGAGGAACCTGAACGTACACGGGAGATTCTGTTGCGGGACGTACTCAACCTTTCGAACGAGCTTGCCGACAAAAACTGAGTGCTCACGTGCGCCGCGACCGGGCCCGAGACGCTGCAACATGCTGAAGCCCGATCCCGACCCGCGAGGGTAACGCCGCAGGGACGCATGCAAGTGACGCACGCAAGTGACACAATTCAGATTGGTCCCCTAGACCGCAATGCGCTCATCCACCAGAACCGCTCGCACCGGGCGTCTCAATGATGGAGTCATGGTCGGCCCGCGTCCAAAGCGAATCACGAGATCCGGCCGCTGACCCGGCACACCTGCCAGCGTAGCCATGGGCGCACGCAGTGAGGCCACTTCCACCGGCTGGTTCAGGTGTGCCGTGCGAACGCCCATAGCGGTCGCCTGCAGCGCAAACCGTTCAAATGCGCGACCGACGGCGATCCACCCAGCCTTGTCCTCCGATGCCGCGATGAACACTGCCACACCGGCCGACGAACGCATCTGCCGCGCGTACTTGTCATTCTCGCTACCCGTCCTGAACGCCAGGCGGAACACGGGCCTTGCCACCCAGCTTGGCAACGTCGGATTGCCAGATGACGCCGCATACAGGCCGTCGCCGCGCGTGAGCGCCTCAGTTTTATTGAAGCGAATCCAGTGGGTCAGCTCGCTGACGAAGGCCGGATCGTCCATCTGCGCAGTGTTGCCCTCGATCACCAACTCGAGGACAGCTTCGATGGCCTGAGGTATCGTCAACACTGCCAGCTGCACGCCTGCGTCAGCGACTGCGCGCTCCAGAGCCTGCAGCTCGTCAACGGCCAGCGGCTTGCCATCGTACTCACCTCGCGTGCTCTGGCGCTGAGGGATGGCCTCGAAAAGCGCTGACGACTTGGGCGCGGCAGGCATCAGCGAGACGCGCACAGCGTCACGATACGCGGCAAAGGTGACATCACTATCGAAACCCAGCGCGCGCGCCGCTTGCACGAGGTTCTCGGCCGCGCAACCGAGTGAGACGAACAGATGGTGATCGTCAGGGTCGACAGCCGGACAGCGACGCGACCAGTCGGGCAGGATTGAAATCGCATCGCTCTCCAGCGCGAAGCGCCAGCACTGCGTGTTGTGGCTCGACGG
>JBBQWY010000080.1:0-6814 GCA_038210215.1 Steroidobacterales bacterium
ATAGTTGCCTAGACTGTTGTGAATGAATCAACGAAGCCTGCGGACAGTGCCGCTGCCCGAGGGCGACGTGTGCCTGTTTCTCGATTTCGACGGCACGCTGGTCGACTTTGCTGCAACCCCTGACGGCGTCCCGCGCGACGACAGCCTCGTGCGGCTGCTCGAGACGGTGCAGCAGGCCCTGGACGGGGCGCTCGCGCTGATCAGCGGCAGAGCCGTCGATACCCTTGATACCTTTCTGGCGCCGTTGCGATTGCCGGTCGCTGGCCTGCACGGTTACGAGCGTCGCGCCGCCGATGGCGCCGTGTTTCGTCCGCCGGAGATGCCGGCCCATCTGGAGCGACTGCGCGCCGAGCTGCAGCAGTACGTTGCGACCCGGCCCGGCTTGCTGCTCGAGGACAAGCGCTCGTCGCTGGCGGTGCATTTTCGCCGCGCACCGCACCATCGGGACAGCGTGCGAGCGATGTTCGAGCGTTTCAGTGCAGGGATGAGTCCGGATCTCGAACTGCTCGAGGGTGACGCAGTGGTTGAAGTCAAACCGGCCTCGCACAACAAGGCGACCGCGATCGAAGCCTTCATGCATGAGCCACCCTTCGCAGGTCGATTGCCGATATTCATTGGCGACGACGTGACCGACCGCGACGGCTTCGAAGCGGTGCAGCGTTACGGCGGCATGGCCATTGCCGTCGGGGATCGTGTGACCGCACCTTGGCGCTTGCCAGATCCGGGCGCGGTGCGCAATTGGGTCCGCGAGCTCGCGCGCGAGCGGTGCACGCTGTCATGAATCTACCCAGCACCGATCTCAATCTCGGAGTGATCGGCAACGGCCAGGTTGCGGCATTGATCGACTCGCACGCACGGGTCGTCTGGGCCTGTGTGCCGCGACCCGATGGCGATCCGATATTCAGCTCGCTGCTCACTGCTGCCGGCGGTGCGGCAGAGCAGGGCGTGTTCGCCGTCGATCTGTTCGACCACGAGCGCTCTGAGCAGCGCTACATCCGCAACACGGCTGTGCTCGAAACGATCCTGCATGACAGTCGCGGCGGTGCGGTTCGGGTGCTCGATTTTTGTCCGCGGTTCCGGGCACGCGGCCGGATGTTCCGGCCCATGATGTTCGTGCGCATTGTAGAGCCGCTTGCCGGCCGGCCCACGGTGCGGATTCGCTTGCGCCCCACGCGCTCGTACGGCGAATCCGCTGCGATCGGTAAGCCCAGCAGTCATTCGGTCCGCTACGCAGCGGACGGCGTCGACTATCGGCTGACGACCGATGCCTCGTTGACCGCCGTGATGGAAGAGCGGGCGATTCGCTTGGAGAGTCCGCTGGCGTTCATGCTCGGTCCGGATGAGACGATCCAGGAGTCTCCGGGGGTGCTCGGGCGCTCGCTGCTCGATGAAACCTTGAGCTATTGGCAGGACTGGGTGCGCGGGCTGGCGGTGCCCTTCGACTGGCAGGAAGCGGTGATCCGTGCGGCAATCACGCTGAAGATGTGCACGTACGAGGATTCGGGTGCCGTGCTCGCCGCCCTCACGACGTCGATCCCTGAGGCGCCGGGCAGTGGACGCAACTGGGACTATCGCTACTGCTGGCTGCGTGACAGTTACTTTGTCATTCAGGCGCTGAATCGCCTGGGCGCAACCGGCACGATGGAAGCCTACTTGCGCTACCTCGATTGCATCGTCGCCGGTCAGCCAGTCGGTGTGTTGCAGCCGTTGTACGACATCGGCGGCGGCGTCGAGGCCAACGAGCGCGTCCTGACTTCGCTCGACGGCTACCAGGGCATGGGTCCGGTGCGTGTCGGCAACCTCGCAACGGTGCAGGCGCAGCACGACGTTTACGGCGCCGTGGTGCTGGCCATCTCGCAGCTGTTCTTCGACGAGCGTCTGGTGCGAGGCGGCGACGTGGCGTTGTTCGAGCGGATCGAGCCCCTGGGTGAGCGCGCCGCCGCGCTGTTCGACCAGCCTGATGCGGGTCCCTGGGAGCTGCGCGGTACCCAGCGCGTGCACACGTTCTCGGCGGCGATGTCCTGGGCAGGCTGCGATCGACTGGCGCGCATCGCCGAGCGGCTCGGGCTGACGGCGGCTGCAGAACGCTGGAACCAGACAGCCGATCAAATGCGCGACGTGATTCTGGAGCGTGCCTGGAGCGAGAAGCGGCAGTGCTTCGCCGGTGCCTTTGGCAGTGATGATCTGGATGCGACCGCCTTGTTGTTGCCGGAGCTCGGCTTGCTGCCGGCGAGCGACCCGCGCTTCCACGCCACAGTGGAGCTGATCGGCAAGGAGCTCAGATCCGGCGACCTGCTGTACCGCTACCGTCACCCCGATGATTTCGGTGAACCCGAGAGCACGTTCACGATCTGCGCGTTCTGGTATGTGAACGCGCTCGCGTCAATTGGTCGCATCGACGAAGCCCGCGCGCACTTTGGTCGACTGTTGCAGCGTCGCAATCCACTCGGCCTGCTTTCCGAGGACATTCACCCCGAAACGGGCGCACTGTGGGGTAACTTCCCCCAGACCTACAGCATGGTCGGGATCATCAATAGCGCACTGCGACTCAGCCGCTCGTGGGAAGAGGCGCTGTGAGTCGGCTCGTTGCCGTCTCCAATCGGGTCTCCATGCCGCGGCGCGGCGCCGCACCGGGCGGATTGGCGGTAGGTCTGCTGGCGGCCATGCGTTCGCGTGGCGGCTTGTGGTTCGGCTGGAGTGGCGAAGTGGTGGACAGACCTGCGGATGTTGCTGAGCTGACTCGCAAGGACGGCATCACCTACGCCACGATGGATCTCAGCCAGCAGGACTACGAAGGATTTTATCTCGGCTTCAGCAACGGTGCGTTGTGGCCGCTGTTCCACTACTTCGTCGACAGCCTGCACTTCTCGGATCAGCACTACGACAGTTATCAGCAGGTCAACGCTCAGTACGCGCGCGAGTTGCTGCCGCTGTTGAAAACTGACGATCTGATCTGGATCCATGATTTCCATCTGATTCCCCTGGCCGAGAAGCTGCGCCAAGCGGGTGTCTCCCAGCCGCTGGGGTTCTTCCTGCACGTGCCCTTTCCCAGCATCGAAGTGCTGCGGGTGTTGCCGGTCTACGGCGAACTCGTCAAGGAACTGCTGGCCTACGATGTCGTCGGGTTCCAGACACAGACCGATCTCGAATCGTTTCTCGGTGCGGTGGAGTCGATCTGGGGCGTCAAAGCCTCACAGTCGGACGGATCGCTTGTCGTCGGCGACCGGCGCGTCGTGGCGGCCGTGTTTCCAATCGGTGTTGACGTCGACGCCATTCAGAAGGAAGCGATGTCTTCCCAGAACACCGATGCCTGCAAGCGCATGCAGGATAGCCTGCTGGGGCGCAAGCTGATGATCGGCGTTGATCGACTCGACTACAGCAAGGGTCTGCCGGAGCGCTTCACCGCTTACGAGCGCTTTCTGCAGGATTTCCCGGAAAACCAGAACCGCATCACCTATCTGCAGATTGCACCGCTGTCGAGAACCGACATCCGAGCCTATTCACAGATTCGCGAGGAACTCGAGCAGGCGGCAGGCCGTACCAATGGTCGATTCGCCGACACCGACTGGACGCCGATCCGCTACCTCAATCGCAATTTCTCGCACGATGTGTTGATGGCATTTCTGCGCACCGGGCGCGTCGGTCTCGTCACGCCGGTGCGCGATGGCATGAATCTCGTCGCCAAGGAATTTGTTGCGGCACAGGACCCGGACGAGCCCGGCGTGCTGGTGTTGTCGTTACTCGCCGGGGCCGCGCGCGAGCTGACCGAGGCGGTGCTGGTGAACCCGTACGACGCTCGCGGCATGGCGCAGGCGATCCAGCAGGCGTTCTCGATGCCGCGGACGGAACGGCGCGAGCGGCACCAGGCGATGATGGAAGTTCTGCGGACCAACGACATCCATGCCTGGTACAGCCGGTTCGTACAGTGCATGGAGGACACTCGACAATGATGGAATTTGCAAAACTGCAGGCACTGCTCGAGCGAGGGCTCGGCGACGCGTGGGTTCAGTGGACGATTTCCGGAACGCGCGTGCTGCTGATCGCGTTGGCGGTAGTCATTGCGCAGCGCATCGCGTCGCGACTCGTGCGCCTGTTTCGTGAGCGACTCTCGCAAGGTCTGGACCAGCGCGAGGACCTCAAGCGGATCGAGACGCTCGCGCGGGTGTTTCGCTACATCGCGTCAATCGTCATCACCCTGATCGGCGGCTTGCTGATCCTCAGCGAATTCGGCATCTCCATTGCGCCGATCCTGGGGGCTGCGGGCGTCGTCGGTCTTGCGGTCGGCTTTGGCGCACAAAGCCTGGTCAAGGATTACTTCACCGGATTCTTCCTGCTCCTCGAGAATCAGATCATCAAAGGGGATGTTGTCGAGTTGGCCGGGAAATCCGGGCTGGTCGAGGATGTGACGCTGCGCTATGTCAGGTTGCGCAACTACGATGGCGATGTGCATTTCGTTCCGAACGGTGAAATCACTTCGGTCACCAACAAGAGCCGCGGATTCGCCTTTGCGGTCATGGACCTTGGCGTGGCGTATCGCGAGGACCTGGACGAGGTCTATGCGGTAATCCGTGAATCAGCGCAGAAGCTACAGAATGACCCGGCCTTCAGCTCGCGCATTCTTGAGCCGATCGAGATCGCAGGTGTCGAGAGCTGGGCCGACTCGGCCGTGGTGGTGCGCTGCCGCTTCAAGGTGGTGCCGCTCGAGCAGTGGGCGGTACGGCGTGAGTTCCTCAAACGCCTGAAGGGCGATTTCGACGCGAAGGGGATCGAGATTCCATTCCCGCACCTGACGATTTACGCCGGCGTGGGCAAGGACGGTACGGCGCCGTCACTTCCCGTCGACGTCGACCCGCAGCGAACCTGAGCGGACGTGAAGGTCCCGTTGCGGGAACGGGATCTCTATGTTCGCGGCACGCAGCTCGTCGTCGAGCGCCCACAGCAATTTCGCGTTGGTACGTCCGGGCGCGGTCACGAGCCGGCGCGTGACCCACACGACGAGTTCGAAATCGAGGCTGCTCTCCCCGAAGCCGACCAGCCAAACATCCGGCGGACGTAGTGGGTCATCGATGATGACGCCGTCGACCCGCGCGGCGGCTGCAACGGCCGCTGCCTTTACTTTTTCCTTGTCCGTGCCGTAGGCGACGCCGAACGGTACGTGTATGCGGCGGTTGAACTCGTCGAAGGTCCAGTTCGTTACCCGCCCGTTCACGAACTCCGAATTCGGCACCAGGATGTCGACGGAGTCATTGGTCGACACCCGCGTGTAGCGGGTCGCGATTTCGACCACGCGGCCACGCACACCGGACTGCAGATCGACGAAGTCGCCGACTTTCAGGCTCCGCTCGGCGAGCAGGATCACGCCAGAGACGAAATTGCTGACGATGTTCTGCAGGCCAAAACCGATACCGACGCCGATCGCGCCACCGATCAGAGCGAGCTTGCCCAGGTCAAGGCCCATCAGGTCGAGCCCGATCCAGGCGCCGACAATCAATACGACATACTTGCTGATCCGGCCCAGGGCGTAGGCGGCGGGGTAAACGTGATCACCGCCGGCCCAGCGACGGCCAAGGCGACGCACCGACTGTTCGGTGACGCGCCCTGCAAGCACGATCAGCAGCACGAGCATGACCAGCAGCAGCACCTGCTGCAGGCCGATCCGGATGTCACCGACCGAAATCGCTACCGTGTCGAGTGTCGCCCACGCGCGGCTCACGAACTGGGTCAGGTCATCCATCGCGATGCGGGGCTTCTCTGGTCGACGGCGGTTGCCATCGGCGGGAGTCTATACCGGCACTCGGCATCAGGTGGATTCCAGTACAATTTGGCAACCGCCGACACGGGCACAGCGCAGGGTACGAGACCTCATGGATCGGCAGGCGGGCGTCTTTCGATTGCCGAAGAATCTGCGCAACCGATTGCACGTGTTGCGGCTCAAACGGGGCCCGGACCGCGCCCATATTCTGGTCCGGCCGCCGCCGAAACGGCCCGAGAAGGTGCTCGCGGTGCGCGGCTTGCTGGTGGCTGGCCTGCTCGCCTTCGTGATGCTCGTGTTCTGGTGGGATCGCGAAGGGCTGCGCGATCAGCGCGACGAACATATTTCGGTGGCCGACGTCGTTTACTTCACGATGGTCACTGTGACGACGGTCGGCTATGGCGATATCGTGCCGGTGTCGGATCGGGCCCGCTTGATCGACGCACTGCTGGTAACGCCTATCCGGCTGTTCGTGTGGTTCATCTTTCTCGGCACGGCCTACGAGTTCCTGATTCAGCGTGCGGTGGAGGACTTTCGTATGCTGCGACTGCAGCGCAATCTCTCTGATCATGTCGTCGTCTGCGGCTACGGCGGGACTGGCCAGCACGCCGCGGCCGAGCTGGTGCGTCAAGGCAGGCCAGCGTCGGAAGTGGTCGTCATCGAATCCGATCGGGGCCTGGCCGATCAGGCCGCAGCCGCCGGCTTCACAACTTTGTTTGGCAACGCAACCCGTGAAGAAATCCTCGAACTTGCGGGCGTGCCGCGTGCCGCTGCGCTGATCGTGTCGGTGAACAATGACGAAACCACAGCGCTCGTAGTGCTGACCGCGCGCGAGATGAGCCGCACGCGCATCCTCGCCCGCGTCGAGGAGCAGGAGAACGTCAAATTGATTCGTCGCAGCGGGGCAGACCAGATTCTTTCGCTGGGCACCCTGGGTGGGCATCTGATGGCCGATGCCGTGAGTTCCGATCTGGCCGCCGCGTTCGTCAGTGATCTGGTCAGTCGGCAGGGGCGGGTGCACCTGACGCAGCGCCGCCCGAGCGCAGAAGAAATCGGTGCCGA
>JBBQWY010000081.1:0-6760 GCA_038210215.1 Steroidobacterales bacterium
GTGTGCAGCGGATGGCCGCGATAGCCCGAACCGATCGCGAGGTTGTAGTACGGATCAGCGCCGCGGCGCTGGATCAGCGCCACGTCCGGCGCGTAGTAGAAGCGCCGGTTCTCGGCGATGTTGCTCGTGCCGGTGTCGCCGGCGCCCAGCGCTGCAAACACCCCGCCGGTCACAAGCTGGCTGCGCGGCCGGCCATTGAAGATGTCGAAGCGCAGCACGCGGCCGCCCATGTCGGCGGCGTACATCCGGTCGGCGAACTGATCACCGTTGGTGTCGAGAACAACGACTCGACCCGGAATCGAATTGGTCATGCCCGCGATCTGCAGATCCGGTGACCCCGGGCTGCTCGGTGCACCGGCGGACCACAACAGCGCTCCCGATGCCGCATCGACCATGAAGATCCGGTTGCCCGAGGCATCAGGCGTGAACTGATAGTTCTGCTGCGCATCGTCGTAGCCGCCGCCGATGATCAGCACGAGGTTCTCACCGTTCTGGGTTGCACCCTGAACGCGCACCCGGGCGATGGTCGGTGTCGACCAGGTCTCGCCGATGCCAGGCAACTGGGCAGAGCCCAGCGTCCAGCGCAGCTGCGGTTGCAATCGGTTCGTGACATCGAGCGAGTAATATTGACGACCGCCGCGGCGCATGCCGAAGTAGATCCACACCCGATCGCCCGCGGCTGCGTCGACGATCCCATCCTGGTTTACATCGAACTTCAGCACGCGGACGTCGCCATCGAGACCATAGGTCCGTGCCGTGACCGTCGGATCGCGATAAAGGTCGGCAAGGCGGCCGAGCAGTTCCTCCGGAACGAACGCCCACAGTTCGACGCCGGTCCGCGCATTGATCGCATGGATGAAGCCGTCGTTGGTCGGTACGAATACGACCTGATCGAGCGCATCCGGCGACGCGCTGGTGCCGCCGTACGAGACCACCGCCGGGCGTGCGTGCAGCGGATCGCCGACCGAGCGCAAGGCCTCGGTGCGATCGCCATCGCCGTCAATATCCTGCACGTCGATACCGCGCGCCCAGTCGATCAGCTGTTCGCGGGTCGGACCACCAGTCGCACCGGTGTTCAGTACTGCGTCGGTCAGTGCCGCGTTCGCACTCGTGAACGCATTGGCTGCGGCGGTCAGGTTCGGCGTGCCTGCGCTGGCAAAATGCGTGTAAACGCGCCGCGTGCCGGGATCAGGCAGACGGCTCGCCGCGCCGCCGAGTTCGACCTCGTTGTCGTCCGGGGACGCCGACCAGAAACTGCGCGTACCGACGCGGAAAAAACCCGTCGTCGGATCCACCGCCGGCCGATTCGCCGCATCGACGATCTGTCCGTCCAGGATGCCGTATTTCTTGACGTTGCCAGGCCACCGCAGGCTGTCCTCGGGCGTAAATACGGATACGTAAAGTTCGTTGGTCGACTGCGTGCGGTTGAACGCGTTGATCGACACGGCCGGCGACGTGAACGTGGCGCTGCCCTGCAGGACGTCGCCGACGATGCGTTGCAGCACATCGGTCAGATCTTCGACGTTGGTGGCCGCAAACGAAGCGCCGCCGCCGCGTCGAGCGACGGTGTCGAGGAAGGCTGAGCCCGCCACTATGTCTGGGCCAAAGCCGATCGTGTAAGTCGTTGCGTTTTGTTGACCGGCGAGGGTTGGTGAAAGATCGGCGCGGAACAGGTACTCGGCCATGTCGTCGAGACAACGACCGTCGCCAGTACCAGTGCAGCTGCCGCCGACAAGAGAGGCGAAATCCGGCAGGCTTTCGATCTTGGTATCGGCGGATTGATCGTCGCGCGGATCTCCGTCTGTCAGCAGGATCACGTAATTGCGCTGGCACTGGAACTCGATCGGCGACCGATATTGGGTGCTGTCAGGGTCAGGGGGGGAGCGTGACTCAACGACGCTTGGCGACAGCACGCCGTTCACTTCGGAGTTCAGTCCGTAATCGATAGCGCGTCCGGCAAGGTACTGTCCCGCTTCAAACAGCGTCTCAGACAGTGGAGTGAAGTCACCAGCGGAATACTCGTTTAGGCGCACAATGATTTGTGCGCGCGCACTGGAAACGCTCGCTACTCGATGAGTCACCATGCCGCCTTCCGCGCCATCGCCGGGAGCACCGTCGCGAGTGCTGAAGCGCATCAGGCCCAAGTTAACACTGCTAACTGAACTCGCGAGTTCAGTGCCGACAGCCTGCACGATACGCAGCCGCGATATTTGGGTAGGGTTGTCCGGCGAATAACGCCAGTTCAGGTAATTTGCGCTGTAAAGGATCGCCACATCAATCCCCGACCAAGACAGCTCCTCCGCGGCGCTTGCGCTCCAACGATTGGTTGCGACGCCATTTCGGGCGTAGCGTTGTGAGGAAGTAGCGTCCGCGCCGTGAGCCCCAGAATCTTCTTCGCACTCGATAGGCTGGTCTTCGTTCTCGCCGACCCGCAGGTTGCGCCATTCGGTATTTGCTTCGCTCCAACGCGCAACACGACCGATCGAACGTCCTGCGATACCGGACAGTAGAGCCGAAGCATCAGCACAGGAATTCAGACCTGCGGGAACGAACCGAATATTGGCTCCGGTGCAAGAGGGTAGGTTCGCGTCAACCGAAGGGCGTGCCGAGTTGCGCGAGAAGTAGATGCGATCCGCTTGGCAGGCGCCGGGATAAGTGATTGCAGGGTCGTAGGGTGCCTTGGAGACGTCGACTAAGCCATTCATGCTGCCCGAGGTGTCGACGATGAACAGGATGTTCGGCCGTACGCCGCGCGCCGAGGCCTGATTGACGAAGATCTCGGTGTCGTCGGCGAGCGCCGGTGCGACGCTGACAATCGACAGAACGGCACCGGCAACGATTGGCATCCAGGCGCGCGACAACAGCAATCTCATGACGTTGCCCCATCCAGCTTGATTCGCGGCGAGACGGTCAGCCGCGTCAATTCGTTGCCGCCGGTGCGATAGAAAAGTGCGGCGGGCGCATCGGGGCTCGCTGCAAGCGTGCGGCGCAGCAGTTCGATGCTGACCGGTTTGTTGTTGACGATCAGCTGCGTGCGCGCGCCCATCAATACCGTCACGGGCTTGCAGCCCGCACATGGCACCAGCGTCAGCGCACCGACGCCACCGCTCGGCAACACGATCTGCGCTGCGCTGGTTTCGATTGCCTGTTCGACGACTTTCATTTTGGTGTCGGCGGCAATGGCAACCAAGCCGCTGAGCGCCAGCAGTGTCGCTACGGCTGTGGAAATCAGTCTTGTAGATTGAGTCATGATTTTTTCCTCAGGGCCCGAGGCCACTACCGAGCTGGCCGAGACTGCCGCCGCCGGAATCAGCGCTGGAGACGACCATGACACCCTGGACCTGACGATCGTTGGCATTGCGCGCCGACGTGCCGGCGCTATCGATGCTGAAATGAAGGCCGATGAACTTGTCGGCACTGGACTGCGGCAGGTTGGTTTCCTCGCCGACGTAGCGCGCGGTGGTGCTGAACTCGTCGACATTTGACCCGGGCACCAGTTCGCCCGCGGTGACGACTGCCGCGGCACCTGGTGAGGTGCCGACCGTGTTCAACAGTGCTATGGATTGTTCGATGCCGGCCGCCGCCGCCTGAGAGGCGTTCTTGCGGTATTGCTCGTTGCCCGCCATGGCCAGTTCCGTAACCGAGGTGTTGACGCTCGTGAACGCGAGCAGCGTCAGGATCAGCAGCAGGATCAGCCCGATTGCGAGCGCCGCGCCGCGTTGGCGCGCGGGTATGACGGTTGATGGCTTGTGCTTTGGCATAGGCGAGACTCTCATTGGCACGCTGACTAGAGCGTGCGCGCGTTGCGCAGCGAAATCGTTCGCGACATCAGGATGCGTCGGAAGTCGCGCTCGGCGCCGGCCGGCGTGTACTCGACGTCGGCATAACGATAAGTGCGGGTGTCGGCAAAGCCCGGTTCACGCTGATCGGCTCGAACTCGGATCCAGATCCGCACTGCAACAACCTGCAGCCGATCGAGGCCCGGAAAATCAGGCGACACGTAGCGGGTTGCACGACCGTCAGACTCGGGAATGCCATCGCCGTTGACGTCGGCCACCGCGTCGATGACGCCGTCGCTGTTGTAGTCGCCCGTGTCGATGCCGAACTGGACCTGCAGGTCTTCGATCGCCGGCATTACTTCGGTGTCGACGAAGCTCGGGCTGGTGCCGACGCGGGTCAGTGACTTCACGCGCAGCGCCGGCAGGCCGGGGTTATCAACCGAGTCTTGCGACACGTAGTAGCTGCGCACGACCAGCGCATGTGCGCGGTTGTCGGCGTCGATGGGCCCCGGCGGAACGCCATCGAGAAAAATCTGCTGGGCCGTGCGGCTGCGCAGGCGAGAGGCGTAAACGAACAGACGCCCGGCATCAATATCGGCGGCAGCGGTCGGGTCGGTCGAAACGCGGCGCAGCGTCAGCGTGTCGGTGTTCGGCACGGCGCCAGCGCCGAAAGGGTCGCAGGCACCGGTGCGCGCTGGCCCCAGCGTGAAACTGTCGTTCGAGCCCTGCACCGGTAGCAACACGTCAACCGCGAAGTTCGTGCCGCAGGCCTGCGCGGTGCCGGGCAGAGAAGGCGCGGGGACGGGTGCGGGACCTGCCGGCGGAATCGGCCGCTGGCGCAGGCCGGATGCCGTTGCCAGCACCGTGCCCGGCGAGGCGCCATTGACGAGCCGCAGCGTATCTGGCGAATTCGTGAAACCGTAGTAGCCGGCAAGTTCGATGTCCGGTTCGACGACCGACATCACGTAGCGCGCCTGCTCCTGCAAGCGTGCCACGGCTTCGTTGGTCGTGTACGTGGTGCGGCTGTTGGCGTAGACCGTCAGCGCGCCGATGATCAGCAGCGAGCCGATGGTCATCGAGACGAGAAGCTCGACAAGGCTCAGGCCACGCGAGAAACAGATCGTTGTGGATTTCATGATTGCGGTTGCCGCGGAATGATCACGACATCGGTTTGGTAGCTGAGCTCCGGCACTTCACCTGACCCGGACTCTTCTCCCGGTTCGCGCCAGGCTACGCGCACCGTGAAGCGCTCGGGCCCACCCGCGATCACCGGCGCCACATACGCCACGGTTGCAGCAGGTGCGAAACCATCGAAGGTCGGCAGCACCGTCTGCGCGGTTTCGAGCCAGCGAGCCAGATCGTCCTCGGCGAGGGCCGCGGCGGTGCAGTTGCCGCCCACTTCTGTCGTCGATGGCGCGCAGTTCTGAATCGCAGGTGCGCCGCCATAGAGGCCAGTGTCGTAGGCGCCGCGCGCGGTCGCGTTGGCCCGAATCCGATCACCCATATCGGCCACGAGATTGATCGCCTGGGTGCGCAGTAGCGCTGTGCGGCTGTTGCGCACGCTCTGGACGAACAGCACGGCAATACCAAGCATGCCGATCGACAGCACCAGTAGCGCCACCAGCGACTCGACCAGCGAGACGCCGCGCGAAGTGCGCCGTGTCATGAGCACGCCAGCGCCCAGCCGTTGATGACGGTGGGATCGCGGGTGATCTGTGCGCGCCCGGTGCGGGTCAGCAAGATGCCCCGCGCAGCCGATTGATTGGTGCCCCCTTGCAGCGCCAGGCCCCGCTCGTCGCAGAACACGATCTGCTGCGCCTCAATGCCGGCCGCCAGATCGCGCGAGAACCCCGTCGGCGCGAACGATACGCAGAACCCGTCGGCCACGGCGGTTACAGCACCGTCCGCCGCCGCACCGGCAATGACGGGTTCTCCTGCACCGACGCGCAGGCAGTCGCCGTTGCCGTCTTCAAATACGACCCAGCCCGTGAAGTTGCCGGTGGAGCAGGTGGCGGCATCGCCAGCACGCGGATTGTTCGACGCGCACAGTGACACGCTGGTCTGCCGCTTGATCGCCTCGCTGCGCGCCAGCTGCACGGCGGCGAGCATGTCGTTGGCGGTACTGGTCAGCCGATTGTTGCGGCGGAAATCGTTGAAGCTGGGCGCACCCAGTGCGAGCACGATTGCGGCCAGCGTCAGTACGATCATCAGCTCCATCAGCGTGAAGCCGCGCGCACGGTTGCATTTCTGGATACCCATATCGGGTAAATATACATATTGTCTAGCGACCGGCCCGCAACTCCCGATACCCGGTGCCTACGGGCCGACGAACGGTGATATGTCATGCCGCGCAAGCGGGCGAGGTCAGCGGCAATCGCTGCATCCGCGGCCGACCAGTCTGGCTGACGATCAATGCCCGCGGCCGGGCGGGGCCGCCTGTCGCGCCCAATGCAGCGCAGATCGTAATGGTGGCGGTGGTGCCGGCATTCGGGCTCGGCCAGTACGTGATCGCGGCGCGGGTGCCGCGCAACAGTATTCGCGGCTCGATCGAGCCTTGGCGCAACAGCAGATCGCCCGGGTCGATCTGAGCGCTGCGTCCGCGATGCAGATCGACGAACAGCAGCCAGCCATTTGCATCGCCGCGCGACTCGAGGCAGCGCTGGCCGTCGCGCGACAGGCACAGCACCGTGGGGCGGTTCCTGAGCAATGCTTCGGAGCGCGCAAAATGCGCAGCACCGAGCAGAGTGCTGGCGGTGCTGGTGACCAGACTCTCCGCCTGTTGTTGACGAAAAGTCGGAATTGCGACGGTGCCGAGCACGGCAATCAGCAGCAGCGTCACCAGCATTTCGAACCAGGTCAGGCCTCGGTTGAATACACGTCCGTAATCCATGCGCCGCAGCTTCAAGCGATTCGAATGCGGCCGCGATGGGCGAAACTGAGCCAAGCATCGACAAACGGGGCACAACGAATGCTGGCCATGC
>JBBQWY010000082.1:0-6706 GCA_038210215.1 Steroidobacterales bacterium
GACCACAACATCCAGGAAGTCGAGGCGATCATTCCCGACATGGCCGGCATCGCGCGCGGCAAGGTCATGCCGGCCGCGAAGTTTGCGGAAGACCAGGGCATGCGGCTGCCGGAGAGCATCTTTCTGCAGACCGTGACCGGCGACTATCCGGAAAACACGGACGCCGCCATGAGTCCCGCCGAGATCGACATCGTGCTGAAACCCGATGCCAATACCGTTCGGCGCGTTCCCTGGGCCGGCGAACCCACCGCGCAGGTGATTCATGACTGCTTCTACCACGACGGTCGCGACGTGATGATGGCGCCGCGCGGTCTGCTGCGAAGGGTGATGGATCTTTATGCGAAGCAGGGCTGGACGCCCGTGGTGGCGCCGGAGCTCGAGTTCTATCTGGTGGAACCGAACATTGACGCCGACTACCAGCTCAAGCCGCCGGTCGGGCGCTCAGGGCGTGCGGAGCCGGGCCGTCAGTCCTACAGCATCGCCGCCGTCAATGAGTTCGATCCGCTGTTCGACGATGTCTATCAGTTCTGCGAAGACCAGGACATCGAGATCGACACGCTGATTCATGAAGACGGCCCGGCGCAGATGGAGATCAACCTGCTGCACGGCAACGCGCTGGAGCTCGCCGACCAGGCCTTCATGTTCAAGCGCACCGCGCGGGAGGCGGCGCTGCGTCACAAGATGTACGCGACGTTCATGGCCAAACCCCACGCCAAGGAACCCGGCAGCTCGATGCACATTCACCAGAGCATCATCGAAACCGCGAGCGGTCGGAACGTGTTCTCGAACGCCGACGGCACGCCCTCACAGCTGTTCTATTCGCACATCGCGGGCCTGCAGAAATACCTGCCGGCTGCGATGGCTTTGCTGGCACCGAACGTCAATTCCTACCGCCGGATCACGCGCTTTCAGGTCGCGCCGATCAATGTTCAGTGGGGCTACGACAATCGCACGGCCGGGCTGCGGGTGCCGTTGTCGTCCCCGGAGTCACGCCGCGTCGAGAATCGGTTGTCAGGCGCGGACGCCAATCCGTATCTGGCCATTGGCGCGTCGCTGGTGTGCGGTTACCTGGGCATGATCGAAAACCTGAAACCTACGGATCCGATCACCGGCAGCGCGCATGACCTGCCGTTCGGCCTGCCGCGCAACCTCGACGAGGCCGTGCGACGCCTGCGCGAGTGCCAGCCACTGATCGATATGCTCAGCCCGGCCTTCGTCGCCGCGTACACGATCGTCAAGGAAGCGGAGTACGAGGTGTTCCTCAGGGTCATCAGTTCCTGGGAACGTGAGCATCTGCTGCTGAATGTCTGACTTGCCCACCACCGCGGCGCTGCAGGCACTCGATGCCGAGCATTACCTGCATCCGTTCACGGATCACAAGGCGCTCGCAAAGAAGGGTGCGCGCGTCATTACGCGCGCGCAAGGCATCTACCTGTACGACTCCGAGGGCAACCAGCTGCTCGACGGCATGTCGGGCCTGTGGTGCGTGGCGCTCGGCTACGGCCGCCAGGACCTGGTAGCGGCTGCGGCGGAGCAGATGCGGCAACTGCCCTACTACAACAGTTTCTTCCAGACCTCGAACGTGCCGGCGATCGAGCTTGCCAAACTGCTGGTAGAGCTTACGCCGCCGCAGTTCAACCGCGTGTTCTTCACCGGATCGGGCAGCGAATCCAACGACACGATGCTGCGGATGGTGCGCCGCTACTGGCAGCTGCGCGGCCAACCGAAGCGGCAGATCATCATCAGCCGCTGGAATGCCTATCACGGCAGCACGATCGCGGCCGCCTCGCTCGGTGGCATGAAGCCCATGCACGCGCAGGGCGGGTTGCCGATCCCGGGGATCGTGCACGTGCAGCAGCCGTACTGGTTCGAGTGCGGCGGCGATCTTGACCCTGAGGCGTTCGGTCTGAAGGCGGCGCAGGCTATCGAAGAACGTATCCTCGAACTGGGCCCCGAGAACGTTGCCGCCTTCATTGCCGAACCGATCCAGGGTGCCGGCGGGGTGATTATCCCGCCGCCGAGCTACTGGCCGGCGGTGCAGAAGATCATCGATCGCTACGGCATCCTGTTTGCGTCCGACGAAGTGATCTGCGGCTTCGGGCGCACGGGACGCTGGTTCGGATGCGATTACTACCAGACGCGACCGGACTTCCTGACGCTCGCGAAAGGGATTACCTCCGGTTATCTGCCGCTCGGCGCGCTGATGGTCAGCGACCGGGTGGCCGCAGTGCTGGTGGACGAGGGCGGTGAGTTCTTTCACGGTTTTACCTACTCCGGGCATCCGACCTGCTGTGCGGTCGCGCTGGCGAATCTGCGCGCGATGCGTGACGAGCGGGTTGTCGAGCGGGTCGCATCGGATCTGTCGCCGTACTGGGCGCGGCAGTGGCAGAAGCTCGGCGCACACCCGCTGGTCGGCGAAGCGCGTTCGCTCGGGTTGTTCGGGGCCTTGGAGCTGGTGCCCGGCAAACCTTCACGAAAGTTCTTCGACGGGCGCGGTGATGTGGGCCTGCGCTGCCGCGAGCTGTCGATGCGCAACGGCCTGGTCATGCGTGCGGTCGGCGACACAATGATCGCTGCGCCGCCGCTGGTCATTACTCGCGAGCAGATCGACGAGCTGATCACTAAAGTGGTGCGCACGCTCGACGAATTGCACCGTTCGCTGGCAGCCGAGGGAATGATCTGACCGAGCGCCTTCTCAGGCCGGTTCCGCTGCGCTATAAAGTGGGGGCCTGCCCGCCGAACCGTCTTTCAGGGAGATGACCATGCTGAATCCGCTCCGTTCTGCTTCCGCCGCGCTGCTGCTCGCTGCGTTGCTCGTGGCCTGCGGCGGCAAGCCGCCCGCCGAACAACCGGCGCCGGAGACCGGCGCGGCCGCGTCCGCCCAGACCTTCGATACCGACGACGAGCTGCTGCTGAACGTCTACAACTGGTCGGACTACATCGACGACTCGGTCATCGCGGGTTTCACCAAGGAAACCGGCATCAAGGTCAACTACGACGTTTTTGACTCCAACGAGGTGCTGGAAACCAAGCTGCTCGCCGGCAACACCGGCTATGACATCGTGGTGCCCTCGGCTTCCTTCCTCGAGCGGCAGATCAAGGCCGGAGTATTCCAGAAGCTCGACAGGTCGCGACTCAGCAACCTTGCGAACCTCGACGCGGACATCATGCAGCGGGTGGCGCTGCACGACCCGGGCAATGAGCATTCGGTCAACTATCTGTGGGGCACTTCGGGGGTCGGCTACAACGAGGCCAAGATCCTCGAGCGGATGGCGGATGCCCCGGTCGACAGCTTTGCGATGTTCTACGATCCGGCCGTGGTCTCGAAGTTCGCCGACTGCGGCGTGACGCTGCTCGATGCGCCGTCGGAAGTCCTCGGCACCGTGCTGATCTATCTGGGCAAGGACGCCAACAGCGAGGATCCGGCCGATCTGGCTGCGGCAGAGAAAGTGCTGCTGGCGATCCGCCCCTTCGTCAAGTACATCAATTCCTCGAAGTACATCGAAGATCTGGCGAACGGCGAGGTCTGCCTGGCGCTTGGCTGGTCCGGTGACGTGTTGCAGTCGCGGGATCGCGCTGCCGAGGCCAACAACGGCGTCACGATCAAGTACCGGATCCCGAAGGAAGGCGCGGTGGTGTTCTTCGACATGCTGGCGATCCCGAACGATGCCAAGCACGTCAAGAATGCGCATCTTTTCATTGACTACCTGCTGCGACCTGAAGTCGCGGCGAAGAACTCCAACTACGTGAACTTTGCGAACCCGAATGCGGCCTCGTTACCGATGGTCGATGACGCCGTCAAGAACGATCCGGGTATCTACCCGAGCGCTGAGGTCAAGCTGAAGCTGGTCCCGGATCTGGCCGAATCCCCTCAATTCACGCGGCTGCTGACCCGTAGTTGGACGCGCTTCAAGACGGGCAAATAGGCTTGTCCGACCAGCCGGGCGTCGCAACGCGGCCGGGTCAGGCAGCTGACCCGGCGCGCGAGTACGTCCGCATCGAGGGCGTGACCAAGAAGTTCGGCGATTTCGTCGCGGTCGACAACGTCTCGCTGTCGATCATGAAAGGCGAGATTTTCTGCCTGCTCGGCGGCTCTGGCTGCGGCAAGACGACGCTGCTGCGGATGCTCGCCGGCTTCGAACGGCCGACCCAAGGCCGGATCCTGATCGATGGTCAGGACATGGCCGATACGCCGCCCTATGCGCGTCCAGTGAACATGATGTTCCAGTCGTACGCGCTGTTTCCGCATATGTCGGTCGAGCAGAACGTTGCCTTCGGCCTCGAGCAGGAGCGTCTCTCGGGCACCGAGGTCCGGCGGCGGGTCGGCGAGATGCTCGATATCGTCCAGCTTGGCGATTTCCTGAAGCGCAAACCGCATCAGTTGTCGGGCGGCCAGCGACAGCGTGTGGCCCTGGCCCGCGCGCTGATCAAGCGCCCCAAGCTGCTGCTGCTCGACGAACCGCTTGGCGCACTCGACAAGAAGCTGCGCGAGCGAACCCAGTTCGAGCTGATCAACCTGCAGGAGCGACTCGGCGTCACGTTCATCGTGGTTACGCATGACCAGGAAGAAGCGATGACGCTGGCCTCACGAATCGGCGTCATGGATCGCGGTGAGATCGTCCAGATCGGCACGCCTTCGGATATCTACGAGTACCCGTCGAGCAAATTCGTCGCGGACTTCATCGGTTCGGTGAACATGTTCGAGGGCAAGTTGATCGAGGACGAACCCGATCATGTCCGCGTCGATTGCCCTGACATCTCCGGCGTCGTCTACGTCAATCACGGCATCAGCTCCGCGCCGACAGCCAAGGTCTGGGTCGCGATCCGACCCGAGAAGATCGACATTGAACGTGAGATGCCGAGCGTCAGCGAGAATTTCTGTCGCGGCACAGTCAAGGAAATCGCCTACATGGGCGACAAATCGGTGTTTCTGGTCAAAGCGGACAGCGGCAGCATGATCCGCGTCACCTTGCCGAACACCGAACGCCACGCGGAGGACCGGATCAGCTGGGACGAAACCGTCTACCTCTCGTGGCACGCCTCGAGTCCGGTCGTGCTCGCGCAATAGTTCTGATGGCAAACTCCCTGACCGCCGGGCGACTGAATCCCCTGTACGTGCTGTTGTTGCGCTATGGACCGCCACGCTGGTCGAATTACATCCGCGAACATTGGCTCGGACAGCGGCTGGTTATCGGCATCCCGTTTGTATGGCTGCTGCTGTTCTTTGTCGCGCCCTTCCTGATCGTCCTGAAGATCTCCTTCTCGGAAGTGCAGCTGGCCATGCCGCCGTATGCGCCACTGTTCGAATGGGCTGCGGAGACCAAACGCCTCGTCGCCACGTTCAACCTGGATAACTACCTGTTCCTGCTGACAGATGACCTGTACGTCAGGACCTTCAGCTACTCCGTGAAGGTAGCGGCAATCTCCACGCTCTTTTGCCTGTTGATCGGCTACCCGATGGCCTACGCGATCGCGCGTTCGTCGCCGACGATGCGCAGTGTCTGGTTGATGCTGATCATCCTGCCGTTCTGGACCTCGTTCCTGCTGCGCGTCTACGCCTGGGTCGGCTTGCTGAAGACCGATGGCCTGATCAACCAGGCGCTGATGGGCGTCGGCCTGATCAACGAGCCGCTGACCTTGCTGTACACGGATTTCGCCGTTTACATCGGTATCGTCTATTCGTATCTGCCGTTCATGATCCTGCCGCTGTATGCGAATCTCGAGAAACACGATCTGACGCTGCTCGAAGCCGCGGCTGATCTCGGCGCAAAGCCCATCAAGGCCTTCCTGACGATCACCCTGCCGCTGTCGATCCCCGGAATCGTCGCCGGCTCCCTGCTCGTGTTCATTCCTGCGGTGGGTGAGTACGTGATTCCCTCGCTGCTCGGCAGCTCCGATCAGCTGATGATCGGACGCGTGCTGTCGGATGAGTTCTTCTCGAACCGTGACTGGCCGGTCGCGAGCAGCGTTGCGATCGCGATCCTGCTGTTGCTGGTGCTGCCGATCGTGCTGTTCCAGCGCTTCCAGAATCGCGAACTGGCGGGGCAGAAGTGACTTCTCGCGGCTGGTTTCGGTACTCGGCGCTGGCGGCAGGCTTCGCGTTTCTTTACGTGCCGATCCTGTCGATGATCTTCTTCTCATTCAACAACTCGCGGCTGGTCACGGTCTGGGATAGCGCGAATTCGCCGACGCTGAAGTGGTACGGCGAGCTGTTCCAGAACGATCAGATTCTGCGCGCCGCCTGGCTGTCGATCCAGATCGCCGCGATGACGGCGACCGGAGCGGTGATCCTGGGCACGGTCGCGGGCCTGGTGCTCGCCCGTTTCGGGCCGTTTCGCGGCCGCGCGGTGCTCTCGGCGATGACCACCGCGCCGCTCGTCATGCCCGAAGTCATCACCGGTCTGTCGCTGCTGCTTCTTTTCGTTGCGATGGAGCAGCTGATCGGCTGGCCGCAGGGTCGCGGCATGCTGACGATCACGATCGCCCACATCACCTTTGCCATGGCTTATGTCACGGTCGTCGTGCAGTCGCGGCTTGCGGGCTTCGACGACTCGCTCGAGGAGGCCGCGCTCGATCTCGGCGCCAAGCCCGCCAAGGTATTCTTCCGGATTACCCTGCCGCTGATCTTGCCGGCAGTGATCTCGGGCTGGCTGCTGGCGTTCACGCTGTCGTGGGACGACGTCGTGATTTCGCAGTTCGTCGCCGG
>JBBQWY010000083.1:0-6141 GCA_038210215.1 Steroidobacterales bacterium
GGGCCCGGCTCGATGCAGGCGGTGACGTACCGCTGCTATGGCTCGCCCGACATGCTCGGTTTGGCGCGGGTAGTCAAACCCGCCGCTGCTGACAACGAGGTGCTGGTCAAAGTACACGCTGCGGGCGTCAACCCACTCGACTGGCACTACCTGCGCGGCGAGCCGTATCTGATGCGGCTGTCGTCAGGGCTCGGCAAGCCGAGCGACACCCGGCTCGGCGTCGACTTCGCGGGCACCGTCGAAGCGGTGGGCAAGCAGGTCACGCAGTTCGAGCCTGGCGATGCGGTGTTTGGCGGCGCAGCCGGCGCCTTCGGTGAGTACGTCACGGTTCGCGAAGACCGCGCGATCGTGGCCAAGCCCGCGAACGTCAGCTTCGAGCAGGCAGCGGCAGTGCCGATCGCCGCGATCACCGCACTGCAGGCGCTACGCGACAAGGGCGCGCTGCAGGCGGGCCAGAAAGTGCTGATCAACGGCGCGTCCGGCGGTGTCGGCACGTTTGCGGTGCAGATCGCCAAGATCCTCGGCGCCGAAGTCACCGGTGTTGCGAGCACCCGCAACCAGTCGTTGATGAAGTCGCTCGGAGCCGATCGAGTGATCGACTATACCCAGCAGGACTTCACCCGCGAAGAGGTCGAGTACGACCTGATCATCGACAACGTCGGCAGTCATTCGCTGCTCGCCTACCGCCGGGTGCTGAAGCCCGATGGCATCGTCGTGCTGGTCGGCAGCACCAGCAAGGGGGTCTGGCTCGGTCCTCTCAAGCAACCGCTCACCGCGCTCGCCATCAATCCGTTCGTCAGCCAGCGCTACGTCAACCTGCTCGCGGATCTGAGCCCGGCTGACCTCAACGTACTTCGCGGCTGGCTCGCCTCAGGCAAGCTCACAGCCTTGATCGATCGGCGCTACACGCTGGCAGAAGTGCCGGCCGCTGTGACCTATATCGAGTCGGGACGGGCAAGGGGCAAGGTCGTGATCACCATTCAGGGCCGGTCGGCGACAGCACTTGCGACGGGCGTCAGGGTCGACGGCAGCCGGTAGGCCAACAGGCACGCCGCCGCCAGCATGATGAAGACCGCGGGAACCACTGACTGGCAGTAGCGGATCGCGCCAATCGCCGTTTGCGGCTGCGCTCCGCTGGTGGGCGTCAGGCCCGGCAGGTAGTTCGCCCAGTCCAGATAGAACGCGGTGATCGCGGCGCAGACCCGTGCGCAGCGGGTCGTACTCGATCGTGTCCGGCAGCAGCACCTGGCCCACGAGCAGGATGCCCGCCGTCGCAAGGCCCTTCGTAAAAACCCGCAGCGCGATGACCCACAGGGGCTCCGCCGCGTCGGACGCGAGCCAGGTCAGTGATACCGCGGCAAACATCACGGCCGCAAACATGAACGCGGACCGCTTGCCGAAGCGACGCATGAAAGCCAACCACAACGGCGTGCCGGCAATCTGTCCGACCGTCGTCCAGAACACAATGGTCCCGAGGTCCGAGTAGCCGCGCCCGAGTACCCACACCGTGAAGAACGCGAGCATCGCCGAGGCCATGGCGACACCGGTGAGCTGGAAAAATTTCAGGGCCAGCAGAATCAGAAACGGACGGTTGTCGAGAATCGTGCGCAGCTTCTCGCGCCACGGCATTGCAGGCGGGGCTGCGTCCTTTTCGCCACGCGGCGCCCGCGACGTCATCAGGAACGTGACCACCGCGAACAGCAGCACCAGCGATCCGAGGATCATGGCCATGCTGCGATGGCCGGCCGCACCGCCTCCGAACCATTCGATCAGCTTCGGGCCGAAGGTGCCGGCAAACAAGCCCCCGACGCCGATGAACAAGACACGCCAGCTCATCATCGACGCCCGCGTGTGCGGCACATTGCTGATCTCTGCCGCCATCGCGATGTAGGGAATACTGTAGACCGTGTATCCGGTGGAATACAGGAACACCACCAGAGCCACGAGTACGAACGCGACTCCGCTATCGAGGCCTGAGGGAATAGAGAACACGGCGACCAGCACCAGTCCACACAGAAGGCCGCCCAACAGCAGGTAGATCCGACGTCGCCCCTGCCGGGAGCGTGGGCGATCGCTCAACGTTCCCATCAGCGGATCGGTCGCCGCATCGTAGAGCTTCGACAGCGCAATCAGGGAACCCGCCGCTGCCGCAGTCAAGCCAACAAAGTCGACGAAATACCGCAGCGCGAGGATGTTGAAGCTGTTGAACAGGATCGCCATCGGCAAAGTGCCGAGGCCCCAGCCAATGATCACCGTCTGCGGCAGGTCATGCGCGATCTGCGAACGAATGCGGGTCAAGAAACTGCTCCTCGTGAGCGCGGCATGGAGTGAGGCGGTACAGTCCGTGGCGCGACAGGGTACCGCGTCTTACACATGCGATTGATTTTATTGGTGGAAAGGGAGGGACTCGAACCCTCGACCCCGGCATTATGAGTGCCGTGCTCTAACCAGCTGAGCTACCTTTCCAGGCGCAGGGTCGCGGATTTTCGATGCCTCAGCCGGGAGTGTCAAGGCGGCGGTGCGCGGCCGTTATAGTGCGCGCTGCTGCGCCTTGCAATGAGGGTCTCTTGCCGAACGCCAACAGCCGGATGCTCGACCGCTTCCTGAACGCGATCGAGCGCGGCGGCAATGCGCTGCCGCATCCGTCCACCCTGTTTGCGATCCTGGCGCTGCTGGTCATCGTCGCGTCGTGGCTGGCGAGCCTCGCGGGGGTGTCGGTGCAGCATCCGACCACGGGCGCGATCGTCGAGCCGGTGAACCTGCTGAGCCTTGCGGGACTGCACCGGATCCTGACCAATCTCGTCACGAACTTCACGAGCTTCGCGCCACTCGGCACCGTCCTTGTGGCGCTGATCGGCATCGGCGTGGCCGAGCATTCGGGGCTTCTGGGCACCGCGCTGCGGCTGCTGGTGCTGTCTTCGCCACGAGTACTGCTGACGCCCATCGTTGTCTTTGCCGGCGTCACGTCGAACATGGCCAGTGAGATCGGCTATGTGCTGCTGATTCCGCTCGCGGGCCTGACGTTCAAGGCGGCGGGCCGTCATCCGGTGGTTGGCATGGCAGCGGCCTTTGCCGGCGTCTCGGGTGGTTATTCGGCGAACCTGCTGATCGGCACGATCGACCCGCTGCTGTCGGGGCTGTCGCAGGAAGCGGCACGCATAGTTGATCCGAACTACACCGTCAGCCCCGTGGCGAACTGGTACTTCATGATCGCCTCGACGCCACTGATCACGCTGCTCGGCTGGTTTGTCGCTGAGCGAATCACGGCACCGCGCTTTCCAGACTCAGTGCAGACGGGCGATGACGAGGATGCGCAGATGACGCGCGAGCTCTCCCCTGTCGAGCGCACGGGCCTGCGCTATGCGCTGTACGCCACGCTCGGCTTCACGCTGCTGTTGATCTGGTCGATGTTGCCGCTGGGCGCGGTTCCAGGCGCGGGCTTCCTGCGCAACCCGACGAGCGGTGAACTTTTGAACTCGCCGCTGCTTTCTGGCGTCGTTGCGATCATCTTTCTGTACGGCGTCATCGCCGGCATCGCCTACGGCGTCGGCGCGGGCACGATCCGCAACGACACCGATGTCATCAACGGCATGGGCGCGAGCATGAGCACGCTCGGCGGCTATCTGGTGCTGGTGTTCTTTGCGGCGCAGTTCGTCGCGTTCTTCAACTGGACGCAGCTCGGGCTGGTGCTCGCGGTCAACGGTGCGGACGCGTTGAAGGCAATCGGTCTGCCGGCGATCCCGCTGTTTATCTGTTTCATCGTGCTGACCGCGTTCGTGAACCTGTTCATGGGTTCGGCGTCGGCCAAGTGGGCGCTGATGGCACCGGTGTTCGTGCCGATGTTCATGCTGCTCGGCTATTCGCCCGAGCTGACCCAGGCGGCCTATCGGGTCGGTGACAGCGTCACGAATATCATCTCACCGATGATGAGCTACTTCGCGCTGATCATCGCGTTCTTCCAGCGCTACGTGCCGAAGTCAGGCATCGGCACGCTGGTCGCGGTGATGCTGCCGTACTCGGTGGTGTTCGCATTCGGCTGGACCGTCCTATTCGCGATCTGGCTCGCGCTCGGCCTGCCCATCGGGCCGGACGCGCCGCTCGACTACCGGGTGGCGCCGCGCTGACTCAGGCGAGATAAGGCCGCAGCAGCTCCTCGGATGTGCTCCACAGCTGCTGCGCGAGCGCCGGGTCGTGCACCTGGGACGGCGGCACGATCGCATTGCAGTTCTCGAAGTAGTAGCCGCTGGTGCCCGCGAGCGCCGGTGTGGCGGCGACATAACATTGTGTCGACGCACCCTCCGCCGAGTTCTTGAGCAGGAAGCCCTTCACCGGTGCCAGCAGCAATTGCTGCCAGCGTGGGTAGTGCCGCCAGAGGTCCGTGTCGACTGCGCCCGGGTTCACCGAGTTCGACGTTGTGGTCGTGCCCTGCTGGCGTCGGGCCAACTCCCATGAGAACAAGGTGTTTGCGAGCTTCGACTGCCCGTACGCCTTGTTCGGCGTGAAGTCGCGCTCACCTGAAAGATTGTCGAACTCGATACCCGCTGGCGGCGCCCATTTGTATGCGGAGCTTGCGACGACAACCACGCGCCCCTGCGGCGCGGCCTGCACTTGCGGCAGCAGCCGGTTGACGAGCAGGAAGTGCCCCAGATGATTAACCGCGAAATGCTGCTCGATGCCGTTCACCTGCCGCAGGTCGCCGAGCACCATGATGCCGGCGTTGCAAATGAGTCCGTCGAGCGGCATGCCAAGGCGGGTGACTTCTTCGGCGCAGGCCACGATGGTTTCGGGTTGTTCAAGCTCGAGCGCGAGCGGTGTGGCTCGGGCACCCAGCGTGCTGCCGACTTCCTGTGCGCGGGCCAGCGTCCGGCCGGTCAGCAGCACGTTGGCGCCGCGCGCGATCAGCACTCGCGCCGACTCCAGCCCGAGCCCTGAAGTGCCGCCGGTGATCAGCAAAGTCTTGCCTGCCAGATCGATACCGGCCAGGGCCTGCTCGGCGGTGGTCTTCTTGTCGAACTGGGACAACGGTACGCCTTCCGGGTGAATCACGGGTTCGTCCTTCTTGCCGCAGCCGGCAACGTTGAGAGCACCAACGGCAACGCCTGCTGCGCCGCCTGCAATCAGGGTTCTACGGGTCACCATCGTCATCACGGCTCCATGTAAATTCGAGCAAGGTGAAGTCGCGCAAGCAGAGCGACAATCTTACCGCAAACGGCGCCGGCATGAACACGCGTGCAAAAACCTAGTGTTTGCCGCGGTACTCGGGCAAGGATTCCGGATAGCGCCCGAGGGTCAGCAGCGCCAGGCCGCCAGCGACGAACAGCACGGCGACGATGGGCAGTGCGCCATCGAAGGACCCCGGCATGTCCCGCGCGTATCCCATGCCCACTGCACCCACGCCTGTGGCGAGCGCAATCGGGATCACGAGCATGCCGTAGATGCGTCCATAGCTGACCATGCCAAAATAGCGCGCCACGAGAAAAGCCAGAAAATCGTATTCAGCCCCCTGCGCAAAGCCGAGCAGCAGCACAGCGACGATTGCTTCTTCGCGCGTGACCGTCGTCCCGGTCAAAAGGTAGGCGCTGATGGCCGGCAGACTCAGTGCCGCCGCAGCGACGCCCGGTGCCCAGACGCGATCGATCACGAAACCGATCCCGAGCCGACCGATCGCAATGCCAACACCGAGGATGCCCATCATCGCTGCGGCCTCGGTCGGCGCGAATCCCTTGCTGCCGAGCATCGGCACCAGATTCGGATTCATCGCACCGACACCGATCGTGACGACTGCAAAACTTGCGACCATGACCCAGAATCGATAATTGCGCAGCGCGTCTCGATGTCCGATGCCGCGAGGGACCGCAGCCTCAGCCTCGCCAACCAATGCACTCAGCGGTCGATCGTCGCCGCGAAACGCCAGCCGGATCACCGGCCAGCCGAACAGCAGCGGCAGCAGCGCGAGACCCAACCAGGCATACCGCCAACCAACGGCGTCGATCAGCCACTGCGCCAGTGGCGGTCCGAAGATTGCGAAGGCGCCATTGCCGGACAGCACCAGGCCGAGCGCCAGTCCGCGCTGGCGATCGAACAGCGCATTGATCATGCGCGTCCAGACCCCGGGCAGTGTGCCGCTGGCAAGAATCGAGC
>JBBQWY010000084.1:0-6138 GCA_038210215.1 Steroidobacterales bacterium
TCGGCTTCAGACGCGTTCCCTGACGCAACTCGTACGCCAGATCCACCGTACCCTGATATGCGAAGAGATCGACCAGCGTGCCGAGCAACTCGTGAGCGATGCGCAGTGCATCGGTGTCGGGAGCGCCGGCCACCGTCTTGCGCCAGTTGGGAGACGCGTCGCTCCACTCGAATCCGCGGCTGCGGAGTTGGCGCTCGAACGCCTCCGGAATCGCCGCCATCGGTCCGTTCTCGCGGGGTCCCGTGCTGACTTCCATCACGATGGGCTCATCGGGTTCCGACCAGATCTGCACGAAGGTCGCGGGTCCGTCCGTTAGTTCGGCGCTCAGGATCATGAAGCGATAGTCGCCGAAGCGCGCATCGGCCGATTCGCGCTGCACCGACCAACCAATCACTTGGCCGACTAGTGTCGTCAATGCGTCGAGGGCGATGTCGCAGAGAGCGGCGGCCGCACGAGGCCGCGTCTGACCGACGATCAGGATGCCGGTCAGTTCGACAGCGCGCTGCGGATCGAACTCAGCGGCGGTGAGTCGTGCGAGGTCACGACGTTGGGCGTATTCGCTTTCGCACTGAAGCAGGATCTCGGGTTCACGAGTGGACATAAGGTACTCCGCAGTTTTGGATGGGAAGGAATCGCTGTACGCGCTCACGCATCTGCCCGGTCGTTAGCATCCCAACCAAGGGATCGTCGATGTGCGGGTCGGCACCGGCCTGATCGGGCACGACATCGAACGGGTCGAAGTCCGCAACGGTCTCACGCAGGGTGTCGAGACCCGCGGTCGCAGCATCGGGTGGATGAAGCCAGCGGCCGAACCTGGCGCGGGTGATTGCCTGCGCGAGTCGCAACTCGCCGATGATCCCGTCAGTGTCGTCGCCGTAGTGCATGTCGCAGTCGAGAATCGGCACGTGACGCAGGCGGACTGCCGTCGGCAACTTGCGGGCTGCGACGATCAGGTCGTTAAACGTGCAGAAGCCCGCTCCGTCACGGTAACCAGCGTGAACGAAGCCGCGGACCGGCGCGCAGGCGCAACCCGTGTCGAGCGCCGCGCGGGCGGACGCCATCTTCGCGCCGGTGGTGTCGGGCAGCGAGCGTGCCAAATCGGGCACGGTGTTGCCGACCCCGTTGGCCGCTGTGCCGGCGAGCGCGTCGCGGACGTGGACGGGGTGGTGGACGAGGCACAGATCGGCTTCGGTGGCAGGGACGACGTTGTGGATCTCGACGGGCAGACGCGCTTCGCGCCACGCTGCCAGAACCGTGCGCGGCTGGGTGGCACTCGGGCCGTACGAGTCGGCATCCGCGAGCATCTGCTCGAAATAGAACATCGGTTTGCAGCATGCCGAGCTCGGACTCGAATGGGCGGTGCGGCAGCTCTCCATGACGAAGAGATTCTAGCGGGTGCTCCCGACAGAATACGTCAGGAGTGCCTGGAGTACTCAGGCGTACTGCGAAGCTGCCGCCTGTAGGCGCCGTGATACCAAGTCGCGCAGCGAGGCTGGCTGCTGTACACGAATGTTCTCGCCGTGACCGAGCAGCCAGCTGTGCAGCGACCAGGTGTCGCGCACGGTTGCCTGCAGCGCCCAGTCGTCTTCACTCGGTGTGAGCGTCATGTCCTCGCTGAGTGGCGAGTCGCGCAGGATCTTGGCCAGGGCGGTGGTGACTGTCGCCTTCAGGCGGATCGAACGCCCGTCACCGAACTGATTGGTGCCATCTGCCAGGAAGGCGTCGAGATCGAAAGCCGCTTTAGGGAACGGCTCCAGTTCGCGCAGGCGCAGGTGCGAAAATCGTTGGACCGCGTAGAAATGCGGCGCCTTGCCGCCGGCTTGTTCGGCGATCAAGTACAGCGAGGAGCCGCGCAGGATCAGCGCGCGCGGATACAGCAGGCGCTTGCGAGGCTCCGGGTCCTGCAGTGACTGGTACTGCGCTTCGATCGGAAGCTCGGCGAGAAGCGCCTGTTGCAGGGTCTGCAGAATCCCCGGGGCGATCGCCGGAGAATGCAGCACCAAGTGCCCCGGTACGATACGGATCTTGTCCGACCAGCGAGTCCGCGAGCGGCCGCGCGCCAGCGCATTGAGCGTGCGGTTGGCTTCGGCGAAGCGGCTTTGCAATGCATCCAGGAAGCTGCGGGGCAAGTGAGCGCGCATCGCATCACGCATCATGATCAGTGCCATTGCCTCCGCGGCTTCCATGCCGGGGATGTCAAGCGTGCGCGCCTTGCGCCAGCGCCAACGCAGCGGGCGGGTGGCGGGATCGGACTCGAGCGGCAGGCACTGCTGGAGGGACTCCAGGTCGCGCTCGACGGTCCGACGCGTGACCGGGTATCCCAGTTCCGCAAGAGTCGCACACAGTTCGGGAGCGGTCTTCCCGGGGCGATCGTGCGCGGGAATGAGAAGTAACATTTCCCACTGACGGCGGATCACGTCCCCTTTCGGCTGGCTCGGCATCGGAATCCTCCGCGACGCATTCTGTCGGCGGGATGGTATAACGTCGATGACTCGGCGACGACAAGGAACAAGAATCTGTGCAACGGGTGAGGGTCGGTCTCGATCTGGATGGAGAACGAGGCTGGCATGCAATCGATGCGCTCGGGGTATCGACAGTAGGGCCGCTTGGGCTGCTCACGTTGCTGGAGACCCAACTGGGCTGGACTCGCGTGGCTCCTTCGCAGGCCGAACGCGTCGTGCAGATGCGCGAGTGCCTGGTGGCCGCGCGAACGGGTTCGCGGTTTTACGAGCGGAGCTTCGAGGCCGATGAAGTGGGCACTGCGGCGACGCTGCTGACGTGGCGCGATCAATGGCTCGAGCACGGCTGGGCCGGGAGTTTCCCGAGTGATGCCGGCACACGGTTGCAGGACATGGCCGCGATCGAATCGCTGGCTCGGGGCACGGTGTTCCCAGGGGTGGGGCAACGACTGAACGATCTCGTTGCGGCCTTGGCCATGCGCCGCCCGCAGATTGATGCTCTCGAGCTTATCGATCCGATCGAAGCGTTTCCGCTGGGCTGGCGTCGGGTGCTGGCACTTCTGCCGGTGCAGGCTTCGATCGATGGGGCGTCGGTCGCCAGTGCCCCGGAGGGGACGTTCCTCGGCGCGTTGCAGGGACTGCTGCGGGGCTTCGTGTCAACGACAGCGACGCCGAAGGTGCAATGGCGCGACGACGGCAGTGTGCGACTCCTGCGCGCCGCGTCACCGCTGGCGGCAGCGCAGTGGCTCGCCGCCGAGATTCGCGATACGCCCGGTGTTGATGGCGTTCTCGTGGTGGAGCAGGGGGGCGCCATGGTCGATGCGGCGCTGGCGGCGATGGATCAGTCGCTGCTCGGATTGTCGGAGCCTTCGGCGTTCCGACCGGCGCTGCAGTTGTTGCCGCTGGCGATGCGCTTGCTATGGGAGCCACTCGACTTCAAGGCGCTGATGCAGTTCCTGACGCATCCGGTGGGGCCACTCCAGCCATTCGCGCGGCGGCGACTCGCGGAGAAGATGGCGGCGACGCCCGGGGTCGGCGGAGAGGTGTGGCTCAGCGTGCTCGACGAGATTGTCGTGCACTTCGGAGATACGGGTGACACCGTACGCGAAGAGATTCGTTTCTGGCTCGAGGCGCAACGCTTTGCGGGCGCGCCGGGCGCACCACTCGAGTTCATAGCGGCGCGCGTCGGGCGATTGGCGGATCTGTTTCGCGCAGGACTAGCAGAAGACGATCCGGTACGCCGTGCGCCGGCGGCGGCGGGCTATCGCCAGAGCCAGGCGCTGGCGCAAGCGCTGCAGGGCCTGCAGCAGCAGGGCGTGGAACGTCTGGCGCCAGAGGCGCTTGACCGTTTGGTGGGTCAGGCGACGGCCGCCGGCAGTGAGCATCCGCAGCTCGGCCCGCAGGCCGGTGCGCGCGCCGGTGTGCGATCAGCGAGTGCGGTCATCGACGCGTTCGATGAGGTGATCTGGTGGAACATGGCGAGCGTGCCGCTCGCGCGAGCTTACCCTTGGTCACCGCGCGAACTCGAGCAGCTGCACGCCGCGGCTGTGGAGCTGCCGACAACCGGCGTGTTGCTGGAGCGTCAGGCGCGCGGCTGGTTGCGGCCATTGCTGGCGGCGCGACGGCGACTAACGTTGATGTTGCCGCGTGAGGGCGAGGAAGCGCATCCGGTCTGGTTGATGCTGTCCTCTTTGATCGAGGCGCCCGAGGTGCAGGAGGTGGATAGCCTGCTTCATGATGAGTCGACTTCACGCAGGACGACGCCCGTTCCGCACCGGCCTCTACCGGCGGTGCGGCGCTGGTGGCAATTACCAGCCGGCGCGATCGGCGGCTGGGATCGCCCCGCGTCGTACTCGAGCCTTGAGCAGTTCTTCTTCAACCCCTACCAGTGGGTGCTGAACTATCCGGCACGCCTCAAGCCCTCGGTCCTGCTGGAGCTGCCCGGGGATTTTCGGTTGCTCGGTAGTCTCGCGCATCGCGTAGTAGAACGGCTCTACCTGCAGCCCGAGGCGATCGGTTGGTCGGTCGAGCGCGTGACGGCCTGGTTCGACGAAGCCGTCGATGCCATTGTGCGAGAGGAAGGCGCGCTGCTGCTGATGAGCGGCCGGCGCGCGGATCTGGAGAGTTTCCGTCAGCGATTCCGCGAGTCGCTGAGAGTGCTGCATCAGATCCTGCGGGCGGCTCGAACGCAGAAGATTGAACCGGAGAAATGGCTCGAAGGCGCGACGCCACTCGGGGTGCTGCGCGGCAGCAGCGATCTGCTCATCACGCTCCCTGAAGGTCGTCAGGCGATCATCGATATGAAGTGGGCGGGCAACAGGAAATACCGCGAGAAGCTCGAAGGCCATAGCCATATTCAGCTGGCGATTTACGCACGCCTCGTCGAGCACAACACCGGAGTCTGGCCAGCTGTGGCCTACTTCATATTGAAGCAGCCGGAGTTGCTGACGACGGCGGAAGACTTATTCCCGAACGTCAGTACGATCGGGGCCGAGGGCACCTCGACGGCGCTGCTGTGGGAGCAGGTCACGGCAACCTGGGTTTGGCGGCGGGCGCAGCTGGAGGCGGGGGCGGTGGAACTGGTCTTCGAGGACCTTGAACCGACGGACGCCTCGCAGACACCGACCGGGGCGCTCGTGATCGAGCCGCTGGATCAGCGCTACAACCCGTTTGTGCCTCTGGCCGGCTGGGGGCGTGACGCGTGAGCCGTACGTTTCGCTTCATCAGTGCGGGCGCTGGCAGCGGCAAGACGTATCGTTTGACGGCGCTGCTGCACGAGATGCTCGCAGACGGTCGTGTGCGTCCATCGGGTGTGCTCGCAACAACGTTCACCAATAAGGCGGCGGCGGAGCTGCGCGAGCGGGTGCGCACACACCTGCTCCAGCATGGCCAGTATGGACTGGCGACCGCAATCGGCCAGGCGCGTATCGGCACGGTCAACAGCGTCTGCGGCAATTTGCTCGGGCGCTTTGCGTTCGAAGCGGGTCTGCCAACGGAGCAGCGGGTCCTCGATGAGGTGCGCGCGAACCAGGTCTTGAAGGAAGTGACCGATGCGGTTGTTGAAGGGTCAACGCTCCGGGAGTTGCTCGTGGTGGCGCGCCGTATGGGGCTCGATAGCGCGGCGGGGTTTCGTCAGGATGAGGATCCGTGGAAGGTGGCGCTCAGTGCGCTGGTCAGCCAGGCGCGCGCCAATTCGATCGGGCCAGAGGCGTTGCGCGGATTTGGTGATCGGAACGCTGATCATCTGCTCGGGTATTTTCCCATGGCCAGCACCCGTGATCTCAGTCATGACCTGAAGCAGGCGATCGCTGCGGTGCTCCCGGCCGTGCGAGCTGCGGCGAGGAAAGGCAACAAGAAGGTCACGAGCGACTATCTCAAGAAGCTCGAGAGCGCCGAACGCTTGCTTAACTCGGGGCAACTGCCCTGGTCCGCATGGAATGGGCTCGTCAACATAGAGCCGGAAGCGGCGCTGCTTGATGTGGTGCAGCCGGTCAAGGAGGTCGCGGGCGAGCATGCCCGCCACCCCCAGCTCCAGCAGGATGTCCGGGACTATCTCGGCATGATGTTCTCGCTCGCCGCTGATGTGCTGGACGCCTACCGCGAGCGCAAGCGGCAGTTGGGCGCGATCGACTTCACGGACCAGGAGAGCGAACTGCTGCAGATTCTCGATCTGCCGGCG
>JBBQWY010000085.1:0-6035 GCA_038210215.1 Steroidobacterales bacterium
GTCGAGTGGGTTGACGCCCGCAGCGTGTACTTTGACCAGCACCTCGTTGTCAGCAGCGGCGGGTTTGACTACCCGCGCCAAACCGAGCATGTCGGGCGAGCCATAGCAGCGGTACGTCACCGCCTGCATCGAGCCGGGCCCGGCGGCAGCAGCGGGCGGTGGCGGGCCGCACTCCGCCTCGTAGCTCAGTGCAAAGCCAAGGCCCAGCAGCGCCACGCCCACTGTCGCCAAAATTCCGCTGAGGATCTTGCCGCGAGTCGTCATTGCCGATTCTCGTTTGCTAGAACGGTTTTGCCCGATTGGCGCGATCGCGTGCTCTCGCCGCAACGCTCGCTGCACTGGATGCAACGGTGCATACCGCCGCTGCACCCAGCCGCATATTACGGAATCACGGTCGAACTGGACACGAACAAACGACCACCCCCCAGGCCGAACCGGATTGCGATCCAGTACTTGTTGGTCGCGGGATCGCGAACGAGCCTGCTCAAGCCGGAGCCGGTCGTGACCTGAACGGCCGGCAGCCACTGTTCATTCACGTCATCCCAGGCGCGGATGAAGACGCCGAAGCCGTCTTGGTTCCAAGCAACGACGGGCCGGCCGCCGCTGCTGATCGCGATCGACGGACTCTGGGACGAGAACTGCAGCGCCTGATCGATGAAGCCGCCGCCGAGCTCGCGCCACGCGCCGTTCTCGAGCCGCCGCACGTAAACCCGAGCCTGCTTCACATAGGCGACGATGGGCCGACCAGCCGGATCAATCGCCATGGCGAAAGTCTCGATGTTAAAATTCGGGAACGTCGCGGACGTGTCGACCAGCAACGGGCCGCCCGCCGCCGGCACCCACGCGCCGCCGACGAAGCGCGCGACGTAGAGTGCTGTGGGACCCGCAGCGCTCTCGATCCAGGTCGCATGCAGCTCACCGTTCGGTGCGCGTGCGAGCTTGACCCGATTGACCTGCGTTCCGGCGGCACCCGCCGGTATCGGTCCGCCTCCCAGCGTGACCCAGCCATTGTTCTCGAAGCGCCTGACGTAGGCACGGTTCGCCTCGGCGAAGCCGACGACGTAGCTGGCGGCACCATCGCGCAGGATGTCCGGATTCTGCGGCCGGCCGCAAGAATTGATGTTCAACTCCTGCCCCAGCGCCTGTGCCCCCGTGCCCGTGAACTCGTGCACGAAGAGCTGTGGCGTCGTGGTGGCTCCGGTGCAGTTCGGCGTCTGCGGCGTGGCTTGCACCCAGGCGAAGACTGGCCGGTTGGCCGGGCTCAGCGTCATCGCGCTCGACGCGACCGCCGCGTTCGTCTGGAATGCGTCGAGCAGGGTCCAGCCATTGGCACCGAACTCTGCCCCCGAAAGATGCAGGAACTGGTTGGTTCGCGCTTCGCTCCAGGCCACGATCGGCAGGCCGCCGGTAGTCAACTCAAGGTGCACGGGATTGGCGCGCGTGAAGAGCACGCCGGAGTCGGCAGGGTTCGGTGTGCCGAGGTCGGGGGATTCGACGACGAATGTCGGGATGGTGAAACTCCAGGAGTCGGCCGTCATGACATTGCCGGCACGGTCGGCGACATCGGCCGCGCGCAAGAACAGCGTCACGCCCGTCGGCAACGAGACCGTCGGCGATACGGTTACCGTGCGCCCATCGGAGCTGACGGACAGCGACTTCACCAGCAGCGGACCGATGGCCGAACCCGAGCGCAGCGAGATCGTGCCATCCGTGACGGTGTCCGGATCGATCGGCTCATTGAAGGTCGCGGTGATTGCCGCGACTGAGTTTGCGACGCTGCCGGCGGCCGGCACGCGCTGCGCGATCACGGGCGGGGTTCGATCGACGACGACCGCGCGCGTCGCACTGTCGACTTCGAGTGTGCCGCGCCGAGCGCGGGCGCGCAGCGAGTAGATGCCTTCGGCCGCGGTAGTCGTATCCCACGTGAAGTCGAATGGCGCTGCGGTCCAGGTGGTCAGCAGTGCCCCGTTGGCGGTTAGCTGGACCGAATCCGGCGTTCCGCCGCTAACGGCGACGGCAACGTTTACCGAGCCGCGTGTGTAGACGGTCGCATCTGCAGAGGGGCTGACGATGATCGGCAGCGGTGCGTTCGGATCCACTTCCAGCGGAATCGTGACCGAGGCTGTAGCCGCGCCGCTCGGGATGTTCACCGTCACCACGCCGATCAGCACGCTGTTGGCGGCGAAGCCGCGTCCCTCGAACCGGTAGGTAGTACCGCCATTGACGATGACAGTGCCGCCGGTGACCGGCAGCGTGGTCGAGGCCGTGCCGGCGGGCCCCGGGCCGCTGGCCGTCCGCGCCGTCAGACTGCAGCAGGTCGTCGGCGTCGCACCGCTCGGCAACGTGAAGTTGACCGTCACGGTCACACGTTCCGCAAACGCATCGGGATTCCACCAGGAGAAATGCGCCACCTGAGCGCGCAACGCGAGTCCCGTGCCGCTGCGCGAGACAACGATGTCGCCTTCGCCTTCCTGGGTCCATTCCCCAGTGGTCTCATTTAGCGACCAGACAGGCATCCGCTCGCCAACTGCAATATCGCGGCCATCGGGCCAGCGGGTCGCGTACAGGGGCATCTCGATAGTTGCGCTGCGGCCGCTGGCGATCTGCAGCGGCTGGCCATTCTGGGTCAGCTCGAACTCCACCGGTCCGTAGGTCGCGAGCGGACCCGAGGTGCTGCCGGAGTTGCCGATCATGGTTCCCGGAAACGCCGCGATTTCATGCGAGTTGGTGTTGACGGGCGTCATTCGCACGTCGATCGCACCCGTCACCGGTTGGCCTTGCGCATTGACCAGCGCGTTCGCGGGCAAGATTAGCCGCACTGCATTGCGTCCGGTCAGCGAGCCGCCAGCAGCTGCATCGGGCAACGGCTGCGAAGGTGTGCGCTGCAAAATGCTAATGCCGAGCAGGTGGGCAGCGCCTTCCGGCACGGTGACTACCGCGAACTGTTCGCTATAGTCCGGTTTGGCGATCTTCAGTGTCGTCGCGGTGCCTGGTGGCACGGTCACCACGGCCTGGCCATTCGCGTTCGTGGTGATGGGGGTGCTCGACGCGCCGACCACGCTGACGACGGCGCCCGACTGCACGAACCCGAGCACATCACGCACTTCGACGTTGACGGTGGTCGTGGGTGGTGGGGGCGGCGGTGGAGGCGGCGGTGGCGCAGAGCTGCCACCCCCAGCACTACTGCCCTCACCGCCGCCACAGGCGGTCAGCAACAGCATCGAAGCGAGCGTGATCCAGGACTTGAAAGAGCGCATTGAATTCCCCTTGCTTGGCAGCGCAAGCGGCGAACCACTTTTCGCCGGTGCGGACAAGTTCGGGGAAGGCGTGCTGACAGTCCTGACGAAATCCCGACGAATTCGCGACCGAGTAACGGCCTTGCAGATCAGCGGCTTGGAGCGTCCAAAGCGGCCAGGGCGACGCGCGCGCCGACGGTGCGGGGATGATCGGGGCCGCGGCTCGCAGCAAATATCTCGATGGCCTGTTCGAGATGGCGCCGCGCCGCCGCCGGGTTTCGTAGGCGGGTTTGGGTCTCGCCGGCACCCTGCAACATCACGCCGCGATGCCAGTGGTCTGGGATGATCTCGGCGGCGATCGCGAGCAGCGTCTGCTGCACCAAGGCGGCCTCGCGCCATTGGCTCAGTTCCATATGGGTCTTGGCGATGTTCTGCAGCGAAACCAGCGGGTCGGCATGGTTCGCGCCCACGGCCTCGACGTTGGCAGCATGCGCGCGCTTGAACAGCGCCAGCGACTCTTCGAGCCTACCCTGTTCACCCAGCGTGAAGGCGAGGTTGCCCAGCGTCGTGCGCGTGTCTCTGTGCGCGATGCCGAAGACTCGCTCGCGGATCTCGAGCGCGGCGCGGAAGCGGCGCTCGGCGTCGACTAAGCGCTCGCGGTCCAGATCGAGCAGGGCCCATTCCGTGGCGAGTCGCAGGGTCACGTCATGCTCAGGACCCAACGCCTCTTCGGCGATCGTCATCGCTTCGGCCAGCGCCGCCTCCGCTTCTTCGTAGCGCTCGTGATTGCGCAGCGTGGCGGCGTACTGCCGCATCTCCTCGAGCGCACGCGGGTGGCGCTCGCCATGCGCTGCGCGCTTCAGCGTCAGTGCCTCGCGCGTCAGCGCCAGCGCGCGGTCATCGAACGCGACATTGGCCTGCGCCTCGGCGAGCAGCGAGACGAACTCGGCATAGGTTGCGTCGCGCTCACCCAGCACCGCTCGCGCCGGCTCGCGCAGCTGCTCGTAGGCGCGGACCGCATCGGCGTAAAGTCCGCTGCGATTCAGCAGCGCGGCCCGATTGATCTGCAACAGCATCCGGGTGCGCGCCGACACGCGCGCATCGCCCGCGAGCGCGCTTGCGGCGTCGAGGACCGCGCGCTGCGCGGTGAGTTCGTCGCGCATATGGAGCACATTGAAAAGCTCGAGGCTGGTCTGAATGCGGGCGTCGGGATCCGCCTGAGCTTTGCCGGCAAGCGCCAGCGAGCGCTCGAGGGCACGGCGCGCCGCGTCGAATTCCGATACCCCGTAGTAGGCGTTGCCGAGTGCGCGCCGGATTGCTGCTTCCTGCAGTGGCTGGCCTGCGAAGCGCGGGCCGATCGAGGCCTCACTGGCTCGCAGCGCTTCCAGTACGGTCTGGTCGCGTTGCCCGCTGCGCAACGGGTCGGCTGCGTTGATCAGGTCTCGGGTCAGAAAGTCGTTCACGGCTGTTACGACTTCGGCGCGTTCGGCCGCCTCAAGTGCCGCTGTGGTCGCAGCCTGTTTCGCAAGATCAACCTGCCAGAGAAGTATCAGCGCCACGGCGAGACCCACTACCGCAACCGCTGCTATACCAACAAGCCAAGCGCGGCGACTCCGCGCACGGTCCAGCGACTGCTGCGTCGCAAGCGCAGCTGCTGCCGCCTGCCGCTGTGCGACGCGTGCAACATGCCGCGCCTGCAACTCTCGCAGACGAGTAGCCACTACGGTCGCGTCCCCGAGTCGCCGGACGGGTTGCTGATCACAGCACGCGGCGATGTCCTCGCGTAGCAACTCATCGTCGATGTCGCGCTCCCAGCCCGGCGCAAGTGGTCGCCGCAGGTCCGCGACAATCAATTGATAAAGCAGCACGCCCAGCGAGTAGATGTCCGAGCGTACCGTTGGCGGCTGGCCGGCGATCACCTCGGGCGCCAGATACGACCAGGTGCCGGAGGTGGAATCATTCGCCAGCAGTGTCTGTGTGAATCCGAGCTGCGTAATCGCAAGTGCCTGCAGCCGTCCGACATCGAGTAGCCGACCGCTGCCGAAGTCGCCCAACCGCACTTTGGGCCTTCCGATGGCGTCCTCGACGACCAGCAGATTCGCCGGCTTCAGGTCTTTGTGCAGTACGCCGGCGAAATGAGCCGCGGCGAGCGCCTCCGCAGCCTGGATGACGATGTTCAGCCGGTCCGCAAGATCGAGCGTATCCAGTCGTCCTGGTTCGGCGCTCCAGTCCCTGAGGCTGCCTCCGGCGCAGAACTCCGTCTCAATGAAGAATGGCGACTCATCAAGGTTCCAGTCCAGCACGCATAGCAAGTCTTCGCGCGGCCCGTGGGTGTCAAGCAGCAGCCGGAAGATCGTGATCTCGCGCTTCAGCTGGCGCAGGCCATCTGCGTCACTGGCGAACTTGAACACGCGTCGCTCGCGGGTTTTCCGGTGCTCGGCCAGCCAGCTCTCGCCGCGTGAGCCCGCGAATCGCTGCAATAGCTTCCAGTTCGGGCGCAGCGGTGGCGAATCGCCCGCGGCCAGCCCAGACACGGCCGCGGAGACGGCCGCCATGGGCAGATTGAGTCGGGTGACCCCTGCCATCAGCCGATAGCCATAACCGTGTACGGTCTTGAGCAGCAGTTGCCCCTCGTCGCCGAGCGCCTGCCGCAGCTTTGCCACGCACTTGGTCAGCACCGACTCGCTGAGCACGCGGCCGCTCCAGACCGCGTCAAGCAGTTCATCCTTGGTCAGCACTTCGCCGGGGTGGCGCAGCAGCAGCATCAGCAACTCGAGCGGCTTTCGCTCGATCGCAACG
>JBBQWY010000086.1:0-5957 GCA_038210215.1 Steroidobacterales bacterium
ATCTCTCTTGCTAAGAGACGCAATGACGCATGCTGAGCCCCTATCATCAAACAGTTCGGCGCTGGCGGCACTGAAGTCGGCGACGCAGCATGAACACGAGGCCCTCGATAAGGCGCTCGATCTCATGAACCCTGAAATAGATGCCGCCACTTATCGGCGCCAGCTGGAAGCGTTCTTCGGCATCTACGCGCCGATGGAGCACGCGCTGGCAGCGGTTGAGGGCTGGAGCGAGCACGGCATCGACCTGCCGGCGCGCTGTAAAGCAGAAGCGCTGCGGGCCGATCTCGTCACGTTGGGCGTAGAAAACCCGGATGCGCTCCCTATGTGCCAAACGCTGCCGTTGCTGCCTGGTTTAGCGACAGCCTTCGGCAGTCTCTATGTGCTGGAAGGCGCCAGCCTCGGCGGGCGGCTCATTAGCCGCCACGTCGAGAAACAGTTCGACTACACCGCAGCACACGGCGCCCGGTATTTCAACGGGTACGGAGCACGAACCGGCGAAATGTGGATGACATTCCGCAGCGCGGTGGATGCATACGGTGGCGAGCCGGGGCGGCAGGATGAGATGATCGCCGGCGCGCTCGCCACTTTCGTGGCGTTCAGGCAGTGGTGTGCGCAGCGGGCAGCAGCGTGAACGGCGAAACGAATGACGCTCGGCTGCCGTGGGAAGGTCAGACGTACAGCATCAAACGCTTCGGCACGACGATCACGAGTTGCGACAGCGAACCCGTGCAGACACCCGGCTGCATTCAGGGCCACGGTGCGCTGCTGGTGCTGCGGGCCAAAGACCTGACGGTGGCGCAGGTCAGCGACAACAGCGGCGCGCTGCTCGGCCATCCTCCTGAATCGCTGCTCGGACAGCCGGTTAGCCGGGTGCTTGGGGAGGCTCGTGCCGAGGAATTGCGCGCGTTTCTCGAGCGCGAGCCGGTTGAAAGTAATCCGTTGTACGTGTTGACACATCCAAGCCATGATGGTGCAGCGCTCGACGTCACCGTGCACACCATAGACGGCGCCGTGATCGTTGAATTCGAGGCCACGGCCCACACCGCAGCAGACGGGCCCGACTACTTCTCGCTGATCAAGCAGAGCGTGCATCGCCTGCAAAGCGCGTTGTCGCTGCAGACGCTGGGCGACGTCGCAGCCGCCGAGATCCGCGCGCTGACCGGGCTGGACCGTGTCATGGTCTACAAGTTTCACGACGACGGCCACGGCGAAGTGGTGGCCGAGAGCCGGCGCGAGGATCTGTCGTCGTGGCTCGGCCTGCATTATCCGGCGCAAGACATCCCTGAGCCGGCGCGCGAGGTGTTTCGTCGCACGTGGATTCGGCCGTTGCGCGAGGTCGGTGCACCGCTCTCGGAGCTTGTGCCGCTGGCCCATCCCGACACCGGCCGGGCGCTGACGATGACCCACTGCGCGCTGCGCGGCCCGTCAGTTATGTACACCGAGTATTTGCACAACATGGGCGTGACCGCCGGCCTCACGCTGGCGATCCGGCGCGGTGAAGCGCTGTGGGGGCTGATTGCCGGTCATCACTACACCGGTGCCTTCGATCTGCGCTACAACATGCGCGCCGCCTGCGAGCTCATGGCGCAGATCGTCTCGCTGCAACACAAGGCAGCCGAAGATCGCGATTACCTGTCCCGCCAGCTTCGGTTTGATGAGGTGAGGCAGTTACTCGTCGCTCAGGCGACGCACGAAGGAGGCCTGTCGGCGATGGTCGATGGACCGCTGACCCTGCTCGATGCCATGGATGCGCAGGGGGCGGCACTGTTTCACCAGGAGCGCTGGTGGCGCATCGGACAGACGCCGCAGGTCGACGAACTGGATGCGATCGCCGATATGCTGATTGAGCGACCCGAATTCGCGTCGTCCAACGAACCGGTGTTCGTTACGGATGCGTTGGGCACGCACATGCCGTGCGGCTCCGAGCTGAGCGCCATCGCCGCCGGGCTGCTGGCCCTACCGTTGTCGAAGCGCGGCAAGAACCTGATCTTCTGGTTCCGCCCTGAAACGCTCCGTACCGTCGAATGGGGTGGGAATCCACAAGACAAGCCCATGGTGCTGGGCCCCAACGGCCCCCGGCTCACCCCACGGCTCAGCTTTGAGCTCTTCAGCGACTCGGTGCGCGGGCGATCGCTGCCCTGGCAGCAGTGGGAGATCGAGCTGGCACTGCGTTTCCGTCTCGTGGTCATGGAGCTGGTCATCAGTCGCGCCGAGCATCTGACGGAGCTCAATGTGGATTTGGCGCGCAGCAACGATGACCTCGACTCCTTCGCCTATGTTGCCAGTCACGATCTGAAGGAGCCGTTGCGTGGCATCCACAAGTACGCGCACCAGCTGTCAGAGAGCGCCGCGCGGGCCGAGCCGCAGGATACACAGCGCCTTGAAGGACTGATCCGACTCACGTTGCGCATGGACAGTCTGCTCGACTCACTGCTGCACTTTTCGCGCGTCGGTCGCGTTGCCTTGGAGCTGGAGGACGTCAATCTCGACGAACTGGTGCGTGAAGCGCTGGAAATGGTGGTCGCGCGCCGTTCCGAGAAGCCGAGCGAGGTGGTGGTGGCTCTGAAGCTGCCGCATATTCGCGCGGATCGGGTCCGACTGCGCGAAGTGTTCGTCAATCTTCTCTCCAACGCGTTCAAGTACAACGACAAACCCACCGCACGGATCGAGATCGGCTGGTATCCCCCGCACGCGGTTAATCGGAAGACACATTGGCCACCGGAAGTGACCCAGCACGCGATCTTTTATGTGAAAGACAACGGGATTGGCATCGAAGCGCGTCAATTCGAACAAGTGTACAAAATGTTCAAGCGCCTGCACGGCCGCGACGAGTACGGCGGTGGAACGGGCGCCGGCCTCACCATCGTTAAAAAGCTGATCGAGCGGCACGGCGGCGCCGTATGGTTCGACTCCGAGCCCGGCGTCGGCAGCACCTTCTACCTTTCTTTGGGGGCTTCGTGAGCGCAGCGTCGATACACCATGGCGTCGACCTGCCGATCTGCCTGCTCGTGGAAGACTCGGACGAGGATGCCGACACCGTCGCTGAAGCGTTTCGCCGCTGTGGCATTCCTGGTCGTTTGCACCGCGTGACCAACGGCGACGAATGTCTGGCACTGCTGCGGAGCGCGGGTGCGGCGCAGCCGCCAGCGCTGGTGCTGATGGACCTGAGTACGCCCGGCACGGACGGTCGCGACGCGCTGCGCCAGATCAAGGAAAACGTCAAGCTCAAATCCATTTGTGTTGTGGTTACCAGCGCGTCGGCTAATCCGCGCGACCTCGAGTTCTGCTACAGCGCTGGCGCCAATGCGTACCACGTCAAGCCGGTAAGCCACCCGAGCCATCTAAACGCGATGATCCAGCTGCTGCAATACTGGCTCGGCGCCGTCACGCTACCCGCCTACCGCGTACCGACCGCATGAAGAGACCGCGGTGCCGCGTCGTCATTGCCGATGACAACCCAGACGACCGCCGTGAGATGCGGCGCTTGCTGCTGACCGGCAGTGACTCGCACTATGAGTTCCTGGAATGCGAATCCGCTGCCGAGGCGTTGCGACTCGTCATGGAATCGCCCGCGCAGACGCCAGACTGCTTGTTGCTCGACTTTTACCTGCCCGATATGGATGCGCCGGAGTTGCTGCCGGACCTTCATACGGCCGAGGGCCTGACCGCCTGTGCCGTGGTAGTGATCACGGGGACTGCCGACTCGAGTCACGGGCGCCAGGTGTTGCGACTGGGCGCACAGGACTTCATCGGAAAGGAATGGCTGACCGCTCCGGGGTTGTCGCGGGCGGTCGACAACGCGATCGAGCGCTGGAAGATGGGAAGCGAGCTGCTCAACAGCCGTCGTGCATTAGAAGTGAACGAGCGCCAATTGCACAGTTTGGCCAAGAACATACCGGACATCTTGACGCGTTTCGACCCCGAGTATCGGCTTGTCTTTGTCAACGCCGCAGTGGCGCGGGTTACCGGGCGGGCGGGCGAGGAGATGCTCGGTCGTACCAATCGCGAGCTGGGATTGCCCGTTGAGCTGTGCGACCGATGGGAAGCGGCGCTGGCGCGCGTGTTCGACAGCGGCACTGCGGAAGAGATCGAGTCGACTTTCAACGGCCCTGAAGGGCTGACCTACTTCTCGTCGCGCCTTGTCCCGGAGTTTGCGGCCGACGGCCGGATCCATCAGGTGCTCGGCGTCACCCGGGACATCACGCAGCTGCGCGAACAAGCGATGTCTGCGCGCGACCTTGCGCAGCGTCTGCAGATGGCGCTGACGGCGGCGCGCGCCGGCGCGTGGTCTTGGGACATTCGCAGCGGTGCACTTCAATGGTCGGCGGAGAACTATCTGCTATACGGCCGTTCGCCGTCTCTCGGTCCGCCGCTGTACAATGACTGGCTGTCAATGATACATCCCCACGATCGCGCCAACGTCGACGGCGCCGTGCGTGACACGTTGAGCCGCAAGGTGGCTGAGTTCCGAGCCGAGTTTCGCGTGATTCGGCCGGGTGCAGATCCGCGCTGGATCCTGGAAGTAGGCAAAGCGGAGTTTGATGAAGCGGGCGAGGCGGTGCGAATGGTTGGCATCAACCTCGACATCCACGACCGCAAGCGTATTGAAGCGGCTCTTCAAGACGAGGACCGGCGCAAGGATGAGTTCCTGGCCACTCTCTCTCACGAACTGCGCAACCCGCTCGCGCCGCTGACAAACGCGGTCGAACTGCTCAAGCTGGTTCCGGCGGGAGCGACCGTGATGGAATCGGCAGTGGCGATAATGGAGCGTCAGGTCAGGCATCTCACCCGGCTGGTGGATGACCTGATGGATGTCGCCCGCATCCGCAACGGCAAGATCGAGCTGAAAGTCACGGAGGTCTCGATCCTCGAGGTGGTGCGGCAGGCGGTCGAGGCATGCCAACCGTTAATTGAGAGGGCTCAGCATCAGCTCACCGTGTTGGTGGAGCCACAGCAGATTGCGGTGCAGGGCGACGAGGTACGCCTCACGCAGGTGCTGACCAACGTGCTGAACAACGCCGCCAAGTACACACAGAACGGCGGCCACATCGACCTGCAGGCGGGTATCGAAGAGGGTCACGCGGTGGTGCGCATCATCGATAATGGCGCTGGCATACCACCCGCCATGCTGGCCGACGTGTTCGAGCTCTTCACACAGGTTAACGCCACGCGGGATCGCGCCGGCGGTGGCCTTGGCATCGGCCTGTCGCTGGTGAGAAAGATGGTGGAACTCCATGGCGGGACCGTGCGCTGCGACAGCCGCGGGCTGGGTCTGGGCGCCACGTTCGAGATTCGCCTGCCTCTGCTGGTCGCGGTGCAGGCTCAGAGCGACTGGTGACCATCTCGCGACCGGCCTGCGCATCCGGCTTCCGAGCTAAATGGTTCTCGCCGACACGCAACAAGGTGCCTCGTCAACGGCGCAAATTGGGGGAAGCACGACGGGCTACTGCAGTTGGACGCCGCGCCCAAGGGAGAAGCGTGAACCCGACCGCCCGATCTTCAATCTTTGCCTCAAGCCAGTTCAGCGAGGTGACGAGTACTGTGTCCTGCAGATCAGCTTCAGCAGCCGCCAATGGCTCCGTTTTGTCAGCCACTACGACCTCCCAGTTGCCGCCTGCGGCGCGACGAACCAGGCTTCGCTCGCCATCGGCCAGCCCAAGTGCCACAACCGGGTCGCGCGCGGCAAGTCGACGTGTGGTCTGGTCCGAGTCCATTGACACGCTCCGACTTTGGGCGAGCCCGAAACGTCGCGAAGACCCGAGTGCTGATCCCAGGCCTATCGTGACAGGTGCTGTTACTCAGTTGGATGGCGAGTGGTTCGCGGAGTGGCTCGACGAGCTGCTCAATGCGGACAAAAGCCGCTGACTCGTAGTGAGTCAACGGCTTTTGTAGATCCTTGAGGGATTGTGTGCATAGCAGGAGAGAGACTCGAACTCTCGACCTCACGATTATGAGTC
>JBBQWY010000087.1:0-5503 GCA_038210215.1 Steroidobacterales bacterium
CATTGCGCAGCACGCGCGCGGGCGAGCTCGCCGCCGACGACCTGCGTCACGCCCAGCAGGCGCTGGCCGAGATCACGGGCGATTTCAGCAGCGACGATCTGCTGGGCGAGATATTCGGCAAGTTCTGCATCGGCAAGTAGCAGCGCGCCAAGCGCGACCGCCATCATTCGCCCCCGCGCTGCTCCGTTTCGGTTTGCATGCGCATGATGATCGCGCTGGTTTCATTGCCCTCGCGGGTGCCGTCCGCGCGCTCGTAGATGTCGTCGAAGACGTCGTTGGCATTTCCGGTGACCTTCTGGCCGGCGTGCAAGTAAGGCACGTCGAAGGGTTCGTAGGACAGCACGCCCTCGATCTTGTCGTCGTTGCATCGCGACAGCTCGACCCACATCCACTCGGTGCCGCCTTCAGCTGTGGCAAAAGGCAATTTCACCGGGATGAGCTCACCCGGCGCGAGGCCGCGCTGGATCGCAGCGCGCAACATCGGCAATTTCTCGCGCGCGCTCTGGCTGGCAGCCTCCAGCGCGTCGTTGTGCCGCACCCGCATCACCGCATCGCTCCAGCCGAACATCGCACTGACCGCGGCATCCTGGCGGGCGAACTCGTCAGGACCCTCGTAGCCGCCAAAGCGGATCGCCAGCAGGGTGTTGGGATTGTCGCCCTCCTCGACCGGGGTTTCGATCAGGCGTAACTCCGCGCGCCCGCTGGCATTCGACATGCTCACGCCCAGCGCAGCCTCGCGCACTGCAGGATCGGCGACCTGTGCGAAATCGAGCGCGAAACTGCCGCCGGGCGCTGGTCGCTGACCCTCCAGCATGCGCTGCGCCGTGGCGTTGATCATCCACACCAGCTGCGTACCCTTGGTCGCCGCGAGTTCATCGATCACCAGGTCGGGCAGGCCGAATTTGCCCATGCCGACCGTGACGGCGCGGATCCAGTCGCCATCGCGATAGGCATGCACGGCCACGTGGTTCATGACATTCGGCCGTGCCTGCGCCTGCTTGTGCAGACGTTCGCGGCGCCAGCGCTGCGGACCGATCACGCGGCCCAACGACACATCGTAGGCAAAGCCCTCACGTGCCTCGACCAAAGCGCTGACCAGCGCGTCGGCGTTCGCCAGCGCAGTGAACGCCACGGCGCGCGGGTGTGCGAAGTCCAATGCCAGCGCCTGACTGCTGCGACCCAGCGCGGTTGCCTGGGTTTCGTCAATGCCGCGGCGTAAGTACTGCAGGTCCCCGCGGTCCGGCGGCCGCGCGTCGCCGCGCACGTCACTGATCCAGGTTGCCTTCACGACGGCGTCGTGGAGAGTCTCGGGCAGCGCTGCGACTTGGCGCAGCGGGCTCCCGGCCAGCTGCGCGTGACGCGCCAAGTCCGCCAGCACCAGCGCTTGATCCACATCCGCAAAATAAACCAGATAGCTGAACCTTATGCTTGGGCCGTCCAATGCGTCGGCGTTTGCCGACCATCCGACCGGGAGCCACGCGATGGCAAATGCGAGCACAACAGCGCAGCGTCGGCATAGTGCGTCCGATTGGCACCTATAGGTCAAGCGAGAACACCGGACGCGCTCGGGGCCGCTGCAGTGCCCGGCCCGTCCACCACGCAGCACCTTGATGTCCTGAAAGCGAAACTGATCTGGCTTTGTCGGCCGCGTTGTTGCCGATCGCCGCGCAGGCTATCGATCAGTTGCAGACATAGTCGCCGTTTGCATCCTTGCGACACAGGTCGGGCGGACCCTGCGTGTCCCACAGCTCTGCCAGTCCGACCTTGCGCGCGAATTCGGCGAATTCGGGCGAGGTCCGCGCCTGACGGCCGTAAGGACCCCATAGCAAGGCGATGAACATTGGACTGGCGAGCGCGTGTTCCTGCGCCAGGGCCAGCGCACGCGAGGTGTCGCCGAGGCGCGCGAGCACATAGGGCACGATGCCATCGATCACCGCGGGACCGGTCGCGAGGTACGCATCGATCCGTCGCCGTGTCTCGGCGGCTGCCTTGGCGTTCCCGTACGCGGCTTGTGCGAACAGCTCCGCGGTGCCGGGCGCGAAGGCGCTGAACAGCGGATCGAGACCCGAGGCCAGCAGCCTCTCGGCCTGCACCTTGTCGCCGCGGGCATCTGCGACTTCCGATAGTCCCATGTCGGCGAACACCAGGCCTGCCTCGGCTGCGCGCGTGAGCAGCCGCTCCGCACTGTCCTGGTCGCCCATTTCGGAATAGCCCATGCCCCGCCACAGCAAGGCAGCCGGCAACATCGGATCGCGCTCCAGCGCGCGGTCGATGCTGGCATTGCCCAGCCGCAGGTAGCCGGTGGTGAACAAGGTAGTTCCGAACCAGAAATTGGTGGTGATATCGGTAGCGTCGAGCGCGAGTGCGCGCTCGAACGACTCGCGCTCGGGCGCGTACATCCGGCGCGCACCGAGGGCTTTGGCGAGCGCAGCATGCGGCTCGGCAAGCGTCGGATCGAGCGCCATCGCCCGATCCGCATGCTTGCGGGTGGCAGCTTCTGCGAGCAGGAAATCGATCTGCCCGTACTCGGCAGAGATCGAATACAGCGCTGCCAGGCGGGCATGGGCACGCGCGAACCCCGGATCGAGCGCGATCGCCTCCTCCAGTTGCGCGATCCCTTGTCGAAAGCGCGCCCCATCGCGTCGATTGAAGATCGAGGTCGCCTGCAGGTACAAGGCATAGGCCTGTGGATTTCGCGTCGATACCGGCACCAGTCGTTCCTGCTGGCCGCTGCCAAGCACGACTTTCAGCTCATCGGTGATCGCGCGCGCGATCGATTCCTGCAGGTCGAATACGTCGCGGATGTCGCCGTCATAGGTTTTCGACCACCGATGGAATCCGTCCTTGACCTGGATCAGCTGCGCGGTGATGCGGACGCGATCGCCCTGTCTGCGCACCGCGCCTTCGAGGATGTGCGCAACTCCGAGAATGCCGCCAATGACGGATAGCTGCTCGTTCTTGCCCTTGAAATAGAACGACGAAGTACGGCCCGCGACTTTGAGATCCTTCACCTGCGCCAGTGCGTTGAGGATTTCTTCCGCGATGCCGTCGGCGAAGTACTCATTGCTGCGGTCGGCGCTGAGGTCGGCGAACGCGAGCACCGCGATGGATTTGGACACGGGTGCGGCAGACGGCGTCGCCAGCGCGGGCGCGCCACCGACAGGTACAACGAGCGGTGCTAGGCCCGTCTCGCGCGTCGATGCGGTCTGCGTCGCTGTCTCGCTGGCGCCAGAATTGGCCCAGCGCTCGGCGACCAGCAGGACAATCGCACCCGCCAGGCAGATCAGGATCAGCCGATCCATGCGTCGGGAAGTCTGCGGCGCCGGCGATGTGGCAGGCGCGGCACCATCGTCGCGCCGAAGGCCCTCGGGCGTGAGCTCGAACAACCACGAAACCACCAGTACGGGTGCCAGTCCCAGTACCAGCAGCGCCACGATCGCGCGCAGGATCCAGTCCGGCACGTCGAACACCGGCAGCACCGTCGCCACCACCTGCACCACCAGCCAGGCGCCGACGAGGTACAACCCGGCCATGCGGATCACATTGCGGCGCTTGAGTTCGGCGATCAGGCGCATTCATCACTCGCAGCGGTAGGCACAGACAAAAGCTCGCGGCAGAAATCCGGCCGGCCGCGCGCATCCCGGTATCGAATCGGACACTCCGGCTATCAACGATGCAACCGCGAGCTTGGGCTTGATGGTCCGGGTTTCCGCTCGCTGGAGCAACATCGTGATGCCGTGGTTGCAGCAGCTGGGCTGCTGACGTGCATCGCAGGGGTGAGAATGACAGACATCCGCGGGCTGTCGACGTCGCCCGGCACCCGACCGGTGCAGGGTCGCAGCTCAGGACAGGACCAGCTCAGGACAGGACAGGCAGCAGTTGGCCTGTGCCGACAGCAACCACCAGCAACGCCCGTCCCGTTCATCGTGGCAGGCGTTGTGGATTGCCGGGCATCACCGCGCGTCCAGTGGGTGCACCACGCCGTGGCAACGTAAGCTGGTTGGCGGGCGGCGGGTGCCGTCCGGGTTTCTCGGGGGAGGATCCCCATCATGATGCCCTTGGTTCAACGGTCCGTGCTCATCGTCGTCCTGCTCACGGCAGGTCCATCGGTCGCCGCCACGCTGACCGGCGTGGTCACCCGCGCCGACAACGGCAGTCCCGTTGCAGGCGCGAGGGTGCTCGCGGCGGTGGCAGACCCCTTCTCGATCGCGGCATTCGGCGTCACCGGCGCCGGTGGCACCTTTACGCTCACCGTCCCGGCGGGGACGTAGGTGATCTCCGCCCGGCGCGAGGACCTGCTGGCCGAACGTGGACGCGGCGCTGGCGCCGCGCCCGGGATCGCTTGTGCCGCGACGATTGTTTCTCAACCGCTGCGCGTCGACCTGCGTCGTCACCCGCGGCGTCGACGATTCCCGGTTCGACCGGTCCTCGATCGTGCCGGGTACGCGAACGCTGACCGGCTACCGCGGCGGCGATGCAGGGTTCGCGGCCCTGACCGGCTGCGTGCGCGCGGCGTTCCAGCGCTACAACGTCGAGGTCACGACCAGCGACCCCGGCAACCTGCCGCACTTCGAGGTAATGGTGGGCGGAAATCCGTCGAACCTGGGCTTCAGCCAGGGCGTGCTTGGCTTAGCGCCGTGGGCCGGCGGCGGGCTGATCGCCAATCCAATCGCCTTCGTGTTCTCGCAAGCCCACGGCAACGATCCGTTCGAGGTGTGCGGGACGGCATCCCACGAGGGCGGCCACCTGATGGGGCTCGAACATGAAATCCTCGCCGACGACTACATGAGTTACCTCGACTCGACGCAGAAGCTGTTCGTCGACGCCGATGCGAACTGCGGCGAGTTCTCACCACGGCCGTGCGATTTCGTTGGTAACCGGCAGAACTCGTGCAGGCGTCTGGGTCTGACCGTCGGAGTCACGCCGCAGGTCTTCGCCAACGGCTTCGAACCGGCGCCGGCGGCGGCGATTCTGCGCCGTACCAACGCGCCGACCCAGCCGTTCACCTGCGCCACCGACACCTCGAAGATCTCCCTGCCACCATCGATCCACCGCACTCCCAGCGGTCCCGCTCGACGCGCAGAGAATGATGTGCCGGGCGACTTCGGGCAGATCGCTCTGCGGCTGTCGCGACAGGCCAGGCCGTGTCGGCGAGGCCGGCGCTGCCACCATCGGTTGGCACCTGCTCCGTTGCGGGAGATTTCCGATCTTCCGGGCAAGTGAACCCGAGCCTGATCGGGCGCACAGCTAGACTTGGCCGTGGACATGCTGGATCAGTCCCTGAATGTCGGCAGTGAACCTGCCCCCGTGCTTGCCGCCCTCCACCGCGTCCTTGGCCCATGACCAATCTGCAAACCCCGCAACAGCGACGCGACCGCGTTCAGATGTGGGTCTTCTTCGGCATTGCCTTGCTGGTGATCGCGGCGGGCTTCGGCCTGCGTGATCCGTGGCCGGCCGATGAGCCGCGTTTCGTGCTGGTCGCCCAGCAGATGATCGACAGTGG
>JBBQWY010000088.1:0-5472 GCA_038210215.1 Steroidobacterales bacterium
GTGCCGATGGCTCTGGCCTACGAAAGCGCGTTGCTGCAGGTACTTCCGTCTGCTGATCGTGCAGCGCTGGATCGTATCCTCAGTCTGCTGCACGAACGTTCGCGAGTGATCGGGCGCGATGACGCACCGATGCCGGTACAATGAGCTCTCAAGCAACGCGCGAGGGGGCGGTAGCGATGATCAATGCCAAGCAGCGATGGATTCGCCGCAGCATCGCGAGCGGTTTGTTCGCAGCGCTGCTCGCAGGCTGCGCCGGTACCACACCCGGTTCGCAGGCCGAACGGGTCTCGGCGCTGCCGCCGATTCAGCACCCCGCCGACAATCCCTACACCGCCGCAAAGGCCGCGCTCGGCAAGCAGTTGTTCGTCGATACGCGCATGTCAGGCTCCGGCAAGATGGCTTGCCAGAGTTGTCACTATCGCGAGCTCGGCTGGACCGATGCCCAGCCGCTGTCGCGCAAGGACAACGGCGATCTGAATTCGCGCCATACGCCGAGTCTTTACAACGTCGGCTACCAGACGATCTGGTATTGGGACGGCCGTGCCGCAACGCTTGACGCCCAGATCCTCGCGGCTTGGCGCGGACAGACCGGCGCCGATCCGGCCAGGGTTGCGGCCTTGCTGAATGAAGTACCCGGTTATCGGAGCCAGTTCGAAGCGGTCTTCGGCGGTGTCGCCACGCCAGAGAACGTCGTGCAGGCGCTGGCGACTTACATGCGGACCAAAGTCAGCGACGACTCGCCCTGGGATCGCTACGAGCAGGGCAACTCGCGCGCCGTGTCGGCCGACGCCATCGCCGGCTTCCAGCTGTTCATGGGTGAGGGCCGCTGCGTCGCCTGCCATGTGCCGCCGTACTACGGCAACAGCACGTTCTATAACATCGGCCTTGAACACGGGAAGGCAAAGCCAGACCCGGGCCGCTTCAATGTCACGAAGGAAGCAGTGGATCGAGGCGCGTTCAAGACGCCGTCGTTGCGCTCAGTGGCGCTGGGGGCGCCCTATTTCCATGATGGCAGCGTTGCGACGCTCGAGGAGGCGGTGCGCTACATGGCCGGCGGTGGCAAGGCGGATCCCGACAAGTCACCGTTGCTGGTCGACACGGGCCTGAACGACCTGCAGATCCGCCAGCTGGTGGCCTTCCTCGAATCGCTGAGCAGCTCTGAAGCCTGGAACGCACCGCAGCTTCCCTGATGCTGCGCCGCAGCAAGCTGCTGAATCTGGCACGGATTTATCGTCCCGGCCGTGGCGAATTCGCGTAAAGTTAAATGATGAGTGAGTCTGCATCGATTCCCGCTGCGCCGAGCCGCAAGGCTCTGCTCCTCGCCTTCGAAGGTTCCGGCTTCTGGCGCCCTCTGACCGTGCTGCTGACGGACATCGCGCTGTTCGCAGCAGGCTTGGCCGTGGCATTGTTTGCGCACAGCATCTGGTTGAAGCTGATCGGCACGCTGGCGATCACGATCGGGATCGTGCGCTTGTTCCTGATCGGCCACGAAGCCTGTCACGGCAGCTTCTTCGCGAACAAGCGGCTCAATGAAATCATGGGGCGGATCGCGTTCCTGCCGTCGATGACGGCCTACAGCCTCTGGGATGTCGGCCACAACGTGGCTCACCATGGCTTCAACAACCTGAAGGGCCGCGACCAGGTCTGGGCGCCGTTCTCCAAGGAAGAATTCGACGCCTTGCCGGCGTACCGCAAAGTGCTCGAGCGGATCTACCGCGGTGGGGCGGGCTGGGGCCTGTACTACTTTCTCGAGCTGTGGTGGAAGAAGCTTTACTTCGCGACCAAGAAACAGATCGGCGCCAGTCGGGCAAAATACAAGCTCGACAGCGCGCTGGTCACGGTCGGTCTTGCGGTCTGGGTCGGCATCATCGGCTATGTTGCCCACCGCTCTCACCAGAATTTCTGGGCGCTGCTGGCGCTCGGTGTGCTGGTACCGTTCGCACTCTGGAACGTCATCATGGGCTTCGTCGTGTTCGTGCATCACACCCATCCGCGCATTGCGTGGTTCGCCAAGCGCCAGGAGTGGCAGCGCTGTCGGGCCTACCTGACCTCAACCGTGCAGGTGCGGCTGCCGCTGGGGCTCGATCGCGTGATGCACAACATCATGGAACACAACGCGCACCACGTGAATCCGCGCATCTCGATGTTCACGCTGCGCAATGCGCAGCGGGTACTTCGCGAGCGCTTTTCAGACGACGTACATGCTTACCGGCTCGGCTGGAAGAGTTATCGGGATCTGGTCAGCCGCTGCAAGCTGTATGACTACGCCAACCACAGCTGGCTCGACTTCAAGGGCCACGTGACGGCAAAGGTGCAGCTGGCCGGCGGTGCCACCAGTCCGCCACTGGCTGCCGCCGCCTAACCGTCAGGCGTTTTTCTCAGCGCCCTGGCCGGCATCAGCCCCGTGGCCGCAGCGTCGAGCGGCCACCATCCACGCGCAGCACCTGGCCGGTGATCCAGCTGGAATCAGCGCTCAACAGAAAGTCTGCCAGCGCGGCAATATCTTCGGGCTCGCCCAGCCGATCGATCGGGTGCAGCCGGGCAATGGCGGTGGCCATTTGTTCGCTGCGGGTCAGCGCCTCGGCCAGTGGCGTGCGCGTCAGCGAGGGTGCGATGCAATTGACCCTGACTTGCGGCGCGAGATCCGCCGCGACGCTCAGGCCGAGACCCTCGATGGCTCCCTTGGCGGCGCCGATCACGGCGTGGTTGGTGAACCCCTGGCTCACCGCTACGGTCGAGAACAGTACGATCGATCCGCGCGCCTGAGCGAGCGCCGGTGCGGCCTGGCGGATCGCGAGCGCCGCTGGAATCACGTTCAGCTCGAACGCTTCACGGTAGTCGCTGGCGGTCGCGGTCTTGATCGACTTCAGCACGATGGAACCCACGCAATAGGCTAGGCCGCCGAGCCGCCCATCACTACTCGCCGCAGTGATTGCCGCGGCCAGCGCAGCCTCGTCGCGCGCATCGCCTGCGGTCTGGCTGGCGCCGACTTCTGCCGCGATAGCCTGCAGGCGCTCAGCGTCTCGAGCCATCAGGTGCACGGGGGTGCCGCGTGCGTGCAACCGACGCGCCAGCGCAGCGCCGATGCCACCGCTGCCGCCGATGATCAATACCTTATCCATGGTTTTCCTTTACTTGCGATCCGACAGACAACGCGTGGCCGATCCCTGCCACGATCACTGCATTCTGCCCGAACGTGACCCCGCGCAAGGCGCGATCGAACCGAAAGCGGCGCAGTGCGGGCAGCGGATTTGCGCTGGCCGCGCCGGACTGCTGGTCGATGGTCGTGGTTGAACAGCGCGCGCAGGCCTTCACGAGCCGCAGCCGAACGTCGTCGATCGCGATCCCGGTGTGCTGGTCCTCGACGAAGGATTCCCAGCCGTCAATCACGACATTGGGCCTGAAACGGTCCATCGGCACCGGTCCGTCTGAGCCCATCCGTCGGTTGAGCTCAGCGAGCGACGCCGTGTTGCACACGAGAAGCGGATAGGCATCCGGAAAATTGACCGGCGCCGGCGTGATGCCGCGAAACTCGCCGTCGGGTTCGCGCCAGACGTCGTCGCAAGCCCTGACGATCCTGAGCGGCTCGCCAAGCGTCGCCGAGATCCAATCCGCCGCTGGCTCGCCGCAGTCCTCTGCCATCAGTCGATGCGACCAGACCTCGACCGGCACGCGGGCGCCGACTGCGCGGCCGCTCACAGGCAACGTGAACGGTGCATGACCAGGGGCGCTGAGCGTCAGCGAATCATCCCCGAGCTGGGTGCGGACTCGCGCGAGAGCCGGCAACGTGCGCTGTGTAACGAAGCGCCCGTGGCTATCGACGACCATCCAGCGTCGATCGTGGCGCAGGCCGCGCGGATCCAGACGCACCGTCGTGAGGTCAATCCCCCGCGCCGATTTCAGCGGATAGACGTGCAGGGATGCAATTCGGGCTGGCTGCGTCACGCGGCATTGTCGCACTGTTGGCGCGCGCTGCCCTCGCCAGGAGCTTGAGCTAGACTCGCTGGATGATCGAGGTTCTGGTGGAAGTGGTGGGTTGGGTCGGTGCCGCGCTGATCCTGGCGGCGTACGCGTTGCTGTCGACCGGGCGGCTCAGTGCGCGCTCGGCGGCCTATCAATGGATGAACGTGGTCGGGGCAGCAGGTTTTGTCATCAACACGGGCTGGCACGGCGCGATTCCGTCGGCCGTGCTCAACGTCGTCTGGATGGGCATCGGACTGTACGCACTGACCCGAATGCGGGCCTCTGCGTGAACAACTTCAGAGCCACTGCACTGCTCGCGGTCGCTGTGCTGTCAGGCGGTCTGTCAGCGCTGACTTCTGCGCAAGGTTCGGCTGCGGCGACGCCGCTCGCTTTCACGGCGGCACTGGCGCGTGCCGGAATTCCGCAGCAGTCGGTCGGCGTGGTGGTGCTGCCGCTCGACGCTGGCCCGTTGCGCATGCGCCTCAATGCGAATCAGCCGCTGAATCCGGCCTCGACGATGAAGCTGTTGACGACCTATGCGGGCCTCAGTGCGCTCGGACCGGCCTACACCTGGAAGACCGAGGTCCTGACGCGCGGCACCCGGCGCGATGACCTGCTTGAGGGTGATCTGGTGCTGCGCGGCAGCGGTGACCCGGGTATGGTCATCGAGCGCTTCTGGTTGCTGGTGCAGCGACTGCGCGCGCTCGGTCTGCGCGAGATCCGTGGGGATCTGCTGCTCGATCGATCCGCCTACGCCGCAGTGCCTTTTGATCCGGAGGCTTTCGATGGCGCCGACACTCGCGCTTACAATGCCGGGCCCGATCCGCTGCTGATCAACTTCAACGCCGTCTCGTACGAATTTGTGCCGGACCCATCGGCCGGACTGGCACGCGTTTCAGTTACGCCTGCGATCGCGCGCAACGCGACCATGACGGTCTCGGCGGCCACGGGTGCCTGCGGCGACTGGCGCGCGCTGCTGAAGGCGGACCTCAGCAATCCGCTGCAGCCGGCGTTTCGCGGCCGCTATCCGCTGGCCTGCGGCAGCCGCACGCTGCACGCACTGGCACCTGATCCGAATGAATATGTGTCGCGTGTGTTCCGCCTGCTGTGGGAGCAGGCGGGTGGAGTCTGGCGCGGTGGCGTGCGCAGTGCTGCGGCCGGACCGGCTGATGCCAGTCTGTTTTCGTTCGAGTCGCGGCCGCTTGCCGAAGTTGTCCGCGACATCAACAAGTTCAGCAACAACGTCATGACCCGGCAGCTGTTTCTGTCACTTGCCCAGGGCGACTCCAGGCAACCGGCCAGTGCGCCGCGCGCTGCCCAGGCGCTTGCCAGCTGGTTGGCCGGTCGTGGCATTGTCGCGCGCGAACTGGTGCTCGAGAACGGTGCCGGACTGTCCAGGATCGAGCGGATCAGCGCGGCAACGATGGCGGCGGTGCTCGCCGACGCGTACGCAAGTCCACAGATGCCGGAGCTGATGGCCTCGCTGCCGGTCGTTGGCGTCGATGGCAC
>JBBQWY010000089.1:0-4975 GCA_038210215.1 Steroidobacterales bacterium
CAACGACGAGTGGGGCTGTTTTGCGGGCTTACCCGTAGGGCCGGGGTGGTCAAGGGCCCTGCGCGGCGTTGCATCGCTAGCTCAGACGTGACTGAGCGTCGCGCTGCGCCTTGCTCAGGGCCCTTCACCACCCCGGCGTGGGCCCATGGGATTGCCTCTCAACCTCTGAGCACAACGTAGCCCAACGGGTGGCGGTCAACGGCCGCGCTCGATCGCGGTCATCGCTTCGCTACCCTCTGAATACGTACGCCGCTGGCGCTCGTCGGCAGCACAGCGCTCCTGCGGCGTGACGGCCGAAACCTTGCATGTCGGCACGCAGTGCCTGGGTGAACGCGTCATCTCGTGACATGGCACCTTGCACCGTCAACACCTTCTGCCCGGCACGCAAGCCGGTGGCGCGCTATGTTGGTGTAGAAGACTTGTGCGGTCGCGGAAGACGAATTGTGAAAGTCGTCCCCGCATCCACCGACGATTGCACGGTGACCGAGCCGCCATGGCCAGCCACGATCTCCCGGACGATGAAGAGCCCGAGCCCCAAGCTGGTCTTCGACTGCTCGTGCGGCACAGCCCCCAAACTTGAAGCCCGCACCAACGGCTCGAAGATCGTCTGCAGCGCAGACTCCCGGATGGGACGACCGAAGTTCGTCACGCGCACTTCGATGCCATCGTCGGCACCCTTGGCGATCAAGGAAATCGTCCTTCCTTGATCGCCGTGCTGAACGGCGTTGCTGAGCAGGTTCAATAGCGCCTGATGCAACCGCGGTGCATCTGCCGAGATGACCAAATCGCCCGATAATTGCTCCTCGAAGTTTTGCTCAGGGTTGCCAGCACGGATCGTTTCGACGGCCGCCGTGCAGACCGGTCCGAGGTCGCAAGCCGTTCGCGCAAGTGGGATGCCAGAACCTAGCCGGGTGCGCATGAATTCGAGCAAGTCGCTGATCAGCAAACTCATCGTCGTTGAACTACGCTGGATCCGCATCGCCGCCTCGTGGCGTGCTGTCTCTGACAGCTCCGGCTTGAGCAGCAGCCGACCCGTCATGCTGATGGCTTGCAGCGGGCCGCGCAAGTCATGTCCGAGTACGGCGAGGAACATGTCGCGCGACGTGGTCACGGCCGAGGAGTAGCTGTCGACCGACTCCGCAAGAGCTTGATCGATCGCCTCGTTGAACCGCGTGATCTGTTCGATCTCTGAGGCTCCTGCCAAGACTTCGAGTGCCACGCCGGCTGACTTCCGGCGACTCCACAGCGCCAGAACACTGGCACGCAAGGCACGAAACTCGGCAACGAGCTGCACGAGGTCGAAGCCCGAGAGATGCCGTAGCGCGCCGTGCGCGGTGGCGGCCGTGTCCGCCTCTGCCTCAATCGGGGCATTGCCTTGCGACTTGGCGGCGCGCTGGCTATCTGTCTCGCGCGTTTGCATGTCGGCGACCGCAGCCAGGAGGATCTCCCGGCAGTGATCGCGCAGTGCCAGGCTGGACATGCTTCCGGCCACCGGCAAAAGCGTCTTGGCGAACACCTCCCACTCGTCGACGATCGCATCGAGGTTGTTGCTGATGAATGCGTTGAGGTTCATGGTCGGCAAATGAAAATCGTTCAGCAGGGTCGGGAAGGCGAATAAGGCTCAAGGACAGGCATTTCCAGCGCAACGCGTCGGCTTCGTCCCGCATGACGGTCCCCGAGCACGACCATCTTTCTGCAGCAAAGCAAGGACTCCCATGGTTCGAGCGTCGAACGCGGGCCAAGCCACACCTGCTGCGGGCACTGACGCATTGTCGCTGGCGAGAGTCGGCGCTGCGGGTACCTGGCTTGCGGTGCTCACCCATACGCCTGGATATCACGAATCAACATCGCCGCGCAACCATGGCCGTGGCGCTGCAAACTGACCGCGATGTCGTCCCGGTAGATCGGCTCACCCGCACAGGCACACGCGAGAACTGAGAGGCTGAGCCCAGCACCGTTGATGGCCTCGCTTTACACCTACGCGCAGGGTTGACCGGTGGCGGGGGGGAGATCGCCCAGGGTCTCGCTGTGGCCATTGTCGTTGTTGTAGAGCATCAACTGCGCTTCGCCCCTGAGCAGCAGTACCAGCTGCGGCGAGGCCAGATTGACGCCGACCATGGTCTTGCGCGACTGCGGCGACGCATCGAGCCAGCCCTGCGGCGACGCTAACCCGTCGTGCTCGCGCAGCGTCTCGACCATCGCGCCGCCACCGCCGAGAAATCGCAGCGTCATGGCGGGCTCAAGGCTGCGTTGATCTCGTCTATCAACGCCTCCAGTTGTTCGAGCTCGAACGGTTTGGGCAACACGCGCACGTTCGGGCCGAGCGTGGCAACGTAATTGCCGTACTCGTAGCCCGAGCACAGCGCCACCCATTGCGCAGGGTTCTTTGCCACGAGGATGCGCGCCAGATGCGTTCCCGACATCCCGGGCAGGCTGATGTCGGTCACGAGCAGATCGGGCGTACCTGCCTCCGAGGCCGCCAGCGCCGCTTCGCCCGTGGCGAAAGCGACGACTGCACGACCCGGGCCCGCAAGCATCTCACTCAAAGTGTTGCGCAATTCCTCGTTGTCTTCAACATACATGATGCTCAAGGTCTTCATGCGCAACTCGGCCGTGATCGGGGCGCGATTGTAGGGGTATACCGATTCCCAAAGAGCCGAGAAGGCGAGCCGGAAGTTTGCGACGTCGCGTTGAACGTCAGCTTCTCGGCGTCGAGTCTGTAACAGCGGCCGGCAGGTCGGGGCGATAGTTCCAATTCACTGCCAGCGGGAGCAGCGGTTCGCTGGACCTCGCCACCGGCCGGTGGACGCTCATCTAGCCGAGCGCCAGTGATGATCAGGTTCAGAGATGCGGCGAACATCGTTGCGGCCCATGGCGGAGGGCATGCTTGTAAAGCTGGCTGGCGCACAACGAGGGCTTTTCACACTTTGCTCCGTAGCGCTGAAATGCGCGGCTACTTCGCATGGCGATGAGTGCTGGCTGCCATTGCTGACCTGCGCTGTTGGCGGGCGCTAGTGCCCGGCACCTGGCTCGTGCGCCGGCCGGTCTTCTGGCGACTGTTGCTCACGGCGCGCCTTCCAATGCGAGCGAAACTTTGCCCTGTGCTCAGGGCTCATGCTGGCCCACCTGTTCTGCAAGCGATGGCCTGGACCGCGCGGCTGCCAGCGTTGGGGTCTTGACCAAACGCCGAACAAGATGCGGAGATTGCCCCATGAACACATCCCCACGCCCGCGCCGGCTGGTGCGGCTGATGGCCGCCCTGGTGGCATTTGTTGCCACCAGCGCAGCGCTTCACGCCGTGGCGCATGACCAAGGCTGGAACAGTGCGCGCAACCACCACGCATGGCAGCACGACCACTGCGCCGACACAGGCGACACCCGCAACGGCGCTGCAAAGCCCGCACTCTGAAGCCCCATCACGAACCCAAGGAATTGACATGGCGACCACTGCTGACAACCACACCTCAACGGCGCAACCCACCTCGCGCTGTAGCCATGCGCACAGCCACCCCTTTGCCCGGCGGCGCGTGCCGGCGAACATCGAAGAAACCGACAGTGCCTTCGTGCTCAGCCTGTAGGCCGCGGGCCGCGGGCCGCGAGAAGGGTGACTTTCAGATCAACGTGCGCGATGACTTTCTCACCATCTCGTGCCGCGACCAGGAAGCCACGCCGACAGGCCGCAGATACACCCGGCGCGAAGCGCAAGGCCAAGGCTTCGAGCGCGAATTCGCACTCAATGGCAAGGTGCTGCTTGAGAACATCGAGGCGCACTACGCCAACGGCGTGCTGACGGTGCGCCTGCCCAAGAACCCTGAGGCGATGCAATCGGCGCAGGACATTCCCGTTCAGTAGCAGCTTGCTTGGGCCTGGCGGTCAAGCCAGGGACAGCCGTGCCGCCAGGAAATCGATAAAGGCTCGCACACTGGCCGGCTGCAGCCGCGAGGACATCACGGCATGCACGGGTAACGGCGGCAAGGTCCATCCCTGCAGCACCTGGACCAGCCGCCCTGCGTTCACCGCATCGCGCGCCAGCACATGCGACAGCACCGCGATGCCCAAGCCGCGCTCGGCGAGCATGCGCATCAGCCCCTGATTGTTGGTAGCAATGCGACCGCGAACCGTGACCTCCATCGCGGCGCCGTCACGCAGCAGGCGCCATCGCGCCTCGCGCCCCGGCGCCGGAAGGTTGAGGCACTCGTGCTCGACCAGGTCGGCCGGCTGCTGCGGCTCGCCATGCCGCTCAAGATAGGTCGGGGCAGCGAACATCAGCATCTCGACCGTGCCGATGCGGCGCACGACCAGCTGATCGCCCTTCACGGCGCCGATGCGGATGGCCACATCGACATGCTCGCCCACCAGATCGCGGTGGCTGGGAGAGAGGTCGAGTTCAAAGGTGATGCCCGGAAAGCGGCGGGTGAACTCAGGCAGCAGCGGGCCGACATGGTTGACGCCCATGTCGACCGGCATCGACACGCGTACATGCCCCATCGGGCCCGCAGCGGACTCGAGCAGCGCCTCCTGCGCCAGCCGAGCCTGATCGACCAAGTCCCCGCAGCGCTCGAAGTAGCGCCGCCCGGCCTCGGTCAACTCGACCCGGCGTGTGGTGCGGTCGAACAGCCGAACGCCGAACTTGCGCTCCATCTCGGCAATGCGCCGCGACAGGGTGGCCCCTGGTACAGCGAGGTTCACGCTGGCACGGCTGAAGCTGCCCGTGCGCGCCACTTCGACGAACAAGGTCATGTCGCGCAGCGCCGAGAGATCGTCCATCTCAGAGCAGTTTATGCCACGGATGGAAAAGTCTTGTCCGTTCCTGCCACTACCGCATGCTGGCAAAAGCGGTCACGCTGCGGCCCTTCAACAAGGACATCGAACATGAAAGCCATCCGCATACACGCCTACGGCGGGCCCGAGTTGATGCAGCTCGAAGACGCACCGGTACCCCCCTGCGGCGCCGGCGATCTGCTGGTGCGCGTGA
>JBBQWY010000090.1:0-4968 GCA_038210215.1 Steroidobacterales bacterium
CGAGGCATTGTGCAGCACGATCGCGCTGTCGACCTCCGACAGGAAGCGCTGCGCTGTCGCCGCATCGTTCGTGACGATCGAATCGGTGTGGGCCGAGCCGTACTTCGCGATGTGCTCGATTGCGGCATCGACACCGTCGACGACCCGCACGGCGATGATTGCGTCGAGGTATTCGGTGCGCCAATCGGCTTCGGTGGCGGCCTTGACGCGCGGATCGGTTGCCATCGCCGCCGCATCCCCGCGCACTTCGCAGCCGGCCTCCAGCAGCGCCGCGACGAGTGGTGCCAGCAGCGCCGCCTCGGCACCAGCGTCAACCAGCAAGGTTTCGGCCGCGCCGCAGATACCGGTGCGTCGCAGCTTGGCATTCAGCACGATCTCGCGCGCCATGTCGGGGTCGGCGGCCCGGTCGACGTACACGTGGCAGAGTCCCTCAAGGTGCCCGATGACCGGCACCCGCGCCTCCTGCTGGACCCGCTGCACGAGTCCCTTGCCGCCACGCGGCACAACCACGTCGATGACGCCCGCCATCTGCGCGAGCATGTAACCGACCGCATCCCGATCGGCAGTCGGAACGAGCTGGATCGCCGCCTCCGGCAGCTTGGCCGCGCGCAGGCCGGCGAGGAGACAGTCGTGTATCGCTTTACTCGAAGCCGTGCTCTCGGATCCGCCGCGCAGGATCACCGGGTTGCCCGACTTCAGGCACAGCGCGCCGGCATCCGCCGTCACATTCGGGCGACTCTCGTAGATGATGCCGACGACACCCAGTGGCACCCTGACGCGCGAGATCCGCAGTCCGTTCGGGCGTGACCACTCTGCCGCGACCGCGCCGATCGGATCCGGCAGCGCGGCGATGTCCTCGAGTCCGCGCGCCATCGATTCGATCCGTTGATCGTCGAGCTTGAGTCGATCGAGCATGGCGCCGCGCAGTGCCTTTTCCTGCGCGGCCAGCATGTCTTGCGCGTTCGCCTCTAGCAGCTGCGCACGTCGCTTGCGTATTTCGGTGGCCGCAGATTTCAGGGCTGCGTTTTTTTGCTCGGTGGTCGCAGCCGCAAGCGGCGCCCGTGCCGCGCGCGCCGCGCGCCCGAGCGGATCCATGATGCTGGCAATCAAAGTCATGCTCCGACCTCCTGTGCGTCCGCGCTGGGCTGCGGCAGCACCAGATCATCGCGATGGATCATTTCGTCGCGGCCGCGAAACCCAAGAATCGCCTCGATCTCGGATGATCGCTTGCCGAGGATCCGCGCCGCATCACCATCGGCATAAGCGACCAGGCCGCACGCGACCTGCAGTCCGTCCGGCGTGATAACTCGGACCGTATCGCCTCGATCGAACGAACCGGAAATAGCCACTACGCCAGCCGGCAGCAAGCTCTTGCCGCCGCGCAGCGCCTGCAGGGCGCCGGCGTCGATCGTCAACGCCCCCGGCGGATCGATGGTGCCGGCAATCCATTGTTTGCGCGCCGCAAGCGGCGTGCTGCTGCGCAGGAACCATGTGCACCGCTCGCCGTCCTCAATGCGGCGCACCGGATGGGCAGAGTGACCCGCAGCGATGCACAGATGCGCACCGGCGGCCGTCGCGATCTTTGCCGCAGCGAGCTTGGTCGCCATGCCGCCGCGTCCAAAACCTGAGCGCGAGCCGCCGCCCATCGCCTCGATCTGCGGCGTGATCAGGGAGACGGTCGGAAGGAACTCGGCCGCCGGATTGCTGGTCGGATCGGCCGTATACAGCCCGTCGACATCCGACAGCAGGATCACGCAGTCGGCGCTGACCATCTGCGCGACGCGCGCGGCCAGCCGGTCGTTGTCGCCATAGCGGATTTCGGCGGTCGCAACCGTATCGTTCTCGTTGATGACCGGCAAGGCACCGAAGCGCAGCAGCGCGTTCAGTGTGGCGCGGGCATTCAGATAGCGGCGGCGCTGCTCGCTGTCGTCGAGCGTGAGCAGGATCTGTGCCACGCGCACGTCGTGCACTGCAAACAGCTCCTCGTAGGCATGGGCAAGCCGGATCTGCCCGACCGCAGCGGCCGCCTGACTCTCTTCGAGCCGCAGCTCGCGCGCGGCAAGTCCCAGCTGCCGCCGCCCCAGCGCGATCGCGCCCGAAGAAACCAGCAGCACTTCCTGGCCCCGCTGCCGCAGCCGCATCAGGTCGAGGACCAGTGACTCGATCCATTCGCGCTTGAGGCGATGGCTGGCAGCATCGACCAGCAGCGATGACCCCACCTTGACCACCACCCTACGGGCAGCGGTCAGCGGCGATTCGAAGACATTGTTGCGGCGAGAAACCATGACAAAACTATAATATCCTCGTCGGGCAGTCAGACATCGCAGATTGAATTCGGGAGTACCAGCTTGAGCAGAGATCACCAACCCACTCGCGGCCAGTGGTACGAGAACGTCGAGGAGGACGAAGTCTTTCGCGTCCTGACGGTGGACGAGGACTCGGAGCTGATCGAGATCGAGTATCTCGATGGCGATATCGAGGAAATCGACGTCGAAACCTGGCACGAGATGGACCTCGAGCTGCGGGACGAGCCAGAAGGCTGGTCGGATGAGGCCGACGAGAAAGACGAAAAAGACGAAGAAAAAGCAAAGAAAGATGAGGAAGAAGAGGACGATGACGATGACGATGACTGGGACGATGACGATGATGACGACGATGATGACGACTGGGAAGAGGAAGACGCAGATAGGGACCGCTGACGCGCGGACCCCGCTGAGCGACTGAATGCCTTGACCTCCGGGCTCGACAGCTGGCTGCACGAAAAGGAATCGGCGTGGCTGTATGGCGTCGTCGCGCGCTGCGAGCCTGACCCGATCAAGCGCGACCTATTCGAAAAGCTGGGCGCTGCGGCCGAGGGCCAGGCGGGCAAGTGGGCGGCCCTGCAGTCAGGGCCGCAGTCTGCATTTTCGCCCTCGCTGCGGGCGCGGATCGTCGCTTCCCTGCTACGGCAGATCGGGCCTCGAGCGATGCGCCCGGTCCTCGCGGCGATGAAGCTGCGGGGCCTGTCGGTTTATACGGCGACGGCGGCCCCCGGACATGCCATGCCCACTTCGGTCGACGAAGTCGGTGTGCGCCACCGCGGCGTTTCGGGCGGCAATCTGCGCGCGGCGATTTTCGGTGCCAATGACGGTCTGATCTCGAACGCGAGCCTGCTGCTCGGCGTTGCCGGTGCCGGCGTGTCGACCGACGCGGCGCTGACGACCGGAATCGCCGGTCTCGTGGCGGGCGCCTTGTCTATGGCGGCTGGCGAATACGTTTCGGTTCGCTCGCAACGCGAGATGTACGAATACCAAATCGCGCTTGAGCGCGAGGAACTGCGCGAGTACCCCGAAGAAGAGGCTGAAGAGCTGGCGCTGATCTACAGCGCCCGCGGCCTGCCGCTCGAGCGGGCGCGCGAGATGGCGCAAAGCCTGTTCACTGACCATGATCGCGCCCTCGATGCGCTCGCGCGCGAGGAGCTGGGCCTGAACCCCGACGATCTCGGTTCACCCTGGGGGGCCGCCATTGCCTCGTTCCTGTCGTTCTCGCTGGGCGCGAGCCTGCCATTGGTTCCGTTTCTGCTGACCTCGGCCGCAGGCTTGATCGTGCCGACGCTGGTCGGAATTACCGCCGTCGCCCTCGCCCTGCTCGGTATGGCGATCAGCCTCTTTACCGGCCGGGGCGCCTGGCGCAGCGCGTTACGGATGTTGTTGATCGGCGGCGGCGCCGGCGCCCTCGCCTATGGCATCGGCTCGCTGCTGGGCGTCGCCATCGGCTGAGCCGGCAGGGGTGCCTGCTGCAACGCAGCATGACGCTTGATTTTCACCGCTCCGCCGCCATATCTGGCGCTCGAGGACGGCGCCGGGTAGATTCTCGACGTCGTTAGAACAGTCGCCTGTAGGATTCAGGCTCAGCACTCAAGGAGCAAGTGAGCTGTCATGAAGCGTGTAGTTCTGTTTTTGATCACGAACCTGGCCGTTCTGGTCGTTCTGTCGATCGTCGCCAAACTGCTGGGCATCGACATCATGTTGGCGAACCAGGGCAGCAACATGGGCCAGCTGCTGGCGTTTGCAGCGCTGTTCGGCTTTGGTGGCGCAATCATCTCGCTGCTGATATCCAAGTGGTCGGCCAAACGGATGATGGGCGTCAGGATCATCGAGCGCCCGAGCAATCCGACCGAAGAATGGCTCTTCAACACGGTCCGCGCGCAGGCGAAGGAAGCACAAATCGGCATGCCGGAAGTCGGCATCTTCGAGTCGCCCGATCCAAATGCTTTTGCCACCGGCGCCAACAAGAACAAGGCGCTGGTTGCGGTCAGCACGGGCTTGCTGCAGCGGATGGATCGCAAGCAAGTCGAAGCGGTGCTGGGCCACGAGATCGCTCACGTCGCGAACGGCGACATGGTCACGCTGACCCTGATCCAGGGCGTCGTGAATACGTTCGTGATCTTCCTCGCGCGGATCATCGGCAACTTCGTCGACAAGGCGATCCTCAAGAACGACAGCGGCCGCGGTATCGGCTATTTCGCCACTGTCATCGTTGCTGAGATCGCGCTCGGTATCCTCGCCAGCATGATCGTCATGTGGTTCTCGCGTCGTCGCGAGTTCCGCGCCGACGATGGGGGCGCGTACCTGGCGGGCTCCAAGAACATGATCGGTGCGCTCGAAGCGCTGAAGCGTGCCCAGGACCCGCAGGGCCTGCCGCAGCAGATGGCAGCCTTCGGCATCAGCGGTGGCGTACCGCGCGGCCTGCAGCGGCTGTTCATGAGCCATCCGCCACTCGATGAGCGGATCGCCGCACTGCGCGCCGGGACAGACAAGCCCGGAATCTGAACGGAAATCCTCCGTGCGGCGGCAGCGACCCGGCCCCCCCACCCCAGCGGGCGCATCCCAGCGTTTAAAATGCCCCCGGGGGTTGGCCACGTGGAGGGTTGCCGTCAGAACCCTGGCGCCCACAACCTGATGGTTATAGGTTTTTGTTAGTTTAGCA
>JBBQWY010000091.1:0-4924 GCA_038210215.1 Steroidobacterales bacterium
CTCGAGCATCGCGACCGACGCCAAGGGCGTGATCCAGATCTTCAACGTCGGCGCCGAACGCATGCTGGGCTACACGGCCGACGAAGTGATGAACAAGATTACTCCGGCCGAGATTTCCGATCCGCAGGAAGTAATTACTCGCGCCAAGACACTATCCGCCGAACTCGCAACCCCGATTGAACCGGGGTTCGATGCCTTAGTGTTCAAGGCCTCGCGCGGCATCGAAGATATTTACGAGTTGACTTACATTCGCAAGGGCGGCAGCCGCTTCCCCGCCGTGGTGTCGGTCACAGCGCTGCGCGACGACCAAGGCGAAGTCATCGGCTACCTGCTGATCGGTACCGACAACACTGCTCGCAAGCTGGTCGAAGCCGACCAGAAGCGACTGGATCAGGCCTTGCGCGAGACCAATCTGGAACTGCAAGCCGCCAAGGTCGAGGCCGAGCGCGCCAACTTGGCGAAGTCAGACTTCCTGTCGAGCATGAGCCACGAACTGCGCTCGCCGCTAAACGCCATCCTCGGCTTCGCACAGTTGATTGATTCGGACGTGCCGGGCCCGACACCGAAACAGAAGGTCGGCATCGACCAGATTCTTCAGGCCGGCTGGTATTTGCTCGAGTTGATCAACGAGATCCTTGACTTGGCGCTGATCGAGTCGGGCAAGCTGTCGATGCCGCTGGAGCCGATGTCGCTCGAAGAAGTGCTGCGCGATTGCCAAGCGATGATCGAACCGCAGGCGCGCAAGAGTGGTATTCACGTCAGCTTTTCCCATTGCGAAAGCGGCTTGTTCGTCAAGGCGGAGCGTACGCGGGTGAAGCAGATCATCGTTAATCTGCTGTCCAACGCGATAAAGTACAACCGGGTTGGCGGTAAGGTTGAGCTGAGCTGCAGATCCCTTCCGGATAACAAGGTTCGGGTGAGCGTTCAGGACACCGGCGAAGGCTTGAGCCCGGATAAATTGGCGCAACTGTTTCAGCCCTTCAACCGCCTCGGCCAAGAAGCCGGCGTTGAAGAAGGCACCGGCATCGGCTTGGTCGTGAGCAAGCAATTGGTTGCGCTCATGGGCGGCACGATTGGCGTGGAGAGCACGGTCGGTGTTGGCAGCGTGTTCTGGATCGATTTGAAAGTGACCGAGGCCGTCGAGCTGGATTACGCTGCCATGGCAACCACGGCGGCCATTGCGATTGATACTCCGAGCAGTGCACCCACACGCACTGTGCTGTACGTCGAAGACAACCCGGCCAACCTGATGCTGATCACTGAGCTACTCTCTCGCCGCCCCGATCTGTGCATGCTGAGCGCGAAGGACGGCCGCAGCGGTATCGACCTGGCGCAAGCCACCCAGCCCGATGTGATCCTGATGGACATCAACCTGCCGGGTATCAGCGGCGTCACCGCGCTGACGATCCTGGCCGCTGACCCAGCCACGGCGCACATCCCGGTGATCGCGATCAGTGCAAATGCCATGCCCAGAGACATCCGCAATGGAATGAATGCGGGGTTCTTCCGCTACCTCACCAAACCAATCAAGGTGAAGGAGTTCATGGAGACCCTGGACCTGGCGCTGGAAGTTGCAGGTAGCCGATCACAACCAGCAAACCAGGCCGAACAGGAACCGATGGCCTGAGGTAGAACGGGCGTAGCCCAACCTGCTCCGTTTCGGATGACGCCCTACTCGACCAGCACGTGATCAAGCCGATGTGGGGCACGCGATTGCGCTGCGACAATACGCCCCTTGGGCGGTCGCCGAGGTCAAGGTGGCCGGCCCAGCGGACTACGACCGCGTCCAAGCCGGCAACGTGCGGCGGCTGACCGACCTGCGGCGCGTGCTGACACAAGGCGGCAAGCTTGCGGTGGAGAACGTCACGCGCCAGGTCACGTTCCAGGTGAGCCACCCCATGTCACCGCGCCAAGCCCTGTTTCTGCTGCGCGGGGGATTGATCAATTGGATGCGGGAGCGCCGGTCTGGCCGGCCCGGGTCCGGCGACGCATGATTGACCTTGTGGATTCTTCCCGGCTGGATCGCTGCGGGTCCCTTCGGCTGCGTTGGGCGACGGGTCGGCTTAGCCTGGCTGGATAATCGCACGCCGCGTTGCCCGCGCGCGGCGGCTGCGGCCGGGGAAGCAATCGTGGACACCCATTGGAAGCAATCGTGGACACCCAGAAGCAATCGTGGACACCCATGATCCGGACCCACGGTCCGGACCGTCATTCTCCCCGGCCGGCTGCCTCTGCACACCCGCCGCGCGATCCGTTAGCCTTACCTGATGGGTACTGACCTGCTTCCCGCGTTCATCCGCGATCATTACGAGGTGCACGAGTGGAAGCATGCGTGCGCGATCTTGCATCAGGACTTTCCGGCGGAGTGGGCGGACCTGGTGGCGTTGTTGACGGAGTTTCGGCTGTACCGCAGTCAGCTGGTGGCGGCGGGTGGCAGCAAGTCGACGATTTCCAAGTCGATCGATGCATTTCTGTATTCGCGCGGTTGGATCGAGCGCAAGTTCGAGACCAAGATCGTGGTGGATGGCATCGAGATCGAGTCGCCGACGCATAAGGTCGACTGTTTCAAGAACCGGGTGGCACTGGAGATCGAGTGGAACAACAAGGATCCATTCTACGACCGCGACCTCAACAATTTCCGCCTGCTGTTTGATCTGCGCGCGATCAGCGTCGGCGTGATCATCACGCGCTGTGACGAGCTACAGGACATCGTTGCGGGACTGGGGCGTGGCAAGTCGTTTGGCAACTCGACGACCCACATGGGCAAGCTGCTGCCGCGCATCCTTGGCGGCGGTGGCGCAGGGTGTCCTTTGCTGGTGTTCGGGATCGGCCGCCAGCTTTACGTCGAAGACTGAGCCTGCGGCTCAGTCCACGCTGAAAAGATCCCGCTCGGCGCGTTGCCGTTTGGCCTGCGAGTGATTGGCGTAGGTGGTCCAGGTCGGTGCGTAGTCGTCGGCTTGGTTGCCCCAGGTGGTCCAGCCGGGGCGTGAGCCGCGCGCAAACATTTCGAGAAACGGCCCGCGGCTGCAGGCGGTGATGATGTCGTAGAGCTCATCGGGTTTGCGCGAGTGTTCGCGTTTCCGGGTGCACAGGATGTTGACCTGGCTACGGCCGGGCGACAGGGTGCGGACGTCTTTGCCGCGGACCCCAAAGAGCACCAGCTCTGTCGTGTTGCGAAAGTAGAAACCGACGCCACGGCCATCGGGGCCGCCGTCTTTTCGCACTTTGTGCCAGACCAGGTTCGACTTGTACTGGAAGCCCCAGGCCTCAAGCACGCGCAGGCCCTCGATCAGCAGGGCATTGGGCACCCACAGATACAGGTGCGCTCGCTCGGCGAGGGTCGCGGCGACCGGCAGCGCCATGATTTCCTCAAGCGCCATGGTGCTGTAGCGGTTGAGGCGGCCGTGTTCCGGGGCGACCTTGCCGGTGCGGTTCTGGAAGCGCCAAGGCGGATCAGCGAGCACGGTGCCGAAGTGGCTGCCATTGACGCGTTGCAAGAGGTCGTCGGCGGGGCTCATCTCGGGCTCAGCCACCCGCGATGCGGTGCTGCGTGCCGGCGGCGGCGTGCGTGAGGCGGGCGTCGCGCCGTTGGGTGCCGCGGTTTGGACATATTTCACGGTTTCAGGTCCTGTCGTGCTTGCGCGGCGGTCAGGATCGCGTCGATGAAGGTCACGATCTGCTGTTTGGGTTTGGCGTCGAGCCGTTCGATCTGGCGTACCCGTCGTTCCCAGCGGGTACTGATGGTGCCTTTAGAGGCGGCGCGTTTCTGCGGTGCGATACCGAGCAGCTCGTCAGAGGTGATGGCGAGTGCGTGTGCGAGTTCGGCCAGGAAGCCGGTCGGTGGGTGGCCGGTCTCGCCCTCGTAGTAGGCGATCATGCGGCGCGACACGCCGACCTCGTCGGCGAGTTGTTGTTGGGTGTAGCCGGCGGCCTTGCGCAGTTGCGCTAGGCGTTGCCCGAAGTTTTTGACCTCGGCATTGGCGTGTTTGGACATGCGCGTCAGTCCGTGGGTGGGCTGCTGGCAAGGGTAAGTCCGGTTTTCGTGCATGGTGGCTGTACGGGGATAACACGTGCCAGGATGTACGTTAACCGTACATGGTTGCGTGTCGCCTCGCAAGGGCAAAAAAAGGGCGCGCAGGGGCTTGACAGGTTTTTGGACGAACGCCGATGGCACGCATTCCCGCATCCGAGATTGATCGGCTGAAAGCCGCCGTCTCGCTACCGCGTCTGGTCGAGGCCTCGGGCGTGGTGTTGAAGCGGCACGGCAAGGAGTGGATCGGGCATTGCCCGTTTCATGAGGACCGCACGCCGTCGCTGGTGATCAGCCCGACGTCGAACCTCTGGCATTGCCTGGGTGCCTGCCAGGCCGGGGGCTCGGTGGTGGAATGGGTGATGCGGCATGAGGCGGTGTCGTTTCGCCGAGCGGTGGAGCTGCTGCGGCAGGATCTCGGGGAGGTGCCGGCGGTGTCGGTGCCGGATTCCTCTTTAGCCGCCGGCTCCGCGCCTGCACTCGCTGCTGCCGACGATGCGGCATTGCTCCTTGCTTGACGTGCTCCCTCAGCTCTCCTGGATGCGGCGCGCGCCGAAGGTCTCCTCCAGCGCCTCAACGCACGCGTTTCGAGTGGTTCCAGCGCGTTCATCAACCGCGCTCGCCTCCGGAGTGTGGGGTCTCGGACAACAGCAACAGGTAGGCGAATTCCTACGCTGCGCAGCAGCGATGTCCTACCCGTGAACGGGACAAACGCCGATGAGCGGCGATGAAGCCGCGCGAAACACTGTGCAGCCGTCGATGCACAGGAGCGTTTCGTGCTGCGCCTCACCGCACTGGAGGGTCGCGCAACGCCGCGCGTTGCCAGCGCCGCATCGACCGCGCTGCCGGCCGCGCCGACCTATGCTCGCCATGTTTCCGAGCGCACGCTGCTGT
>JBBQWY010000092.1:0-4622 GCA_038210215.1 Steroidobacterales bacterium
GGTGTCGGACAGGCTGACGCTGCCACCAAAACCGGTGCCGGAGTTCTGGTTAAAAGTGCCGCCTTGGATGCGTACCACGCTGTTGCTGTAGGCCGCGAGGCCGCCGCCAGTCTGATCGTTGTATGTGAACAAGGCCGGGGCGACAACATCGACGTGCACGTTGGGCGCGCGGGTGATGACGCCGTTAGAGATCAGCGAAGCGCCGACCAGCACGGTTTGGCCGACGTAACTGCCGTTCAGCGGATTACCACCGGCCATGGTTCGGTCGGTTGTTATGTAGAACTGGGCCGCTGCAGGCGCAGCCCATAGCGAAAGGGCCGTAGCCACGGCGACGCCGAGGCAGTGGGTGGATAGACTTGACATGGCGTGTACTCCAGATTTACTGAAGACTAACGCCAGATTTCCTCGCGCCAAAGCTCATCGACCCCTCTAGGCCAGGGGTTCGCCCCGCAACTCGGGGGGGGTGGGCGACAGTACAGCTACGTTCTATAGCTGCCCTTCGCGAGCGACTGGAACTGGCCGTCAGTGTGAGTTCGAAGTCGAACCAGGGAGCTGCCTTTCGATGCGCGTGCTCGACCGGCCGGGGTCAGCTTACGGCGATTGCCGGGTAAACCCGGTATCGGCCAAGAGCGGACGCGTGCCAAAGTTTCATAGACCGGACACTCGGCCCCTTGGCCAGCACGAAACGACGGGCAACATCTTCAGGTGCGCCCCTGATGTGTGAATCTGAAGGGGGCAGGCACAATAGCCAATCTTGCTCGTCAACCCGTTCATACCTTCCCGTGGCCAGCTCCGACCAACTCAAGGCGCTCATCAAGTCGCACATCAATCGCGATGATGGACAGTTCTTGTCCGTCGCGATGCAGGTCGCTGCGCACGAAGCAAAGCTAGGTCACGGCAAGCTGGCCGAGGAGTTGCGCGAGATGATCGATGCGGCCAAAGTGCGTGTCGGGCAAGACGCATCGGGCAAGCTGGTCGCCATCGGCAGTGCCACCAAGCCGCGCGGCGAGCTGGCTAACCTCTTGACGGTGTCTCACCCGGCGAACCGGTTGGGCGACATGGTGCTGGACGAAGTGGCTTCGAGTCAGCTCCAACGCGTGCTCAAGGAGCAGCGTCAGCTGGCGCGCATCAAGGAACACGGGCTGTCGCCGCGCCGCAAGCTTCTGCTCGTCGGGCCCCCTGGCACCGGCAAGACGATGACCGCATCGGCCCTTGCAGGGGAGCTTGGCATTCCGCTGTTCTTGGTTCGGCTCGATTCGCTCATCACAAAGTTCATGGGCGAAACGGCTTCGAAACTTCGACAGGTATTCGACGCGGTCACCGATATTCGAGGCGTCTACTTCTTCGATGAATTCGACGCCATCGGTTCGCAGCGCGGCATGGCAAATGATGTGGGCGAAATTCGCCGCGTGCTGAACAGTTTCCTGCAGATGATTGAGCAGGACACATCGAACAGTTTGATCATCGCCGCGACAAACCACGGCGATATCCTCGACTACGCCCTCTTTAGGCGGTTCGACGATGTGGTGGAGTACCACCTTCCATCACCCGTGCAAGCCACGGATTTGATTCGCTCGCGCCTGGGATTCTTCGCGCCCAAGCCGTTCCGAAAGGACGCGCTACTTGGTCAGGCCGAAGGGCTGAGCCATGCCGAGATTTGTCGTGCAGTCGACGCCGCCATCAAGGACGCGATCCTCCATGACCAGACGAAAGTGCAACCAGCCGAGCTGGGGCGAGCGTTAGAGGAGCGCCGTCTCATCAGTGCAAAGCTGGCACAAAACACAAAGCACTCGTCCAGCCATGCCGGATCAACCCCAAGATAGACGCCCTCATCTCGTTCTGACGAACACGTCGGCGGCGCAGGCCTTCACGGCGCCTTCGCTTGGCGGCGGCGGCACACCCGAAGTTCCCGCGCCCGACCGCGCTCAACACGGCACGTATCTCAAAGCCCAACTGGTCGCTTTGAAGCCAGTTGCACAGCAGGTGGTGGCTGCCCAGAAGGAGCAGGGGCTCGAAAGTGGCTTGGGCCTTCAAGTTCAGTTTGCCGGCATGCCTGACGTTGCCCTGGCGTTCGAGAGCCTCGGCAGCGAAGTTGGGAAGGACGCACGCAAGAAGATCGAAGTGCTGAGCATCCGCACGGAAGCCGGTACGACGTACGCCAACGTTTTTGTCCCTGACGGGAAGCTCGATCATTTCGAGAAATACGTCGAGGACTATCTGGCCGACCGCAAGAAGGCGAACGGTGACTCCTTCGACCACCACGCTCTGCTGAACACGATCGCGTCCATCCGCCGCGCCGAAGTACGCGCGATGTGGACCGACGACCCAGCCTTGTTGCCGCAGGATGCCGCCGAAGCCATTTGGTGGGAGGTCTGGCTACCAGTGCGCGGCGATCGCGCAGCGGTGGTGGCAGACTTCCGCAAATTGGCCACCCTCGCCGAGTGCCAGGTCAGCGTGCACCAGATCAACTTCCCTGAGCGCACCGTCGTGCTGATGTACGGCTCGCAGCAGCAGTTCTCGACATCGGTGATGACGCTGAACTGTGTGGCCGAACTGCGCCGCGCAAAGGAAACCGCCGCCTTCTTCGACGGCTTGGAGCCCGAAGAGCAGCAGCAGTGGGCCGAGGAGATGCTCGCTCGATTGACTGTCGCTACTGACGACGATTCAACGCCTCGGGTGCGTCTGCTCGACTCGGGCGTCAACCGGGGCCATCCTCTTCTTTCGCCCTTCATCGCCAGCGCTGACCTGCACACCGTCAATCCAGCGTGGGGCGTCGACGACACTGCCAACCACGGCACCGGCCTGGCCGGATTGGTGGCGCTGGGCGATCTGGCGGATGCACTCGCATCAGACGGGCCACTTGTCGGCTCTCATCGCCTGGAGTCGGTGAAGCTCACGCCAGAACAAGGCGCGAATGCTGGCGAGTCTCGGCAACATGGCTACCTGTTCGCCGAGGCCGTCGGCCGCCCAGAGGTCAGCGCTCCGACTCGCCCACGCGTCTTCACGTCGGCTGTGACATCGAGCGACGACCGAGACCGTGGGCGCCCTTCCGCCTGGTCTGCCACGGTTGATCGGCTGGCCAGTGACTACGACGGTGACGGGCAGTTCCCCCGACTGTTCGTTCTGTGCGCTGGCAACACCGCAAATCCCGAGGCATGGAACAGGTACCCCGCGAGCTTGAGCACCAACGGCGTTCGAGACCCGGGTCAAGCCTGGAACGTACTCACCGTTGGCGCCTTCACCGAAAAGGTCGTCATCACCGAGGCCAACGCCCAAGGCTCGGTGCCGGTGGCGCCACATGGCGGCCTCAGCCCCTACACCAGCACGTCTGCGACTTGGGAGCCAGCATGGCCATTGAAGCCGGACGTGGTGATCGAAGGCGGCAACGCGGGAAAGGATGCACGCGGCGCCATCGGCATCCCCAGCCTGCACCTGCTGACCACGTACAACCTTCCGCTGGAGCGCCTGTTCACGACGACAAATGCCACCAGCGCGGCGTCGGCACTCGGCGCCCGGATGGCTGCGCAGCTGATGGCGTCCTACCCTGCGCTGCGCCCCGAGACGATTCGAGCGCTGATCGTGCACTCCGCCGAATGGACAGAGGCCATGCGTGCCGCCTACTTACCGGGCAACGGCGGTGGCAACGCGAGCAAGGCCGACTACGTGCGAATGATCCGGCATTGCGGCTGGGGAGCACCGGGCCTTGAGCGGGCCTTGTGGAGTGCCGGCAACTCGCTGACCTTGGTGGTCGAGGACATGGTGCGCCCGTTCCGAAAGCTCCCGGGAAAGGCCATCAGCAGCCGTGACATGAATCTCCACTCGCTGCCCTGGCCGCAGCAAGAATTGCTTGCGCTGCCACCTGCCACCAAAGTCGAGCTGTGCGTGACCCTGTCGTACTTCATCGAGCCCAACCCCTCGACGCGCGGAACGTCGTCGAAGTTCCACTACCCGTCGCACCGCCTGCGCTTCGATGTTCAACGGCCGCTCGACGCGACGACTGACGACTTCGTGGCCCGCATCAACGCCGCCGCCGAACGCGAAGACGACGGCGACCCGACCGATCCCAAGGACCCGAACTGGCTTCTTGGGGACCGACAGCGCCACCGTGGCTCACTGCACCAAGACATCTGGCGCGGCACCGCAGCTGAGCTGGCCAACCGTGGCTTCATCGCCGTCTACCCTGCCAAGGGCTGGTGGCGCACGCGCCCAGCGCAACAGCGCTACGACCTGCCCGCCCGCTACAGCCTCATCGTCTCCATCCGCACACCGGAGACCGACGTTGACCTCTACACACCGATTGTTCAACAGGTGGCAGCGCAGGCGACCGTGCCAGTCACTCTTAACACCTGATCGAACTCGCGGAATGTCGATCCGAACACAGATCGTGTAGTTGGCCCCGAAGCTTAGAGCATGCAAAGCATGTGTGCGCTCGAACGACACAAGTTTGGTTGACCGCTCTTCATTGGGCTGCATGCCCGCTTCGGGTCGGTACCGCCAGTTCGCACGGCGGGGAAGCAGTCGTCGGAGCAGCGAGACCGCCCAGTAGCAATCCGGGGTCAGCTTTACCTCGTATAGCTGACGCTCGGTCCTGCGCCGGGGGCCGAACCGAACGTCGGCTTGAT
>JBBQWY010000093.1:0-4207 GCA_038210215.1 Steroidobacterales bacterium
CTCACCACCGGCACAATCGCGCAGGCGCTTGACTACGATGCGTGGGGCAATATGTTGCTCGACACCAATCCCGGATTCCAACCGTTTGGGTATGCCGGTGGGCTATATGACCAAGACACCGGATTGGTGCGGTTTGGGGCGCGGGATTACGATCCCATCTCGGGCAGGTGGACGGCGAAGGATCCGATTCGGTTCCGCGGCGGCCAAGCGAATCTCTACGGTTACGTGCATGGCGATCCGATCAACTTGATTGACCGGACTGGAAGGAGCGCCGAAGACATTGCGCGCCTGGAACAGGCCTTCCATGAGATTCTTCAGCAGATGACGAATGAGGGATTGCGGCTGCCCGATCCCTTCGAGAACAACATGAGGGCGTTCTACGGCGACAACGATTTGATGCGCTGCAGTGATCAATCGGCGGAGATCATCGACCGCCTGAGACAACGCATAGAATCGGGAGAGCTGCAGCTTGACGATAAATGGTCCTTTGAGTTTCGCGACAATCTCGACGGGAAGCCTTGGTTCGTTCCTGGCCACATTTGGGGCCAGGCAACGTCAAGCAATCCAGCAGATGGTGTGATTCAGTTCGATCCACGTGCGGGCAGCTACAACAATCCGCCGTATGCACCTTGGGTTCGTTGAGATGCTCGGGCCTCGCAGTCCCGTCGCGAAGGTGGGAGTGGCGGGTGCGTGTGGGTTGGGATTGGCCATCTGCTGGCTCATCGCCGTGTTGGGCATAATCGATTTAAAGAATGACCGAGGCTCGGTCGCAATGGCTTTGACGATGCTGCTGCTTGGCGCAGTTGGTGCTGTCGCCAGCGCGTGGATAGGCGCTTCAGTTCTACTCAGGAAACGGCGGCTACTCGGCGGTGTTGCGGCTGTGCTACCGCTCTTCGTTTCTGCGCTCGCTATTTCTCTGGCGGCGCCAGGCGCTACCGGAGTAGCGGTTGTCGGTGGCTTGGCGGCAGGAGGGGTTCTTGCCCTGGTCGCAGTTTCAATTGCCCGCTAACGACAGGGCCGTAGCCGCAGATGACGCCCAACACTACGCTCCATCCACGAAGCGCCGCCTCGCGCGGGGCTTCGTGTTTGGTGCGTTCAGCGACCACCGCCGCGTGCGCTTGAAGTAGGGCCGAAGGGCGGGTTTCAACCCGCCGCTCCTAACGCGTAGTTCCATCCTCGACGCCCGGCCTTGCGCCGGGCGTTGTGTTATCGGCGGACGGCTTCGATCCGCTCGACTGCCGCAGCGGCATCGACGATCGGCATTTCCCGGTAGCTGCCAAGGTCGAGCAAATCGCGGTCGCCGGAGACGATCAGTTCGGCGCGAGCGGCGATCGCAGTGGCGATGACGTTGTCGTCGTCGGGATCACGCGAGATCGGCGCAGCCAGCGTGGCCGGCGTCACGAAGCTGACCAGCGCGAGGTAACGATCGAGCAGTTCGTCGGGCGTGCGGCCGATCGCAGCGAAGCGCCGCGCCAGCTTGGCGCGGCCCAGCACGTCTTCGAGTTCGGCGATCAGCGGCGCACTGGTGAACAGCGCAATGCGTTGTTCGCGTGCGGCGACGAGGATCGCGCGGGGCGGGCCGCCCCAGAGCAGTGCTGACACCACGACATTGGTGTCAGCGACGATGCGCATGCAGCCCGGCGCGGCGTTCGGCGCGTGCGGCCTCGATCTCGGACTGGATTTCCTCGGGGGTCAGTGGCGGCTCGATCGCGGCGAGTTGATCCATCATGCCGAACAGCTCATCGACTTTCTGCATGCGCGCCTTTTCCTCGCGTGCCTTGATGAAGTCAACGAAGTCGGCGACCTCGGCCAGCCGCTGCGGCGGCAGCGTCTTGAGTTTCTGGAACAGGTCTTCAGCGAGAGCCACGGCTTCCTCCTCAGCTGTTGGCGCGGGCCTTGCCGGCGCGGCGGCGTGGTTGCGGGGGCCGTGCGCCGACGGCGCGGCTGACGCGCGATGACGTGACCAATCGGTCTATCACCACCATCAGCGCCTGTTGATCCTCGTCGGGCAGTTCGTCGACCTGCTGGTAGAGCTGATGCAACTCGGGATTGCGCAGCGACGCCGGCTTGGTCGTTTCGGTGCGGCCGGCGAGTTCATCCAGGCTGACATCGAGCGCTTCGGCGATCTTGACCACGGTATCGAAGTGCGGGACGGCATCGCCGGTTTCCCAGCGGTTGTACACGCGCGGGCTGACGCCGAGCAACTCGGCGAAACGCGCCTGGTTGATGTTGCGTTGGCTGCGCAACGTGCGCAGCCGTTCAGCGAAGTTGGCCATGTCCAGCATGACGCTCTGGCGATCGGGTCTGGTCATGGTAGGGGCGGCCCTCTGAAGTACCGGCTTGCGTAGACACTACAGTACGCGTTAACGTGTACGCAAGCGTCTATTGACGGGTTTTCCGCAAGAGGAGCAATCCATGGCCCGCGTCCCCGAGTCCGAGATCGAGCGGCTGAAGGCGTCCGTCTCGTTGTTGCGCCTCGTCGAGGCCGGCGGCCATGTGCTGAAGACGCAGGGCCGCGACCGGGTGCTGTGCTGCCCGTTCCACGAGGGCGATGCGACGCCGTCGTGCGTGCTGACGCCGGACAAGAACGTCTGGCACTGCTTCGGCTGCGGGGCGGGCGGCACGGTGATCGATTGGGTGATGCGCACGCGCTCGGTGTCGTTCCGGCACGCGGTGGAGCTGTTGCAGCAGGACAGCCCGGCGCTGGCGGCGCCGGTGAACCGGGCGGTGCGCAGCGTGGCGCCGGCGTTTGCGCCGGAGGCCGACGACGCGGCGCTGCTGCGGCAGGTGATCGACGAGTACCATGCGACGCTCCGTGCCTCGCCGGAGGCGCAGGCGTATCTGGCGCAGCGCGGGCTGGTCGAACCGGAGTTGATCGAGACATTCCGGCTCGGCTATGCCAACCGCACGCTGGGCTATCGGCTGCCGATCAAGCAGGTCAAGGCCGGGGCGGCGCTGCGCGGCCGCTTGCAGCAGTTGGGCGTGCTGCGGGCGTCCGGTCACGAGCATTTCGCGGGTTCGTTGGTGGTGCCGGTGCTCGATGCGGCGGGGCACGTGACCGAAGTCTACGGCCGCAAGATCACCGCCAACCTGCGGCCGGGCACGCCGTTGCACCTGTACCTGCCGGGGCCGCACCGCGGCGTGTTCAACGACGTTGGCCTGGTTGGCCAGGAAGAAGCGATCCTGTGCGAGGCGCTGATCGATGCGCTGACGTTTTGGTGCGCTGGCTATCGCAACGTCACCAGCGCCTACGGCGTCGAGGGGTTCACCGACGAGCTTGCCGACGCATTCCGCCGTCACGGCATCCGCCGGGTGCTGATTGCATTCGATGCCGACGCGCCTGGCAATCGCGGCGCGGAGAAGCTGGCGGCGCGGCTGATGGCAGACGGTTTCGAGTGCTACCGCTGCCGGTTTCCGAAGGGCATGGATGCCAACCAGTACGCGCTGGACGTGCAGCCGGCGGCCAAGGCGCTCGGGTTGGTGATCCGGCAGGCGGAATGGCTCGGCAACGGTGCTGCGCCCGCCCGGGGCGTGCGTGAGCCAGTGGCCGTGCCGACGTCGGAGATTTCCTCTTTAGTCGCTGCTCCTGTCGCGGTCGACAGCATCGACCCGTTGGCCGATGAGGCGCAGGAGGACGGCGACGCAGCTGCCGTCTCCGAGAAGGATGCCGCGGCTGCGCCGCCGGCCTCCGCAGTGCCGGCGCCACCGACCTCCGCAGTGCCGGCGCCACCGACCTATCGGGTGCCGCCGAGCGAGCCGGCGCTGGCGGTCGAGATCGACGACAAGGAACTGCGGCTGACGCTCGGCGATCGGGCCTACGCGGTGCGCGGGATCGAGAAGAATCTCAGCTACGAGCAGCTCAAGGTGTGGATCAAGGTGCGCCGTGCGGAGTTCGTGCACGTCGACACGGTGGAGCTGTACCAGGCCAAGCAGCGCGCGGGCTGGATCAAGCAAGCGGCGATCGAGCTGGGGGTGTCGGAAGAGCACGTGAAGGCCGACCTCGGCCGCCTGCTGCGCGCGGTCGAGGCGCAGCAGGACACGCTGATCAAACAACGGCTGACGCCGACCGCCGCCCGTGCCGCGGGCAGCGCGCCGGTGCTGTCGGCGTCACAGCAGGACGCCGCGCTGGCCCTGCTGCGCGACCCCAGGCTCGCCGAGCGGATCGTCCATGACGTGGCGGCGATCGGCGTGGTCGGCGAGGACGCCA
>JBBQWY010000094.1:0-4120 GCA_038210215.1 Steroidobacterales bacterium
CGACGCGGCTGGTGATGGTCTGGAGCAACTGGTCAAGCTCCAGTTTCGTCGGCGGGGCCACGCGCCGGAACTGCAGCCGGCTGTTCACTCGAACGTAGGCTCCGTCCAGCACCAGCAGGTGGAAGTGGACGTTCAGGTTCAGCGCACTGCCGAAGCGCTGGATCAGGGTCACGGCGCCGGTCTGCGCAGCGGGTCGCAATGCGGCCCGTTTCCGCCATTCGCCGCAACCAACTGACCCCCCGCACAGCAGCCATTCGAAACCGCGGTCGTGACGCGCTCTATCGCCAGCGACGCGATCAGGACCCTCGCGCCCGAACCCGCTCTAGCCCCTCGAGCAGCAGGTCGAGGCCTAGTTCAAGGTGCTGCAACCCGTCGTGACGCGCGCTGATGATCTCCTGCGAGAGGCCATTCATGTACGGGAAAGTCTCAGCCGGAATCATCGGCAGGAATTGCTCCGCCGCCGAGGCATATTGATGCGGCTCAAGTGGAAAGTTCAGCCGCTGAAGCGTGAACCCGTACGTGAACGCGTCGAGTGTGTTCCACGCGTGGTCCGCCATCGCCCAGGAGAAGCCCGCCTCGCGGAGACATCCCACGGTGCGATCGATGTACCGGAGCATATTCGGCCCGATACTAATCCGCGAAACGATGAGCATCGTGGCCCACGGGTGACACATCAGCACGCGGTGCGCCGTCTTCGCCCGCCCTCGCATCGCGATCTGCCAGTCACCCCCTACGGCCGGCAGTTCAAGTTCGCTCACCACGAGTTCCACCAGCCCATCAAGCAGGCGTTCCTTCCCCGGGACGTGGTTGTAGAGCGACATCGCCTCAACCTTTAGCGCCCGCGCCAGTTTGCGCATCGAAAGGGACTCGATGCCCTTCTCGTCCGCCAGGCGCAGCGCCGTAGCGAGCACCTTCGTGGGGCTCAAGGGGGCTCGTGTCCTCGCTCGTGGAGGCATTTCGTTCTCTCGTACGGTGCGACGGTACTTACATCGTAAGCGTCGCTTGACTGTCTGGCAATCGGCCGGTACCTTACAGTGTAAGTCTTGACTGATTCACCAAAGGAAACGCCCATGCAAGCCATCGACCAGCCGCCCCCTGTCGCCAGCAACACCCCAATGATGCAGGCCATCGCTCACCCCAAATTCGGAGAGCCCGAGGTTCTGAAGGTAGGTGAAGTCGGGAAGCCGGCACCGCGCGACGACAGCGTGCTGACTCGTGTGGTCGCAGCGAGCATCCGGGGCGTTCAGCTAGCCAAGTCGCTCGGCGCACGGGTCACGGCAGCCCGCAGCGCCCCCAACGTTGAACTTGCGAGTCCGACGCCTTCATCGATGTCACTAGGAAGCAACGGCATGCTCGACCACATCAAATTGGCCCACTCCGCACTGCTTGTTGCGGTGATAGCGATCTGCGCCGGTCCCGGAACGGTCTCCGCAGCCGGCAGTGACAACGACGCCCCCAGCGGCTGGGCTGGGTCGGTCGGACTTGGCGTAGGTCGTCAACCCACCTACGTCGGCAGCCCGAACGAGCGCACGACACCTGTGCCGCTGCTGTCGGTGCGCTATCACCATCCGATCCACGGCACGATTGCGTTTAATCCGCGAGGCTTGTCCTGGACGTCTCCCGAGCAAGCTAGCTTTCGGGTGGGCGTAATCGTGGGCTTCGACCTTGGCCGAGAAGCTCGCGGTGTTGGAGCTGATCCCTTTGTGACTGGCGACGATGGTCTTCGCGGAATGGGCGATATTGAGTCGACCGCCGAAGGCGGCGTGTTGATCGGCTACCGACTGGTCACGTTAAGCGTTCGCAAGGCGATCGGCGATCGCGGGCACGCGGGGTTGGTCGCGGATATGTCATTCGACTGGTCGCGGGATCTCTCCGAGAAGATAGGTCTCTCCCTGGGAGCAGGCACGCGTTGGGCCGATCAGAAGTATCAGCAAGCCTACTTCGGCGTCACGCCAGCGCAAGCCGCAGCCAGTCGATTCAGCCGCTTTACACCCGCTGAGGGATTCGTTCAGTGCAATGTCAATATCGGGCTCGAGTATCGATTGACTGAGGCTTGGAGTGCGCAACTGGGTGCGACTTATGCGCAACTGATCGAAGAAGCCCGTTCTAGCCCCTTGGCGGAGGAGCCTAACGGGATCACCGCATTCCTCGGCCTAACGCGCCGGTTCGAGTGAGCCGGCATGACGAAGGCATTGATGGAATCATGAAAGCACATAAAAAACTGCTGATAACTGCGGTACTCGCGACCGGCCTCGTCGCATGGTGCGCTACACCAGCAACTTCGCCGTTCAAACCGAGCGGCGAGTCCATGCAGGCCATCACCTATCAGGAATACGGCACGGCGCGGGTGTTGAGGCTCGGTCCAACAGACAAACGACTGCCCGACGAACGCAGCGTGCAAATCAAAGTGCACGCCGCCTCCGTGAATCCACTCGACTGGCATTACATGCGCGGCACGCCCTATCCGCTGCGACTGGACAGTGGCATCGGCAAACCCAATGAACCGAGACTCGGCGCCGATGTCGCGGGAGTGGTAACCGCGGTAGGTGGCGCCGTCACCAAGTTCAAGGTTGGCGACGCGGTGTTTGGCAATGTCGCCGATGGATCCTTCGCGGAGTTTGCACTCGCCTCCGAGAGCGACATCGCGCTCAAGCCGGCGGCCGTGAGCTTCGAGCAGGTGGCGGCGACGCCGGTCGCCGCGCTCACAGCCCTACAGGCCTTGCGCGACGAGGGCGCGATCAAGCCGGGCCAGAGAGTGCTGATCAATGGTGCATCGGGGGGCGTGGGAACATTCGCAGTGCAGCTTGCCAAGCACTTTGGCGCCGAAGTCACTGCCGTGTGCAGCACGCGGAACCTGGAACTCGTGCGATCTTTGGGTGCCGATCACCTTGTCGACTACACCAAGGAACTCTACATCGCAGGCGCCGAACGATATGACCTGATACTCGACAATGCGACCAACCATTCGTTAGGCGAGAACATCAAAGTTCTCAACGAGAGCGGCATCTACGTCGGCATTGGTGGTGGTGGCCCTGACGCCGGAAACTGGATCGGGCCACTGGGGCGCATGATACGCGCATTCTTTATGTCCCCATTCGTAAGTCCGAAGGTGGTCACGCTGTTCGCCGAGACCAACGCCGCGGACCTACGGTTCGTTGCGGAGTTGATGGCGCAGAACAAGCTTAGATCCGTGATCGACCGGCGCTACACACTCAAAGAGGTTCCCGCCGCGATCGAATACCTGGAGACTGGCCGCGCGCGCGGCAAGGTCATTGTTACGGTCGTCGAAGAGGTAGCGCGCTAGAGCGCGCAATGATCCAGACCCGCTTCATCGCCATGGATGTATTACTTCTAAAGCCGCGAGCATTGCATTGGCTTCGAGCGCGAAGGACCTGTTCGGAGCAGAAGGTATCTTGCTGCATGCCGTCCACGGCGCGACCACGCACAGTGGCGATGTCCGAACGCGCTGACATGCAGCCACGGTGCCCGAGCGGTCGAAACTCTTGGATCGGTCTGCCGCTTCGGCTCAAGATGACCCAGCGGCGCGTCGTCAGCGAAGCGGGAGGCAAAAGATGAAAACGAAGAGAGATCCTGCAGGCCATGGCATTTGGCGGTTCGCTACCAACTCAAGACGGCATACCGCGATGGCACCACGCACATCGTGTTGGATCCGCTGGATCTGATGGCGCGCCTTGCCGCACTGGTGCCGCCACCGCGGATGCACTTGACGAGATTTCATGGAGTGTTCGCGCCGCACAGCAAACTGCGGGCTGCAGTGACGCCTGCGCATCGGGGTATGGGCAAAGGGCAGGGTGCGGATCAAGAAACCGACCAGCCCATCACCCCCTGTCACGTGGCCATGACCTGGGCGCAGCGTCTGAAGCGCGTGTTCGGCATCGAGATCAACACCTGTGCCCGCTGTGGCGGCAAGCTTGCGGTGATCGCCAGCATCGAAGATCCGGCAGTGATCGGGAAGATCCTGGCGCATCGGGAGAAGAGCGCACCGGATCAGAGTCAATTCGAGCTGCCACTGGGCGCCCGCGCACCGCCGATGCAAGCGCGGCTGATTTGACAGTCATCAAGCCAGGAATCCAATCGCCTGCAGCCCAGGAACCGGCAG
>JBBQWY010000095.1:0-4008 GCA_038210215.1 Steroidobacterales bacterium
GCCTCGGCCCGCAGCTTGGCGACCATGTTGACGCCGGGGCGCACGTGCAGCAGATCCGCCACGCGACGCATCAGGTGATTCTCATGCGCGCTGAGCTGGCCGTCCGCGAACACGACCCGCCAAAGGTTCTGGATGATCCGCAGTTTCTGGGCGTCATTGAAGCCGGCATTGATGCGCGACGTGAAGCGGTGCAGGTCGTGCGCTTCTGATGCCTCTCGCTCGGCAAGCTCAAACAGCCGCGCGACCTCATCTTCCGTCAGCGCGAACTTCTCTTGCAGCGCCTGGAAGGCTGTGCGGCGCTCCAGCTGAGACATGTTCGAATCCGAGCGACTGACCTCCACCAGCAGCACGGCTGTAGCCAGCTGCAAGTGGTGTTCCGGGTCGGGCCGCCCGGCAGCCTGGGGTTTCAGCGCGTTGAAAAGGTCAGTCAGTGTCTTGAGCATTGCATTGACAAGTATAGCGTCCGATGGCGGCTCAATTGGCGCGGCAGACGATGTGATCGTCATCAAAATGACATCGGACTGCCATCCGGCATTCATCTGATGTCTGGACGCTATGCCGCGCCAGTTGAGGCCGAATTCAGGGGATTTCACATGCAGCACAGAGAACGACCGCAGCGCGCGGCGACCAGTCTGGTTTTCATGGCAGTCGTGGCGGCGATCGGCGCAGCCAGCGCCTCCGCAGGCGTGGTGACCGGGCAGGTGACCGACGCCGGAGGCTTCCGCAGTCTGACCGGTGCCGAGGTGCAGCTAATTGAGCTTGGCCGCAGCGCGCGGGTGCAGGCGGACGGCAGCTACCGATTCAGCGACGTTGCGCCCGGCACCTACACATTGCGTGCGCTCTATGCAGGCGCCGAACCCCTCGAACGCTCTGTCACAGTGGGGCCGGAGGCAGACGCCACGACCCGCGTCGATCTTGGACTCGGAATCGCGACCACCGAAATCCTCGAAAGCGTGCTGGTCGTGGGTCAGCGCGCCAATCTTGCCAGTGCCTTGTCTCGCCAGCGTTCCGCTGACACGGTGCAGAGCGTACTGACCCGCGACGCGATCGGTCAGTTCCCGGATCAGAATGTCGCCGAATCGGTAAGGCGCGCCGCCGGGGTCAATGTTCTCAATGACCAGGGCGAGGGGCGCTTCATCGCGATACGCGGCCTGAGCCCCGACCTGAACGCCGCCTCGATCAACGGCGCCCGTGTGCCCGCCCCGGAGTCGGACGTGCGCTCGGTAGCGCTCGACGTCGTACCAGCTGAGTTGATCGAGTCGATCGAGATCACCAAGTCCCTGACGCCCGATATGGATGGCGACACCATTGGCGCATCGATCGAGATCAAAACCACCAGTGCCTTCGATCGGCGCGACCCGTTCCTCGGCGCCAGCGCGCAGGCGTCCTACAACGACCTGTCGGGTGAATGGTCGCCGAAGGCCAGCGTAGACTTCTCGCGGCGGCTCGGCGAACGCTTCGGTATCGCCGGCGGCGTCTCGTACTACGAACGAACCTTCTCGACCGACAACATCGAGGCCGATGGATGGAATGTCTCGGATGATGGCGTCGCGTTTGCCGACACGATCGAGTATCGCGACTACGACGTCGAGCGGACCCGCCTGGGCGTGGCGCTGTCCATGGACTTTCGCGCCACCGACAACACAACGCTGTTCGCCCGCACGCTGTTCAGCGAATTCGAGGACCAGGAATTCCGCGGCCGGCTGATCTTCGAGATGGATGAGGCGCCGGCCAGCGGCGACGCCAACAGCGCAAGCTTCTCGTCGGACGACGGCCAGATCCGCGTCGAGCGCGACATCAAGGATCGCCTCGAGGCGCAGCGCATCACCTCGCTGGTGCTCGGTGGCGAAACGTACTCGGGGCCGTGGACGCTCGACTACCGGGCGAGCTACTCCAAGGCGAGCGAAAAGGAAAACGGTTCGCTGGATCCGACGATTTTCCGGCGTGATTTCGAGGATCCAGGCGAGCTGGGGGTCACCTTTGACTACAGCCGTTTCGGGCAGATCGGCTACACGATCGACAACGGGCTGGCGACATTTCTGGATACCAGCGAGTACGAGTTCGAAGAAATCGAACGCACGACGCTGAGTCTTGCGGAAGACGAAGAAGCTGCCGCGCAGTTCGATGTCACCCGCGAGTTTTCGCTGGCCACCGGCACCTTCGAACTGCAGGGCGGGGCCAAGTTGCGGCAGAGGCAGAAGCGCTTCGATCTGCAAGTCGATATCTTTGATGGCTTCGACGGTGATCTGACGCTCGCGGATGCAGTCGGACCCCAGAGCTACGGTCTCGCGTCGATCAATCCGCAGGTCTCGCCAGGCGCGATTCGTGCGCTGGTTCGCAACGGCTTCTCGGCCTTCGAGCGCGACGACATCGACTCGACCTTCGACTCCGCCGCCGCCGATTTCTCGGTCGATGAAGACATCACGGCAGGTTATCTGATGGGGCGTTACAACGCCGGCCCCTTGCGATTGATTGGCGGTGTGCGAGTCGAGCGTACCGAGAACGACATCCGCGGCAGCCTCGTTGAGCTGGTCGAGGAAGGCGGCACGCGCAACGGAGTCGTGCTGGATGACGACACGGTCTTCATCACCCCGAACCGCTTTACGCGCAACTACACGGATTGGCTGCCGAGCCTGAATCTGCGCTATGAGGCGCTGCCCGATCTGATGCTGCGCGCAGCCGCTTACCGGAGCGTCGTGCGGCCCAATATCGGCAATCTGGCACCGCGCTTCCTGGTCGAGGAAAACGACGAAGGGGATCGGGAAGGCGAGTTCGGCAATCCGGACCTCGAGCCTTATGAGGCCACCAACCTGGATCTCGGTGTCGAGTGGTACTTCGACAGCAAGGCCGTGCTGCAGGCCGGTTTGTTCTACAAGGAGATCAAGAACTTCATCGTCCTCGCCGAGTTCGAGGACGTGACGTTCAATGGCATCGAGGCATCTGAAGCGGTGATTCCGGTCAACGGCGACAAGGCGACCGTGACCGGGTTCGAGTTTGGCTACCAGCAGGCATTGACCCAGTTGCCGGCGCCGTTCGATGGCCTGATCCTGGGCGCCAACTACACGTTCACGGATACCGATGCGCAGATCGACGGCCGGGATATTCCTCTGCCCGCAGCTTCGAGGCACACCGCGAACCTGTCGCTGGGCTATGAAAAAGGTGCGCTCAGCTTGCGGCTTGCGGCCGCATTCCGCGACGAGTATCTGGATGAACTCGGCGGCGATGCGCTGGAGGACCGTTACGTGAAGTCGCATCTGCAGTGGGATCTGTCGGCCAAGTACCGCCTGAATCCGAATCTGCAGCTGTTTGCAGAGTTCGTGAACCTGACCGATGAGCCGTACACGGCGTTCCAGCGCGGCCCGGGCCGCGACCGGCTGTTGCAGTATGAAGAGTATTCCTGGACCGGTATCGTTGGCGTGAAGGCATCGTTTTGAAGGCTTCGACGCACGTGGCTCGATCCCGCCTGGCACTGATCATCGGCGCGGCCGCGCTGTCGGCCTGCGCGCCACTTTCGCGGGTTGGCTTGCCTGTGGTGGAGGCGCCCGAGGTCGCCGAAGCGTTCCTGACGCCGATGACGCCCGAGGACAACATCGACTCACCGGCATCATGGCCGTCTCCAGACGGGCGGTTGTGGTTGATCGCGACCGCCAAGGAAACGGATCAGCTCGTGGTCTATGACGGCGAGACCGGTGCGACGCTGCGTCGTGTTGGCTCCAAGGGTGCTGCGTTGGGCCAGTTCGATCGGCCGAATGGCGTATTCGTGATCGACGATCTCGTCTATATCGTCGAGCGCGACAACCATCGCGTGCAGCTGATGCGCCTGCCCGAGTTCGAGCCGCTGGCAGTGTTCGGCAGCGCAGACTTGATCAAGCCCTATGGACTCTGGGTGCGCCGCAACGCGACCGGTTACGAATTGTTCGTGACCGACAACTACGAACGGGCGGGCGGCCGTGTGCCGCCACTTGCGGCGCTCGATCGGCGAGTCAAGCGGTTCGAGGTGCGGCGCGA
>JBBQWY010000096.1:0-4006 GCA_038210215.1 Steroidobacterales bacterium
CCCCGCTAGGCGTGATTTCTCTCGACGACGCTCCCTGATCAGAACTCCCTCGCGCCGCGTAATGGCGGCGCGAGGGTGCCGATTGGAGGCTGTCACTCGAAGAGGTTACCGCCGAGATCTCGAAAGCCGCTTGAGTCGAGCGGCCGGCCAATTGCACCGCGGAACGTCGAAGCCCAGGCCGCCAGGGTGCCACCCGGATAAACATCCAGGGATCCGGCGGCGCCCTCGACAACAGTGTTGTCGAGCCGTACGGTCGCGCCTTCGTTCACGATCAGGCCCCAGTTTCCGGCAATGATCCGCGAGTTCGACAGCGTCAGGCGGCACCCGTTCAGGGCCACTACGCCCGCTGCGCTGGAGCGGATCTCTGCGCCGTTGATCTCGAGACTCTGGCCCGCACCGCAGACGACGGCATCGAGGCGCCGGCGTTCGCCGGCGGCGGCGCTGGGGGTGCTGACGGCACCGCCGCTCTCGGCGCGTGTGCTGCGGCTTTCGGCACGTGTAACGCGCTGTACCGAATAGCCGGGCCCGTCGATGCGGGAGATGCGTCCCTGGCGGTCGCGCTCAATGGCGGGTTCCATAGTCGTTTCGGGCGGGCTTTCTGCAACCTCTGGCAGAGCCTCCGCTTGCAGAACCGGCTCAGCCGCAGCCGGCGTCTCGATCGGCGTCGGTTCCTGACGCATCGCCTCGGCGGTTGCTTCATTGAGGCTGATCACCGAGAGCGCGCCGGTGCGCAGGTCGCGGATCGTGACTTTCTCGCGGTCGGCATCGACCGCGACGACTTCTACCCCAGGCAGTGCGGCAAGCGCCCGTTCGGCTCCATCCATTGCAAGGTCAGCGTCCGCTTCCGGGGGCTTGCCGGTACAGGCGGCCAGCGTTGCAAGCGTCAGCAGCGCGAACAGAGGCGCAATCGATCCGGTTCGGTGGGGTGCCATTGGTTGCAAGAGTAGCGCGAATTTGCAGCGCGCGCCCCCAGTGAATCCAGCGGCGCGAGGTAGATTTATGCATTTATGTCAAACACTTGCGCGAGCCGAATTCGCGGCGACTCCGACACGAGGGAGGCGACGGGACGCAGAGCGGGCGTCCATGGGCGTTGACAGTGTTCAGACCCCTCCCTAAACTGCGCGGCCTTTCCGGGACGTGTCGCAAGACCGAAAACCGGTAAACAGCGGCGTGCTCTTTAGCGTCGCAGGGCCACAGCCAGTCGCGGGGTTGTCGGTCGTCGATCCCGTGTTCTCCTGCTGCGGCAGGATGTTTTGGCGGGTTCCACGAACGACGGCATGCGCCCGGCTCCTTTGTAGTTGTTACGAGTCTGGAGATCGCATGGCCACAACCGGTCAGCTTATTCGGTCACCGCGCCGAGTCCCTGCTGAAAAAACCAAGGTTCCCGCACTGGGCGCGTCACCACAGAAGCGCGGCGTCTGCACGCGCGTCTACACGACCACACCGAAGAAGCCGAATTCCGCGCTGCGCAAGGTCTGCCGCGTCCGCCTGACCAATGGCTACGAAGTCTCCTCGTACATCGGCGGCGAGGGCCACAACCTGCAGGAGCACTCGGTCGTGCTGATTCGCGGCGGTCGCGTCAAGGATCTTCCCGGTGTGCGCTATCACACCGTGCGTGGCACGCTCGACTGTGCGGGCGTCAACGACCGCAGGCAGAGCCGTTCGAAGTACGGCGCCAAGCGGCCCAAGAAATAGAATAGTCAGGAGCGTCAGCAATGTCCCGTCGTGCTCAAGCCCCGGTTCGCCACATCCTGCCGGACCCCAAATTCAAGAGTGACATGCTCGCCAAATTCATGAATGTCGTCATGAACAGCGGCAAGAAGTCCGCCGCGGAGCGGATCATCTACGGTGCGATCGACCGCATTGCCGAAAAGACCGGCAAGCAAGGCGATGATGCGCTTGGCCTTCTGTCGCAGGCACTCGACAACGTCAAGCCCGCAGTCGAGGTCAAGTCCCGTCGCGTTGGCGGCGCGACCTATCAGGTCCCTGTCGAAGTGCGCTCACAGCGCCGCCAGACGCTCGCGATGCGCTGGGTCATCGAAGCCGCGCGCGATCGCTCGGAGAAGTCGATGGCTTTCCGTCTTGCGCATGAGCTGATGGATGCCGCCGAGAATCGCGGCGCCGCCGTGCGCAAGCGTGAAGACACGCATCGCATGGCCGAAGCCAACAAAGCCTTCGCGCACTATCGCTGGTGATCGCCGTCGCCTTCCGGCGCGCGCGTGCGCGTGTCGGTTGCGCGTGGCGCGTGCAGGAACACAGGCAGCAGCACACGAGTCATGTCCCGGATCACCCCAATCGAGCACTACCGGAACATCGGGATTTCCGCGCATATCGACGCGGGCAAGACGACCACGACGGAGCGGATTCTTTTCTATACGGGCGTTTCGCACAAGATCGGTGAGGTCCACGACGGCGCGGCCGTAATGGATTACATGGAGCAGGAGCAGGAGCGCGGGATCACGATCACTTCCGCCGCAACGACCTGCTTCTGGAAGGGGATGGAACAGAATTTCCCCGAGCATCGCATCAACATCATCGATACGCCGGGCCACGTCGATTTCACGATCGAAGTCGAGCGTTCGCTGCGCGTGCTCGACTCGGCGGTGGCTTTGTTCTGTGCGGTCTCCGGCGTGCAGCCCCAGTCGGAGACGGTCTGGCGGCAGATGAATCGCTACGCTGTGCCGCGCATTGCCTTCATCAACAAGATGGATCGCGCCGGTGCCGATTTCATGCGCTGCGTCGAGCAGATCCGCACACGCCTGCGCGCCAATCCCGTGCCGATCCAGCTGCCGATCGGCGCTGAGGACGGCTTCGAAGGGGTTGTCGATCTGATCCGGATGAAGGCGATCTACTGGGACATGGAAACCCAGGGAATGAACTTTACCTATCGCGATGTACCGGCTGCACTTGCGGAGCAGGCCGCTGAGCTGCGCGCCAGAATGATCGAGGCAGCCGCCGAGGCGGATGACAAACTGCTCAACAAATATCTGGAAGGCGAGACGCTCAGCGAAGCCGAAATCAAGCGTGGCCTGAAGCTGCGTTCGCTGAAAAGCGAGATCGTGCTTTGCATGTGCGGCACTGCTTTCAAGAACAAGGGTGTGCAGGCGCTGCTAGATGCCGTGGTCGAGTTCATGCCTTCGCCGATTGAAATGCCCCCGACCAAGGGCCTCAGCGACGACGGTGAACCGTCAACGCGCACCGCGGACGATGACCAGCCGTTCGCGGCGCTGGCATTCAAGATCCTGAACGACCCTTTCGTCGGCAATCTGACATTCTTCCGCGTCTATTCGGGTGTGCTGAACTCGGGCGATACGGTCTACGTTCCAACCCGGGGCCGCAAGGAGCGGATCGGACGTCTGCTGCAGATGCATGCCTCGGATCGCACCGAAATCAAGGAAGTTCGCGCCGGCGATATCGCTGCGGCCGTGGGCCTCAAGGACGTCACCACCGGCGACACGCTTTGCGATCTCGAGAAGATCATCACGCTCGAGAAAATGATCATCCCGATCCCCGTGATCTCGGTGGCGGTCGAGCCGAAGACCAAGGTCGATCAGGAAAAGATGGGCATGGCCCTGCAGCGCCTCGCCAAGGAAGACCCGTCGTTCCGCGTGCATACCGACGAGGAATCAGGCCAGACGATCATCTCGGGAATGGGCGAGCTGCACCTCGAGATCATCGTCGATCGCATGAAGCGCGAGTTCGGCGTCGAAGCGAACGTCGGTAAGCCGCAGGTCGCGTACCGTGAGGCGATCAAGAAGCCGGTGCAGATCGAGGGCAAGTTCATCAAACAGTCGGGCGGGCGCGGGCAGTACGGGCACGTGTGGCTGAAGCTCGAGCCGCAGGCAGCCGGCAAAGGCTTCGAGTTCGTCGATGCGATCAAGGGCGGCACCGTGCCGCGCGAATACATTCCCGCGGTCGAAAAAGGTCTGCGTGAAACGCTGCCGAACGGCGTGCTCGCCGGATTTCCGGTGGTCGACGTGAAAGTGACCCTGTTCGACGGCAGCTA
>JBBQWY010000097.1:0-3956 GCA_038210215.1 Steroidobacterales bacterium
ACTGGATCCGCAGCTACTCGCATGCCGCTTCGCTGCCGGTGCGCGGGTCGCGGACGAAAAATGGTTCACCCATCTCTATACCAAGGGCAACACGGGCTGCGCCTCGATCATGATCATGCTTGACGACTTCCTGCGCGAAGGCCGCGCCAGGCCGGCCGAGACCGTGCTGTGCATGGTCCCCGCGAGCGGCCGCTTCAACGTGGCCTATCTGCACTTCACCGTGATGGATGGCTGATGGCCGAGTCCGTCGTGCTGGCGCGCCTGGTTCGATTTCGAGCGCCGGCTGCCGCTGCCACAGTTCCGCGCGCACCGATTTCTGCAATGGACGATCTGCGCCTTCTGCCGACGGTTCGTCAGCCCCGATGCGAACCAGCTGATCCTGCGGCACTTTGCCACCGAGTCGAATCTGCTGAACTTCCTGCGCGACAACAGCAACGCTGCGAGCATCAAGCCGCTCGAGCTGTATCCGCGCAAGGTCGACGACATGCTCACGCATACGTTCGTCGACCATGACCAGGAGCTGTTCCGGATCATGCGCGAACTCGGCCCCTGGGATCACGCCCGCCCGCCGTTTCACGCAGGTGCTGGACTTCGAGACCTCGCATGCGCTGTTCATGTGCCTGTTCTGTTTTCTGCTGACCCGCGACGAGTATCGCGATGCGATCAACGGCTTCAATCTCGACCAGTCGATCGCAATCCGGATCGGCCAGCTGATTGGCGATCCGACACTCACGGAAATGGCCTACAACAAGTACCCGCACTACATGGTCGGGCCCTGGAACCTCGGGCAACGCTTCCTGATGCACGGTTTCTTCACCGAGTACCTGCACGAACGGCTGGAGCAGTTCAGAAGTTCGCGTTCTGCGTCCCTTCCCCCGGTGTGATGAACAGCATCCGCGTCGGCTCCGACACCTTTGTGGTGTGCCAGAGGCCGCGCGGCCAAAGAGCAGCACGACCACCTCATCGCCAGCCGGCGGACGCTCCCAGCTGCTCCAGTCGCTCGAGAACTCGTAGCTTGAGATCAGCGCACGTCGAGCGTGGGTTGCAGCACGGCCGGCAGAGGCTGGTTCATGGTGGTCTCGTCGGAACTCCCGCGACCCGTGCTGCATACTGCGCAAAACCTGTTGGTGCCCGACCGAGCAGCAGCTCCAGCACCAACGGGTTGCCGAGCATGCCGTGCTGGTCGTAGTGCTCGTTCATGAGCGCCATCTGCTCGACCCGATCCGCCGAGGCACCTGCTTTGGCGGCCCGTTCTCGCATCGTGGCCAGTGGCAGCGGCTGCGCTTCAACCCGACGCCCAAGCACCCGTGTCAGCGTCGCGGCCATATCGGTCTGCGACAGCGCTTCTGGCCCCGCGAGCTCGTAGGTGCCGTAGCGCCAGCGCGGTTCCGTGACGACCATTGCCGCCGCTGCGGCCACATCTGCAAGATCCACGACGTTGAAGCGCACCTCGGTGCTGAACGGCATGGCGTGTACGCCAGTGGCGCGAATGGCGGGCAGCAGTGGCTCGAGGTGCTGCATGTATCGGGCCGGCTGCACGATCGTGAACGGCAGCGGCCCGTTCACGATGATCTCCTCGACTTCGAGCTTCAATCGATGATGGCGAATGTCGCGGCAGACCGGGTGCAACACAGAGTAATAGACAAAATGCTCACAGCCCGCTTGTTTCGCCGCGTTGTAGAACGAACTGGCCATCGCCACTTCATCCGCGTGCATCGGCGGGCCGATGTAGATCACGGTGTCGCAACCCTTTGCGGCTGCGCGTAAAGACGCTGCATCCTGCAGGTCGCCGATGGCGCAGTCCGTCGCACCGAGTGCAAGCAGCGCTTGCGACTGTGCGCCTTGCCGGACCAGTGCCCGCACATCTTGTCCCTGCGCGACCAGGGCCCGCAGCACTTCCCGACCGGTGCGCCCATTCGCGGCGCCGAGTAGCGTCTGCACCGGCACTAACCCTCCAACAACTGCCGCATGCGTTCCGCATCCGGCGACGCACCGTCGACGTCGCGCCGGATATGCCAGCGGCCGTCGGTGCGGCGGCACAGCAGCGCAACGCGCGACACGCGTTCCACCGGCTCATCGCCCTCGCGCGCGCGCTCGCGGGTGGCCACGTCGAATATGATCCAGCCCAGATCGCCGCTGTGCTGCACGTCGGTCACGCCATTGCGTACGCGTCGCGCATGCACAGGGGGAAACGCGCTGAGCAGGGCAAGAATCCGCTCGCGTCCCGCCACGCGCGGTCGGCCCGCGGAGAGAATCTCGCCGTCCGGTTCGTAGAGCGCCGCCATCGCCGCCCAGTCCGAGGCTTCGAACGCTGCGGTCAAGCGCTCGGCAATTTCTTCGAGACTGGCAGAACCGGTAGTGCTCATGCGTTTCACGTTATCGGCGCGCGGCGGCGGGCGCAAGATGCAGCCACTGCACGGTGTCATACAAAGAATGCATTGGACCTGCACGCCAACCGAGGAGGACCCTGAACCGGTTCTGCCACACACGAAGAGCGATGCCTGCTGGCCAGCTTCTCGACACAGGGCCTTGGCGTCGTTTAGTTTTGACTGATGCAGTGACGGAGAGAATCATGAACCGCAGAGAGTCCATCGGTCTGATCGGTACCGGCGCACTGGGCATGGCGGCGCTGTCGCCAGCGGTCGGGGCGCGCTCGAAGCCAGCGCTGCTCGATCTCGACCCGGCCAATCCCGACCATCTGGCGCTGATTCATCGCAAGCTCGCGTGGGCGACGGGGGACACCGTGGGTTACTGGTGGCTCAAGGGCATTCGCTACGCCGCAGTGCCGCCCACCTATACGCCGTTCTGGAACATGCTGATCGCGAAGATCTTCAAGGTGCAGGACATCGATGCGGACACCTATGCGGTCACTTCGATCTCGACCACCTTCTATACGGATCTGAAGACGGGCGCGCTGCTCGAGACGTTCAACAACCCGATCACGGGCAAGGTCAACCAGATCCGTTACCCGGAACCAAAGGTCACCGTCGAACGTTTTGGTCGCAAGGGTGAGTTGAACCTGCCCTCGATTCCGGGCTCGACGGTCACGCATAATTCCGAACCGGGCCCGGCGTGGATCGTGGGCGACGATGTCTGGGTCCGCTCCGACATGGCGTTCCGCGCCGTGCCCGATGACCTGACCCGCAAGGCCTTCCAGGTCGAGGACTTCTCGACCTACTGGGGCTCGCTGAAGGAAGTCGCCAACCCGAAGATCGGGGCGGTGACCACGGGCCAAGTATTCACCGACGTCCTGAACTTCCCGCCCTGGCTCGAGATGGGCGATCGAAACGGCCACTACTTCAGCCGCTGCTTCGGCCGCAAGGTGTTCCGCCAGGAAGACATGCCAGCGGAGTGGCAGCGGCTGGTGGCCGAGCGCTACCCGGACCTCTCACGCAACGCGGCCGCGATGCTGTCGGGCTAGCGACGCCGCCCAGATTTTGCGACCCACGGTGAAGTTCCACTACCTCCGCGCTGTCGGCTGCGCCGCATTTGCGCTGATGTCGATGCAGGCGCTGGCGTCCGACGCGCCGACCTCCACTGGTATCGCGCCGGATCAGCTTGCTGACATTCCGTTCTGGTCGACGAGCGCCATTATCTATGGCCGGGGCGTCACAACCGAAGCCGAGGGCATCGAAATGGTCGCGACCACGCGGGGCGAGCTGATCGACGCCTCGGGCACCGTGCGCATGACCCGCGCGGGCATGAGCATTGCCGGTCTGAATCGCGATACCGCGCTGCTCAGCGTGCAGGCGCCGAGCGGTCACGATTCCTGCCGGATGTTCATCACGCTGCCGTCGCGCGGCACACGCTTTGAACCCTCGGAGTTCGAGCAGCGGCGTGCCGAATTGAGGCAGCGCAATAACGTGCGTGCCATCGCCGAGATGGATTCGGACGGCAAGCTGCACGTCAGGCGGCTGGACTGATAAGGAGAGACTGAAGATGAAAGAATCCCATGA
>JBBQWY010000098.1:0-3057 GCA_038210215.1 Steroidobacterales bacterium
AGCTCTCGAACGAACGGCCTTCGTCGTACCTGGGCAGCGCGCGGTGGGTGCGAATCCACGCCTCCTGCACGATGTCGTCGGCGTCGTCTCGCGTGGAGCCGGTCATCTGCGCCGCAAAGCGCAGGGCGCGGGGCTGGAGCAACTCGACCAGGGCAGTGAAGGCCCCCGCTTCGCCATCGCGCGCACGCAGAGCGAGAACATCCGCAGAGGAGGCGGGTGCCACTGTCGAGAAAGCTGGAACACGGCGAGAAACGGTCACGACGACGGGAAATGAGAAAAACGGGGGCGCGTCTCACAGCATACCTGCCGTAGCTGTATCCGGTCACCGGGGCAGCCCGGGGTGCCGAATACCCGGCGTGATTGCCCAGGCCGTTACCCGAACTTAATGTTGTGTTCCTCAACCCCCCACGGGCGGCGACCCTCGCCGCCGGCTCGGGTGGATCGATCGCGATGTCCCTCCCGGAGGACATGCATGACCCTTCTCTTCGTTCGACGCGCGCTGTGCGCCATGACGCTGCTGGCAGTGCCGATGGCGCTCCAGGCGCAAGCCGCAACCGGCACGGTCCGCGGCAAGATCACCGAGGCCTCCTCGGGACGCGGGCTGCCCGAGGCGCAGATCCTCGTGGTCGGCACGCGCGTCGGTGCGGCCAGCCAGGCGACTGGTGACTATACCATGTCCGGCGTGCCGACCGGCGCTCGGGTGATCCAGATCCGCCGGATCGGCTTCCAGCCGGTGAACCGCACGGTGCAGGTCGTCGCCGGCAGTACGGTGACCGTCGATGCCGCGTTGAGCGTCAGCGCCATCAACCTGTCGCAGGTCGTGGTCACCGGCAGTGCGTCGCCGACCGAGCGGCGACGCGTCGGCACCAGCATCGCCACGGTGGACTCCACGCTCATTTCCCGCGCCCAGTCGGTCACGATCGATCAGGCGCTGCAGGGCAAGATCGCCGGCGCGCAGATCACGCAGAATTCCGGCGGTCCGGGCGGCGGTGGCATGTCGGTGCGCCTGCGCGGCACCAACAGCTTCATCTCCGGCTCCGATCCGCTCTACATCATCGACGGCGTGATCGTCGACAACGGCTCGGCGCAGCTGGTTGATCTCGGCGGCCGCTCCAACCCGCAGAATCGTCTGGCCGACATCAACCCGGCGGACATCGAGCGCATCGAGATCGTCCGCGGTGCCGCCGCTGCCGCGCTCTACGGCTCACGCGCCAACAACGGCGTGGTGCAGATCTTCACCAAGCGTGGCCTGATCGGCAAGCCGCGCGTGACGTTCTCGACGCGCCTCGCCTCGAACGAGCTGCGGGAACAGCAGCCGTTCAACTTCTATCCGTTCGACGTCAACGGCAATCCGATCGCGCGCTTCAACCTGCAGGACAACATCTTCCGCCGCGCTCCCACGTACGAGCAGAATCTGACGGTCGAAGGTGGCAACGATGCGACGCGCTACTTCGTGAGTCTCAACAATTCCGAAGACCAGGGCATCATTCGGTCCACCGAGTCGCGCCGGCAGGGCGCGCGCATCAATCTGCAGCAGCAGCTGTCGCCCACGCTGATCGCGAACGTGACCACGAATTTCGTCACGACGCGCAACCAGATGCAGGCTTTTGGCGAGCAGGGAAACTACGGCATCATGACCTCGCTGTTCTTTGCCCCGACGCAGACTGACTTCCGGCCGGCAAACGGTATTTTCCCGCTGCCGCCGGCGCTAGGCACCAACCCGTTGCTGGCGATCGACCGCATCCGCAATCCACAGACGATCAATCGCTTCCTCGGCTCGACAAAGCTGACCTGGACGCCGGTGTCGAAGCTGCTGGTGGACTACACCGTGGGCATCGACAACAGCGCCTTCGAGCAGGGGCAGTTCATTCCGCGCGCGGCGGTGCTGGGCACCGGGCCGCTGTCCACCGGGCAATCGCAGTCGGTGGTGCAGAACTCGCGCATCCTCGACCAGAATCTCGTCAGCACGTATTCGTGGAACCCCGGCTCCAGCTATGAGCTGAAGACCACCGGCGGCATGAACTACACGCAGCAGACCATCAACCTCACGCAGTCGGGCGCCAATGGGCTGGCCCCAGTGGGTGAACTGGTGAGTGCCGGCTCGGTGCCGTTTGGCGCGCAGCGCCGCACGCAGCTCCGCACGCTGGGTTTCTTCGCGACGCAGGACCTGGCAATACAGGACAAGCTGTTCCTGTCGGCCGCCGTGCGCTTTGACGCGTCGTCCACCTTTGCGCCCGCCGAGCGCTGGCAGGCATTCCCGAAATTCTCGGCGTCGTACGTGGCGCTCGAGAACAGGGCGGGGCTGCTGAACAGCGTGCGTTTGCTCGGTGCGCTCGGGTGGGCAGGCAGCCAGCCGGGTGCAGACAACGCGTACTCGCAGTACGTGACATATGCCAACTCGGCATTCGGCGGACGGCCTGGCTTCGTCAATGACATCACCTTCGGGAATGAGCAGCTGAGGAACGAACGTGCCCGGGAGCTCGAACTCGGTACCGAGATCGGCGCCCTCGGTGGCCGGGTCGGTCTCGAGGCCACCTACTACGATCGCCGAGTCTCCGACCTGCTGTTCTTCCGACCGTTGCCCACCAGCACCGGCTTCTCGCGTCAGTTCGCACCGATCGGTGTGATGACGAACAGAGGTCTCGAGCTGCTGCTCCGCACCGTGAACGTGGATCAGAAGAATCTGAAGTGGGAATCCACCGTCACCTACACGCGGAACCGGAACAACGTCGAGAGCCTCAGCATTCTCGATTTCCAGAGCGCTGGTGGCTACCCGAACCGCATTCGTGCCGGCGAGCCGGCGGGCGTGTTCTATGGCTCGTATGCGGCACGAAACTGTGTCACCGGCGCGCTGCTGCTCGACTCGCTCGGCCGGTACCGTCGCAGCAATCAGACTGCCGACATGGGCAACCTCGCGCAGCGTCGCGCCATCAGCGGCGGTACCTGTAACGACTCGCTGAACAAGGTGATCGGCGATCCGAATCCGACCTGGCTCGGGTCGATCCTGAATGAAGTCACGATCGGCGGCAAGCTGCGCGTTCGCGCGCTGTTCGATGG
>JBBQWY010000099.1:0-2883 GCA_038210215.1 Steroidobacterales bacterium
CTGACCCAGAGCCTCGTACAACGCCGGGAAGTCATGCCAGCCGCGCAGTCGGGGGTCCATGCTGCCCGCCATGTAGAACGCCTCGCGCATGTCGAGTGCGCGCCATAGCATCAGGTTGCTGCTGGTCATCGTCGAGACCAGCGCGCCCTCTGCGGCCGCATCGATGATTGCCTGGCGCGCGTCGTCGCGTCGCCCCAGAGTGATCAGCACGGCGACCTGATTCACGCGACACGGCGCATACGCGGGATCCACTGTGCGGCAGAGGCGGAAATCGGTTTCCGCGTCCGCGAATCGGCCGACGTAGGCCAACCAGCGACCGCGCCAGTTCAAGAGGTCCACGTGCCTGGGATCGGCCGCAAGGGCGGCATCGAAGCCTTGCATGACCTCGGCGACCGACAGGCGCGCGCCCCTGCCCGCGGCGGTGTCTTGCGCATCGAGGCTGGCCAGTACGCCGAGCGCCAGTCCGTGACGCGGCTGTAGCGCCAGCGCCTGCTTCGCCAGCTGCCGCGCCAGCTCGCGTGCGGCGGCGGCGCTGCCCCCCAGCGATTCTTCATAGATGGGGCTGAGCATCGCCACCGATGCGCGCAGCGCGATGGCATCTACGAAGTCTGGATCGATCTCGACGGCGCGGCCGAGCAGTTCGGCGATCTGTGGCAGGTTCTCGCGCGCGTTGTAGCGCGGTCGCGCCTGAAGGTAAAGCGTGTAGGCATCAAGGTTGCCGGTGCGCTGCGGCACGCTGCTGACCGCGCCAACCTGCACACCCAGGTTGCTGTCGATGGCGGCGACGATGGCCTTGGCAATTTCGTCCTGGATGTCGAACAGGTTCTCGGTAGTGAGCGTGCGATCGAAGGTCTCCGACCACAGGTGCGCATCGCTGCTGGCGTCAATGAGCTGGGCGGTGATGCGAATGCGATCTCCCGCCTGGCGCACGCTGCCCTCCAGCACATGTCGCACCTTCAGCTCGCCAGCAATCGCGGGAATGCCCATGCTTTGCTGCGAGCGGAACTGGAACGAGGACGTGCGCGAGGCCACGCTCAAGCCCTTCACCGACACCAGCACGTTGAGGATTTCGTCGCTGATGCCGTCGGCAAAATAGGCCTGGTCGCCTGCGGGCGACAAATCGGCAAAGGGCAGCACGGCGATCGATTGTGCGGGTGCGCCGGAAAGCACGTCCTTGCCGAGCGCGCCAGGCGCGGTGTCGGGTGCTGTCGCGGGCGATATCGCAGCGGCAACCGGCGCCTGTGCAGCACGCGGCCAGAACCGGTCCGCCGCCACTACCGCTACCACGGCCACGAGGCCCACCAGCAGCAGCACATCCATGCGCCGCGCGGTTTGCGGGGCAATGGATTCGCTCCTTGTCACTTCGCTATCGCGCTTCAAACCTTCGGGCGTCAGCTCGAATACCCAAGAAACGACGAGCGCCGGGATAAAGCCGATCGCCAGCACAAGCACCACGCTGCGCGCCACCCAATCGGGCGCACCAAACATCGGGAAAACCGTGCCCGCCACCTGCGTGACCAGCCACGCGCCGACCAGATACAGCCCGGCCATGCGGATGACGTTGCGGCGCTGCAGTTCTTTGAGCAGGTTCATGAGATCTCTACCGCAGCGGACTCGATATCGGTGTGTGCAAAGTCGTTGCCCTTGAACAACAGCGGCAGGCCGCGAACCTTGGCGAGTGCGTAGCTGAACAGATCGCCATAGTTGAGCGCAGCCGGGTGACCGCTGCCTTTGCCAAAGGCGACGAAGGCCGAATAGGCGGCGAGCGCTTCCGCCGCTGTCGGTGCGACCATCTCGAAAGGCGGCAGCCGCAGCATGTCGTCCAACAGCACCACTGCGCGCTGCCCGCGTCGACCGTGCACAACCAGGCGCGTCTCGACCACGGTGGGCGTACTGATCAAGGCGCGCTCGTGCCGCTGCACAATGGCGAGGAATTCTTCGCGCTCGGGCTCGGCAAACACAATGGCAATCAGTGCCGAGGTATCGACCACAATCATGTCGGTAGGCCGCTCTCATCCCAGCGCAGTGGGTCGGCAGCGTCAAGTCGATCCGGAATGCCATCGATCTGCTTCAGCAGCGCCTTGAATCGCGGGCCGGGCGCTGCGACGCGCTCGGTTTCAAGCCGCAGCTGATCCACCGCCCGCTCGACCAGTGCAGTCTTGCTTAGCCCTGTCGCCTTCGCCAGCTTTTCGACCTTCGCCACGACCGCGGGGTTGGCGATTTGAAGTGCCATGACATGTCTCCGATAAACATCTCAACATGGGCAGTATACATGGGCGCTTAGACAGGCCGCCGCGGTGTTGCGGCACGTGGGGTTCGCGGCCCGCACCACCAGCGGCATGTTGCTTGCGTCACTCACAGCGATAGTCGCCGCTGGCGTTTTTCGCACAGTTCGGCGGCGGACCGGACGCGTCCCAATAGGCCGCAATGCCGGTCTTGCGCAGAAATTCCGGGAGCGCGGGGAGGCCCACACCTGCGGATACAAGCGGGTGCCAAGGAACAGGCCCAAGAACAAGGCGTCGTTGCTGGTTCGATGATCGGCGAATACCGCCAGGCCGCGCTCGACTTCGCCGATGCGCACCAGCGTCATCGGGATCAACGGATTGATCGGGTCGGGGGCGTCCACCAAATAATCGTCGATCAGGCGGATTGATCGTGCCACGGCGTCGGCATCGCCGCCCCATGCGTCGACGAAGACGGACGTCTCGGGGGCCAAGCCTGCGCTAAACAAGGAGTAAAGCTCCAGGCCATGGATCCGCGCTTGCACCCGATCACCGCGCGCCCGCGCAATCTCCAGCGGTGTGGCGGATGCGGCCGACTTCAGACCCGCTTCGCGTGCACGCTCGATCATGCGCTGCGCTTGCTCCAGATCGCCAGCCGAGA
>JBBQWY010000100.1:0-2818 GCA_038210215.1 Steroidobacterales bacterium
GACTTCTGGCGTCAGGTCCAGGAGCGACTGAACGGTGGCGAGGCGCTGGAAGTGCTGCCGTACCATCCCAAGCGACTGCGACTCACCGGCACCAAGCCGTAGCGATGTCACTCGGCCGACGGGCCGAGATGCCTGGCGAGAAAGTTTCGCAGGCTTGCGTAGAGTTGCACTGCCCACTCTTCGCGCTCAAGGCTGTGGGATCCGTCCTTGATGACGACCAGTTCGTGTGCCTTGCCTTCCCGCGAAAGCGCCCGCGCCATGACGCGCGAGTGATCGTCGACGACCTGCTGATCGGCGGTGCCGTGCACCAGCAGCACAGGCACCGCGATCTCCGCTGCTCGGCGACGCGGCCGCCGTAGAACCGCGAGTTGTCAGCCTGAAGATCCTTCATGTCGCTGACGCCTGCAATGCTGACCGCGCAACGATACAAGCGCGGTTCTTTGATCGCACCGATCAGAGCCGGGTAGCCGCCGTAGCTCCAGCCAACGATGCAGATCCGCGAAGCGTCGGCGATGCCTTGTTCTATCAGCCAGCGGGCGCTGCTCGTGATGTCGTCGTGCATCACGGTACCCCAACCCTGATAGCCCGCGTCCATCCAGGCCTGACCGTAGCCGGTCGAGCCGCAAAAGTTCGGCTGCAGGACGGCATACCCACTGTTGGCCAGCAGCTGCACGAGACGATCGTAACCCCAGGAATCGCGGGCGTAGGGACCGCCGTGCGGCAGCACGACGGCTGGCAGACCACGTGGCTCGCGACCATTGGGCACACAGTCAGGTATCCAGGAATACGAATCCCATCCGGTCCGGGAATCGACACGGACTGCATCGTTGCCAGACTGTCCGTTGGCAGCAGCGAATTGCGCCGTCCCAGCCGATCGAGGGCGCGGGCATCCAGATCGAGAAGATGATAACTGCCCGGATCCACGTCACTGAAGGCAAGGATCAACAGTCGACGGCCATCGTGCGAGCCGCCCAGCACCCGGTTGTGTGTGTGTGTGTGTGTTGGGCAGAACAGCCTTGATCGACTGATCGATGCTGGCGGCATTGGAATCGATCCAATGCACGCTCGGGCGATCCGTTTCGTAGGCGAAGCCGATGATCCGTTCGCTGCGTGGCGCGGTCAGCACTGAGTCGACATCGACTTGTGGAGGCGCAAACAGCAACTGACGCTCGTTCTGGTCACTGAGATCCATCTCCCAGATCGCACCACGGCCGTTGTAAACCGCCGAGACCAGCAGCGCGTTTGGCGTCGAGCCGAAGCCCAAAACCTGCCAGTCCATGCCATCGAATCGGTCGAACCTGGACACGGTGCGCCATTCCGACTGTTCCGAGTCACGAGCGATGTACTGGCCCTTGCGCTCCCGATAGCCATCGCCGAAACGCACGACCCCGTCGCGATCCGCGAGCCAGTGCGTGATCGGCGCCCGCTGGCGCAACGCCGCCCGCATCGCGCCGGTTCGGACGTTGACCTTGAAGACCGTTGGAAAAACGTCCCCATCATCGTCGATCTGCATCAGGACGTGGTCGGGGCCTGCGCGACAACCCCGCGCCGATTCTGCACGAGTACTTTACCCCCCGATCCGAAAGTCGTTGGCCTCACCCGCAAGAATGGCGCGCTGCACCTTGGATCGCAGATCGCGCAGCACCACACGCGGCACCGGTGGCGAATCCGCGCTGCGCACATAGCTCAGGTAGACCAGTTGCTGGCCGCTCGGCGAGATCGCCGGCGCAGCGATCTCCGCAGCCCTGGCGAACACTTCAATCGGAATGGTCGAAGCGCTGAGATCAGGAGGGCTGAAGGCCAGCAAGGCAACCGCAAAACATGTCCGCCGCATCGCTGCACGAGCCTCCCTGAACGCTCCTGTCAGGCTTTGAAGCGTACTGCCGCGTCCCGGATGGAATCCAGCTCCGGCTGCAGCGCCGCGAGGTCCGCTGCGCTCAATCCCAAGGTGTCAGCCAGGGCCGACTCGAGCCCCGGTGTCCGGAAGTCCGAGAACAGGCTGCGCGTCGCCAGCGTATGGCCGCCGTAGACAATCCTGGCTTCCTCAGCCAGCGCTGCACTCTCGCCCACCCGGCGCCAGCCAGTCATCGCGACTGCAACCGGGGTCGCCAGCCGCCACTTCCTGGCCAGTGCCTGGGTCAGCTCGGCGCCATGTTCTGCACAAAACTGGGTACGGGTCGCCGGATCCAGCAAAAGCGCCGCCGTGGCTTCTTGCGCCGATACGGCTTGCAGCGCGAGTGCTTCACCGGACCGATGCAGCAGCCCTGCCAAGCCCGCTGCACCCGGTGAGGCGCGCTTGCGCCGCGCCAGGGCGGCGGCAATCCACGCGGTTGCAACGGCCTCGCGCCACATCGCGGCACACTCGGCCGTATAGCCCTCGGCAGAATAGACCGCTGATCGAATCTCGTTCAGCGCAGCCACCAGATCTGCGGGGCGGGTTGAGCCCGGGAGAGACTCCCCGAGCGCAAACGCATCGAGTAGTCGGCGCAGCCGGGCCGGTTTGGGCGGCAGCTGGTTGCGGGCGGATTCCACGGCTGCCTCAGCAGCGATGAACAGACTGGCCGCTTCGCCCTGCGCGTGCAGGGCCGGGGCTCGGCGATTCGCCATCTGGGCCAACCGGGGTGAAAAATCAGACTGCGATGCTCGCGGCGAACGAGGTGTCGGTCCAGAGCCGGGTCGACGATTCGCCAACCGCGTCACGCTATCGCGGACAGCGCCTGGCGCAGATCCGCGAGCAGGTCGTCGATGTCTTCAAGTCCGATCGACAGTCGCACGCTGCCCTCGGCGAATCCTGCCAGCTCACGCTCGGCAGGCGTGA
>JBBQWY010000101.1:0-2786 GCA_038210215.1 Steroidobacterales bacterium
TGACCCGGCGGATTCAGACGGTCGTTGCACCACTCGCAGCACACGGGGAGCATCCTATCGCCTTTCCGGGAGTTCACTGTGGGTCATGGATCTGGTGCTGCGCATCGACTAACGCCTGAAGAGCGAGGGCGTCTACAGGCCCTCATCCGTTCTGGACACACGCACGAAGAAGCGGCTTTGGTCATTGGCTGTTCGTCGAAGTCCGTGCAACGGCTGCTTGCTGGATCTGGCGGCCTGAAGTCGAGGAGTAAGCCCCGCTCTGCGCTTCGGTTGTCGCCCGTTGAGCGCGAAGAGATATCCAGAGGCATGCAAGCAAGGCTGTCCTGTCGATCGATCGCAAAACTTCTCGGTCGATCTCCTTCGACGGTATCGCGTGATGTCGACAAGGGCGACGGCGGGCTGACGAGCGCCGAGCGCGAGGAACTGACGCGACTGCGGCGCGAGAACCGGCGTCTGAAGGAGGAGCGCGAGATCCTCTGAAAAGCCGCGGCCTGGTTCGCCACGGAGAGCGCTCCCTTGAAGCGCTCCTCGGGTTCGTGAAGGTGAACCAGGCCACCCACTCGGTGGGGATGATGTGCCGATTGCTGGACGTGTCGCGGAGCGGGTTCTACGCCTGGGCGGAACGGCCGATGTGCCTGCGGCGACGAGGGGATCTGCAGCTGACGGGCAAGATCTGTGCGATCCATCGCCGCTCGCGTGAGACGTACTGTCTGACGTCAACTATTCCTGCCGGAGGCGTCAACTATTCTTGCCGGTCTCGGGCCTCTCTCAACGATCTACCTCAAGCCGGTCTGCCGCCGAAGGCGGCAGAAGGTCTTGTTCGTGCTGCCCATCGACAGCGGCAGCATCAGTGCGACGTGGCGCGCAGTGATCGGCTTGTCAGTGGACTGATCCGCACCCTGCCCCTTGCTCCCCACGCCCCGATGTGCCGGCGTCACCACGGCGCGCAGCCATCGATGGAAGAGTGGGCTGCTGCGGCAGTGCGCGAGACCTGGCGCGAAGCCGGGCACGATGCCGAAGTTGCGCGTCATGGCAGCGTCGTCCTGGACCTGCGCGCCGAGGTCTGAGCGGCATCTGGTGTTCCCGGCGTGACCGGTCAATCGCGGTCGATGCGGGCGATACGGCGTTGCGTGATCTCGGCGCCCTTCATGCGCGTTTACGGACCGTCCAGCATCAGCTGAACCACGACGGAGCCGCGCTTGCGGTGGCTGTCCACGCGCGCATGGGCCGCTGGCATGTCGGCAAACGGAAAGACCGAATCGATCGGCGGCGAGTAGGCGCCGCGCTCTGCGAGTGCTGCCAGCGCCTGCAGACCCTTGAGGCTCGCGCTTGCAGGGCCTGCGATGGAACGCTTGGTACCTTGCCGGAGCGCGAACAGATCCCGGAGCGCTCCGGCAATGGCGAGGTATCGCCCGCCTTCGTTGAGCGCGGGTGCGCACTCCAAAAAACTGCTCGCACCGACGGTATCGGCGATCACGTCCCAGCGTTCGCCCAGTGTGGCGAACGCCTGGTGCGTGTAGTCGATCACCGCGTGCGCGCCGAGCGAGCGAACCAGCGCGATGTTCGGCGTGCTGGTAAGTGCCGTGACGTGCGCGCCTTGCGCGACGGCCAGTTGCACGCAGGCACTGCCTACGGTGCCGGACGCGCCGATGACGAGCAGGCGCTCATCGCGTTGGAGCATCGCCCGGCGCAGGTAATCGCTCGCGGTCATGCCGCCGAAGCAGAGACTGGCCGCCTGGGCTATCGTGAGGTTGGCAGGCTTCGGAACGATCAGTCCGCTTTCCTTTATTACCACGTACTCGGCATGTCCGCCCAACTGGGTATCGGTAAACGCGATCACGGGATCGCCCTCACTGAAGGTCGACACGTTGCCGCCGACCCGCGCTACCACGCCGGCTACCTCGGAGCCAAATACCGCACGGCGCGGACCGCCAAAGCCCAGCACCAGCGGCGCGATCAGCGCGAAGCCCTCTGGCAGGCGCAGCGCCCGGATCCGGGCGTCGCCGGAAGACACGGTGGTTGCGTGGACGCGGATCAGCACGGCGTCCGCGGCGAGCTTCGGTATCGGCAGTTGTTCGAGCGTGAGGGTTTCGGGTCCGCCGTAGCGAGGACAGGTCCAGACCTGCATCGTCCTGGGGAGTCGAGGTGAGGGCATCAGCGGCGACTCCGAGGTCAGTGTTTGGGGCGGCTTTCATCAGCGCTGCTGCCCGGTGCGCGCGCGACTGAACTGTGACCCTGCCCCGGTTCGACGTACATCAGGAGTTTATAATTTTCTGATGAACGGAGAACAGTATGGGACAGAAGAAATCGCTGGCGCCGAGTCGCCGGTACACGATGGAGTTCAAGGTCGAAGCGGTCAGGCTGGCCGAGAGCGTCGGCTGCAGCGAAGCGAGCCGACGGGTGGGTATTCCGGAGTCGAGTCTATTCAACTGGTTGAAGCTCAAGCGGACTAACAAGCTGGTCGCAACGAGTCATTCGTTGACGGCAACGCCGAGGTCCGCCAAAGAACTGGAAGCCGAGGTTGATCGTTTGCGACGCGAGCTGGCGTCAGCTCGGTTGGATTGTGATTTGCTAAAAAAAGCGGCGGCGTACTTCGCGAAGGAGTCACGGTGAAGTACGCCTGGATTGATGCTCACCGTGCACAACAATCTGTTGCCAAGCTGTGCCGATTGTTAAGCGTGTCGCGCAGCGGATTTCTGCAATGGTGCGAGCGGCCAGCCAGTGATCGCGAGCAATCTAACAAACAATTGGACGCCCACGTGGCCGTGCTGCATGCCGAAGGCAAG
>JBBQWY010000102.1:0-2765 GCA_038210215.1 Steroidobacterales bacterium
ACCACCTATGGTCCCGGACGCTTTTTGTATGCACCGCCGCCGGTCGACGGCAAGACCGTGGTCGACTTCAACCGCGCCTACAATCCGCCCTGCGCGTTCAGCGCGTACTCCACCTGCCCACTGCCGCCGCCGGAGAACCGCCTGGATGTAGCGGTGCAGGCGGGGGAGAAGAAATACGCGGGCGCGACGCACTGATCGATTGCTGCGCGCAATACAGTGTCTTTGGGCCAGTGCAACGCTGATTCTCGACCGCCAGGGCACAGTGAGCGAATGCCCCCAGCGCAAGATCCTGATACTGACCCGCGGCTCCCACCGCGACGTGTAGCCTTGCGTCGCGCTGGGACTCGGACTGGGTCATTGCGAGTCATGCAGCGGCACTCCCGGGCGCAGCCCGTGAATCCCGACTGAAGCTTTTGCCGCGATGCGCGAAGCCGGCACGCAGCGCGGCGTGCATACTGCGCTGGAAGTCATCAGACACGAGTGCCAATGACGATGAACATCCATGCATTCTCGGGCGTGGCAATGCTCGGCCTCGCGGTCGCGTGCGGCGCATGCGTCGCGCAGATTCCAGCAAGCGCCGACGCCGACGCCGACGCCGATGCGGTGCAGGTGCGGCGCATCGGCGAGATGTCCGTGGCGCGCGCAACACACCAGGCCACGCGACTGCCGTCGGGCAAGGTGCTGATCACCGGGGGCTGCACTGGATCGTGCGAGACGAGTCTCGACCAGGTCGAGCTTTTCGATCCGGCCACGTCGACGTTCTCGCTCCTGCCTGCCATGGGGCTTGCGCGCAACAGTCACGCTGCGGTCGCGCTGACGGATGGCCGCGTGCTGGTCGCCGGCGGCTGGAGCGGATCGCAAGTCAGCGCCAGCGTGGAGATCTTTGATCCAGCTTCCGGCACTTTCAGCGCGCTGTCGGACATGACGCAGCCGCGTGCCGTACCCGCAGCGGTCAGGTTGGCCGATAGCAGGGTCCTGATCACCGGTGGGCAGACGGCACAGCTCGCGCCGATTGCCACGGCGGAGCTTTTCGATCCCGTATCGCAACAGTTCGCGCAAACCGGATCGATGCTCGCGGCCCGCGTTGGCCACAGCGCAGTCGTGCTCGCTGACGGCAGGGTGCTGGTGGCTGGTGGCTTGCGGGTGCGCCGCGGCGAGGTGTTGCGCTCGGCGGAAATCTACGATCCCGCCACGGGCGTGTTCGAGCCGACCGGCGAGATGGCCGCCGCGCGCCACAAACATGCGGCCGTGCGCCTTGCCGACGGCAGGGTGCTGATCATTGGCGGTGCTGGCAATGATCGCCGCGATGAGCGCTATCGCAGCACCGAAATCTACGATCCGGCCAGCGGCGGATTCTCGCCGGGTGCCGACATGCAGTGGCGGCGCTACAAGCTGCCGGACGCGGCGCTGCTGTTGCCTTCGGGCGAGGTACTGGTGGCCGGCGGGGCGGAACGTGTGGAACGCTACGATCCCGCTGAACGACGCTTCATGGCGCTCAGTGGGGCGTTGAGCGGCGCGCAGGAATTCACCACCGCGACCTTGCTCGACGACGGCACGGTGCTGCTGGCGGGCGGCTACGACGAAGAGATCCGAAGCTCCGCATCGGCCTGGCGGGTGCGGCTGTCGGATTGATCCCGGCTCGCCACCCCAACGCGATCCGGCGACTCGCGCCCGGCGATTATTGTTTGCGAATCGGCGTCGCGTCGGTTGTGGCCTTGCCGCCAAACCGCGCGCCGCTGACTTCCGCATCGCTCCAGCCGCGGTCCACGCCGGTCATGTGCCAGGTGTGCGCATCGATACGCAGCGGTCCACGAACGCGCTCGTGGAAGCTGCTCGGCAACAGGTAGGGGCCGACCTGGGTGTAGGCGAGGAACGTGGTGTCGACGTGGGCACCCTGAGTGGTTTCGAATCCGTTGAGCGTCATGTGGACGCGAAACAGGCGTGCAGTATCCGCATCGATCCACAGCACCGCCTAGTCGCGCGCCGCCTCGCCGAAACCGGGCTGCAGTGTTGCCAGCAGGCGGCGAAAGCTGCGGCCCTTTTCGCGCGTATCGGGCATGCGCTCCCATGCGATGGCGCGATGGCGAAAGAACGATGGCCCGAAATGGAACATCTGGAATGCATCGTTGGTCATCGCCGTTGCGCGCAGCTTGACCGGGTCGGTCTCCGGCTGGCCGTTGTAGTAGACGCTGATGCCAGCCGGCGTGCCCACGACCTGTTTGGTGCCCAGCGGGCCATCGTGGCGCACCGCGTAGAGACCATCGCGCGGCCGATAGCGCTCCTGCGCTGTGACCCGGAACCCGGCATCGCTGACGATCGGCTGGATACGCTGGATCAGCGCGTACCAATAACCATCGGTAGAGATGTTGAAATCGCCCGGATACTCACCGATATCGCCGCCGTGCGCGGCCAGGCACTGATCGAACACCTGCTGTGCCGACAGGCCGTCGTCGAAGCGCGCGCTCGATCCGGCTTGCGGGAAGCTCGCACAGCCCGCCAGCACGGCCAGCACGAGCAGCAGGCCAATCGATGAAAGGTGTCGCAGATGAGTTCACAGCGAACGAGCAAAACCGACACCAGGTGAACGCGCCGTGTTCACAGGCTGCCTATGTCCCGGTAAACATCGCCTTGCGCTTGTCCAGGAACGCCTGCGCGCCCTCGCGCATGTCGTTGGTGGACGCGCACACCGCGAAGGCCTGGCTCTCGTAGTCGAGCGCCGTCTCGAGGCTGGCTTCGCCGGCGATCAGAACCGCGCCGAGGATGCC
>JBBQWY010000103.1:0-2396 GCA_038210215.1 Steroidobacterales bacterium
CGGTGCAATCGTCAGGATTGATGGACGGCCAATGGCCGTGGCCAAATTGCAGGACCGCATGGGCCGCCCGCTGCCAGTCTGGCGCGGCTGCCATCGGGTCGGTGCCGGTGAAATCTTCCTCCTCAATCCCGCCCCCGACAGTCTCGACGGGCGCTATTTCGGGGTGCTGCCAGCAGCAGGCCTGATTGGCACCGCGCGCCCAGTCCTCACACGCAATGCACCCGGAGAGTCGCTGCGCTGGCGCGTGCCGGACAGACCCACCGTATTCCCGACGACCAACCAGGAGATCAAGCCATGATGATCGGCGACTTTCAATCCACGCAGGACGGCTTTGCAGGCCGCATCCGAACGCTCACCCTCGATGCGACTGTGACACTTGTTCCAGCGCCTGCCAATGACAGCGAGAATGCACCTGACTGGCGCGTTCTGCTTGGCGACGCCGACACCGGCATCGAGATTGGCGCGGGATGGAACCGCACCGGCGAGCGTGCTGGTGGCTATGTCGCGATGCAGATCGATGATCCCGCTTTCGTGCAGCCGTTGCGCGCCAACCTGCTGCGCTCGATGGGCCGGCATGACGAGCATCACCTGCTCTGGTCGCGTCCGGCACTTCGCGATCGGAAATAGCCATGGATCTTTGTTCACCCTTCGCGAGCAGGCGACGTCCGCTGCAGATCGCATATCGTCTGTACCGCCATCTGCTTCTTCCCGGCCTCTGCCTCGCACTTGGAGTCGGTTCGGTGACCGCACCGCAGGCAGCGTCTGCAACCGCGCCAGGCCAGTTCGCTGCCCATCCTTATGCACCGCATGTCGCGGAAGCCTCGCAGCGCTTTGGGATACCCGAACTCTGGATCTGGGCGGTCATGCGGGCTGAAAGCCGGGGAAACTCCCGCGCCGTCTCGCCAGCAGGCGCGATGGGCCTGATGCAGATCATGCCTGGCACCTGGGCAATGCTCACCGAGCGCCACCGGCTTGGTTCTGATCCGTTCGATGTCCGCGCCAGTATTCTCGGCGGAACAGCCTATCTGCGCGCCATGTGGGACCGATACGGCGACGTCAGCCTGATGCTGGCGGCCTATAATGCCGGGCCGGGCCGAGCTGATGATTATGCAAACGGCCGACGTCGGCTGCCCGCAGAGACAGTCAGCTATGTTGCTCAGATCAGCCCAAGTCTTGGCATAGCCAGCACCGCTGCGTCTGCTCCGATGCCAACACCAGCTCCGCCATCTTGGCGCCAAGCGGCTCTGTTTGCGGCACGTGAAGCTGGCGGCGCAGACGTCTTGACCGATGCAACTTCCGTGCAGCCTGAGCGCGCGATCAATGCGCCATCACCAGCTTCGCCGCAGCCTCACGAACCAGCTCCGCACCCTCTGTTTATCCCACTTTCACCGCGGATCCCGTGATGGCGTCCTCAATAGCAGTTCTGACGAGCACAGCGACGTACGGGCTGGTTTCGGCGGTTTGGAGGGCGTGGGAGAGACAGGTCAGTTTTGGAGGGCGAGATAAAAGGACTGCCAGCAGGCAGGTCCTATGTGGCTGGGATGATTGGCAAATATTGTATGGCAAAAAACCCTGCCTGCCATACGCTGCTTTGAATTCTGCTTTGTTTTCAACGCCAAATAGTATGGCTCGCCTCCCATGAGCCGGGATGACAATGAATTTCGTGTCCGGCCGGGAAGAGGGAGGGACAGCGGCAAGGGCGCAGGCCAAAGAGGCCAGAAGCTGGCGGCACAGGTGCGCCGTGCGGCTGCGCGCAATGGCAGCACAGCCTTGCGCCGAGGGCCACGATCGGGGACCGGATATCGCGGGAGAGGACGGCGTGCGCTCGCTGCCTCCTACTCACGCCGCAACAGCCGACGCGTGGTAATCAAGGCGCGCGTCGTCCGGCACAAAGGTGCGCGATACCGCGCCGCACCGCTTGCTCGCCATATCACCTATCTCGAACGCGACGGCGTGACCCGCGACGGGCGCGACGCATCAATGTTCGATGCCCGCAGCGATGAAAGTGATCGCGATGCGTTTGCCGAGCGGTGCGAGGATGACCGGCACCACTTCCGCTTCATCGTCAGTCCCGAAGATGCCGGCGACATGCAGGATTTGCGGGACTTCACCCGCGAGTTGATGACCGACATGGGCAAAGACCTCGGCACCGAACTGGACTGGGTGGCGGTCGACCATTGGAACACCGACAATCCACACATTCATATCCTCTTTCGCGGTGTGGCTGATGACGGCACCGACCTGGTCATCGATCGCGGCTACATCAGCGATGGCCTGCGATACCGCGCAGAGGAGCGCGTCACCCTTGAGCTTGGGCCGCGCAGTGAAATCGACATCCGCACGGCGCTCGAACGCGAGGTCGAGGCCGAACGCTGGACTGGTCTTGACCGCCAGCT
>JBBQWY010000104.1:0-2260 GCA_038210215.1 Steroidobacterales bacterium
ATTCGTGGCAGGATCGAGCGGGTCATGCGCCTGCGCCGGATTCGAAACCTGTTGTGGAGCGCGGCGATGGCCGCGTTGTGGCGCCGGCATCCGCCGGATGATCCGCCACAGTTCCATACGCTGATCAGGGGCGGGCGCGTCGTGGATGGCAGCGGTGGCGGCTCAGTCGTCGCCGATGTCGGGCTCGCTGGCGGGCGCATCGCGGCGATCGGCGATCTGTCGGCCGCGCGCGGCCGCGAGGAAATCGATGCCCGCGGCAGGGTCGTCGCGCCCGGTTTCATCAACTGCCTGTCCTGGGCAACCGAATCGCTGATCGCGGATCCGAACTCGGAAAGTGATTTGCGCCAGGGCGTCACGCTTGAGGTCTTCGGTGAAGGACTGTCGATGGGCCCTTTGACGCCGGGCATGCGGTTGGATCTCGTGGCGCGGCAGACTGACTACCGCTTCAACGTCGACTGGACCACGCTGGGCGAATACCTGGAGTCGCTGGAGCGGCGCGGCGTTGCCTGCAATGTCGCCTCACTGGTCGGCGCAACGACGCTGCGGATTCACGAAGTCGGCTACGCGCGGCGCCCGGCAACCGCCGCGGAACTCGAGCGCATGTGTTTGCAGGTTCGCGCTGCCATGGCCGATGGTGCACTCGGCGTCGGCTCGGCCCTGATCTATGCACCAGCGGCCTTCGCCCCGCACCAGGAGCTCAAAGCGCTGGCGCTGGCGGCGGCCGAAACGGGCGGTGGGTACTTCACGCACATGCGCAGCGAATCGCGGCAGCTGCTTGTGTCGATCGAAGAGACGATCGACATCGCGCGCGCCACCCGTGCTCACACCGAGATCTATCACTTCAAGGCGGCCGGTCGTGAAGCCTGGCAGCAGCTCGATGCGGCGATTGCGCTGATCGAGTCGGCGCGCGCTGACGGCGTGGATATCAGCGCGAACATGTACCCGTATTGCGCTGCAGCCTCGGGACTCGACGCCAGCATGCCGACCTGGGCGCAGGAGGGCGGACACGCAGCCTGGATGGCACGCCTGCGCGATCCGATCCTGCGCGAGCAGGTGCTCGCGGAGATGCGTGCGCCCTGCGACGGCGATGAGAACCTGCTGGCGGCAAGCGGCTCCGCCGACCACGTGCTGCTGCTCGGCTTTCGCACCGAAGCACTCAAGCTGCTGATCGGGCGCACCCTGGGCGATGTGGCGCGTGAACGGCAGTGCAGCGCGGAGCAGGCGGCCGTGGATCTCGTGCTCGAGGACAACAGCCGGGTGACCGTCGCGTATTTTCTGATGTCGAAACAGAACGTGCGCCGCCAGCTCGCGCTGCCGTGGATGACGCTGTGCTCGGACGAGGAGTCGCTGGCGCCGCATGGCGTGTTCCTGTCGCATCGGCCGCATCCGCGGGCCTATGGCAGCTTTGCGCGGTTCCTGGGGCACTACGTTCGCGATGAGCAGCTGGTGTCGCTCGAGCAGGCGATCCATCGACTGAGCGGACTGCCCGCGCGGCAGTTGCAGATCAGGGATCGCGGCCTGCTGCAGAACGGTTACTGGGCCGACGTGGTTGTCTTCGATGCAGCCGGGATCACCGACCATGCGACCTATGCGGACCCGCACTGCTTCGCCGCTGGCGTCGAGCACGTCTTCGTCAACGGCGTGCAGACGGTGAAGGGTGGACGCATGACCGGCGCGCGGGCCGGCCGGGTCGTGCGGGGCCCCGGCTGGCGGCCTTGCGGATCATCGGCAGTGGCAGTGACGGGCCAGGACCTGCCGCGGGCTGCAGGTTGAGGGGTGGGAACGGGCCGCCGTCAGTCGAATTTGGCGGGGCGCACGACTTCGACGTCGTGGATGTACAGCACCATCGCGTAGTTGGCGTAGTACTTCTCGTGCATGCGGCTGGTCAGCGCTTCGGCGTGCGTGATGTCGCAGATGATCTCGATGCGGATGTTGCCGCTGGGGCCCCAGCTCGAGGAGCGTTGGCCGCGAGACCCGCGACCGCGGGCGTCGGTGATCGTGTAGCCCTTGACGCCGATCTGGTCGAACTCGCGGACCAGGTCTTTCTCGAGTGAGGACTCGGTGATGATGGTCACGAGCTTGCGGACGTGCTGTGCGATGCCGGTCATGTGCTTCCCATCAGGCTCTGCACCATGCGCTCGTAGAGCGGGATGCCGAAAAGAATATTGAACGGAAAAGTCAGCGCCAGCGATGCCGTCAGCGATACGGCCGGATTTGCCTCCGGTACGGCTGAGCGCATCGCCGCCGGCGCGGCAATGTA
>JBBQWY010000105.1:0-2180 GCA_038210215.1 Steroidobacterales bacterium
AATCGAGCACCCGCGCGAAGTCCCCCGCTTCCTCGTACCGCATCCCAAAGTTCAAACCACGATTCTCGAGAAGTTCCGCGACTTCCTCGAGTGACTTCTTGCCAAAGTTCTTGACCTGCAGAATCTGCGATTCCGTCTGCCGCACCAGATCACCCAGCGAGCGAACGTTGTTGTTCTTGAGCGAATTGACCGAGCGCACTGACAGGCCGAGCGCATCGATTGCCACGGCAAGTTCGGAGAGCAGGATGCCTTTCCCGTCGACATCGCCGGTGCCGAGGCTGCCAGCAGAGCTGCTGCCGAAGCTGGCAAAGTACTGAAAGTGCGCCTGCGCGAGTGCGGCGGCGTAGCTGACCGCTTCTTCTGGCGCAATGGTGCCGTCGGTCTCGACCGTCAGGGTCAGGCGATCGTAATCGGTGCGCTGACCGACACGGGTTTCGGCCACGGTGAAGTTGGCGCGGCGAACCGGGTTGTAGATCGCATCGATGCGCACCAGGTCAACGGGCATGCCACGATCGAGCGTGTGCTGGTCGGCATCGACGTAGCCGCGACCCACATTCACGTACAGTTCGACCGCAATTTCGCGATCATCCTGCATGGTGAAAATGTGATGATTCGGGTCGACGACGCGCACGCCGGCGGGCAACTGCAATGCACCGGCCGAGAAGGCCCCCGCCTCCTTGAGCGACACGCGCAGCACCGCGTTCTCGAGATCGTCGTCCAGCATCAGGACGAGCGACTTCAGATTGCCGATGATCTGGTGCACGTCTTCCACGACGCCCTGAATCGTCTGATGCTCATGCACCACCCCGTCGATCCGGAAGCCCCAGACAGCGGCGCCACGAAGCGAAGACAGCAGCATGCGACGCATGGCATTGCCCAAAGTATGACCGAAGCCACGCTCCAGGGGCTGGAGACGGAATTCTGCAATGTACGGATTGTCCTCGCGCTTCGTCGCTTCGACGAGCTGCGGGCGGACAAGGCCGCGGAGATCGATGGTAGCCATAGGAAATCTGAGTTCAAAAAGGAGGTCTTGTCACGCCGATGTGGCCGACAACGCCTTGCCCCGCCTCTCACGCGCGGCAAGCTCGTATGGGAGTGAGAGTCCCGACCCAACATCACGGCGCAGCGCCGAAGCGCCGGACCGGCCCTGCAGCCACGACGCACGGCCACCCCCGAAGGAGCGGCCGGCGACCAGCTTACTTCGAGTACAGTTCGACGACCAGCTGTTCCTGTGCCGCGACCGGGATACTGGCACGCTGGGGGCGCTCGAGCATCCGGCCACTGAACGACTCGGCATCGACCGCCAGCCAGGACAGCGTGGGCTGACGCTTGGCGTTCTCGATCGCCTCGGCCAGCACCGCCATCTCACGCGACTTCTGCCGCACCCGGATTTCCTGACCAGGCTGCACGATGAAGCTCGGGATGTCGACGCGCTTGGCGTTGACTTCGACGTGCTGGTGGCGGATGAGCTGACGCGCAGCCTTGCGACTGGCAGCGAAGCCCATGCGGTATACCATGTTGTCGAGCCGACTCTCGAGGTTCGCGAGCAGGTTGTGACCGGTGATTCCCGGCTGCTTCGCGACCTTCTCGAACAAGTTGCGGAACTGCTTCTCGTTCATGCCATACATGCGCTTGATCTTCTGCTTCTCGCGCAGCTGCTTGGCATACTCCGACACCTTCTTGCGGCGGCCCGTGCTCTGGCCATGCTGGCCGGGCGCGTACGGGCGGCGTTCCACCGGGCACTTCTCCGTAAAGCACTTGGTGCCCTTGAGAAACAGCTTCGTGCCTTCGCGCCGGCACTGCCGGCAGCTGGGACCTGTATATCGGGCCATGGTCAGACCCTCCGACGCTTGGGAGGACGGCAGCCGTTATGCGGAATCGGCGTGACATCCTTGATGGACTTGACGACGAGGCCCGTCGAGGCGAGCGCCTGGATCGCGGACTCACGTCCGCTGCCCGGGCCCTGCACCTTCACGTGCACCCGCTTCATCCCCATCGAGAGCGCTTCGCGCGCGCACTGCTCACCGGCGACGGTGGCGGCGAACGGCGTGCTCTTCTTGGAGCCCTTGAAGCCGGCCTTGCCGGCGGATCCCCACGACACGGCGTTGCCGCGCGCGTCGGTGATCGTGATCGTCGTGTTGTTGAAGGTGGCGCTGACGTGCGCCACGCCTTCCGCATCG
>JBBQWY010000106.1:0-2128 GCA_038210215.1 Steroidobacterales bacterium
GTACGGCTGATGGCGGCGCTGGAGAGCGACGCGCTCGACAGCGTGATCCGCTCGAAAGGCTTTGTCTGGCTGGCGACGCGGCACAACAGGGTCGGGGTGTGGTCACAGGCGGGCGACGTGATCACGCTCGACTACGGCGGCGACTGGTGGGTCAATACGCCCGCTGACGAAATGCCGGATGATCCGGTGCTGCTGGCGGAAATTCATTCGACTTTCGAGGGCGAGTACGGCGATCGGCGGCAGGAACTCGTCGTGATCGGCATCGAGATGGATGAAGCGGGGGTGCGGCACACGCTCGACGGCTGTCTGCTCACCGATGCCGAGATGGCGCGTGGCTGGGCGAAGTGGCGGCGCTACGAGGATCCGTTTGCAGAATGGATCGTCGAGGAATCAGAGAGTTCCGTTTTATGAGCGAACCGATGCTGTCCTACAGCCGGGGTCGTCACCACGACCCGATCCCCGGCGCGCTTGCGCTCGTGGTCGAGCGGCTGACCGTCGCCTATCCAGGGACGAAGCGGCTGGCGCTGCGCGATGTCAGCCTGATCGTGCCGGTGGGCGCACGGGTGGCATTGGTGGGCGCGAATGGCGCGGGCAAATCGACCCTGCTCAAGGCGGTGGCGAAACTACTGCCCATTCGCTCTGGAGCGATTCGTATCTACGGCAACGCGCCGGGCGCATGTCATCACCGCGTCGCCTATCTGCCGCAGCGCGGCGACATCGACTGGCGTTTCCCGATCACACTGCGGCGGCTGGTTCTGACCGGACGCTACGTGCATCTCGGCTGGCTGAACCGTCCATCTAAGCACGATCATGCGCTTGTCGATGCCGTGATCGATCAGCTTCACCTGAGCAATCTGGCGGAGCGGCAGATCGGGCAGCTTTCCGGCGGGCAGCAGCAGCGCGCGCTTCTGGCGCGGGCGCTGGCGCAAGAGGCTGATCTGCTCCTGCTTGATGAACCGCTGAATGCCGTCGATGCCGATACGCGCGCGATCATCACCCGTGTGCTGGCAAATCTGCGCGGGCAGGGCAAAACCGTGATCGCCGCCACGCACGATTTGGGACGATTGGAAACCGACTTCGACAGTGCCGTCTATCTGGCGGATGGGCGTGAGATCGCGGCTCCGCCAGGCGCGTTCGTGGGTGAGTGGGTGAGTGTGTGAACGTGATCGAATGGCTGATCGCGCCGTTTCGCTACGGCTTCATGCAGACCGCGCTCATCGCCGCCGTGCTGGTCGGGCTGTCGTGCGCCAGCATCGGCGTGTACGTCGTGCTGCGCCGGATGGCCTTCATCGGTGACGCACTGGCCCATACCGTCCTACCGGGGTTGGTCGTCGCTTATCTGAACCAGTGGAACCTGTTCGGCGGCGCGCTGATCGCGGGGGTGGTGACGGCGCTCGGCATCGGCTGGCTGTCGCGGCGCGAGGCGATCCGCGAGGATACCGCCATCGGCATCATGTTCACCGGGATGTTCGCGCTCGGCATTCTGCTGATCAGCACCGTGCGTTCGTTCCGCGATCTGACGCACATCCTGTTCGGCAATGTGTTAGGCGTGACCCCAGACGAACTCGTGCTGATCGCCTGTATCACGGTCATGACGCTGATCCTGCTGGTTCTGTTTCACAAGGAACTCGAACTGACCTCGTTCGACCCGACGCACGCGGAAGTGATCGGCGTGCGCGCCAATGCACTGCGCTATCTGCTGCTCGTCCTGCTGGCGTTCACGGTCGTGAGCAGTATTCAGGTCGTCGGCGTGGTCATGACAAGCGCCCTGCTGATCACCCCCGCCGCCGCCCGCCGCATTACTCACGCAGCGGCTGTCGCGCATGTTCGTCATCGCCGTCGTGATCGCGATTTTGTCCGGGATCGTCGGCTTGTACGCCTCGTTCTATGCCGATGTCTCGTCAGGCGCGGCGATTGTGCTGACCGCCACCACCCTGTTCGGCGCTGCGTGGATCATCCATAGTGTTCGACGCGCACGTCAGCCTGAAGATGAAGAGATCGATGAAACAGAAATGGAGCCAGTTTTATGAAGGAGTCACGGATCGCCATCGTGACGCGCCCGGATGGGGAGCGGATCAACGTGGTCAAAAAACGCGGGCATCTGTTCGTGTGTTCGCTCGGCTGCTGC
>JBBQWY010000107.1:0-2099 GCA_038210215.1 Steroidobacterales bacterium
TCAACGTATCCAGCAACGCTGCGCCGAGTTCCTCCTGGACTTCACTCATCGACTGCGGGCGTTCCAGAGGATCGGTCGCGAGCATGCGCAGGATCAGTGTGCCAAGTCGTGGCGGCATCGGCTGGATCGACAACAGGTCGGGAACCGGTTCCTGCAGCGCGCGCTTGGCATCGAAGTCCGGATAGTACGGTGGGTAGCCGGATAGCAGCTCGTAGAGCAGCGAACCGAGCGCGTACATGTCGTCGGCCGGTACAGGTCGTTCGCCGCGCAGCTGCTGCGGACTCGCTGCGAACGGCGAACCCATACCCGCTCCGGGCACTTCGCCGTCGAGTGAAGCCACGCCAAAGTCGGCAATGCTGATGTGGCCGTCTTCGTCGATCAGGATGTTGCTGGGCTTGAGGTCCCGATGAACGACGCCGCACTCATGAGCATGGGAGAGCGCTCCGGCGAGCTCGATAGCCAGTGGCACGATCCGCGTGTAACTTTCACCGCGCAACCGTCGCAGATCGCCGTGCGCCAAGGCCATGGGTAGCACGACTGCCGTCTCGTCGCGGATCGGCTCACCGACCTCGGCAACCCGTGGATGCGACAAACGCTGCGCCACCTCGTGCTCGCGACACAGCGCCCGCCAGGCATCGGGGGAATGGACGAGGCTCGGATGCAGGACCTTCAGCGCGATGTCGTGATGCGTCTCAAGGTCGGTCGCGCGCCAGACTTCGGCGTGACCACCGACACCGATGCGCTGCCGCAGGACAAAGCGCCCACACAGTTCCGTGCCCTCTTGATACTTCTGCATGGGCTTATTGTAGAGAAGCTACCGCAGCGCAGCCCGCCACCGTAGCGGAGCGCGCCCTCAGGGCGCGGGCGCAGGCGTGGCAACCACGCCGCCGGACTCCTCGCGATAGATTCCGCCGAGCAGGCGACGCCACTCGCGATACTGCTCCTCGGCTGTGCCACTGAGCTTAAGCGTGCGGCCTTCGAGTTCCACCACCTGGACCTCGGCCTCGCCCTGGAAACTCAGCGCAAGCTCCTTGACCTCCTGTGCGGCGACCTTGGCATCGGAAAACTTGCGAATACCGGACAGCACCGCCGCGACGCCACCGGCCGCTCCCGCGGTGCGCGCCGCGCTCTCGATACGACGGCAGTCGTAGTCGGTCGGGGCACATTGACCGGAGACGAAAATACTGGCGAGCACGGCGGCGGCACCCAGCACCGTGCGCGTGCGCGCCTGCGAGCGTGCCTTGTCTTCCTTCTCGATGGCGTCGTAGCTGGTGCGGCGCCAGCCGTCATAGGAATCGCTGAGTCGCTCCGAGAAGTTGCCGTAGTAGCCGTCCATCGTGTCGATGACCGCGGCATCGCGCGCGCGGATCTGCTCGACGCGGGCGAGCGTGGGATCGCCCACTGCCGGCAGCCGCGAGACGCGAATCAGGCCACCCGACTCACGGGCCAGATAGCCGCTCAGCGCCTCTGGCGCAAGGTCTTCCGCAAAGCGCAGCGATGTGATTCGGCGTATATCGACGAGATCCGCTGCTGCCAGCTGACGACGCGCTGCAAGCAGATCGTTGGCGATCGCCGAATAGACATTCTGGAACGGATCACGCGCGCGCAGCGCCGCGTCGGTCTTGTACGAGCCGATATCCGCTTCGCTCTCATACCGCTTGCGATCCAGCCAGACTCGCCCCGTTGAATCGGCCGCGCTGACTTCGAGTGTCAGCTGCGTGCCGGTGGATTCGACGATCCGACCCGTGACGATCACGTCGACGAACTGCACCGAAGCAGGAACCACCCGCACCGGACCCCAATGACCGGTCCCCTCGAGCGTCTCGCGCAGGTTCAGCGGAATCAGTCGTGCCTCCGCACGCCGCACATCGGGATAGATCCGCTTCTTGGCGAGTGCTTCCTCGTCTTCCTTGAGATCCTCAGGCACGCCCGGGTCGAATTCACGGACCGCCACGTCCAGCAGCTGTTCGTCAGGAATCTGCTGCTGGGCCTGCACCGCATTGAGCTTCGGCAGCGGCTTGGTTTCCTTGACCATGCAGCCGCCGAGCAGCAGGCCGAGCGTCACCACCACCGCCGTACGCAGCGCCGTGCGGCCGCCT
>JBBQWY010000108.1:0-1957 GCA_038210215.1 Steroidobacterales bacterium
AATCGAGCACCCGCGCGAAGTCCCCCGCTTCCTCGTACCGCATCCCAAAGTTCAAACCACGATTCTCGAGAAGTTCCGCGACTTCCTCGAGTGACTTCTTGCCAAAGTTCTTGACCTGCAGAATCTGCGATTCCGTCTGCCTGACCAGATCACCGAGCGAGCGGACGTTGTTGTTCTTGAGCGAATTGACCGACCGCACCGAGAGGCCGAGCGCGTCGATCGCGACGGCGAGTTCGGAGAGCAGGATGCCCTTTCCGTCGACATCACCGGTGCTGAGGCTGCCCGCGGAGCTGCTGCCGAAGCTGGCGAAGTACTGAAAGTGCGCCTGCGCGAGTGCGGCGGCGTAGCTGACGGCTTCTTCCGGCGCAATGGTGCCATCGGTTTCGACCGTCAGGGTCAGGCGATCGTAGTCCGTGCGCTGGCCGACGCGGGTTTCAGCGACGGTGAAGTTGGCGCGACGAACCGGGTTGTAGATCGCATCGATGCGAACCAGGTCAACGGGCATGCCACGCTCGACCGTGTGCTGGTCGGCATCGACGTAACCGCGACCCACATTCACGTATAGTTCGACCGTGATGTCGCGATCGTCCTGCATAGTGAAGATGTGATGATTGGGATCGACGACGCGCACACCGGCAGGCAGCTGCAGCGCACCGGCCGAGAAGGCACCTGCTTCCTTGAGCGACACGCGCAGGACTGCGTTCTCGAGATCGTCGTCCAGCATCAGGACGAGCGACTTCAGATTGCCGATGATCTGGTGTACGTCTTCCACCACGCCCTGGATCGTCTGGTGCTCATGGACCACGCCATCGATCCGGAAGCCCCAGACGGCGGCACCACGGAGTGACGACAGCAGCATGCGACGCATGGCATTGCCGAGCGTGTGGCCGAAGCCACGCTCCAGCGGCTGGAGGCGGAACTCTGCAATGTACGGATTGTCCTCGCGCTTCGTCGCTTCGACGAGCTGCGGGCGGACAAGGCCGCGGAGATCAATGGTAGCCATAGAAAATCTGATTGCGAAAAGGAGGTCTTGTCACGCCGATGTGGCTGACAACGCCTTGCCCCGCCTCTCACGCGCGGCAAGCTCGTATGGGAGTGAGAGTCCCGACCCAACATCACGGCACAGCGCCGAAGCGCCGCACCGGCCCAGCCGCACGGCCACCCCCGAGGGAGCGGCCGGCGACCGGCTTACTTCGAGTACAGTTCGACGACCAGCTGTTCCTGTGCGGCGACCGGGATGCTGCCGCGCTGTGGGCGCTCGAGCATACGGCCACTGAACGAGTCCGCATCAACGGCCAGCCAGGCGAGCGTTGGCTGACGCTTGGCGTTCTCGATCGCCTCGGCCAGCACCGCCATCTCACGCGACTTCTGGCGCACCCGGATTTCCTGACCAGGCTGCACGATGAAACTCGGGATGTCGACGCGCTTGGCGTTGACCTCGACGTGCTGGTGACGGATGAGCTGACGCGCCGCCTTGCGGCTGGCCGCGAAGCCCATGCGGTACACCATGTTGTCGAGCCGGCTCTCGAGGTTTGCGAGCAGGTTGTGACCGGTGATGCCCGGCTGCTTCGCGACCTTCTCGAACAGGTTGCGGAACTGCTTCTCGTTCATGCCATACATGCGCTTGATCTTCTGCTTCTCACGCAGCTGCTTGGCATACTCCGACACCTTCTTGCGGCGGCCCGTGCTCTGACCATGCTGGCCAGGAGCGTACGGACGGCGTTCCACCGGGCACTTCTCCGTGAAGCACTTGGTGCCCTTGAGGAACAGCTTCGTGCCTTCGCGCCGGCACTGCCGGCAGCTGGGACCTGTATAACGGGCCATGGTCAGACCCTCCGGCGCTTGGGAGGACGGCAGCCGTTGTGCGGAATCGGCGTGACATCCTTGATTGACTTGACGACGAGGCCCGTCGAGGCGAGCGCCTGAATCGCGGACTCACGACCGCTGCCCGGGCCCT
>JBBQWY010000109.1:0-1827 GCA_038210215.1 Steroidobacterales bacterium
AAGGCGTGCAGTCGTTCCGCCGCAAGCGCCAGCGTCTCGTCGCGCTTGGCGATACAGACGCGCAGCAGCGACAGGGCCGGGCGCGACTGATAGAACGGTGACAGTGGAATCGGCGCCACGCCGCCATCGCGGATCAGGCGCTCGACAAAGTCGACGTCTGATTCCCCGGACAGATCACTGAAATCCAGCAACTCGAAGTAGCTGCCCTGCGCGGGCAGCACGCGAAACCCCGAACCCTGCAGCAGCGCATTGAAGCGATCGCGCTTGCCCTGAAAGAAAACGCCGAGTTCCTGCCACGACTCCGGATGCTCCGCGAGGTAGCGGGCGATGCCGTACTGGATCGGCGATGTGATGCTGAACGTGTTGAACTGATGCACCTTGCGGAACTCCTGCGTCAGCGCCGGTGGCGCGACGCAGTAACCCGCGCGCCAGCCGGTCACATGCAGGGTCTTGCCAAAGGAGAATACCGCGAGGCTGCGCGCCCGCAGTTCAGGATGTGCGAGCACCGTTGCGTGGCGCGCACCGTCGAACAGCACATGTTCGTAGACTTCATCGCTGAGCACGAAGATGTCCCGGTCACGGATCAGTTCAGCCAGACGGTCCAGTTCCGCCGCCCCGTGCACGACGCAGGCCGGATTGTGCGGGTTGTTGAGGATCACGAGCCGGGTGCGCGGCGTCATCGCGGCGCGCACCTGGTCCCAGTCGATCCGAAACTGCGGTGGCAGCACGGGAATGCGCACGCAGCGACCCCCTGCCAGCTTCACAGCGGGCTCATAGGCGTCGTACGCCGGCTCGAAGACGATGACCTCGTCGCCCTGGCCCACGAACGCCTGGATCGACGAAAACAGCGCCTCGGTGCCGCCGCAGGTCACGGTGATCTCCTCGAGCGGGTCCACCTCGATGCCGTAGCTCGTGCCCAGCTTCAACGCGATCTGCTCCCGCAGTGGCAGTACGCCGTCGCCCATTGCGTACTGGTTGTGCCCCTCTCGCATGGCCTCTGCGACTTTGTCGATCAGGCGAGGATCCGCCGGAAAATCCGGGAAGCCCTGGCCGATGTTCAGCGCACCAAACTGATTCGCGCGCCGCGAAATGACCGTAAAGATGGTCGTACGTGCGTCAGGAAGTTTGCTGCGAAGGTTCATGCTTGCATGTGCATCAATTTCGCCCTTCGACCGCAGCCAGGGCCGCGCCAATCAAGCCCGCCTGGCCGCAAAAATGCGCTCGCCGGAGCTCCGCGCGGGTGTGCAGCGCGCCGCGATACAGTTCGAAGTGCTCGGCGACCGCGCCGCCGAGAATAACCAGATCGGGCCATAGCAGGCGCTCCATTTCAGCGATGTAGCGGTTGAGCCGGGCAGCCCATGACGGCCAGTCGAGCTGCTCCACCGTGCGCGTGCGCGCCGCGGCGTAGCGCTCGCCCTCGACGACGACTCCCGGCAGCTGCAGATGCCCGAGCTCGGTATTGGGCAGCAGCGCGCCATTGACGAAAAGCGCCGTTCCAATGCCGGTGCCAAGAGTCAGCATCAGCACGCAGCCCTGACTGCCGCGGCCTGCACCGAGCCGCATCTCCGCAAGGCCGGCGGCGTCGGCGTCGTTGAGGACGGCAGCTTCGCCGCCCAGCAACTCGCGCGCCGCAGATCGAGCATCGAAGCCGAGCCAGCTGCGGTCAATATTGCTCGCGGTGCGGGTCACGCCGTGCTGCACCACAGCCGGCAGCGCGATGCCGCAAGCTGGCGCGGCGCCGAGTGAGCCGGCGAGTTGTCCAATGGCCGCCAAGACATTGTCGGGCGTTGACGGCTGCGGCAGATCGCAGCGTACTTCCGGTTGTTG
>JBBQWY010000110.1:0-1761 GCA_038210215.1 Steroidobacterales bacterium
CTACGAGCGCATCCTGCCGCGTCCGATCTGGCAGCTGTTCATGCTCAGCCAGGAAGTGTTTGCACTGGTGGTGCTGGTTGCCGTGAGCTGGCTGCTCTGGCGCCGCATCGTGTCGCCGCCGAAGCGCCTGCAAGGCAAGGAGATTCACAACACGGAGGCGATCGTCATCCTCAGCGTGATCGGCACGCTGATGCTGACCATCTACACCACCGGTGCGTTCGAGTACGCCTCGAACCCGGTCGTGCACGCCGGTCAGTACGGTTGGTTCCGCCCGGTCTCGACGGCGCTCGGCAGCACGCTCGTGAACGTGGGTGGCACGCACACTGCCTTCGCCATCAGCTGGTGGACGCATGCGCTGCTGGTGCTGGGCTTTCTGAACTTCCTGCCGTATTCGAAGCACCTGCACGTGGTCAGTTCATTGATCAACGTCTGGTTCAGCGATACCAGCGGGCCAGCACAGGTGGGCGTGATGAAGGCGATGGACCTCGAGGCCGAGGTGGAGCAGTTTGGTGCGAGCGACGTCGATCACCTGAGCTGGAAGAATCTGCTCGACGGCTACAGCTGCACCGAGTGTGGCCGCTGCACCGCAGTCTGCCCAGCCAACATCACCGGCAAGGCGCTGAGCCCGCGCAAGATCATGGTCGATACGCGCCGCCGCCTGATGGAGAAAGCGCCGTTGCTGGTCGGCGAGCTCGATGTGCCGGGCAGTGCCGCCATCATGCTTTCGATCGACGGCGGCCAGGCGGCGCTCGGTAACGTGCTGCTCGACAACTACATCACCGAGGACGAGCTTTGGGCCTGCACCAGCTGCCGTGCCTGCGTGACGGAGTGCCCAGTCAGCATCGATCAGCTCGACATCATCAACGAGTTGCGCCGCGGACTGGTGCTGAACGAGGGCCGCTTCCCCGAGGAAGTGCAGCCGACGTTCGAATCGCTCGAGACGAACGCGTCGCCGTGGGCTTTCAGCCCCGCCGATCGTGCGCAGTGGAGCGAAGGGTTGAACATCCCGACATACGCCGAAGTGTTCGCGGCCGGCAAGCGCCCCGACATCCTGTTCTGGGTGGGCTGTATGGGCAGCTTCGACGATCGGGCCAAGAAAATTACGGTCGCGTTCGCGCGTATTTTGCAGGCCGCCAAGATCGACTTCGCCATTTTGGGTCAGGAAGAGACCTGCCATGGCGACCCGGCCCGCCGACTCGGCAACGAGTACCTGTATCAGATGCTGGCCAAGGGTACGATCGAAACGCTGGACCGCTACGAGGTGAAAACGATCGTCACCTTCTGCCCGCATTGTTTTCACCAGATGGGCAATGAATTCCCGCAGCTCGGCGGCAACTACGAGGTGATCCACCATGCCACGTACATCGAGCGGCTGCTCGAGGCCAACCTGGTGCCGCTGAACACGGACCACGGCAAGCAGCTCACGATGACCTATCACGACTCGTGCTACCTGGGCCGCTACAACGACGTGTACGACGCCCCACGCGAGACGTTGCGCCGTGCGTTGCCGGTGCTCAAGCTCGTCGAGCCGGCGCGCACCAAAGACCGCGGTCTCTGCTGCGGCGCCGGTGGCGGCCGGATGTTCGTGGACGAGAAGGTGGGCAAGCGCATCAACATCGAACGCACTGAAGAGCTGGTGGCGACGGGCGCCGAGACGATCGCGGTCGCGTGCCCGTTCTGCATGACGATGATGACCGACGGCATCACCGCGCTCGGTAGCACGGTCACCGTGCAGGACATCTCCGAAGTCGTCGCGTCCCA
>JBBQWY010000111.1:0-1519 GCA_038210215.1 Steroidobacterales bacterium
GGTGCTCGAGAACGGTGCCGGACTGTCCAGGATCGAGCGGATCAGCGCGGCAACGATGGCGGCGGTGCTCGCCGACGCGTACGCAAGTCCACAGATGCCGGAGCTGATGGCCTCGCTGCCGGTCGTTGGCGTCGATGGCACGATGCGTGCGCGCCGTGCCGCGGCGGGATCTGCCCACATCAAGACCGGGATGCTGCAGGGCGTGCGCGCGATCGCCGGCTACGTACGTGCCGAGAGCGGTCGGCGCTATGTGATCGTCGCCATCGTCAACCATCCCAATGCCGGTGCTGCGAATCCGGCCAACGATGCGCTGCTGGAGTGGATCTATCGCGAGGGCTGAGGCTGAGGCTGAACCTGAGGCTGAACCTGGGGCGGCGGCCATGCCAGCGATGGATCATTGATGTGGTAGACGCGGCCAAAGCAGGCGACATTGCCGAGGCACTGCGTGGTGAAGATCGCCAGATCCGCGCGCGTCATCGGTGTCAACACTGAATCGTCTTCGGTCAGGGAAGCGCGCCCCGTCGACGGCGTGCCGTCGGGGTAGATCCGGCTGTTGCGGATGATCGTGAACGGCACACCGCTTTGGCGGATCAGTTGCTCACCGACGCCCTGGTCACGGAGCCGGTCGAGCAACCCCGGAACCTTGTCCCAACCGAGGCTCGTGAACTTGGCGACGTTGTCGCCGGCACCGACTGCGCCGTGATGCAGGAAGTGGTCAATCCGCGCGGCGCTTGCGGCTTGGAGCATCGGTCCCAATGATTTTTCGTAGAAGCGGGCGTCACCGTCTTCGACGCGCACCGCGTTCACGACGAGATCGAAATCGCCGTCCTTGAAGGCTTTGCGGATGCTGTCCGGTTCCATCAGATCGCCGATCACGTAGCTCACGGGGAGTCCGGCCAGTGCGCTGCGATCCGAGTTGGCGCGCGCAAACACTGCGACCTTGTCGCCGCTCGCTACCAGCCGACGAACGATTTCAGCGCCGAGCAGTCCCGTGCCGCCAAACACGAGCACGTTTCTCTCCAGTCTTGGTGGGTCATCGCCGCGCTGCGCGCGATCTGACGCGCAGCCGGAGAGGCTCACCGAGCCCAGAAGCAGCGCCGCAATAACGGCGCGACGGGTAGTCATCATCGGCCGCCCTCCGGGTCAGTCCACGAGCGTGATCTGACGATGCTACTCCTATTTGAACCAGATCGACTGCGGGTGACGGCTGATGCAGGCGGCGATCGAGCCCCGGCCAGTGGCCCGTCGGTAGTACGACAAACAGCAGCGCGATCAGGCCAGGTTGAATCAGCGACGCGTCGTAATAGCCGCCGAGGCCGATATCGATGGTGATCCACAGCGCCAGCAGGTCCGCCCAACGGCTGCAACGGCCGAACAGCAGCCCGATCGCCACGGCAATCTCGCCGAGCGTGATGAACCAGCCGATGAACGGGTAGTTCGGAATGATGAAGCCGCGCAGGTACATCGCGGCCAGGGTGTTCGGATCGAGCAGCTCGAGCTGCTTCAGGAACATCTGCAG